>NZ_CP012357.1:0-612759 GCF_001267155.1 Spiroplasma litorale
ATGAATAACAGCGATATATGAAAAAAAACTAAGGAATGATTAATATCCTGCGACTTGGTTGAACCAAATGTTTATGAGGAATACATCAAAGTAGCAGTCTTAAAAGAACTGGATGAAAATGAAAAAGTTATAATTGTAAAATCAGAATTATCAAAATGATACTTAGGTAATCTTGGGGAACAAATAAAAGAAAAAATATGTGAGATTTCAGGAAAAGATCTAAGTGTCGTATTTTTAACAAATGAAGAATATAATAATGAAAAAGAAATTAAATCGCTGGTAAACTTAAAAAAAGAAAAATCTTTAGTTACAGGGTATTCATTCGATAACTTTATAACAGGATCAAGCAATATTAATGCACTAAAAGCTGCAAAAGCAATAATTTCAAACTTGGGTATGAAATGGAACCCTCTTTTCATTTATGGTGATTCAGGTTTAGGAAAAACTCACTTACTTAAAGCTATATGTTATGAAGTTGGGAAAATTAATGAAAATTTGAAAGTTAAATATTTTACATCATCAGAATTTAGAAAAACGATATTAGATTCATTAATGGATGGTTTTAAAGAAATAGAAACAACAAAAAGCGAAATAAATGATGTAGACGTTATTTTAATAGATGATATACAATTCTTAGCAAACAGCGGAAAGACAAATGAAATATTTTTTAACATTTTTAACTCATTTGTTGAAAACAATAAACAAATAGTAATATCTTCTGATAAATTCCCAGAACAATTAAATGGTTTTGATAAAAGAATGGTATCAAGATTTTCACAAGGATTGAGTGTTAAAATTGAAAAATTAGATAACGAGACATCTTTAAATATAATTGATTACAAATGTAAACTTGCCAACCTAAACCTTACACAGGAAAGCAAAAAATATATTTCTTCATTTTTTGGTACAGACGTAAGAAAAATTGAAGGAATAATAAATAAAATAGAGTTTTATTTTATCCAAAGCAAACAGTTACAATCAGATGTTATAAACATTGATATGATCTCAAAAATTTTAGAAGACTACTCATTCGCTCCTGGTGGTGAAATAACAGTTCAAAAAATCAAAGACGTAGTTGCACAAAACTATGGAGTAAGTATAAAATCTATTGACAGCGGATTAAGAGTGCAAAATGTTGTAAAAGCTAGGCATGTTGCAATGTATCTTACAGGCGAAATACTTAAAAAGAACTACTCTGAAATAGGGCTTGCTTTTGGTGGTAAAGACCACACAACTGTTCTTAATGCTTTTAACAAAATAAATAAATTTTTGAAGGAAGACAAGATGTTTAAAAACACTTTAAAGAAAATAAAAAAAGATATCGTGTCGTAAACTATTTCTATATACTTGCATATTTACTAATCATGAGATACTTATCCACATATTAAGGATATAATAATAATAATTTAATAATATATTAATAAGGAGGAATTATGTTTTTTAGTATAGATAGACTTTCGTTAATTGAAGAGATTAACAAGTGTAATAGAATAATTGATTTAAAATCTCCTTCTCCTAGTATTACTGGTATTTGTTTTGATGTTTCTGTTGATAATTTAGTTTTAATTTCTACTAATACAATTATTTCAATAAAAACTACTATTAAATTAAATGAGATGAATTTGAACATAAAACAAGCTGGTAACATTTTAATAAGAGGTAAATATTTTTTAGAGATATTAAAAAAAATGGATGATGAAATTGTTAATATTTCTTGTGTTGAAAATAATATAGTAGTTTTGTCAGGAAAAAAATTAGAATTCTCTCTTAATATATTAGATTATAATGATTACCCTTTAATTGCTTTTAGAGAAAACGGTGACAATATTACTGTAAATTGTAACGATCTAAAAAAAGCATTAAATCAAACTATTATTTCTGTAAATGAATGAAAACAGAAAATAGTTTTGTCTGGGTTAAACTTTTCATTAAAAAACGGTATTTTTTATATTATTGGTACTGATGGATATAGAGTTTCTAGAAAAAGAATTAATTATTGATCCCCACAACTTGAAGGCAAATTTGAAACAAACATTCCTTATAGAAGTGTCTTAGAAATTATTAAATTACTTCCTGATGTTGGAGAATGTAAAATATCAATTATGGATAGTTATACATGTATATTTATTAATAATACAATTTTTCAAACTACAGTTTTAGAAGGTCAATTTCCTGATGTTAATGCTGTTTTTCCTACAGATTTTAATACAACTATATTCGTTGATAATAAAAAGTTCTTTAAACTAATATCTAGAGCAGATTTACCAAATGATGATAATTCAATACCAGTTGTTAATTTAGTTTTAGAAAATGAAAAAATATTTATTAAATCAAGCATTCACCAAGTAGGAAGTTTTGAAGAAGAATTTGATGACTTTGAGTTAAAAGGAATTGATGATCAAAATATATCATTTAACTCAAAATACTTAATAGAGTCATTAAGAACTTTTGAAACCAAGATGATTGAAATAAATCTTATCGATGCAAAAAAACCAATAGTTATATCTTCTACTGAAGATGATAGTTTAAGTCAAATTATATTACCAATGTTTTCAAACTAAGTCTTTTATCAATCAATAAAAAAGCACTATAAAATGTTATAATTAGTAGGTAGAAAAAGGTTTCCTATGAAGAATAATTATAATGCAGAACAAATACAAATCCTGGAAGGTCTTGAAGCTGTTAGAAAAAGACCAGGTATGTACATTGGAAATACAAACAAAAATGGTTTACATCACTTAGTTTGAGAAATTATAGATAATTCTGTCGATGAAGCTCTTGCTAGTTATTGTAATGAAATAACTATTGTTATAACAAATAATGGTGAAGTTATTGTTAAAGATAATGGTAGAGGTATACCAATTGATATTCACCCAAAAACAAATAAAACAACTCTAGAAACTATTTTTACTGTGCTTCATGCAGGTGGTAAATTTGATGAATCTACTTATAAAGTTTCAGGTGGTTTACATGGGGTTGGAGCATCAGTTGTTAACGCTTTATCAAAATATGTAATAGCCTATGTTATGAGAGATGGAATAATATATAAACAAAAATTTCTAGAAGGTGGTACAAAATCAACTGAACTAGAAAAAGTAGGTAAAACAGATGTTGATGGAACTATAATATGTTTTAAACCAGATGAGAAAATTTTTAAAGATACTGTCGAATTTGATTTTAATTTAATAAAAAACAAAATAAAACAACTTGCATTCCTTAATAAAGGGTTAAAACTAAATCTTTTTGACGAAAGAAATGACAATGAAATTAGTTTTGTTTTTAACGATGGAATAAAAGACTATGTTAAAGAAATTAATAATGGCAAAGAAAAAATAAACAATAAAATATTTTATGTTAATAAAAAAGTAAATGACATAGATGTAGAAGTAGCTGTTCAATACAACGAAAACTATGATGATGATCTTTATTCATTTTGTAATAACATTTTCACTTCTGAAGGCGGTTCACATGAAGATGGGTTCAAGAACGCCCTTCTAAAATCTATACACTTATATGTTGATAATTTAAAACAAAATAATGGTAATAAATATATATGAGAAGATGTTAAAGAAGGGATTGTTGCTGTAGTTTCTATAAGACATAAAGATCCATTATACGAAGGTCAAACAAAAACAAAACTTTCAAACAACGATGCTAAAGATAGTGTTTATAATGCTGTCTTAGAATCATTTGAAGAGTATTTATTAAAAAACCCAGAAGATGCAAATAACATTTTAAGTAAAATTACTCTATCTCAAAAAGCTAGAAAAGCAGCTCAAAAAGCAAGAGAAGATACAAAAAGAAAATCCTCTATTAATAATTTTTCATTACCTGGTAAACTTGCAGATTGCGAGTCTAAAAGTGTTGAAGAATCAGAATTATATTTAGTCGAAGGAGATTCTGCCGGAGGAAGTGCAAAACTAGGAAGAAATAGAAAAAATCAAGCTATTTTGTCTTTAAAGGGTAAAGTTTTAAATGTTGAAAAAGTAAAACAAGATAGAGTATTTGAAAATACAGAAATACAATCAATTATTGCTGCTGTTGGTACAGATGTTAAGAAAGATTTAGATATTAAAAAATTGAGATATGGAAAAATAATTATTATGACAGATGCTGATGTTGATGGTGCACACATCAAAATTTTACTTCTAACATTTTTTTATAGATACATGAAAGACCTTGTTTTAAATGGAAACATTTTTATTGCGCAACCACCACTTTATAAAATTTGAAATTCAAAAAACGTGAATTATGCATATAGTGATTCTGAACTTGAGATTTTTAAGAAAGATACATATGAAGGAACAAAATATAATATTCAAAGATATAAAGGACTTGGTGAAATGGACCCGATCCAACTTTGAGAAACAACAATGGACCCAGAAAGAAGAACTATGTTAAAAGTGACAGCAGATGACGCATTTTTAGCTAATGAAGTATTTTCAAATTTAATGGGCGATAATGTTGAAGAAAGAAAAAAATTTATAATTCAAAATGCTAAGTTTGTAAAAAATATTGATATTTAGATCGAAGGTATTTATTAAATGGAAAAAGATATAACAATTAACAGTAAAGTATTAGAAGTTGATATCAAAAGTGAGGTAGAAAAAGATTTTTTAGAATACTCTATGAGCGTTATTGTTAGTAGAGCACTTCCTGATCTTAGAGATGGACTTAAACCAGTTCAAAGAAGAATAGTTTTTGCTATGAATGAACTTAAAATATTTTCAGATACTCCACATAAAAAATCAGCACGTATTGTTGGTGAAGTAATTGGTAAATATCACCCTCACGGAGACTCATCAGTTTACGAAGCGATGGTGAGGATGGCACAAGATTTCTCTTATAGATATCCTTTAGTTGAAGGACATGGAAACTTTGGTTCAATTGATGGAGATGGTGCTGCTGCAATGCGTTATACTGAGGCAAGATTATCAAAAATATCTTCTCTATTATTAAAAGATATTGATATGGATACCGTTCCATTTGTTGATAATTACGATGCTCTAGAAAAAGAACCAGTTTATTTAACAGGTTACTTCCCAAACCTACTTGTAAATGGAGCTACTGGAATTGCTGTCGGTATGGCTACAAATATTCCCCCTCATAATTTAAAAGAGGTAATTGAAGCAATTATAGAAACAATCAATAATAAAGAGATAACTATTGATGAAATTTTAAAATTCATTAAAGGACCTGATTTTCCAATGGGTGCGTTAATGACTAATGGTAATAGTATGATTGAAGGTTACAAAACTGGTAAAGGTAGTGTTACACTTAGAGCTAAAATTTTAACAGAAGATACAGAAAAAAGACAAAGAATTGTAATAACTGAAATACCGTATCAAACAAACAAACTAAGAATTGTTGAAAAAATTGCAGAACTTCATAAAAATAAAGTAATAAGTGGAATACATGATATAAGAGATGAATCTAACTATGAAGGTATTCGTATCGTTCTTGATCTCCAAAAAAATTCAAATGTACAACTTATAATAAAAAAACTATATAAATATACAAACTTACAATATAATTTTGCTATTAATATGCTTGCATTAAATAACGGTAAGCCAGAAGTTTTGAATATAAAAGATATTATTAAACTATATATAAATCACCAAATTCTAACAATTGTAAAAAGAAGTATATATGAAAAAAATAAACTAAATGAAAAATTGCATATTTTAAAAGCTCTAAAAATTACAATTGATAATATTGAAGAAGTTATAAAAATTATAAAAGACTCTAAAACAACCCAAGAAGCATCGAATAATTTATTAAATAAATTTGGGTTTGATGATAAACAAATAAAGGCAATTTTAGATATGAGATTGCAAAGATTAGTATCTTTAGAACATGAGAAAATTGTAAATGAAATATTAGAAATTGAAAAAAGAATTGCTTATTTAACTGAAATTCTTGAATTTAAAGATCTTCAAGAAAAAATTTTAATTAACCAATTAACTGAAATTAAAAATAAATACGGTGATGAAAGAAGAACAAAAATAATTCAAGAAGAATTAACTCAAATTGAAGAAGAAGAATTAATTCAAGATGAACAGTTTTTATTAACTTTATCAAATGAAGGATATGTAAGAAGAATTAAAATCGAAGAAATCAAGACTCAAAAAAGAGGTGGTAAAGGAACCACTTTAAATGCAGTTGCTAATGATGAAATTACATTATCTACAATAGGTAAAACAAAAGATGAAATATTATTTTTCACAAATATTGGAAAAGTTTATAAAATTAAAGCATACAAAATTGATTTATTTTCAAAGTCTTCTAGAGGTATACCTGTTATAAATTACATTGGTATTAGTCATGAAGAGAAAATTACTTCTATACTTTGCTATAAACAAAATAAAAGCAAAAACTTATTTTTAATCACTGAAAAAGGTATAGCTAAAAGAGTTCCGATTAAAGAGTTTGAAAGAGTTAACAATTTCGGTAAAATTGCAATTATACTGGATAAAGATGATAAATTAATATCGGTTGTACCAACAAAAGATAATGAAAACATAATGGTAGCTTCTAAAAAAGGCAAAGTTCTAAAACTTGAAGAAAATAAATTTAGAACAATGTCTAGAAGTTCAAAAGGTGTAATTGCTATTAAGTTAGATAAAGGAGACAAAACTATATCTGCTTGTTCAACAATTAAGAATACAATGGTTGTAACCATATCTGATAAAGGTATTTTGAAAAAAACATTAATTGACGAATACAATCTTTTAAGTAGAGGATCTAAAGGTGTTTTAGGGATGAAATTAAATGATAAAACCGGTAAATTAAAGTACATATTTTCAATTAGAGATACAGACGAAATCATAATGATTTCTTCAGAAGGAAGAACTATTAGAATTTTAGCAAGCGAAATTAATCTCCAATCAAGAAACAGCTCAGGTGTAATAGGTTTTGATGTTAACGACGGTGAAGCACTAACGTCAGTTTCTATAAAATTTAACAAATAAAAAATGTTTCACGTGAAACATTTTTTATTTGTTTCACGTGAAACATTATGAATTTAACAATATATTTAAATTTATTAAATTTGTGATATTATATACTTGTCATTGTAAGGGTGACGTTCGAACTTGGTCAGGACCGGAAGGTAGCAGCCATAAGAATCTAGTGCCTTGTACAGTGACTTTTTTTATGTTTTGAGGTATTAATGGAAAAAGATATAATTTTCGAAAATTTGCAAAAGTTAATAAAAAAATGTAATAAATCAAAAGATGTGCCAATAGCAGCTGTGATAATTAAAGATAGAATAATTAAGTTTAAGGGTTACAATACTCGTCAAAAAAAGTATATTTTTAATAATCATGCTGAAATTATAACTATTAATAAAGCATTCAAAAAAACAAAATCAAAAAATTTAAGTGAATATACTATGTATGTTAATTTGAAGCCTTGTATAATGTGTATAGCAACATTAGAACATTCAAACATAAAAAAAGTCTATTATTGATTAGAAAATGAGAAGTGTGACTATTCAAGAATAAAATCAACCATTACTTTTCATAAAGTATATAATAAAAATCAAGAGGAATTCTTCAAGCAAGAACTTAAAAAATTTTTTAAAAAATTAAGGGGTTAGGTTAAAATGGAACAAAAAAAAGCTTTATATAGAAAGTACAGACCAAAAAATTTTGAAGAGCTAGTGGGACATGATGTAATCAAAAAAATTTTAATAAACCAATTAAAATCAAATTCTTTTTCTCATGCGATGATATTTTCAGGTCAAAGAGGTACAGGTAAAACTTCTCTTGCAAGGTTATTTGCAAAATCAATGCAATGTGAAAATATATCTGAAACAGAGTATAAAACATGTAATGAGTGTAAAAGCTGTTTTGAATTTGATAAGGATTCTCACCCTGATATTTTTGAAATCGATGCTGCATCAAATAATGGAGTAGATGAAATTAGAAGTATAAAATCAAATGTATCAACAATGCCAACTTTATCAAAATATAAAGTTTATATAATTGATGAAGTTCATATGTTATCAAACTCTGCATTCAATGCATTGTTAAAAACTTTAGAAGAGCCGCCAAAGTATGTAATATTCATTTTAGCAACCACAGAACAAAATAAGATACCTTCTACAATTATATCTAGGTGTCAAATATTTAACTTTAAAAAAATTGAACAAAATACATTAACAGAAAAAATCAAAGAAGTAGCAAAAAAAGAAGGCTATGAAATTGATAAAGAAACTTTAAATGAAATTTTTTATATAACAGAAGGGTCCTTGAGAGATGCCTTAAATTATTTAGATCAATGTATTGCGATATCTGATGGAGTCATAAATATTGATATTTTAAAAAAACTATTTTACATATCATCAAAAAAAGAAAAAATTGAAATTATCAAAAATATCATAAATAATAAACCAGAATTAATAATTCCGAAGTTAGAAGAGTTTAACAAAAAAGGCCTTGATTTTTCATTATTTATTATAGGAATAGTTGAAATCTTAAAAGAAGTTATTGAATATAAAATATGTTCAAATAAAGAGTTGATGACAATATTAAATGAAGATGATTGCATTTGATTTGAAAGTGTAGATATAAAAAGAGTTTTATTAATTACAGATAACTTAGTAGAAGCGTATTCAAAAAGTAAAACTTCAAATATGGGTCTATATGTAGTAATTTTAGGAATACTAAAATCTATTAATAAAAAACTTATAAGTTTAGAAAACGAATACAATAGCATGTTTATTAATAATAAAAATAGTAAAAAAGAAAATATTGTTGAAAATAATTTATCTAAATCAGAAGTGAAAAAGGAAAATCTCGAAGTTAAAAATGAAAAAATGAAAAGTGAAAAACCATTAAAAGAGCAACTGATAACCGATATTGAAAAAGAAGAATTTCAAATAAAACTCATGAATAGTGAAAAACAATTTTTAAAAAAAGATATATTTTTCAATAACAAAGACGTTATCAATGAACTTGTAGGTGCCAAAAAAGATAAAAGAATATTTGTTGAAAAAAAACTTAACTCATTATTTGAAATAATGAACATAAAAAACGAAATCTTAAATATTATTATTCCATTCTATAAAGTTAAAGTGGTTGCTTCAAGTGAAAGATGTTCTGTGATGATATCAGAGACAAAATCTCAATCAAATTGAGCAAACAATAAATTAAGAGATAAAAGATTTAAAGAAAAAATATTAAAGTTCCTAGACCTGGATTTTATTTTTGTAATTGATAAGTCACAATGAAATTTTATTAAAAATGAATTTTCAAACTTAAAAGATAAAAATAACTTACCGAAATATTATAAAAATGATTTTAACTCTCTATGGGAAAATCAAACAAAAGATAATGATTCAACAAATGAAATTTATTTAAATGAAGTTAAAGAGAGTTTTGTAGATTTTGAAATTGAAGTGGAGGAATAAATTTAAATGGATGAAGTTATTGAAAAATTAAAAAAAGTTGAGGGCATCACTTCTAAGACAGCTGAAAAAATTTTAATTGATATAATTGAGTCAAAAGAAAAACTAAATATTATAAAAGATGTTTTAAAAACTATTGATGAAAATTTTGATAATTGTCCAATATGCAATTTCTATACAATAAATAAAAAGTGTAGTTTTTGTGATAATGAAACTAGAAACAAAGATCAAATTTGTGTTGTCACTTCAAAAAAAGAAGCTAACAAAATTTTAAAAAGTGATTTTAGAGGAATGGTTCATGTTTTGAATGGGGAGATTAATTTAAATAAAAATATATCACCAGAATTAATACAATTACCAAAATTATTTGCTAGAATTAGTAAAGATATGGAAATAATATTAGCCACAAATTTAACTTTTAATGGCGAAGTAACTGCAAATTATATAATCAATGTAATAAAAGAAAATTGTAAAAAGATTTCAAGATTAGCAAGAGGGATTCCTTTCGGTGGTTCTTTAGATTATATAGATGAAGAAACTTTGATAAATGCAATTGAAAACAGAAGGATTATTAAAAAATAATATAGGTGAATTATATGCTCTTTATTTCTTTAGAAGGTATCGATGGATCAGGGAAAACAACCATATCAAAAATGATAAAAGATAATTTATCCCAAAGAGGTTTTAAAGTTCTTTTAACTAGAGAACCAGGGGGGGAACTTTTTGCTGAAGACATAAGACAAATGATATTAGATAAAAAAAACATAATAACACCATGAACAGAAACATTGTTATATATTGCTGCAAGAAAACAACACTTGGATAAAGTTGTTATACCAACACTTAAAGCTGGAACAATTGTAATATGTGATAGATTTATGGACTCAACTTCTGCTTACCAAGGATATGCAAGAAATGTTGGAATGGCAGAAATTGATGAAGTACAAAATATAGTTCTAGGATCAACAAAACCAGACTTAACAATTTTTTTTGACATTACACCAAAAGAAGCTCATATAAGGCTGGTTAAAAGAAAAAGAAAACCCGATAGACTCGAAAGTGAAGATTCAGTGTTTCATGAGGCTGTATATGAGGGTTATCAAATTCTAGTATCAGAAAATACAGATAGAATCAAAGTTGTTGATTCTAGAAAACCTATAAACGAAGTTTTGCAACAAGTTGATTTCTTAATTAATGATGCTCTTAATAAAAGATTAAAAAAAGATGAATAAAAAAGATTTCATTTATTTTTGTTCAAACGCTATTTCTAAAAATAATATGCATCATGCAATAATTATTAATTCAAGTGATCAAAATGTTTTAGATTGATGTGCTTTAGAATTCGAAAGAGTTTTATTTTGTGAAAACCACTCACCAATTTTTGACGATTGTAATTGGTGCAAAAAAATTATTTCAAAAAATAATTTAAATTCCGAAACAATAAGTGGTGAAGGTTCTACCATTTCTAAAGATGATATTAAAAAAATAATTTATAAATATTCTCGTAGTTCTTTTGAAAATAATATTTCAAAAATCTACATTATAAAGAATGGTGATTTTTTAAAGGAAACATCTTCAAATACTTTGCTAAAGTTTTTAGAAGAACCACCAAAAAATACTTATTGTGTTATATTGGTTAAAGATATCGTCAAAATATTAGACACAATAAAATCTAGGTGCTTAATTTATAAAGTGCAACCAGAAGATTTAGATATTAATATAAAAGATGATTTATCTAAATTTTATATAGAAAAAAATAAAATAAAATTATTTGATTATTTTATAAACTTGAAAAAAGAAAAAAAAGAAGAAATAGTAAACTCACTCGAAGCAAATTTTCAAAAGTTTATGGTTATAAACTTAAAACTTGCTGAATCAATATTGTTATGTCTAAATGAGGTTAAGAAACAAAACTATTTTAATTTGTCTATTGAAAATTTATTAATTGATTTTATGAGGGAGATTGAATGTTAATTAAAAATAAACTACTTAATTATAAAGATTTAAGTATATGACAAGAAAAAAATATGTTTAATTTCTGTATAGATTCTGTAATTATTGCGAGGTTTTTAAAAATAAATAATAAAGTTAAAAATATAGTAGATATAGGGACTAACAATGCTGTAATACCACTTATATTGTCAAGATATACAAAAGCAAATATATATGGAGTTGAAATACAAAAAAAAGCATCTGAAATTGCAATAAAAAATGTATACTTAAATAATTTACAAAGCCAGATTTCAATTATAAATGAAGATATTTCTCATTATATTAAAGATAAAAATAACAAATTTGATCTTGTTTATTGTAATCCGCCGTTCTTTAAACTAAATGATGAGTCAAAACTTAATGAAATATCAGAGTTAACAATAGCAAGACATGAAAAAAAACTTGATTTAGAAAATATGTTATATTGTTCTAAAGTCTTGTTAAATAACAATGGCAGATTAGTTTTTGTACATGTTGCAGATAGATTTGAAGAAATTATTGTAAGTTTGAATAAAGCGGGTTTTTCTATTAAAAGAATACAATTTGTTTCTTCAAAGAAAAAAAATACAGATTGTAAAAAAATATTAATAGAAGCAAAACTTTCAAAAAACAAAGGTTGCAAGATACTACAACCATTGTACATACACAATGATGATGGTAGTTACACTCAAGAAACTTTAGAATTATTTAAGGATTAAAATGAATTTAAGTAAAAAAGGAAAATATTTAGTAGCGGTATCAGGTGGGCCGGATAGCATCTTTTTATTGCAACTATTAGTCAAAAAAAAGTATAAAAACTTGGTCGTCTGCCATGTAAATCATAATTACAGAGAAGAATCTATTGTTGACCAAAAAGTTGTGGAAAATATATGTAAAAAATACAAAATTAAATTATATGTTGAAAATATTTTTTATAAAAAAGATTATAAAAATTTTGAAGCTTGAGCAAGAAAAGAAAGATATAAAATATTTAGCTCAATTATTAAAAAAGAAAATTTGGATTCAGTTCTTATTGCTCACAACTTAAACGATGATGTTGAAACATATTTAATGCAATTAGACAAAAAAACAACTCTTAATTTTTATGGTATAAAACATAAAACATACGTAGAAGGTTGTAAAATAATAAGACCAATTATAAATTATAAAAAAGAAAATATTTTAAAATATCTTAATAAAAATAATATTGAGTATGCAATTGATAAAACTAATTTTGATCTTAAATATAAAAGAAATCAAATTAGAAACCAACTAACTCCACACAAAATTGATCTTTTAAAAAAAGAGATGGTTAATATAAATAAAAAGCTAAAAAAACAAGAAATAGACATAGTTAAAAAAATTAACTTACAAAAAGAAGAATATATTGATTTAAAATGGTTGAATAGTAAAGAAATTGATTACAAACTAAGGTTTTTATATATGTATTTTTTAAAAAAAGGGCTAATCGGGCTTTTAATAAATACTAAAAAATCTTTTATAAAAGAACTAGAAAAACAATTGCAAACAAAAAAAAGCTATTTAAATATAAAAATAAAAAATAAAATAATTTTAAAAGACTATAATAAATTATTTATTGTGAATGAAGAAGAACTTTTTTTATTTGAAAGCAAAGAAAAACCTTCATTTTATAATGGACCAAATTTTAATTCTAAAAATTTAATATATACAAATAATTGGTTAAAATGACAATCAAAACTGTATTATAATAAGGTAAGGTTAAAAAAATTCTATATGAATAAAAAATATAGCTATTATAATAGGTTTAAGACTATATTGGTGTTTGACCCAGTTAATGGAATAATTTTAAATAAACTATGATAGAATTATAACGATTTAGAAAAAGCGGTGTTTTAATGAAAAACAAGAAAACTTTATACATTATACTTTTTTCAATACTTCTAATTATCTTGCTTGCTTTTGCAATATGGATGTTTATAGCTGGAGCTGCTGAAAAGTTAACATATGAGCAATTTGAATCTCTTATGAGACAAAACTCTATTAATCAAAACAGCTTGGAAGAAAAAATTATAAATGGCGTACATGTTATATCTGGAACTTATCAAAAAGATGGTACAATTCACAAATTTACGGTTGGTATAAATAATCAACAATATGATTATTTATTAAATGATCCAATTTTTAGAGATTTTGTAAGAAACATTGTTACCAACCAAGAGTTACAATCACCAATTTGGGCAATAATCCAAAGTACCTTGCCTATATTAATTATGATACTATTCTATATTTGAATATTTAGTTCAATGGCAAAAGGTGGAATGGGTGGCGGAATACTTGGTGGAAAGTCACAAAGACCAAGACAAATTAAATCAGATGTCAAATTCTCAGATGTTGCTGGTATAAATGAAGAAAAAACAGAATTAGTTGAACTTGTCGACTATCTAAAAAATCCAAACAAGTATGCAATGATGGGTGCAAGGGTTCCTAAAGGTGTTCTTATGGAAGGTCCGCCAGGGACTGGTAAAACATTACTTGCAAAAGCAGTTGCTGGTGAAGCAAATGTCGCATTCTTTACAATGGCAGGGTCAGAATTTGAAGAAATGTTTGTAGGACTTGGGGCAAGTAGGGTCCGTGACTTATTTGGAGATGCTAAAAAAGCAGCACCTTGTATTATTTTCATTGATGAAATTGATGCAGTCGGTAGAAAAAGAAACACTGCAATGGGTTCTGCAACTAATGAACAAACATTAAACCAACTTCTAGTTGAAATGGATGGGTTTGGTTCAAACTCAGGTGTAATAGTAATGGCTGCAACCAACAGAGTTGATGTTCTAGATCCTGCTCTATTGAGACCAGGAAGATTTGACAGAACTATTCAAATATCACTTCCAGATATTAGGGAAAGAGAAGCAATTTTAAAATTACATGCAAGAAATAAATCTGTTTCACCAGAAATTGACTGAAAAAGGGTGGCGGAAAGAACACCAGGTTTTTCAGGGGCACAACTTGAAAACGTTTTAAATGAGTCTGCAATATTAGTTGTTAGAAATAAACGCAAAATGATAACTTTAAACGATATTGACGAAGCTATTGATAGAGTTGTTGGAGGACCAGCTAAAAAATCAAGAGCAATGACAGTTCAGGATAAGAAAGTTGTTTCATATCATGAAGCCGGACATGCGTTGATAGGTCTTAAACTTGATTCTGCATCTAAAGTACAAAAAGTTACTATTATACCAAGGGGTAATGCTGGTGGATATACAATAATGACACCAAAAGATGAATCGAATTTCTCATCTAAGGAAGATCTTTATTCATCAATAGCTGGTTATCTTGGAGGAAGAGCATCTGAAGAAATAATATTTGGGAAAAATAAAATTACAACAGGTGCACATGATGACTTAGATAAAGCAACTAACATCGCTAGAAGAATGGTTACACAATTCGGAATGTCTTCACTTGGGTTAACAAAATACTTAACTATGCAAGAAGAATCATATGGTCAAACAAAAGGGGTTTATTCTGATGAAGTTGCATTCAAAATTGATAATGAAATAAATACAATATTAGAGAACTGCTACAAAACAGCTCATGGTATTATAAGTAAAAACCTTCCATTACTTGAATTGATTGCTGAATCATTAAGGGTTCTTGAAACAATTACAGCAGAACAAATAGAATATATTAATAAATATAATAAATTACCAGAAGAAGTAATTAAAGAAAAAGAAAGAATGGAAAAAGAAGAAAAGAAAAAAAATGCTGGGGAAATTTTAGAATTTGAACCAGATGATGATGAGAAAAAATAGCAATATACGAGCTATTTTTTTTTAAAAAAAAGGAGATACTATGGATTTACAAGTTAGAGCTATTAGCAATGTTAAAAATGTCAAAATATCAATTGTGGATATTACAGAAAGTCTTAATGAAATAAAATCACTTCAAAAATTAAATGAAATTGCAACAGAAGCGCTAGGGAGATCAATTATTGATACAGGATTAGTTAGTCTTTCAATAAAAGACGGTTCAAAAGTTATTACTAATATTAATGGTATGGGATTACTTGGATCAATAATTGCGGAATTTGATAACAACAAAATAAGAGGTTATGTTCAAAACAGAAATGTAGAAATTACAAAAGATGAAGAAACAAATGATAGCGATCTTGCTAGAGCCGTTGGTAAAAATGGGTTTTTACAAATATCAAGATATGATAAAAAAATACCAGAGCCCTACACATCTAGAATTGAAATTGTATCGGGTGAAATAAATATGGATTTTATGTTTTACTTGCAAAAAAGTGATCAAGTAAAATCTCTAATTACTTCAAGTGTTAAATTTGAAAACGGGAAAGTAAAAAAAGCATGTGGTATTATGATACAACTATTACCAGATTTCAAAGATGAAGATATTGATTTCATAGAAGAGAAAATTGGGACATTAAATTATTTAATTGAAACTTTAGAGAAAACTACAAATTACGAAGCTTTAATTAAAGACATATGTGAAGATGCAAAAATTTTAGATACACAAAAAATTAAGTTTGAGTGTACTTGTTCAATTGAAAAAGTTATGAGCTCATTGAAATTGTTAAAAAAAGAAGAATTAGAAAAAGCTGTTAATGATGGTGAAGTTATTGAGGTAGTTTGTGATTTTTGTACTAAGCAATACAATATTAAACCAAGTGAAATTTCGTCTTTATTATAATAATGTGTTAAAATAATTCTAGTGTACTTAAAAATTCTATTAGGGAGAATAATATGGAAAACAAAGATAGCAATATTAAAGAAAGAAATAATATAAAACAAAATGAGTTTTTAATTATTGATAAACCTTCTTTTAGTGAAAGTGACGAATTCAAGCAATTGAAGCAAAAAGTTAGGTTTCAAAAACAACAAACATCTAAATTTTCTAAAAAAATATTAAACGGGGAAGTTATTTCAACAACAGGAAATAAACCTGATACAGATAAGTACGTTATTGAATTATTTGATGTAAAAAAATGATATCAAACAGGTGATGTATTAACACCAGTTCTTAGAGGTGTTGATCTTAAAATTGAAAAAGGTAAATTTATCGTTATTTTAGGACCTTCAGGTTCTGGTAAAACTACTTTATTAAATACAATTTCTGGTTTAGACAAAACAAGTGAAGGTGATGTTTTTGTTCTTGGTAACAATTTATCTTTATTAAAAGACTCACATTTGACAAAGTTTAGAAGAGAAAACGTTGGATTCATATTTCAACAATATAACTTACTTTCAAATCTAACAGCTAAGGAAAATGCTGAAGTTGGTGAAAATTTAAGTAAAAGCAAAGAAAATAAAATGTCTTTAACAGATATTTTTAAAACAATTGGTATGGAAGACCAAATGAATAAATACCCACACCAAATGTCAGGTGGACAACAACAAAGGGTTTCGATTGCTAGAGCACTTGCAAAAAACCCAGAAATATTATTTGGTGATGAACCGACAGGTGCTCTTGATGAAGAAATGGGTAGGAGAGTTTTAGAAATACTTGTTGATATAAAAAACAAATATAAAACTACAATAATCATTGTCACTCATAACCCAAATATTAGTGAAATTGGGGATACTGTAATACATGTGAAAAATGGTTTGATTGACAATATTAAAAATAACTCTAATCCAAAAAAACCATCAGATATTGATTGATCTTAAAAGTACTTAGAGGTACTTTTTTATTTGTAAATAAAAAGTATATAATTAAATTATGATATGGAGGTAACTATGCCAGTATTCACATTTAAAGGTGATAATTTAGACAAAGTAAAAGAGTATCACAAAAAAATAGGTGAGTTAGCACTTTTGGTAAATGCAAAGGTTGAAAATTTTGTATTTATTTACGAACATATTAACTTAATTACTAATGATAATAACATTAATGTATTATATGTTTCAGTAGAATGACTAGGGAGACCTTTAAAGCAAGAGGTTGTGGCCTCTCATTTGCAAGAGTTTTTCGAAAAGTTTTATAAGAAAATATACTTAAAATTTACAGAGATTAATAATTTTATGTACTTAAACGGTAAGCTTATTGGATAATGAAAATAAAAAATATAAATATTAACGGAAATTTATTTTTAGGACCGATGGCAGGAACTACAAATAGTGCATTTAGAACTATCTGTAGAGAAAAAGGTGCTTCACTTGTATATGCAGAAATGGTTAGCATGGAAGGGTTAGTACATAACAATCAAAAAACAAAAAAAATGATATACGTTTCAGAAAATGAAAAACCGACATCACTTCAAATTTTTGGATATGATGTCAATTCTTTTGTAAAAGGAACAAAAATAGTAGACCTAAATTCTGATTGTGACATAATTGATATAAATATGGGTTGTCCTGCTCCTAAGGTAGCTATGAGAAGCCAAGCAGGTGCAAATTTATTAAAGTACCCAGAAAGAGTTGGAGAGGTTATTAAAGCAGTTGTTGAAAGTACAACTAAACCCGTTACTGTTAAAATGAGAATTGGATGAGACGAAGAAAATAAGAATGTTGTTGAATTAGCAAAGATTGCAGAAAAAAACGGAGCATCAGCAATTGCTGTACACGCTAGAACAAGAAATCAATTTTATAAAGGTAAAGCAGATTGAAATTGAATAAAAAAAGTTAAAGAATCCGTTAAAATACCTGTTATAGGTAACGGTGATGTTATTGATGGCAAGAGTGCAAAACAAATGTTTGAAGAAACAGGTTGTGATGCCATTATGATTTCAAGAGCAGCACAAGGCAATCCATGAATTTTTAAAGAAATAAAATACTATTTAGATAATGAAAAAGAACTAGGCAAACCTAGTTTAGAAGAATGAAAAAACACAATCAAAAAGCATGCTCAACTTCTAATATCAGAGTTGGGTGAAGAACATGCAATCAAAGAAATGCGTAAGCAACTCGTTTGATATATAAAAGCGTATAATAAAAGCGACAACTATAAAGAAATGCAACAAAAAGCAGTTTATATAAACAATTTCCAAGATTTAGAAAGTGTTTTAGAATTATATTAAGAAAGGATTATAAAATGAAAAATAATCAAGATAGAAGCTTTACTGAACAAGAACTTGTTAGAAGACAAAAATTAGAAGATCTTGTTAAAAACGGAAGAGACCCATATGTTGAAAATAGTTATGAAAGAAGTCATACACTTAATCATTTAATAGAACAATTTGATGGATTCTCTAAAGAAGATTTATCAAAAATTAGTGTGGGTAACGAAGTTACAACAGCAGGTAGGGTAAGACTATTTCGTGAAGCAGGTAAAAAAGCAATATTTGCAAATATTCAAGATCAAGAAGCTACTATTCAACTTTACATTAGAGAAGATGAAGTGGGGACTGAGGATTTCTCCTATTTCAAAGATATTGATTTGGGTGACATTATTGGTGTTAAAGGGATAATGATGAAAACAGATCACGGAGAATTAACAATAAGAGTTAAAGAATACAAACTATTAACAAAAGCGCTTAAACCATTACCAGATAAACATGCTGGTATATCAGATATTGAAGAAAAATATCGCCGTAGATATGTTGATTTAATTGTTAACCCAGAAACAAAAAAAGTTTTCCAAAGCAGAAATAAAATTATTAGAACAATCCAAAGTGTTTTGGATGAAAAAGGTTACATGGAAGTGGAAACACCAATATTACATTTAAAAAAAGCAGGTGGAGATGCAAAACCTTTTGTAACTCACTACAATGCTTTAGATACGAATTTTTATTTACGTATCGCAACTGAGCTTCATTTAAAAAGATGTATAGTTGGTGGTTTTGAGGGCGTTTATGAAATTGGAAGACTTTTTAGAAATGAAGGAATGAGTACAAGGCATAACCCTGAGTTTACATCAATAGAAATATATGTTGCTTATAAAGAAATGAATTTTTTAATGTCTTTGTGTGAAGAAATTTTTAGAACATGTGCTTTAAAAGTAAATGAAACAACTAAAGTATCATACTCAGGTATAGAATTTGATTTTTCAAAACCTTTTAAAAGATGACACATGGTTGATGCAATAAAAGAAGTTTGTGGGGTAGATTTTTGAAAACATATGTCATATGAAGAGGCCACTAAATTAGCAAAAGAACATAATGTTAAATATGAAAAATATCATTTTTCTGTAGGACATATAATAAATTTATTTTTTGAACAGTATGTTGAAGATAAAATTATAGAACCTACTTTCGTTATAGGGCATCCAAAAGAAATATCTCCTTTATCAAAACTTAATAAAGATGATAATAGATTTACTGATCGTTTTGAATTATTTATAAATAAAAGAGAGTACGCAAATGCATTTGCTGAATTAAATAATCCAATTGATCAGTATGAAAGATTCTTAGACCAAATAAAACAAGCAGAAGCAGGAGATGAAGAGGCATCAGAATTAGATATTGACTTCATTGAAGCTTTAGAATACGGTATGCCACCAACAGCGGGTATTGGAATAGGAATCGATAGATTGGTTATGTTGTTAACAAACTCAGAATCAATAAAAGATGTATTGTTATTCCCTCAATTAAGACCAAGAGGTAAATAATGAAGTATGGAATTGTCTTGGGTTATGTCTCAAAACTTAATTTTAAAGAAACTTTAGCGTCTATTGAAGAAATTAAAGACAGCATTTTTTTTGGACTAAAAAATGATCTAAAACTAATTTCTGTTGATGGTGGTTTAGTTACAAACAAAAAAGATTGGTTAAATGATGATTTTCAACAAACAAAAAGACCAATCGATTTTGATGTGATTGATTATAAAGGTTTTGGAGAAATTATAATTGCAAATAATAAATGGAGAAGAAATTTAATTTCTAAAATTGAACATCTAGAACACAAAAAAGGCATTATATCTAAATTTTCAACAATAGATAGAGATGCAAAATTAGGTAATACAAGTTCATTAATTTATGATGAATTAGGTATTGAAATATTAGCTAAAGAACTTGATCACCAATATTTAGATGATTTTATAGTTAAAATATATAAACAAGTTTATGAAACAGATAAAAAAGTAAGCTCAAATCATAAAATCTTAAAATCTTTACATTTTTCTAAAACACTTACATTTGTAACTTATAAAAAATTGAGGGAACTTTACCCATTATTAACTTTTAAAGAAAGAATTAATAAATTTGCAAAAGAAAACGGAAGTTTTGTTTTAAAAGATTATGTTGAGAAAATTATAAATCATAAAAGTATGAACAGTTTTTCAGAAGATGTCTTTAATTTTAAAACATTCTCAAAACTTTATGTTTATAATAGCGAATGTGAAAAAGCAGTTTCAATAGGATATGCTTCATATCAAGTTGATAGGGAAGTTTTAAGAGAGCAAAATTTATTACTTAAAGAAAATTATAAAAACAATAATAATTATAATTTTTTAATCAAATCTAATAAATTACCCTTAACTTTATCGGCAGGTTTGTTTATAAATAGAATAACAATGATCATTTTAGAAAAACAACATATTGCAGAAGTTCATTCTTCTATATGATCAAATGAATTTATAGAATACTGCAATGCAAACAAAATAAAAATTTTTTAAGGAGTAAAATGATAAGTGCAATCATTGTAGCAAATGGAACATCTTCACGTTTTGGAGAAGAAAATAAATTATTAGAAAATATTAATGGTGACTTTGTAATAACTTTAGCAATTGAAAAATTTTTAAAGGTTCCAAGTATTAAAGAAGTAATTTTAGTTTCAAATGATGAAATTTTTAATGTAATAAATACTGATAATATAATTAAAGTTTATGGAGGAAAGACAAGACCTGAATCAGTTATGGCTGGTTTAAAAAAAGCCTCACAAAAATATGTTATGATCCATGACGGAGCTAGACCATTTGTTTCGAGTTCTTTAATAAACAAGTTAAGTAAAGAATTAGAAAAGCATCAAGTTGTTGTCCCGATATTAAATATTACAAGTAGTTTAAAAATGTATGATAATAATAAAATAAAAACTGTTAATAGAGAAAGTTTTTTCCAAACTCAAACACCTCAATGTTTTAAAAAAGATATTATTATTAATGCTTATGAGAATATTAATACCAAATGGGTTGATGATCTTCAAGCAATAGAGGGTATAGATAACATAGATGTTAAACTAATACCTGGAGAAATAAGCAACATTAAAATTACTTTTAAAAAAGATATAATAGGGTAATAAAAATTTTAGAGATTTAGTTAAATGATTATTAAACTTACATTACAAATATAATAATCATTTTTTTTATTTTTAATTATAAATTTGCAATTTATTATATAATAAAAAAGCGAGTTAATTTTTATATTAATTCCTTGCCTTTTTTAGGCCAATAGACCACAAGGAGAAACTATGATAAGAAAATACGAAATTATGTATATCGTAGACAAAGATGTTGCAGACATTAAAAGTGTCGAAAAAAAACTTAGCGATATTTTGACTACAAATTCAGGGAAAATTTTAGAATCTGAAAATTGAGGATTGAAAGATTTTGCATATGAAATAAACAAAAAGAAAAAAGGACACTATATTGTTTTGATCGTAGAAACAGATTCTTCAAATATTGCAGAATTTGAACGTGTGTCAAGAATTGACAAAAATGTAGTCAGATATTTAGTTATTAATACAGAAAATGAAAAAAACTATATTCAATCTACAAAGTATGCTAAAACAGACATGACTAAATATAGAGAAGAAAGAAAACAATCTCGCCCATATGAAAAAAAATACAGAAGAGATGACAATTTTGAAAAAAAAGAATTCAAAGAAAATAAGGAAGACACTCCAAAATCTGTATCAGATAATGTTAAACAAGAAACTTCTGTAAAAGCAGAAACATTAAAAGAAACAAAACCAAAAACAACAAAAGAAACAACAAAAGAAACAACAAAAGAAACAACAAAAGAAACAAAACCAAAAGCAACTAAAGAAAAAAAAGCTTAAGGATGGTGAAATTATGAACTCTGTAAATTTAATAGGTAGAATAACTAAGGACCCTGAACTAAGAACTTCAAAGGATAATAGAGCATTTGTTGCCTTTACTTTAGCTGTAAACGAATTTTCAGGTGGTAAGCAGTATACACAATTTGTGCCTTGTTTTGCTTGAGAAAAAACTGCTGAAAATATGAGTAAATATGTTAAAAAAGGTGCTCAAATTTCGATTGAAGGATCAATTAACGTTAGACAAGAAAACGTAAATGGTCAGTATAACCAAAGCGTTTTTGTTAGAGCTAATAGAGTGCAATTTTTATCAAACTCAGGTCAAGACGCAACCTTAAATAATCAAGACAGATTTTCAAATTTTACAAATCAAGGTAATTTAAACGAAAGTCAATCAGGTCCAAATCTTGATTTTGATTTAATCGAAGATCAAAAAGTATCTGATGATGATTCTATTCTTTGAGAAGATTAATAAAGGAGAAAAATAATGGTAAAAAAATTTGTAAGAAGAAAAAAAGTTAATTTCTTCGCTAAAAATAAAATCGATTATATAGATTATAAAGATGTAGATCTATTAAAAAAATTTATTTCGATTAATGGACAAATCCTTCCAAGAAGGGTTACAGGTACTTCACCAAAACATCAAAGAATGTTAGCTGTTGCTATAAAAAGAGCAAGAACTATGGGTTTAATTCCATTTATAGTTCAATAAAATATTTTAATAACACTCAATATTGAGTGTTTTTTATTTGTTATAATTAATATGGTGATTTTATGAAAGTAATTCTCTTAGAAGATATTAAAAACTATGGTAAAAAAAATGACGTTGTGGAAGTTTCTGATGGTTATGCAAAAAATTTTTTAATTCCTAAAAAACTTGCTAAAATCGCTTCTTCAAATGAGTTAGGTCATTTAAGAGTGATTAAGAATAAAGAGACTGAATTTTTAAAACAAAAAGAAGAAGAAATAAAAAAACTGGCATCTGAAATTGAAAAAATAACACTCAAATTTACTTTAAAATTTAAAGATGATAAAGCTTTTGGTACAATTTCTTTAAATCAAATTGTAGAAGTATTAGAAAAAAGTTATAATTTAATAATTGACAAGAAAAAGTTTGAAAAGCATGAAGTTATTAATAAGATGGGCTTATTTTATTTGAAAATAAAACTTTCAAAAAACAATATAGCAACCCTTAAAGTTAATGTAGAAGGAAACAAATAGAATTTATGAATCTAGAAACATCATCAGAACAATTCAATAACAAAACTCTAGTAGATTTAGAAAAAACAGTTCTATCTATTGCAGTGCATTCCCCAAAAGCATGTTTTGAGATTTTAACACAACTTAATAAAGATGACTTTTTTTTAAAGGAACACGGCATTATATTTCAAACCATAAATGATGTTTCTCAGGAAAGTAGAATCATAACTTTAACAAAACTTATTGAGAAGCTTGAAACAACTAAAAAATTAGATGAAGTTGGTGGTATAGAATACATTTCAAATATTTCTGGATATTACATTACCGATGAAGGTTTCGAAGATTATATTGATCTTGTATTTAAAAGTTCTATAGGTAGAAAACTAGATAAAGAACTTGATTACATAAAAAAATTAAGAGAAAATAAAGTACCAATTGATGAAGTTTTTTTAGAAACTCAACAAAGAATTTTGGATATAAAAACAGATGTTCATAAAGATGAAGCAACTGAAGTTAAGGAAATAATTGTTGATGTAATTAAAAAACTAGAAGATTTAGAAAAAAATCAAGAAATAATTAATGGTGTACCTTCTGGTTATTCTGAATTAGATCAAATGACTAGCGGATGACAAAAAGGAGATTTTATAATCCTTGCTGCCAGACCCTCTATGGGTAAAACTGCATTTGCACTTAACCTTGCAATTAATGCTTCAGAATATAATAAAGGTGTAGCATTTTTTTCATTAGAAATGCCAAAAGAACAACTAGTACAAAGAATTCTTAGTGCGACTTCAAAAGTGGATTCCAACTCTTTAAGAAATGCAAAAGGACTTACTCCAGAAACATGAAAAAGAATTTTTGCGAGCGGAGAATCAATTGCAAATATGAATATTGTAATAGATGATTCACCAGGTTTAAATGTACTTCAATTACAATCAAAACTAAGAAAAATGAAAAGAGACTTCAAAATTGATATTTGTATTATAGACTATCTGCAATTGGTATCTTCAATTTCAAGTAGATTTGAAAGTAGACAAAACGAAGTAGCTGCAATATCTAGACAATTAAAAAAAATTGCTAGGGAATTAGATATGCCCATAATTTGTTTATCTCAGCTTTCTAGACGTGTTGAAAGTAGAGAACAAAAAATTCCTCTTATGTCAGATTTAAGAGATAGTGGGGCAATAGAACAAGACGCCGATATTATTATGTTTTTGTATAGAGATGCATATTATGAAAATAAAAATGCAAATTTTGATTCAGCGGGTACAACAGACGAAACAGATGTTATAATTTCTAAGCATAGAAACGGACCTACTGGTACAATTAAAGTAAACTTCATGAGAAATTATGGAAAATTCCAAGAGCAATCCAAGAAGTAAGTAAAGAAGGAGAAAGTTATGAGAAAATTAATATCTGTTTTATCAGCTTTAATGCTAACTAGTACGGCTGCCATTAATACAATTTCTTGTGAAGCACCAACAGATGCAATGAAAATTTTAGTTGGAGGTAAAGAGAAATTTGAGTTTGATTGGAGAGATGAAAAAAAAGAAATAAGTGCAATTGACTTATTTGCAAATGACAAAAATAAATTATTATCAAATCTAACAATCCAAATTTTAGAAGCATTCACATACACAGATAGTAAATATCAAAATATTGAGAAAAGAATTAAAGAACAAAAGTTTTTAGGTAAAGAAGGTTTAGGATTATCTCTTGATTATATTCTTAACGATTCATACACCGACAAAAAGGCTAAAGTAAGTTTTGAAGATGATTCTGTTAAAGATAATTTTATTGAAGACTTTACAAAATCAACAAAAAATACAAGATTTAAAACCATTGACTATAATATTAAAGATATTTCTTTAGACAAAACAAAACTATCTGGGAAATTTGGGAATAATAGCGAAAATAAAGATAAAGAAGTAACAACATTTAATGGAGAAAACTCTTTTGGTGTTCCGGTTGTTAAAGAATTTAATGATAAAGGTGATCTAGAAAAAACTTCAGAATTAAAAAAAGATAATTCTCCGTTTGGACAAACAAGAAAATCAAATTTGCTTGACTATTATAATATGAAATGAGAGGAATTTTACCCAGATTTATTTGCTAATGATAAGTTTGGAAGTTTTAAAGATTATAAAGATAAATCTGTCTTTGCGATGGAATCTGCTGATGCAGAAAACTTTTATGATATTTTAGCTAAGAATGCAACAATAGAATCAAAAAAATTATTAGCAGGTGTAAATAAAAATACTTTTGCTTTATTACATAAACAATTAAATGGTAAAGGGGATAAATTAGAAATAGGGTTTTTAATGCCTTCTGACTTCTTGATGACTGAAAGTATCGAAGGTTCAAGCCTATCTGATTACAAAGACACTCCATATGATATTTCAAAAGGGTCAAAAATATTTAAGGAAAATGAAAAAGAAGAAATTCAAGCGCAAGATACAAAAAATAATGAAAATAAAACATTTGTATATGCTAAGTCAGATTTAGCGCCATCAATTAAGTTAAACTTTTCAGTTCCTATTAACGACGAGAAAGAAAAAAGTTATGATGTAAATATAACTGGTTTAAATAATGTTATTGTTGGTATGTCTCTTGCAAGTTTTAAAATCAGTGAAGTTAAAGATGAATCAAGTGATAAAAAAAGAACTGATGTTGTGTACTATTGATATGAACCAACAATATACCAATTTTCAAAAGATAAATTCTTTAAAATTGGTACTGAAAATATGTTTTCAGCTTTAGATGTTGAAAAAGTTAATATAAAAATCTCTAATAGTAAAGAATAGACCTTTGTCTATTATTTTTTATTTAAATATGAGATAATTATTTATATTTTAAGGTGCTAGTATATGAATTATTACATAAAATTTGAAAACAATTATTATAGTGTAGTGGACTTTAGAAACAACATAATAATAGCGTCTTTCATAAAAGAAGAAGATGCACACCGTTTCATTCAGTCAATGTTTTACGTACTCAGTCCATATTCATATAGTATGCCAAGACTATCATTTAATAATTTAGCTTTAGGAACAGTTGCTCCATCATATCCTTTATATGAAGGGGCTATGGGGTTTGCACCCGTTCCTTTTAGTGGCCAATCAGTTTTTCACGGACAATCAGCACCACTTTACAATGACTTTTTAACTAATAATATGCCTATGGGACGTTTTAATAATTTTTCAAATATGCAACATCCACAAACAAGTATGTTTTACAACCCACAAACAAATCCATACCAACCTCAACAAATGAACCCATATCATCAACAACAATATCAACAACCTCAACAAATGAACCCATATCATCAACAACAATATCAACAACCTCAACAAATGAACCCATATCATCAACAACAATATCAACAACCTCAACAAATGAACCCATATCATCAACAACAATATCAACAACCTCAACAAATGAACCCATATCATCAACAACCATATCAACAACCTCAACAAATGAACCCATATCATCAACAACAATATCAACAACCTCAACAAATGAACCCATATCATCAACAACAATATCAACAACCTCAACAAATGAACCCATATCATCAACAACAATATCAACAACCTCAACAAATGAACCCATATCATCATCATCAACAACCAGATAATTTAAGTGAAAACAATAACCCGTATTTAAATAACAGTAAAAACCAAAATGGTTTTAACAATAGACAAAATCAAAACCAATATGGGTATGAAATGGATAATACTTTAAATAGTGGTGGATCTAATTTTAATCATTTGAACCAGAATCAAGAAAGTAGTTTTTTAAAAAATAAAAAGAAAAAACGTGATGAGCTATTTAATGATGATACTTTAAAAACTGAAATGCAAAACTTTGACATGCCAAATAATGAACCAATTATTTTTAATGATGATACTTTATCAATAGATGATTCAGTATTTAGTGAAGATAAAATGGGAGCAATTTATAAAGACCCAAATGATGATCCAAATATAATTTATAACAGCACTGATGATGACAGTTTGGGAGAATTATCAGCATATAAAGATTTAAATAAAAAAGAACTAAAAAAAAAAGAACAAAAAGAAGAAATAAGTAGTTTGTTACAAGAAGGCATAGATAATAAAATAGAAGATAGAATAAAAGAGATATTACAGAAGGAAAAAAAATCAGTTGTTGAAGAACAAAAAGTTGTTGAAGATCAAAAAGTTGAACCAACGATTATCGAAGAACCAAAAGTTCTTAATAATGAGCTTGAACCAAACAATGCTCCATTTAACTTAAAAAATAATGTAGACGATAATGTAAAAGAATTAAAAGAAATAACTTCTAATATTGAAACAAGTAATGTTGATAATAATAGAAGTTCTTTTCTTAATGTAAATAAAAGTATAGATGAAACTATTTCTAATAATAGTTCTGAAATTCATAATAATAATAGTTATAATCAAGTAGATGTTTTAAATAATAAAAATGAATTGGGCGCTATCCATAATGACTATGAGGAATCTTTAAAAGGTGATATAAAACCTATTGATAATAGTAAAATAGAAGTTCTTAATAAAAAAGATGTTACAAGGACAATTACTAGTTTATATGAAGATAACTTGGTAACTTCAAATAATTTTGTTTCAAAAAGAGATGATTTAATTGATCTAGGACCAATACAAGAAGAAGATGAAATTTTTTCAACACCGCGAAGAGACGCTGAACTTGAAGATTATGAAAACTTTGCAACCAGTCGAAAAGAAAAGAAAATATTAAGAAAAATAGAAAAAAAACAAATTAAAGATAATAAAAAAAAGAAAGAATAAGTTATGGAGTGAGAAAATTTATTATCAGTAGAATGATTAAAATTAATTAAATCATCCAATTTAGATGATAAATTATCTAATATATGAAATAAACTGAAACAAAAATCTAATTTCACACCACCACTTGAAACAATATTTAGGTTATTTCAGAATATAGAACCACATCAAATTAAAGTTATTATTATAGGCCAAGATCCATATCATGGGGAAGGCCAAGCAGATGGAATAGCATTTAGTAGTTTTAATAATTTAAAGACACCAAGAAGCTTAAGTAATATTTTTAAAGAACTTAGTAATGATTTAAATATAGATCATTCTAAAAATAACAATCTTATTGGCTGAGTTAAACAAGGTGTATTTCTAATAAACACTTCTCTAACAGTTAAATTGCACAAACCCAACTCTCATAAAGATATAGGTTGAAATGAATTTATTATTGAACTTTTAGAAAATATTAATAAAATAAATTCAAATATTATTTATTGTTTATGAGGTAATTGTGCAAAAAGTATATATAATAAATTTAAGAAAAAAGTGGAGGATGTAATTGAAACAACTCATCCTTCTCCCTTTAGTTTTAATAGAGGTTTTTCAGGAAGTAAAATTTTCTCAAAAATAAATGAAAAGCTATTAAAAAAAGGATTAAATGCAATTGATTGAAGACTTTAAGAGGTATTTATGGAAAAAATTAGTAATTGGTTGTTAGATGGTAACAACCTTGCTTATGCAATGTCAGGACTTATAGGTGCATTTATATTGGCATATTTTATATACAATACTTTTTCATATGTTGTATTGAAAGAAAGATATCATGGTATTAGATTTACAACTAAAAACATAGCTTACATAACTATGTTTACTGCAATTAATGTTAGTGTTACTGTTGTTATTTCTCTTACAATTCCCATTACTGTTTTTCCTCCTATTAGAATTGCCTTTGAAGGGGTTATGGTTAAAATAACTGGATTTATATTCGGACCAATTATTGGGGTTTTAGTTGCGGTTATTACAGAAGTGTTAGTAATGATTTTTGTACCTTCGTTCATTCACCCTGCTTTTATTATCGTTGTTATTTCATTTGGATTTATAGCAGGTATTGGTTCTAGTTTATTAAGACTTGGTAAGGGTTATAATTGAGTGAATATGCTTTTGATAAATTTGTTTATTGTTTGCTTTGCAGTTTTTATACTAGTAATAACAGATTATTACACTGGGGATATAAACATATTTGACATAAATGTTACAAAAGAAGTTTATAAATGGTTCTTTTCAGGATCGATACTTGTTTGTTTGTTTTTTATATGGATTATATATTTTGTATTATTTTTTAAAAAAAGCACAAAAACACTTCATATATTATTACCAATTATATTATTTGCAACCGCATCAGAATATATCTCAACATCTTTAATTTCGGCTTGGGGGGATGCTGGATTTTTAGGTATTGAAGGTTCAAAAGGATATAGTGCTATGCTTATTAGTAGATTAATACAAGCACCTTTAAAAATATTATTTAACTCAACAGTTTTATATTTCACTTATAAAGCAGTACACCCATTAATTAAAAGAGATAGATAGGATTATTAATGAATGAAATTATTTGACTCATTTTCAACTAACTTTAAAGACATTGATGAAGACCAGATTAACATTTATACATGTGGTCCAACTGTATATGACTACATTCACATAGGTAATGCAAGACCTTTAATACTAGCTGATACTTTAGTTAGATATTTTGATCATAAAAAAATAAAATATAAATACCTTTTGAACATAACAGACATTGATGACAAAATAATTAATAAAGCTATAGATTTAAATATTACCGAGGATGAACTTGTAGATAAATATAAGAACGCATTTTTAAAAAATCTTAATGATCTAAATATAAAAACACCATCAAATATTGTTGCAATTTCTTCAAAAATTGGGGAAATTATCAATTTTATAGATGTGTTAATTGAAAAAGGTTACGCATATATAGTTGATGGAAGTGTCTATTTTGATATTTCAAAAGTTAAAAATGAATATGGTAAATTATCTAAGCAACAACTAGAAAATCTTTGAACAGGTGTAAGAGTTGACTTAGAAAAAAATAAAAAAAATCAAGGTGATTTTGCCTTATGAAAAAAAACAGATATAGGTAAAAATTGGTTATCAAAATGAAGCTTAGGTAGACCTGGTTGGCATACAGAATGCGCTTTAATGATAGACCACTTTTTTAGCGAAACAATCGATATACATATTGGGGGTATAGATTTAAAATTTCCTCATCATGAAAACGAGAGGGTACAGTATCTTGCAAAAAATGAAAAAGAGATTGCAAAACTTTGAATGCATAATGGACATTTATCAATAGAAAATGTAAAAATGTCTAAATCTTTAGGTAACATAATTACTGTAAATGAGTTTCTTGAAAAGTATAATTTAAATACTTTAAGGTACATTTTTTTATCATCTAACTATAGACAACCTTTAAATATTTCTATTGATGTTATAAATCAAGCCATAGAATGAAATAAAAAAGTTTTTAATTTGCTAAAAACAAGTAATTGGAAATTAGCAATCAAAGAAATCAATCAAAGAAATCAAATACCAATTGATGAAGATTTGGTGCCCTTCAATTATATGGATAAATTTAATTCATATATGGAAGATGATTTAAATACTCCAATGGTAATTACATTACTAGATGAAATGATGAAAAATTTAAACTCACAAATTAAGGATAGTTGTTTAGATTTATGTATGTCAGAATTTAAAAGCATACTTGATTGCATCGGTTTTAAATATCACATAAAACAGTTAACTGATAAAGATATAAAAAAATTAAACCTTTGAAAAAAAGCGCTAACTAAAAAAGACTATATAAAAGCTGACAAACTAAGAAAAGAACTAATAGAAAGTGAAATAATTTAATGAAACAATTCTTTGCTTATGGAAAAAACGCAGTAGAAAACATCATTTTAACAAACCCTTCCCAAATTAAAAAAATATATATAACCAAAGGTAGTTCTTTTTCAGAAAATGTTTATTCAAATATAAAGAATAATAAAATCGAATGAGAGTCAATCGAAAAAGATTTACTCTCAACAAAATTTGAAATTAAATACTCTGTTCATCAAGGTTATGTTGCAGTTCTTTTTAACTTCAAATATTTTGAATATGAATATCTAATTAAAAATGATTGTAAAATGATTTTAATGTTAGATAGAATACAAGATCCACAAAATTTAGGTGCAATAATTAGAAGTGCATCTTTATTCGGTGTTGATGCAATTATTATAAAATCTATAAATCAAGCAGAAATAACTCCATCTGTTATAAAAGCTTCAGCAGGAACAATTTATAATGTTCCTATAATAAAAGTTAGTAGCTTAGTAGCATGTTTAAAAAAACTAAAAGAGAATGGCTTTTGAATTTTTACTTCTGCTTTAAAAGACGAAAGTGTTAGCATAAATACTCTTGACTCTGCAAATAAAACAGTGGTAGTTATTGGTAATGAAGGTGAAGGTGTATCAAATAGTATTTTAAACTCTTCAGACATATTGTTTAAAATTGATACAACAAATGTTATTGATTCATTAAATGTATCAGTGGCAACAGGGATCATATTATACAGTTTTTATACTAAAAAAAGATAGGAGAAATTACATGGAAAGCAGTAATTTAAGAACTCGTAAATTAATTAATGAACTTGTTGAAATAAAATTTAATAATTTATTTAATACAAATGACATATCAATACTTAAAAACACATTATATAAAACAATTACTACAGAATATCAAAAACTAGCAATAGTACAATTAGATTTAGAAGATTTTACACACGTTATATATTCGGCGCTTGTTGAAGTTGAAAAAAAATACGATAAATCAAAAAACGTGCCATTGGCTGCTTATGCAAAATTTATTCTAAGAAATAGAATTTTGGACTATGGCAAACATTTAAGAAGAAAAAAAAGAATGGCAACAATACAAGCTATAAACTCAAACAGAGGTGAAGTTTCAAACTCGTACATAAGTGCGTTTGACAAAGATGTCGACAGTTATTCGCACCAAGAATATATGGTCGGCAACAACGATAGAAAAGTTAGAAGAATAATACTAGATTATCTTAATTCGGATGCTTCTATAATTGATAAAAAAATCATTTATATGATGTATGAAGGCAATACACAAAAAGAAATAATGGAAAATTTGAAAATCAACCGAAAAAGAATATTAATTTGCAAAGAAAATTTAAAAAAATACTTCAGAAGTTTAATAAATTAAAATCTTAATATATAATTATCTAAGAAAGTATTGTGATTTAATATGCCAACAAAAAAGAATAAGATAATTATTGTTTGTGATAATTGTCTTTCAAGAAATTATACATTCACAAAGAGTTCAATCAACCACTCTGAAAGATTAGAGATTAAAAAGTTTTGCCCAACATGTAATACACATGTTCTTCACAAGGAGACCAGATAAAATGGATGAAAATAAAAAAAAGTTAACCAAAGAAGAAAAAGCTAAAATTAAACTAGAAAAGATTGAAGCTAAAAAACAAGAAAAGGCAGAACGTAGAAAACAATTTGAAGATCTTTTTAAAGAAGTACAAGGACATGATGGAACCCAAGAAGGTAAAATAAAAGCTGCAAGAGCAAAAAAAGTTAAAAAACATAAAGATAAAATTGGGTTTAAAAAGGCCGCAAAAGAAGCACCTGTTAAATTTTTAAAAGAGATTAATAAAATTAAATGGTCTTCAAGAGAAAATTTAAGTATTAAATTTTTATGAGTAATCGTTTTTATTTTAATATTTGGCGTATTTTTCTTTGCGGTCGATTATGGACTACAACATTTATTTGTAGAGTTAAAAATTATTTAAATAAGGAGTACTATGACAACAAATTTATTAGAAATGGAAGAAGAGTTAGCATCTTATAAGGGCCAATGGTTTGTTATAAACTGTAATAGTGGTCATGAAGATAGCGTTAAGTCTGATTTATTGCAAAAGATTGAGTCTTCAAATCTTGAAGAAAAAGTTTTTGATATTAGAATATCTAAAAGTCCAGTAATGGGGAAAAATAATAAAATTATAGATAAAAATAAGTTCCCTGGTTACATTTTTATTAATATGCATATGACAGACGAAACTTGATTTATAATACGTAATACACCTGGTGTAACTGGGTTTATTGGTTCTTCAGGTAGAGGAGCTAAACCTTTACCTTTAACAAGTGAAGAAGTTTTTAGACTAATTAATCAAGATGAAAAAATTGGAAAAGATCGAAAATCTAACAAAGGTAATGCAAACCAACCTAAAAAAGAAAAAGTATTATTTGAAGCAACTTTTAAAGTTAAAGATGTTGTTATGGTAAAAGAAGGTCCTTTTGCAAATACTGAAGGCCAAGTAATGGAAATGGATTTTGAAAAAGGTATTGCAATTGTTAATATAGAACTTTTTGGAAGAATTACACCAACAGAATTTGAATTTTCAAATTTAAGCTTAGCTTATAACTTATAAAGGATAACTATGGAAAAAATAAAAATTAGAATTAATATAAAAAATAGTAAATCAATTAATATTGATTTGTACCCAGATATTGCACCAATTACAGTAAATAATTTTGTGGAATTAATAAAGAAAAATTATTTTGATAATTTAATATTTCATAGAGTAATAAAAGGTTTTATGATCCAAGGCGGTGGAATGACCGAAGACATGAAAGAAAAAACAGGGGCTAAGGAAATTAAAGGTGAATTCAAGTCTAACGGGTTTGATAAAAATAATTTATCTCATGAAGTGGGAGTTATTTCTATGGCTAGAACAATGATTAAAGACAGTGCTTCAAGTCAATTTTTTATAGTAACAGGAAATGCAAAATTTTTAGATGGAGAGTATGCTGCTTTTGGTAAGGTCTCTGATGAAGAAAGTCTTAGAGTTGCTTTAGAAATAGAGAACGTAAAAACAGGTTCTAAAAATTTTCATGAAGATGTACCAATAGAACCAATTGTAATAAAAAATATCGAATTAATTTAATAAATATGGTATTATTATAAATGGCAGATTTTTATTGTGGAAGTATTACAATTATGTATACGATTGGACCACAGCGAAAAACAGGAGGTGTTGTATCGTGGCAAAAAAAATCACACGTGTAGCGAAACTTGAATTTATGGCAATGCAAGCAAAACCAGGTGCTGAATTAGCATCATTAGGTATTAATATGCCTCAATTCACTCAACAATTTAATGAAGCCACTAAGGATAGAGCTGGTGAAGTTGTTCCAGTAGTTATTACTGCTTATGATGATAAGTCTTTTGACTTTCAATTAAAAACAACCCCAGCAGCTTTTTTATTGAAAAAAGCAGCAAACATTCAAAAAGGTGCTAAAAAAGCTGGGACTGAAGTAGTTGCAACAATAGATGTAAGCGAAATTAAAAAAATAGCAGAATATAAATTACCAGATTTAAATGCAAATACAGTTGAAGCAGCAATGAAAATTATTGAAGGTACAGCTAGAAATATGGGTATTAAAGTTAATGGAATGCCATCTAAGGAAGGTAAATAGTTATGCCAAAAGTTAGCAAAAAATTAAAAGAAGCAAATCAAAAGGTAGACAAAACTAAACAATACTCAATTAACGACGCAATTAAACTAGCAAAAGAAACTTCAACAACAAAATTTGATTCAACAATTGATATAGCATTTAATTTAAATGTTGACCCAAGACATGCGGATCAACAAATAAGAGGAGCTTTGGTTCTTCCTGGAGGAACTGGTAAAACTCAAAAAATTCTTGTTCTAACTAAAACAAAAGTTAAAGAAGCAACAGAAGCGAAAGCTGATTTTGTTGGAGGAGAAGAATTAATACAAAAAATTCAAAAAGAAAACTGATTTGGGTTTGATGTAGTAGTAGCAACTCCAGAAATAATGGCGGAGTTAGGTAAAATTGGTAAATTACTTGGTACAAAAGGTCTTATGCCAAACCCTAAAACTGGTACTGTTACCACAGACGTTGTTAATGCAATTAACGAAATTAAAAAAGGTAAAATTGAATACAGAACTGATAAAGAAGGAAATGTTCATTCAATAATTGGTAAAGTATCATTTACTGAAGATAATTTATTGAAAAATTACAATGCTATATTAGAAATTATTAAAAAAGCAAAACCAGCAGCAGTTAAAGGGACATACATTAAAAATGTTTCTATTTCTACAACAATGGGACCTGGTATAAAAGTTTTAGTCGAAAATTAATAAAAATTTAAATAAAAATGTTATTATTATAATTGCTATTCATACCAAAGAAAGTAACGGAGTTTACTCTTAATAATGTTGCCGAGGAATGAAATATATAACTTTGATTTAAAGTTATATTTTACCTTGGTTTTCCAAGGTTTTTATTTGGTTAATAGTAATACTAGAAATGGAGGTACCTAATTTGTCAGTTTCAAGACCAGCACATGTTCGCAAAACAGAAGTTATAAATGAAATAACTAATAAAATAAAATCATGTAAAGGTATGGTTATTGCTGAATATAAAAAAATATCAGTTGCTCAAATCAGTGATTTAAGAAAACTTTGTTTAGAAGAAAATGTATTTGTAAAAGTTTATAAAGACTCACTTTTTACAAGAGCAATTAATGAATTAAAACTTAGTGGTTTAGACCCATATTTGGTTCAACAAAATATATTTTTATTTTCAGATGAAGACCCAATAAAACCTGCAAAGTTAGTTGCTAAATTTAGCAAAAAAAACCAAGATCTTAAACTTAAGGCTGGAATTTATGAAGGAAATGTTATGGATACAGCAGCAATTACAGAAGTTGCAATGCTCCCTTCAAAAGAAGAACTATACTCAATGTTTGCTTCTTCACTATTATATCCATTGAGACAGTTTATGTTAACTGTAAAAGAAATAGCTAAAACAAAAACAGATTAATAAAGGAGAATAAAAAAATGGCAGTTACAAAAGATGATATTATAAAAGCTTTAGAAGGAATGAAGCTTACAGAATTAAACGAATTAGTTAAAGCAATAGAAGATCACTTCGGTGTAGTTGCAGCAGCAGCAGTTGCAGCACCTGCAGCTGATGCTGGAGCAGCAGCAGCACCTTCAGAAGTAAGTGTAATGCTTACAAGTGCTGGTGGAAATAAAGTTGCTGTTATAAAACTTGTAAAAGAAATTACTGGTTTAGGATTAATGGAAGCTAAAAAATTAGTTGACGGAACATTGCCAGTTGCATTAAAAGAAAATGTTAAAGTTGAAAACGCAGAAGAAATTAAAAAACAATTAATGGATGCAGGAGCATCTGTTGACTTAAAATAATAGCAATAATCCACTTTAAAATATTGGCAAGCATTCATTGCTTGCTTTTGCATTTTAAAAAAAGAGTTATGAATCTGTTGAAATATGTGTATAAATAGTATAGAATCTATGTGCGTGTATTTCATTTGATTGGGGGACACTAAATGAATTTCAAAACAAAAAAAATAAATGCGCTTGTTCAAAGAAGGGACTACTCAAAAGTTTCTGGAAACCTAGAACTTCCTAACTTAATTGAACTACAAACTGCAACTTTCGAATGATTTAAGAAAGTTGGAATAAATGAAGTATTTTCTGAAGTATTTCCAATAATGTCAGCTGATGGGAACATAGTTCTTTCACTTACAGATTGAGACTTTAGAGAACCAAGAATGTCAATGGTAAAAGCAAAAGAAGAGTCAAAAATTTATGATGCACCAATTTATGCAAATCTTTCTCTTACAATTCATATGGAAGATGTTGAGGTTTTAAAAAATAACATCATAGGTTCAACAGAAGCTTTTTTAAAAAGCTGATTACAAGAAAAATTAGAAGCCAACACTCTAGATTTTAAAAACGGTAAAGATAATCTTTATTTTTTTGAGTTTAAAAGCAAGTATGGAGAAAAAGACTCTATACAAATTGAATTAAAAGAAGAAAAAGAAGATATGTTTATTGCAACTGTAGATATATATAAAACAGGGGAAGTTTTCTTTGGGGAATTCCCTTTAATGACAGACAGAGGAACATTCATTATTAATGGAAGTGAAAAAGTTGTAGTTTCGCAATTAGTTCGTTCACCTGGAAGTTATTTTAAACAAGAGATGAACCGTAAAAATGGTGAAATGATTTATTTTGCAGATGTAATACCATCAAGAGGAACATGGTTAGAGTTTGAACTAGAGACAAAAAAAACTCTTGATAATAAAAACGCAAGTGTTTTTTATGTAAAAATAGATAAATCTAGAAAAACAACAGTTTCAAGCTTACTAACTGCATTCAAAATGGAAAAGGATGAAATTCTTGAAATTTTTGACAATGATAAAATTATTGAGTTAAGTTATGAACAAGATACATTAACAGGTGATATTAATATAGATTTTGAAAATCAAGTCCAAGAAATTTATAAAAAAATTAGACAAGGTGAAACAGCAACGGCAGATGGAGCAAGTAAATATTTATATGGTCTTTTGTTTGATAAAAGAAAATATGATCTTACAAAAGCAGGAAGATTTAAATTGCAACAAAAATTAGCTGTTAAAAACAGATTAATTGGAAGAATTTTAGCCGAAGATATTGTTGATGTAAAAGGAAAAGTTGTGTTTGAGAAAGGTCTTGAAGTAACAAAAGATAATATTGATGACATTGATGTAGTTTTAAGTGCAGGGGCAATGGTTCAAAAAATAAATTTTAATAATAATATTGAGTCAGGTAATGAAATTCAAAAAATAAAAGTTTATAAAGACAATGACTTAAGAGATGAAGTTGCAACAATAATTGGAATAACAAATAAATCTAAAGATGAATTTATTAACATCCCAGATATTATTGCAACAATATCTTATGCTTTAAACTTGACTAATGGTATTGGAGAAATTGATGATATTGATCATTTAGGAAATAGAAGAGTCCGTACAGTTGGAGAATTATTACAAAATCAATTCAGAATCGGTATGATGCGTATTGAAAAAAACGTTCGTGAAAAACTTGCGACTTCTAATCCTTACAAAATGAAACCATCAGGAGTTATAAACAATAAACCACTTACTGCGATAATTGGTGAATTCTTTAACTTATCTCAATTATCTCAATTTATGGACCAAACTAACCCTCTTGCAGAATTAACAAACAAACGTAGATTAACTGCTCTTGGGCCAGGTGGACTAAGTAGAGATAGGGCTGCTCTTGAAGTTAGGGACGTTCACCCATCTCACTATGGAAGAATTTGTCCAATTGAAACACCTGAGGGACCAAATATCGGATTGATTAACAACCTTTCTACTTATGCAAAAATAAATGAATATGGATTTATTGAAACACCATATAGAAAAGTTAAAAATAAAAAAGTAATTTTAGATCAATACGAATATTTAACAGCTGATAAAGAAAAAGAATATGTTGTAGCACAAGCAAATATTAAAATTGCAGAAGATGGAACAATTATTGATGACCAAGTTATTGCAAGATACAGAGGTGATGACATTATGGTTAATTCATCAGATGTTGATTATGTGGACGTTTCACCTAAGCAAATTGTTTCAATTGCTACATCATGTATTCCATTCTTGGAAAATGATGATGCCAACCGTGCGCTTATGGGTGCCAATATGCAACGTCAAGCCGTACCTTTAATTGACCCAGAATCTCCAGTTGTTGGAACTGGTGTTGAATTTGAAGCCGCTAGAGACTCAGGGGATGCAATTGTTGCAACTGAAGGTGGAGTTGTAAAATATGTTGATTCTAAAAGAATTGTTGTAGAACAAAAAAATGGTATTAAAAATTATGATTTAAATGATTTTAATAGATCAAATAATGGAACGGCAATTACTCACATCCCAATTGTTAAAGTTGGAGATAAAGTTAAAAAAAGAGATATATTAGCCGATGGTCCTTCAATGGAAAAAGGTGAACTTGCTCTTGGTCAAAATGTAGTTGTTGCTTTTACAACTTGAAATGGATATAACTATGAAGATGCAGTTATCGTTTCAGAAAGAGTTGTAATTGATGACAGATTCACTTCAATTCATATTGATGAATATACTATCGAAAGAAGACAAACAAAACAAGGTCAAGAAGAAATAACAAGAGATATTCCAAATGTTTCTGAGGCTATTAAGAAAAATCTTGATGAAGACGGTATTGTAGCAATTGGTTCAGAAGTTAAAGTTGGAGATATCTTAGTTGGTAAAGTAACACCAAAATCTCAAACACAACTTTCTCCTGAAGATAAACTATTACATGCAATCTTTGGTGAAAAATCAAGAAATGTTAAAGATAACTCTTTAAGAGTACCAAATGGTGGAGAAGGTATTGTTAAATCAATCAAAAGATTTAGTAAAGCAAATGGGCATGATTTACCTGCTGATATTCTTGAAGTTATAAAAGTATATGTTGTTCAAAAACGTAAAATTCAAGAAGGTGACAAAATGGCAGGTCGTCACGGTAATAAAGGTGTTATATCAAAAATATTACCAATTGAAGACATGCCACATATGGAAGATGGTACACCAGTTGACATTATGTTAAACCCGCAAGGGGTTCCATCTCGTATGAATATCGGTCAAGTTTTAGAAATCCACCTTGGTATGGCCGCACAAAAATTAGGAATAAAAATAAGTACTCCTGTTTTTGAAGGTGTTAAAGAAGAAGATTTAAAAGACATAATGGCAGAAGCTGGAATGACAAACTACGGTAAAGTTAAGTTAATTGATGGTAGAACTGGTGAAGCTTTTGATAAACCAATATCAGTTGGTGTTATGTATATGTTAAAACTTTCTCACATGGTTGATGACAAACTGCATACTAGAAATATTGGACCATACTCATTAATTACCCAACAACCGCTTGGTGGAAAAGCACAAAATGGTGGACAAAGATTTGGGGAAATGGAAGTTTGAGCACTTGAAGCATATGGGGCTGCCTATACTCTTAGAGAAATATTAACAATTAAATCAGATGACATAAAAGGACGTATTAAAACTTACGAATCTATTGTTAGATCTAAACCAATCCCAAAACCAGGTATCCCTGAATCTTTTAATGTTTTAACAAAAGAAATAATGGGTCTTGGATTTGATATGCATATGATTGATGAGAATGGTAAAAAAGTTCCTATTAGTGCATATGATGAAAACGAAATAGATATTGATGAATTAAATAATTTTATGGAGAACAGTAATGAAACTTTTGATAATTCAAATGAAATTACTGACTTTGAAGAAACAAGTATTGAAGAATTAAAACAAGAAGATTAGAAAGGGAAAAGTTAGAAAATGATAAACAAAACAAATAAAAGAATGATAAAAATCAAATTAGCTTCTCCCGATGTAATTAGAAGTTGATCAAGAGGTGAAGTTACAAAACCTGAAACAATAAACTACAAAACTTTGAAAACTGAAAAAGAAGGTCTTTTTGATGAAAGAATATTTGGCCCAACTAGAAATTATGAATGTAGTTGTGGAAAATATAAAAAAGTTAAAAACAAAGGTAAAGTTTGTGAACGTTGTGGAGTTGAAATAACTGAATCTATTGTAAGACGTGAAAGAATGGGACATATTGAATTAGAAGAACCAGTAACACACATCTGAATGTTAAAAGTTGCTCCATCAAGAATAGCTTCAATTTTAGATTTAAAAACTAAGGAAGTTGAAGAAGTAGTTTATTTTGTAAGTTACATAGTGTTAGACCCAGGTTCATCTAAACATTTAAAAAAAGGACAAGTACTGGATTTAGGAAATGGTAAAGCAAGTTTAAAAACAAGAGATAAATTATTAAAAACTTTAGAAGATTTAAGATTAAATCTTAAACCTGAAGAATTTTCTTTTAAACGTGCTTCAAATTTAATTGAGCAATTAAGTTCACCACAAAGTCCATTTTCAATGGATGAGGCTGCTACATTTATATCTAGACACACAAGTGCAAAATTTGGAATTGGTGCAAGTGCAATAGAGGATTTATTAAAAAATATAGATTTAGCAAGTGAAATTGAAAATATTAGAGAAGAATTAAAAGAGAAAAAAGGATCATCTGATCAAAGTAAACTAATGAAAAGATTAGAAATTTTAGACTCCCTTAAAAAGTCTGAATCTAGACCTGAATGAATGATTTTGCGTGTAATACCAGTTATTCCTCCTGATATAAGACCAATTATACAACTTGATGGTGGTCGTTTCACTACTTCAGAAATTAATGATTTATATAGAAGAATAATTATTAGAAATGAACGTTTAAAAAAAGTTAAGTCAATGGGTGCTCCAAGTATTATTGTAAACAATGAAAAACGTATGTTACAAGAAGCTGTTGATGCTTTGTTGGACAACGAAAGAAAACCTAGACCAGTACTCGGTAAAGATAAAAGAGCATTAAAATCTCTAACTTCAATACTAAAAGGTAAACAAGGAAGATTTAGACAAAACTTGTTGGGTAAACGTGTTGACTACTCAGGTAGATCAGTTATTGCAATCGGACCAGACTTAAAAATGTATCAAGCCGGTATCCCAAGAGATATGGCTATAACATTGTTTAAACCATTTGTAATTAAAAAATTACAAGAAGATGGACATGCAGAAAACGTTAAAGTTGCTGAAAAACTAATCTCAAGTAACGATTCAAAAGTTTGAGATGTTCTAGAAGAAGTAATCAAAGATAGACCTGTTTTACTTAACAGGGCACCAACTTTGCATAGACTTGGAATACAAGCATTTGAACCAAAACTTGTTAAAGGTAAAGCGATTAGACTTCACCCTCTTGTAACAACTGCATTTAATGCCGATTTTGACGGAGACCAAATGGCTGTTCACTTACCAATAAGTGAAGAAGCAGTTGCAGAAGCAAGAGCGCTAATGCTTGGATCAAAAGCTATTTTAGGTCCTAAAGATGGTAAACCAATTGTTACTCCAACTCAGGATATGATTTTAGGTAACTATTACATTACAACTGAAGAAAAAGAAGCAGATAATCCAGAATTATTGGGTCAAGGTACTTTATTCACAAGTTATAATGAAGTTTTATTGGCTTATGAAACTAAAAAAGCTTCACTTAATGCTGTAGTTGGAATTCCAGTAAGCGAATTAGAAAATAAAATATTTGCAGAAGAAGATATGGATAAAATTTTAATAACAACAGTTGGTAAAATAATTTTTAACCAAATGTTTAATGAAAAATTCCCATGAATAATAAACTCAAATATTTTAAACGCAGAAAACGAAGTTAAGAAATTTTTAGTAAGCAGCGATACAAATATAAGAGAATATATTGAAAAAGAATATGTTCTTCAACAACCAATTAAAAAGAAAGAGTTATCATTAATTATTGAAAGATATTTCCAATCATACGGTGCTCAAAAAACAGCACAAATGTTGGACAACATGAAAGATTTAGGATTTAAATTTTCTTCTAAATCTGGAACCACAATTAGTGCTGCTGACGTTGTTGCATATACTGAAAAATTTGAAGAGTTTAAAATTGCAGATCAAAAAGTTAAAGATATTACAAAATTCTATAACTCAGGAATGCTTACTAAAAGTGAGAAAAAACGTAGAGTTATTGCTGTTTGATCAAATGTAAAAGATACTATTCAAAATAAACTTGAACAGATACTTAAAAAAGATTTAAAAAATCCTGTTTTTGTTATGGCTGACTCAGGTGCTCGTGGTAACGTATCAAACTTTACACAACTTGTTGGTATGAGGGGATTAATGAATGACCCTAAAGGTGATATTAAAGAAATTCCAATTAAATCTTCTTTCCGTGAAGGATTAACAGTTTCTGAATATTTCATTTCAACTCATGGTGCACGTAAAGGTATGGCTGACGTTGCTTTAAAAACTGCTGACTCAGGTTACTTAACACGTAGATTAGTGGATATTTCACAAGAAATAATTGTAACCCAAGATGATTGTCAACCAGCAAAAGGTTTTTGAGTCCACTCAATTATTGAAACAAAACATGACAATGTTATTGTTCCTTTAAAAGATAGACTTGTTGGTAGATACTCTTTTGAAGATATAGATGATAATGCTGGTAAAAATATATTAAAAGCTAACGAGTTAATTACCCCTGAAATAGCTGATAAAATTGTTGAAGCGGGTGTTGAAGATGTTCAAATCAGAACAATATTAACTTGTGATACTGAACGAGGAGTATGCCAAAAATGTTATGGAATTAACTTGGCAACAGGTGAAGTCGTAACTATTGGTGAACCTGTTGGTGTTATTGCAGCACAATCAATTGGAGAACCAGGTACTCAGTTAACAATGCGTACATTCCATACTGGTGGTGTTGCTGGTGGTGCTGATATAACTCAAGGTTTACCTCGTATTAAAGAATTATTAGATATAACAACTCCAAAAGGTTCTATTGCAATAATTTCACAAATTGATGGTATTGTAAAAGAGACAAAAGAAGAAGATGGTATTGTTTCAATTGTTGTTGCATCAGACCAAGATGAAAAAAGATATAAATCACAATATGGTGCAATTCTTCGTGTTGAAGAAGGAGAACATGTTATACGTGGTCAAAAACTAACAGAAGGAGCAATAAATATTAAAGAGCTTCTTGAAGTTGCGCGTGTTGAAGATGTCCAAAACTACATCCTAAAAGAAGTTCAAAAAGTTTATAGACTTCAAGGTATTGAAATATCTGATAAATATATTGAAATAATAATTAAACAAATGCTAAATAAAGTAAAAATAATTGACTCAGGTGAAACAGATTTATTACCAGGTGAAGTTATTTCTGCAAAAGCATTTAGAAATGAAGTTAAAGAAGCAATTATTAAAAATAAAAAACCTCCTTTAGCAAAAAATGTTATCTTTGGTATTAAAAAAGCTCCGCTTGAATCAGATTCTTGACTTTCATCAGCTTCATTCCAAGATACTGCAAGAGTTATTGTAAAAGCAGTTATTAAAGGAAAAGTTGATAAATTAGCCGGTCTAAAAGAAAATATTATGCTAGGAAATCTAATTCCAGCTGGTACTGGTTTAACTGGTAGTGAAGAAATAATTAAAAAAGGTAAAGAAGTTTACGAACAAGAATATTAGTAAATCAGGGTTCTCCCTGATTTTTTTATTTAATAATGGTAATATTTATTTTGAGGGGGAATTATGAAAGTAATAATTGGAAACGATCATACGGCAGTTGAATTAAAAAATAAAATTGTTGAATACCTTAAGAAAAAAAATATTGAAGTTAAAAATATAGGAACTGATAGCTCAGAAGCAGTTGGTTATCCTGACTTTGGGGCAAAAGTAGCACGTGAAGTTGTTCAATCAAATTCAGTTGGAATTGTTATATGTGGTAGCGGCATTGGAATATCAATTGCTGCAAATAAAGTTAAAAAAGCTAGAGCTGCTTTATGCCGTGATGAAAAAGATGCGGAAATGGCTAGAAAACATAATAATGCAAACATTTTAGCATTAGGAGCAAGGATTTTGGCAACAGAAAAAGCAATTAGTATATTAGATACATTTTTAAATACTTCTTTCGAAGGAGAAAGACACCAAAAAAGAGTTGAAAAATTAGATAATTTATAGAACCAGGAGATATTTTATGTCATTTACAATTATAAAGCATCCATTAATAATTGATAAACTTACAAGAATGAGAAAAGTGGAAACTTCTTCAAAAGATTTTAGAGAAAACTTGAATGAAATCGGACAGTTGATGGTGTATGAAATATTTAGAGATATGCCTTTAAAAGAGGTTGATATTGAAACACCAGTCACAAAAACTAAAGGATATACAATTGACGTACCAGTTGTTTTAATTCCAATTATAAGGGCTGGATTAGGTATGACTGAAGGTATTCAAAAATTAGTTCCAACAGCAAGAATTGCCCATATTGGTTTATATAGAAACGAAGAAACCTTAGAGCCTGTTGAATACTATGCTAAAAAAACTAAAAATATTGAAAATAGTTATGTAATTGTTGTTGACCCTATGCTAGCAACTGGAGGAAGTGCTTCAAAAGCAATTGAAATTGCAAAAGGTTGAGGCGCTAAGCAAATTAAATTTGTTTGCTTAGTTTCTGTTAAAGAAGGTATTGAAAAATTACAAAAAGATCACCCAGATGTTGAAATATATACCGCAAGTTTAGACCCAATATTAAATGAAGACGGATACATAGTTCCAGGTCTTGGAGATGCAGGAGATAGAATATTTGGTACAAAATAATTTTAAAAATTATTTAATTTCTATATTTTTTAGGAGTAATATTAAATTGATGGAACTGGATTGAGCTTTAAATGAATTTAAAAAAAGTTAAATTATTTTTTTTATATCTCACGACCTCAATTTTGGTTTTCTTTGTATTGTTAACTTTATTATTGTTGAAAAAAATAAATTATCCATGATTAGTTGGTTATTTTTTAGGAATAGCTTGTTGCTGGTCGGGTTTTTTTTATAATCAATTTATAATACGTAAATTTATTATAAATTTAGACCCTTTCTTTTATTCAACGTTATTGATTTTAAAGTTAGGAATATATATAGTTCCATTCCTTATAAGTCTTTATTTACAAAACTTTATTAATCCAATAGGGATTATAATCGGTTACAATGGGATCATATTCGCTCCTTTTATAAATGGATGAATAAAAGTAAGTAGATTTTTATAAGGCAATTATTAAATAAAAAAGGGGGAGGTTAAATGGTCTCTTACTTAGTTAGTGGTGAATTATTTGATGGATTTTTAGCATTAACTCCACAACTCTTTTCTGTATTCATGACGTTTATTATAATTTGTACATTTTGTATAGTATACAATGTCAAGATTAGAAATAGGAACGAAGAAAAAGAACTTTCAGGCTTTCTTGTTTTAACAGAAATGTTTATTAGCAAAGTTGAAGGAATTGTAATATCAATTATGGGAAAAGAGCATAGAAAACTAACCCCATATATGATGTACATATTTATGTATATTGTCATCTCATCAGTGGTTGCGTTGCTTGGTTTTGAACCATTAACAACATCATATACAACCACATTCTCGATGGCTTTTGTTACATTTATAGGTATTTATTATTATGGAATTAGATACCAAAAATGAGCATTTTTAAAAAGGTACTATAACCCAGTAGAATTAATTGGACAATTTGTACCTTTGATATCTTTATCATTTAGGTTATTTGGTAATATGCTTGGAGGTAGTGTAATATTAGCGCTATTATATACAGCGTTAATTAATATGCAAGCAGGTTGATTTAGCAATGTTGGTTCTGTATCTGATTCAATGGCTAATGACTGACTTGCTCAGTATAAATATTGGTGATCAGGATTTAATATATTAACTATATCGTTAATGCCTTGATTGCATTTATATTTTGATTTATTTGATGGAGTTATCCAATCTATAGTATTCTCAATGCTTACTTTATCATATTGGTCTAGTTCAGCAAACGGAGAATCTGGAGAAGAATAAAAGGAGAAGAAATTATGTTTTTAGAAGTTTTAAAAAATTCATGTATTTTAACAGGGGGCTCATTTATAACAATGTTGCCAATTTACACATTGTTTTCTCAATTTATGTTCCTTGCAGAAGGTGACGGATATAAATTGTTAGGTGCAGGTATTTGTAGTTTTGGTATGATTGGAGCCAGTTTAGGTCAAGGTATAGTTGGTTATGGTGCATGTATTGCAATGGGTCGTAACCCTGAAGTAGCTCCAAAAGTTACAGGTACTTTAATTATTACAGCTGGTTTTGCAGAATCTGGTGCCATATATGCTTTAGTTATTAGTATTTTACTAATATTTGTTGCATAGTAAATGATAAATTTTTTAGAAAAACCAGGATATGGTTTACCAGATATAATTGAAGGTTTGTTTCCAAATCTGCCAATTTTAATTGCTCACATCTTGTCAACAATTATTATTTTGCTTTTATTATTTAAACTTGTTTATAAACCATTTAGACAAACAATTAGAGATAGAAGAAAAAAAATTAATGCTTTGTTAGATGAAGCATCTTCAAAACAAACAATAGCAAATAAAAATAACGCTGATGCTACAAGGTTTTTAGAAAGTGCAAAAACAGAAGCTAAAACAATAGTTGATTCTGCACGTGGTCAAGCCGATAGCATTAAATTAGAAATAATTAACAACGCAAAAAAAGAAGCTCAAAATATTCAAGATCATGCAAATAAAATATTAGACTTTGAAAAAAATGAGGCTAAAGAAAATATTAGAAAAGAAATAATTGATATTGCATTTGATGTCGCAGAAAAAGTTGTTGAAAAATCAATTTCAAAAAGTGATAATGATAAATTTATTAATGATTTTTTAAACAGCATCGATGGTAAATAGTTAATGGAAAGACAAAACATTATTCACAATTGAGCAACTGCAATATCAGATATAGCAATAGATAATAAAAAATCGAACGAATATATAGAAGATTTGAAAAGTCTTTTAGTTATGTTTGAGGCTAATCCAGAAATCCAAAACTTTTTATCAAATAACTTTGTTGATGAAGACACTAAAGAAAAAATTATAGAATCTTCATTGCAAAAAAAAGCCGATGAAAATATCATTAATGCATTAAAGCTAATGATAAAAAGAAAAGTTTTTGGGTCAGTGCAACAAATTTTTAAATACTCTTTAAAATTAATTTGAGAGAGTATGAACATTGAACACGGAATTATATATTCTTCAACAAAAATAAACAATTCTACAATCGAAGTTATAGAGAAAAAACTTTCTTCAAAACTAAATAAAAATATTAATTTAGAAAATATAATTGACGAAAATATTATTGCCGGTATTGTCGTAGAGGTTGCTAATAAAAGTTATGATTTTTCAGTTAAAGGTAAACTTGAAGATATGAAAAATAAATTAAAAGAAAACAGAAGCTAAGGAGTGATTAAAAATGTCGCTTAAAATAAATGAAATATCTGAAGTAATTAAAAAACAAATTAAAGATTACGGTAAGAAAATCACAGTTTCAGAAGAAGGAAAAGTTGCAAGTATTGGAGACGGAGTTGCTCTTTTATATGGTCTAGATAATGTTATGATGGGAGAACTTTTATTATTCCCAAATGAAATTTATGGTATGGTTCTTAACCTAGAAGATGGTGCTGTTGGTGCTGTTGTTATGGGTGATGACTCAAAAATAAAACAAGGTGATAAAGTAACTAGAACAAAAAAAATTGTAGAAACTGCAGTTGGAGATGAGTTACTTGGTAGAGTTCTAAACGGTATTGGTATGCCAATAGACGGTAATGGACCATTGAAAAATAAAAAATTTAGTTATGTTGAAAAAATTGCTTCTGGAGTTATGTCAAGAAAGTCAGTTAATCAACCACTTGAAACCGGTATATTATCAATAGATTCAATAATCCCTATTGGAAAAGGTCAAAGAGAATTGATTATTGGAGATAGACAAACTGGGAAAACTGCAATTGCAATTGATGCAATAATTAATCAACAAGGTAAAAACGTTAAATGTATTTATGTTGCTATTGGACAAAAAGAATCTACAGTTGCACAAGTTGTTGAAAAATTAAAACGTGCAAATGCAATGGACTACACAGTAGTTATATCAGCTTCAGCTTCAGAACCAGCACCAATGCAATATATTTCTCCTTATACTGGAGTTGCAATCGCAGAGGAATGAATGTCAAAAGGTGATGATGTTCTAATTATTTATGATGATTTGTCTAAACATGCGATAGCATATAGAACACTTGCCTTATTATTGAGAAGACCACCAGGTAGAGAAGCTTATCCAGGAGATGTTTTTTATCTTCACTCAAGACTTCTTGAAAGAGCTGCAAGAGTAAATGAAAAATTTGGGGGAGGAAGTATAACTGCCTTGCCTATAATTGAAACTCAAGCGGGTGACATTTCAGCCTATATTCCAACTAATGTAATTTCAATTACAGATGGTCAAATATTTTTGTCAGAACAATTATTCAACTCAGGTATAAGACCAGCTGTTGATACAGGTCTTTCAGTTTCTAGGGTTGGTTCTTCTGCGCAAATTAAAGCAGTTAAACAAACTGCTGGTACTCTAAAACTTGAGCTTGCTCAATATTATGAGTTACAAGCATTTGCAAAATTTGGTAGTGATTTAGATGAAACAACCAAAGCAACATTGGACCATGGAGCTAAAATTGTAGAGCTATTAAAACAAAGACAATACAAACCAATATCTCAAATCGATCAAGCAATAGTTCTATTAGCTATTAAAAAAAGACTTATTAAATGATTGCCTTTATCAGAAATGACAAACTTTAAAGAAACTATTTTTAATTTCTTTAACACAGATAAAAATGGAGTAGCGCTTAGAAAATTATTAGAAACAGAAAAAGAGTTTAGCGATAAATTAGAAAATGATATTTATAAACAACTTGTTTCAATTTTAAAAACTATTACATCAAAACTAAATGGTTGAGTTGTTTCAGATTTTGGGGATGAAAAAGAATTTAAAGGACTTTAATTAAATGGCTAACTTAAGTGAATTAAAAAATGAGCTTAGATCAACAAAAGATATTGGTAAGATAACAGGTGCAATGGAACTTGTTGCAACTGCAAAGTTAAAAAAAATATCTAAAAGACTTGGTAACACACAAAGTTATTTAAAAGAAGTTTATGAAGTCTTTAATTATATAATTTCACATACATCTGACTCAAAATTTATGAGAAAAAAAGATCAAGAAATTAAAAAAACATTATGAATTATTATTGGTTCTAACCTTGGTCTTTGCGGAGGATATAATTCAAATATAATTAAGTTGTTTAAAAAAAATGTTAAACAAACTGATTTGGTTCTACCAATTGGGAATAAAATATTTAATTACTCAAAAGCAAATAATTATAATATTTATAAAAAATTATCAAATATTGATGTTGATTTTTCAAATGAACAATCAAGAGAGTTATCAATTTGATTATTAGAAAATTATTTAAAAAAAGAATTTGATTCAATAAAAATAATATATACAAAATTTATAAATAATGTAACTTTTGATGCAACAATTTTAGACATGTTACCAATTGAATCTCCAAAAGAAAAAAAGGATAATGATGATTTAGTTTTAGAACCTGATGGATCAACTGTTTTGCAAACAAGTGTAACAATGTATTTGAATACAATTTTGTTTGGAACAATTATTGAATCGCAAGTATCTGAACAAGCAAGTCGTAGAATGGCTATGGAATCAGCAACAAAAAATGGAAAAGAAATTGCTGAAAAATTAAGCATACTTTATAATAGAAAACGTCAAGAAGGCATTACTCAAGAAATTAGTGAAATTGTTGGTGGAGCAAATGCCCAAAGTAGCGATTAATGGAGGTAGTATTAAATGATTAAAAGTTCAGAAGGAAAAGTAGTTCAGGTTCTTGGACCGGTTGTTGACATTAAGTTTAACCCATCAGAGTTGCCAGAGTTACTAAATACAATTGAAGTTGATAATAATGGAGTTAAACTTGTATTAGAAGTTGTTCAACATATTGGTGATGATTTAGTTAGAACAATTGCTATGGGTCCTACAGAAGGAATGATAAGAGGACTTAAAGCAAAAAATACAGGAAGACCAATATCTGTTCCTGTTGGAGATAAAGTTTTAGGAAGAATGTTTAATGTTTTAGGTGAACCAATAGATGATAAACCTCAGGTTAAGGATGTTGAAACTTTACCAATTCATAGACAAGCTCCGAGTTACGATGAACTTGCAACATCTGCAGAAATATTAGAAACTGGAATTAAAGTTATTGATCTAATGATGCCTTTTTCAAAAGGGGGTAAAATTGGATTATTTGGTGGTGCCGGAGTTGGTAAAACAGTTTTAGTTCAAGAATTAATTAACAACGTTGCTAAAGCCCATGGTGGTATATCTGTTTTTGCAGGAGTTGGAGAACGTACAAGAGAAGGAAATGACTTGTATTATGAAATGATTGAAGCTGGAGTAATTGATAAAACTACTTTAGTATTTGGTCAAATGAACGAACCACCAGGAGCAAGAATGAGAGTTGCATTAACAGGTCTTACAATTGCAGAATATTTTAGAGATTTTAAAAAACAGGATGTTTTACTATTTATTGACAATATTTTTAGATTTACTCAAGCCGGATCAGAAGTATCTGCTTTGCTTGGAAGAATGCCTTCAGCTGTTGGTTATCAACCAACCTTATCCACAGAAATGGGTGCATTGCAAGAAAGAATTACTTCTACTAAAAAGGGATCAATCACATCTGTTCAGGCAGTTTATGTTCCAGCTGATGACTTAACAGACCCTGCGCCTGCAACTACATTTACTCACTTGGACGCTAGAGTTGTTCTTGATAGAGGGATTGCCTCTTTAGGAGTATACCCCGCAATTGACCCTCTGAGTTCAAGTTCGAGAATGTTAGATCCTCAAATAATTGGTGAAGAACATTATCAAATAAGTTTAAAAGTGCAAGAGACTTTGCAGAAGTATAAAGAACTTCAATCAATTATTGCTATTTTGGGAATGGAAGAGTTATCAGAAGAGGATAAAATTATTGTTAATAGAGCAAGAAAGATTAGAAACTTTATGTCTCAACCATTTACAGTTGGGGAGAAATTTACTGGTAGATCAGGAAAATATGTGCAAGTAAGTGACACAATAAGATCATTTAAAGCAATTTTAAATGGAGAACTTGATAATGTTCCAGAAGTATTATTTATGTACGCGGGTTCAATTGATGATGTTTTAGAAAGATTTAAAGAACAATCAAATGGGAAAAGAGTTTAAACTTAAAATAGTAACTCCAGAAGAAACTTTTCTAGATGATATTGAAGTTGATTCATTAACAATTGTTACAACAGCTGGAAAAATAACAGTTTATGCAAATCATGCCCCAATTGTTTCAACTCTTGTTATTGGTAATATGAAGTATACTGTAAATAATATAACCAAACACATTCATCTTCACCGTGGAATTATAAAAATATCTAACAATCAAGTTAAAATAATTACCCAAAGACTTTATGAAGTTGATGAAAAAGGTCAAAGAATATAATAAAAACTCAGGATTAACTACCTGAGTTTTCTTTTTGTAAATTTTCTCTATGAGTTATCATAATTTTTTGTTGTTCTTCAAATTTATCGTTTATCATTTTTGTAAAAGCTCACATACGTTCTCTTTTCAAAAATCCCATAAACCTAATATAATTTACCCTCAATGGTCTAAAGTCAATTCTTCCCAAATCAACATTACTAAGAATTCTTGTTATTTTTTTATTTTTTAAAACATGCTCTTTGCACTCTTCTAGTTTTTTTTGCTTATCTGGTGGAAAGTCAGCAATGTTTTGAAATATATTTTCAACGTTACCATATTTTTTAATCATTTTTATAGCTGTCTTATAATGTAAACCCTTAACACCTTTAATATTATCTGATTGATCACCAAGTAGTGATTTAATATCAGGTATTTGACAAGGTAAACAACCAAACTTTTCTGTAACTGTATCTTCTGTAACAACTTCTTTTTCAGCTTTTTTTGATTGTTGAGATACAATTGTAACGTTTTCGCTAACAAGTTGATATGTATCTTTATCATTTGAAAATATTTCAACATCATATCCAAGTTTAACAGCAAGTCGACAAATAGTTCCCATAATGTCATCGCCTTCATATCTTTCCTTTTCATACCAAGGGATATTTGCAGATGTTAGAAACTCTCTAACTAACTGCATTTGTGGGATTAATTCTGGGGGTGTTTCTTTTCTCGTTGCTTTATATTCAGGATATATTTCTCTTCTCCAACATTCTTTACCAACATCAAATGTAACGATAATTGTATGGTAACTATTAGATTTGATTAATTGATAAATATTTGCTACAAAAACGTATACTGCATTTATAAGTTTTCCTTCACGATTGACGGCCACTTTTTTTCTTTTTAGACTACCGTAGTAACCCTTATGTAATAAATGATAACCATCAATTATTACAACTTTTTTCTTATCCATGCATTTTTACCTTTCTTTTTAAAAATAGTCAATAATTTCTTCTAGAATTTTAATTTTAAACATCACTTCATTTAATAGTTCCTTAGTTTTAATTAGTACAGTAGATATAACAAAGTTTCCTTCGTATACTATTAATGGTATTGTTTTTACACATATTTTATTTATAAAATTATTTATTTTTTTACTATCATTAATTGAATATTGAATTTTCAACTTACACATAATACTTTTAATTTTGATACTTGATTTATCAATTAGTTCAATTGCGCCTGCCGAATATGCTTTTTGCAAATTACCAGTACCTAACTTTGTTCCGCCAAAGTGTCTTGTTACTAAAATTACAATATTAGTAATATTTTTTTTATTAATTATGCTAAGTAAACAATCGCCTGACGTACCATTAGGCTCTTTATCATTAAAATAACCATACTCTTGATTTTGAAATCCATATTTATATGCATAACAATTATGAGTAGCAGTATTGTCCTTATTGATATTTAAAAATTCCTCTAATTGGTTTTTGTTATAAACTTTTCAAATAATTGTAATAAACTTAGAGTTTTTAAAAGCTTTATAAGTTGATAAAAATTCTTCAATATCTAATTCATTGAAACTATCCACTTTCATCTACCAATCTAATTTTATAATTATGTGCTTTTAAAAACAATTAACAGTAATTATATATACGAAATTAAAAACATTTTACTAAAACTAAAATATTTTATAAATCATTGAATACTTTTTAAAACAATAATATTTTAGCATTAAATTTATTAATTATCAAAACATAAATTTTACTTATATTTATTATTTTGAGTTAATAAGAGGTATAATTAATTTAGTTTTTTTGTAAAAAGGAGTTTTGTATGGCAAGAGACAAGGTCATAGTTAGAAATCATGGAAAAATCGCAGATAAAATAATTGCAATGGAAGAAAAATTTAGTAATCTTAAAGATGAAGATTTTGTAAATAAAACTTCAGAGTTTAAAGAAAGACTAAAAAATGGGGAGTCATTAGATGATCTATTAATTGAAACATTTGCAGTTGTTAGAGAAGCTGCATACAGAGTGTTGGGTTTAAAAGCCTATAGAGTTCAACTAATTGGGGCAATTATTTTGCACCAAGGTGATATTGCTGAAATGAAAACTGGTGAAGGTAAAACTTTAACAGGTCTTTTTCCTGCTTATTTAAATGCTTTGAGTGGTGAGGGAGTTCATGTTGTTACTGTTAATGAGTACTTATCACAAAGAGATAGCGAAATAAATGGTAAAGTATATAGTTTACTTGGTTTAACTGTTGGTTTAAACGGTAGAGGTCTTACAAAAGATGAAAAAAGAAATGCATATTCTCAAGATATTACTTACACAACTAATGCAGAATTAGGTTTTGATTATTTAAGAGATAATATGGTTTACCAATTTAGTCAAAAAGTTCAAAGAAAATTAAATTATGCAATAATTGATGAGGCCGACTCAATTCTAATTGATGAAGCAAGAACACCGTTAATTATTTCAGGAGGTAGCCAAAATAGAGTAAACCTATATAAGGCTGCTGATACTTTCGCTAAATCTATATCAAGAGAAACTGACATTGAATTAGATTTAGAATTTAAACAAGTTTATTTAACAGAAAGTGGTATTGAAAAAGCACAATCTTATTTTAGTTTAGATAATTTATTTGATGTTAAAAACACTGAACTTTTTCACTTAATAATGAATGCTCTTAAAGCAAACTACACTTTTAAAAAAGAAGTTGAATACACTATTCAGGAAAACGAAATAGTTTTAATTGATCAATTTACAGGTAGGGTAATGCCAGGTAGAGCATATAGTGATGGATTACATCAAGCTATTCAAGCAAAAGAAAACGTTAATGTAGAAGAAGAAACTGTTACACTTGCAACCATCACATACCAAAACTTTTACAGACTATATAACAAACTATCTGGTATGACAGGAACAGCTAAAACCGAAGAAGAAGAGTTCTTGAAAATTTATAATACAAGAGTTATTTGTTGTCCAACAAATAAACCTGTGATTAGAAAAGATGAACCTGACTACACATTTGGAACTAAGAAAGCTAAGTTTAAAAAACTTTTAGCTGATTTAAAAGAGTTAAATGATCAAGGTAGACCAGTTCTTATTGGTACTACATCAGTTGAATCATCAGAACAAGTTGCCAGAAATCTTGAAAAAGCAGGCTTTAAATTTGAAATGATAAATGCAAAAAATCACCATAGAGAAGCAGAAATAGTTGAAAAAGCAGGGCAACCAAAAGCAATTACTTTAGCAACAAACATGGCCGGTAGAGGTACTGACATCAAACTTACTGAGGAAACAAGAACAAATGGTGGTCTTTTTGTTATGGGTGTTGAACGAAACGAAGCAAGAAGAATTGATAATCAATTGCGTGGTAGAAGTGGTAGACAAGGTGACCCAGGAACTTCAAGATTTTACATTTCAATGGAAGATGAATTAATGGTAAGATTTGCATCACCAAAAATTAGACAAATGTTTTTGAAATTGGGAGATGACCATATTAAATCAAAAATGTTTACAAGAGCAATTACTAATGCGCAAAAAAAACTAGAAGGTTTAAACTTTGATCAAAGAAAAAACGTTTTAGACTATGACAACATATTAAGTCAACAAAGAGAAGCTATGTATGCTCAAAGAGACTCAATATTATTGCAAGAAGATTTAAAAAACGTAATTGCAAGATTCCAATATACAGTTGCATTTGAAACTGTAGAAAATAACTCAGAACTTGTAAGAGGAGAAAAAGTTATTAATAACAAATCTTTAATTGAATCAATTAACGGAAAACTTGTTGCAACCAATGCAATAGTTGAAAAAGATTTTAATAGTTTAGAAAAAAATGAAGTTGCTCGTTTAATACAGCAAAAAATGATGGAATATTATTTAGAAAAAACAAAAGATGTACCTCCTAATGTTATTCTTGAGTTAGAAAGAAGAACCATAATTCAATCATTTGATAAACATTGAACAAAACATATTAATCTATCACAAAAATTAAGAAGTGGAATTTACTTACAACAGTATGCGCAAAACAACCCACTTCATGAATATGTAGAAGAGTCTGCAAGATTGTTTAATAAAATGAAAGTTTTAATTGCTCAAGATGCAATTGAAGGCTTAAACGAATCATTTGTAAGATCTATTGATGAGAATGATATTAGAATGTCAAACGTAAACCAAGAAACTAATGAAAAAAAAGTTATTGATGTTACAGATAAAGATATTAATGATATATTAAATGAATGAAAAATTATGCCAAATGATTTTTCAAGACCATCAGTTGAAAAAAGATTCAATGAATTGCTTGTCGATTTTAAAAATGATCCAAAAATGTTAGAGAGAACAAAATTTCAATTCTTTATCCTTGAAGGATTAATGAAAAAATTAGATGAAGTTTTTGAACAAAAAAATAAAAAAATGATGGAATTAACACAAGACGATTTAGATAACATATTGAAAAAATTTGACCTATACCAAAAAAAATTCACAAAAGAAGATATTAAAGCAAGTGTTGATAAACTTACAGTCGATAAAAATGATGAAGAAAAAAATAGAATTATGATTGAAGCTCAAATTCTTTTAGCAGTTGCTGAAAAAATTCAAGAACCACAAGATTACGTAGTTAAAGATAAAAAAGGTAAAGTAAAAAAAATAATAAAAGTAAACAAAGATGGTTCTGTGAATCCAGATGAAATCCATGACACAGAGCAAGTCCAAACTAAAACAAAAATTGGATAATAAAAGTAAACAAATAAATTTATAAATTATTTATAAATTTATTTGTTTTTTAATAAAAAGAGTGTAAAATAAAATTTACTATCTACTAGGCAAATAAAACCTAGATTTTTTAGTTTTTTGGTGGTGATATGATGGAAAGAGAATATAGAGATTTTGAATTAGTAACAAACTACAAACCAAGTGGAGATCAACCAAGAGCAATAAAGAGTTTGGTTGAAGGTTTAAAAAATAATAAAAAAAACCAGGTTTTATTAGGTGCGACTGCAACAGGTAAAACGTTTACAATGGCTAATGTAATTAAAGAAATAAATAAGCCAACTTTAATACTTGCACATAATAAAACTTTAGCAATGCAATTGTATATAGAACTTAAAGAGTTCTTTCCAAAAAATAGAGTAGAATATTTTGTTTCGGATTTTGATTTTTATCAACCAGAAGCCTATGTTGCTGCAAGAGATTTATATATTGATAAAGATGCGAGAAGAAATAACGACCTGGCTATGATGAGATTGAGTGTTATGAATGCGCTTGTTACAAGAAAAGATGTTATAGTTGTTGCAAGTGTTGCTGCAATTTATGCATCTCAAGACCCTGAAGAATATAGTAAAGTTTTTTTTGAACTAAAGGTAGGACAAGCGATCTCTAAAAAAGATTTATTAACTTTTCTAGTTAGAACTGGTTATGTTAGAAATGATACAGCATTAGAAATGGGTTGTTTCAGTGCAAAAGGTGATGTAATAAACATTGCTCCAAGTTGAACAGATAATTATAATATTAGAATTTCTTTATTCGGAGATGAAATAGAAGCTATCGAAATGATAGATTCACTTAATAATAATGTAATTGATAGACTAAGACTGTTCACTGTTTTTCCTGCGTCAGCATACATAACTAATTTTGACAAATTAAAAATAGTTATTGATAACATTAGAAATGAATTAAATCATAGAGTTGATGAATTGAATAAACTAGGTAAATTCATTGAAGCAGATAGATTATTAAAAAGAACAAATTATGATCTAGAAACAATGGCAGAGTTTGGGGTTTGTAATGGAATTGAAAACTATTCAGCTCACCTAGATTTTAGAATGCCAGGTGAACCACCTTTTACAATAATTGATTATTTTGGAGATGACTTTCTAACTATAATAGATGAATCACATATGATGATTCCGCAGGTAAGAGGTATGTATAACACTGACAGAAGCAGAAAGACTACTTTGGTTGAATATGGTTTTAGACTTCCAAGCGCTTTAGATAATAGACCATTAAATTTTGAAGAGTTTACTTCAAGGCTTAAAAATGTAATATATACTTCTGCAACCCCAGGAGATTATGAATTAGAGTTAACAAATAATGAAGTAGTAGAACAGATTATTAGACCTACTGGCCTTGTAGATCCAATAATTGAAACCAGACCAACAACCAATCAATTTGAGGATATGATAAAAGAAATAAAAATAAGAATGGAGAAAAAACAAAAAGTATTCATTACAACTTTAACAATTAAAAGTTCTGAAGATATTTCATTTCATCTTCAATCAAGAAATATTAAAGTTGCATATCTTCACTCTGAATTAAAAACACTTGAACGTAACCAAGTCCTAAATGATTTAAGAAGAGGAATTTACGATGTGATTGTCGGAGTTAACTTGTTAAGAGAAGGTTTAGATATACCTGAGGTAAGCTTAGTTTGTATTTTGGATGCAGACAAGCAAGGATTTTTAAGAAACACAAGAAGTTTAATCCAAACTATCGGTAGAGCAGCAAGGAACTCTGATGGTGTTGTTATATTTTATGCAGATACATTTTCGGCATCTATGAAAGAAGCAATTGAAGAGACAGATAGAAGAAGATCAATCCAGCAAGAATATAATGTAAAAAATAATATAGTACCAAAAACTATAATTAAAAAAATAATTGACATAGACGGCGAGTTTAACTTAAGAGATAAATTAAGTAAGTTAACTGACTCTAAAACAAAACAAAAAAAATTAGAAAAAGAAAAACTTGTAAAAGATTTAAGAAAAAAAATGTTACAAGCAGCAAAAGAAGAGAATTACGAAAAGGCTGCTGAGCTTAGAGATCTAATTATTGAAATCGAAGCTAGTTAGGAGATTTATGCAGAATAAAATAATAGTAAAGGGCGCAAGAGAACATAATTTAAAAAATGTTGATTTAGAAATTCCAAAAGAAAAAATTGTAGTATTTACAGGTTTATCAGGTAGTGGAAAATCATCTTTGGCGTTTAATACAATTTATGCAGAGGGAGAAAGAAGATATATTGAATCTCTTTCTTCTTTTTCAAGACAATTTTTAAAAACTGTTGAAAAACCAGACGTTGATGACATTGAAGGGTTAAGCCCTGCAATATCAATTGATCAAAAAACAACTAGTCATAATCCCAGATCAACAGTTGGGACAACAACTGAAATTCATGATCATTTAAGAATACTTTACGCAAATATAGGAACACCATATTGTATTAATGGACACGGTCCAATTAAATCTTCTTCTCTAAAAGAGATTGTTGAATCAGTTAGACTAGAATCAGATGAAAATGATCAACTTTATATTTTAGCTCCAATTGTTAGAGATAAAAAAGGAACCCATAAAGATTTATTTTTAAAATTAAAAAGAGAAGGATTTTTAAGAGTACAAGTTAATGATGAAATAAAATCATTAGATGAAGAAATAGATTTAGAACAAAACAAAAGACATAATATTGATATTGTTGTAGATAGAGTTTTTTATAAAAAAGAAGATGAGGATCTTCAATCAAGAATTTATTCAGCTATTGAAGTTGGATTGAATTACTCAAAAGGTTTAATTAAAACCTTTTATCCTAATAAAAATAAAGAATCAAAATTGTTTTCTACAAATTACTCTTGTAGAGAATGCGGATTTGCAATACCAAATATAGAACCAAATTTATTTTCATTTAACAAAAAAATTGGGGCATGTAATACTTGTTATGGTTTAGGTGTTAACCTTGAGGCAGATCCAGAATTGATAATGCCAGACATGTCGTTATCAATATCACAAGGTGGTATTTTATATTATAAAAATTTAGTTGGTACCCAAAATATTGAGTGACAAAAATTTAAATTATTATGTTATGAGTATCTTGTTGATTTGGAAACCCCATTAAATTCTCTTTCAAAAAGTCAAATAAGAAACTTATTATATGGTAGTGATGAACCTATCGAGACTAAGATAGTAACTTCATCAGGAAATATTTTGAAGTCATATGACTATATTGAAGGAGTTGCAAATTTAATTGAAAGAAGATATATTGAAACAAAATCTGAAGATAACAGAAAATATTATGGTAAGTATATGATTTCTAAAGTTTGTAAAACTTGTAGTGGTCAAAGATTAAATGAGATAGCATTAAGTGTTAAAATTGAAAATTTATCTATTTCCGAATTCACAGAAATGACAATTGAAGATAATTTAAACTTCTTATTAAATATAAAGTTAACTGAGAGTCAACAAAAAATTGCAAATCTTGTACTAAATCAACTTATTTCAAGAATTAGTTTTTTAAATGAAGTTGGACTTGATTATTTAACACTATCAAGATCTGCTACAACATTATCTGGAGGTGAGTCTCAAAGAATTAGACTTGCTAAACAATTAGGTTCAAAACTTTCTGGTGTTTTATATGTACTTGACGAACCTTCAATAGGATTACATCAAAGAGACAATGACAAGCTAATACAAACTTTAAAAAAATTGCGTGATTTAGGAAACACATTAATAGTAGTTGAACACGATGAAGATACAATGAAAGAAGCAGACTGAATTGTTGATATCGGCCCAAAAGCTGGAATTGATGGCGGTAGAATTGTTGCAGAAGGAACTTATGATGATATTTGTAAAAATGAAGAATCAATAACAGGAAAGTATCTATCTAAAAAATGATCTATACCTGTTCCAAAAAAACGTAGAGGTGGTAACGGATTAAAAATAGAAATTATTGGAGCTACTGAAAATAATTTAAAAAATATAGATGTTACACTACCTTTGGGTAAATTTATTACAGTAACAGGAGTTAGTGGGAGTGGTAAATCAACTCTAGTTGAAGAGGTGGTTTACAAAGGTTTAAAAAAAGAACTTCACAAAGAACTTATTAAAGCTGGTAGTTATAAAAAAATAAAAGGGTTTGAAAGCATTGATAAAATTATTTATGTTTCTCAAGACCCAATTGGTAAAACACCAAGGTCAAACCCCGCAACATATACTTCGGTATTTGATGATATTAGAGATTTATATGCAGAAGTTCCCGAAGCGAAAATTAGGGGATATAAAAAAGGAAGATTTAGTTTTAATGTTCCTGGTGGACGATGTGATACTTGTCAAGGTGATGGAATAATAAGAGTTGACATGCAATTTTTAGGTTTTGTTGAAGTAACTTGTGAAACTTGTGAGGGAAAAAAATATAACGAAGAAACGTTGCAAGTCAAATATAAAGGGAAAAATATCTGAGATGTTTTAAACATGACCGTTAAAGAAGCAAATGACTTTTTTGAAAACATACCTAAAATTAAAGAAAAACTTGAAACAATTTTAGCTGTTGGTCTTGGTTATATTAAATTAGGACAAAATGCAACAACATTATCTGGTGGAGAAGCACAAAGAGTAAAATTATCTACCTTCTTGTTAAAAAAACAAACAGGTAAAACTTTGTTCTTGCTTGATGAACCAACAACAGGATTACATATAGATGATGTCAAAAGATTAATAGATGTTTTAAATATTCTTGTTGATCAAGGAAATACAGTTCTAACAATTGAACATAATTTAGATTTTATAAAAGTATCTGATTATGTTATTGATCTAGGTCCAGAAGGTGGAAGCAATGGTGGAAAAGTTTTAGTTACAGGAACACCAGAACAGATTATTAAAAGCGAAGATAGTTTTACTGCAAAATATCTAAAGGACTACTTAAATGATTAAAGTCGATGAAACTTTTATTGAAACAACATTATTATTTAAAAAACAATATAATCTAAAAAAACTATTATCTAATTTAGGTAATCCACAAAATAATATTAAAGTTATTAATGTTGTTGGGACAAATGGTAAAGGTTCAACTTCAAAATATATATATGATGGTTTGCGTTCAAAATTTAAGAATATTGGGTTGTTTATATCTCCAGCCTTTTTATATCAGAATGAAAGAATTCAACTAAATGGAAATTATATAAATGATGAAGATTTAAAAAAATTATATAATGACAATAAAAAAATAATTAAAGAATATGAACTTACATTTTTTGAAATTTGAATGTTTTTAGCAGTTTTATATTTTAATAAATTTGATATTGATTATGCAGTCATAGAAGCAGGAATTGGTGGTAGGTTAGATTGTACAAACTTATTTGAAAATCAAGTTTGTGTTTGTTTAACATCAATAGGTTACGATCATACTGAATTACTTGGTAATAACATTGAAAGCATAATAGAACATAAGGTTGGAATCATTAAGCCTGGAAGAACTTTATTTGTAAGCTCCGATAATAAAAAATATAAAAAAATAATTAAAGAAAAAGTAAATGAAAAAGTTGTTTTCGCTAAAAAAGTTAAAAACAAAATTAATTATCAAAGATCAAATATTGGATTAGCAAAAAAAGTTCTTAAGTGACTAGATGTAAAATACAATAATTATATTGCTCCGATCGGAAGGTATACATATCTAAATGAAACTCCAAAATTTATAATTGATGGGTGTCATAATATTGATGGAGTAAAAACAGTTATAAAACAAATCAAAAAGTTAAATAATCCAATTGTTATTTATGCATCTAGTAAAGAAAAAGATTATTTTCAAATATTAAAAGTTCTTAAAAAAAATATAAAAAATTTATATATAACTGATTTTGAACACCCTAAATCTTGGATAATACCTAAAGACTTAAAAAGTGACTACAACTACATTGGTGATTGAAAAATATTTTTAGAAAAAAACATATACAATAATATTGTAGTTTGTGGAAGCTTATATTTTATTCCACAGGTTTATGAATGATATAGGAGTAAATAAAAATGAATTGATATCTAGCGACAAATATTATAGCTGCTCTATGTCTTGCGGCATTACTTCTTATTGCTTTAGCGATGGAGAAGTTTACATTTAAAAAAATATCAATAAAACATATAGCGGTTTTATCAACATTATGTGCTGTTAGTGCAGTCTTAACAGGCTTATCATACAAACTATCAGAATTAATTTTTGGAGGGTTTAATATTAGATTAGCATTAGGAGATTGAATAATCTTCTTAGTTGGTATGTTGTTTGGACCTTTGTGTGGAGTGATTTCAGGTATATGTACTGACACTTTAATGACAATATTAGTTCCAAACAGTTTTGGATATCATGCAGGCTACATGTTTTGTAAAGCACTACTTGGTTTTGGTGGTGCACTTGTATTTATTTTTAATAATAGAAAATATATACTAGCAAAAGTAATTGTAATTTACTCAGTGTTTTATATAATTCAAAGTTTATTTTTCAATCAAATTTGAATGATGTCATGAAAAGGAAATGCTGCATGATTAGACTTAGCTGTTAAAATAATTAAACTACCAATATCATTAAGCATATATATACTTTTTGTTTATTCTTCTTATAAAGCACTACAACCATTATTAAGTAAATGATCTGTTAATGAGGTTTGGTGTTATAGAGATATTGCAAAAGAAGAGAGCAAGCAATCTGTTGATAAGAAGGTGAATGCAAATGAGAGCACTAAAAGTTAAAGATATAATTAATAATTTTAATTTAGAAGTATTATCTGAAAACAAAAAACAAAAAGATATTATTATTGAAGCATATGGTGTTAATAGAGCAGGTTTAGAACTTGCAGGTTATTTTGAAGAAGGCCAAAAAGCTCACAGAGTTATTATGATGTCAACAAAAGAATATCAATACATAATGAATTTTGAAGAAGATGAAAGAGCAAAGAGATATAATAATTTATTTAAACAAAACGTGCCTTTAATTATAATTACAAAAAAATTTGAAGATACTTTATTAATAAAAACTGCAAAAGAAAAAAAAGTATTAGTAACAAGAGCTACTAATGATTCAACTAGTAATTTTACACAAAGTCTTCTTGAATTCATGGATGACTACTTTGCACCAACGATTGAACTACATGGTTCACTTGTTAACGTTTTTGGTAAAGGTGTTCTTTTAATTGGAAAATCAGGAATTGGAAAATCTGAAATTACACTTGATTTAATAAAAGCTAATCATTTGTTTGTTGGTGATGACAGAATTGTAATTGTTAGAAAATTTACAGATTTATATGGCCGAAGTCATGAAATCTTAAAAAATTTAGTTGAAGTAAGAGGGATTGGGATTGTTGATGTATCAAAAACGAATGGATATCAAGTTATTATGAATGATAGCAAGATAGATATAGTAATAGAATTATTGCAATTTAAAAATAATGGTACCGATGAATACGATAGAATCGGTAGTGATTTTCAAAAATTTAATATCTTAGATGTAGATATACCATACATTAAAATTCCTGTTGCAACTGGTAGAAATATACCAAACATAATTGAAGTAGCTGTTGCAAAACTAAAATTAAAACAAAATAGCCAATATCAAAGCGAGGTTGAACTAATTTCAGAAAGAGCATTAAAATATAATGATCAATAATTTTTTAAGTAGTAAATGATCTAATGGACAACCAATCCCTGAAGGAGTTTTTCCAAGATCGGATGGTAGATTTTCAGATAACCTTTCTTTTCTATACTCAATATTTATTTTGGCAGGAGTTATTCTTGTTGTTATTGCATCAATAGTTTGTCTTAGAATAAAAAAAATACCTCTTAAAGAATTTATAAATGGAATCTATATTTCAATTCCAATAGCAGTTATTGGTGCAAGTTTTTTTGGGAAATTGGGAACCACTGGTGAGGATTGAAAAATATATAGACTATTCTTTTTTTGAGAACCAGGTTTAAGTTTTTTTGGTGGTATGTTTTTTGGAGGGACAGCAGCCTTTGTGTGATTTTGATATAAAAAAAGAGTCACTAAAATATCAATATGAGTTTATGCAGATTGTATTGTGCCAAATGTTTTATTAGGCCAGTCAATTGGTAGATGAGGTAATTTATTTAATCATGAGATAATGGGTAAGACAGTGTCTGATGATAATATGAATAAAATTACATGGCTTCCAACTTTTATATGACATAGACTTTTTTATTTTCGTAACCCATTAACTGGTCAAGAGTACGAAACACTTCAGTTTAGAGAACCATTGTTTTTATATGAATCAATTGCAACTTTCGCATTTTGATTAATTCTAGTTTTGCTTATTCCACAACTTTGAAAGATTTTCAATAAAAAACCTTATAAAATTGATCCTTACGCATTTCCATGTAAGTTTAATAAAAAAGTTAGGTGAATAGATGAAAAAGATTTGATATCGTATAATACTCAAATTCCCGTTGTTTATTTAAAAAATTCAAAAGGTCAACTAAGTTTGAAAATGAATTGAGTTTGAAAAAAAGCATATATCTTGTATGAGACTAATATACAAGAAACAAAAAACTTGCAAAACAAAATTACAAAAAGAAAAGAAGAACAACTAAAAGCGGAAAAGAATTATAAAAAAATTAATTTAGAAATTAAAAATAAAATTAAAAAAATAAAGAGAGATAATAACAATAAAGAACTTATAAAAAATATTAAATCGCAAAAAAAATCTGAAGAGTATATTAATTTAAAATTCCAAAAATCAAGAATAAGAGAATTTTTAGGAAGAGATTCAAAAGATCTATACAATTTAAACAATCCAAATAAATATTTTGTTTGGCACTCAGGTGTTTTTGCATCTTTTTATATAATGTATATTTCATTGATTAGGATTTTACTTGACTCATTTAGAGATCCATACGAGCTAGCGGTTAAAATGCACCCAGCACTTAATTATTTATCATTATTTAGTATATTTTTATTAGGGCTTGTTTTATTTATATTTGCTCAATTTATATCGCCAAAAAAATGAAGGGAAAGTGGCTGATTGTATGAAAAATCTTATTAAAACTGATTATGATTTAATAATTGTTGGAGAGGGTCCTGCTGGATTATCTGCTGCAATTTATTCGTGTAGAGCTGGATTAAGAACAATTTTATTAGAAAATTCAACACCTGGGGGTAAAGTTATGAAAACTGACTCAGTCGAAAACTACCCAGGTTTTAAAACAATAAAAGGACCAGACTTAGGTTTTCATTTTTATGAACAAGCATTAAACTTGGGTGCGGTTGAAGCTGGTAGTGGGATTAAAAATTATAAAAAAGAAAACGATGTGTTTATAGTTGAATTAATTAACGGAAAAATAATCACTGGTCTTGCTATGATAATAGCTACAGGAACTAAGGAAAATTTATTAAAAGTACCTGGTGAGTTAGAGTATTATGGTAAAGGAGTTTCATATTGTGCAACGTGTGATGGGGCATTCTATAAGGAAAAGGATGAATTAGCTGTTGTTGGTGGCGGTTATTCTGCAATTGAAGAAGCAATTTTTTTAACAAGATTTGTTGGAAAAGTATATATAATTCATCGAAGACAAGGTTTTAGAGTAGATAAAAAATCGATAGAAAAAGCAAAAAACAATAATAAAATTGAATTTATATTAGATAGTGTTGTGACTGAAATAAAAGGTTCAAAAGAAGTTGAATCAATTACTATAAAAAATTTAGTAGATGAAGACATTAGAGAATTAAAAGTATCAGCAATATTTCCCTTTATTGGACACGTTCCAAATACAAACTTTATAAATGATAAAAGTATTTTAAACGAAGAAGGGTTCATTTTAACTAATGATAAAATGGAAACTGATATTAAAGGATTATTTGCAGCTGGAGACGTTAGAGATACTCCGTTTAGACAAATAGCAACAGCTGTTTCTGATGGTGCAATCGCAGCTCAATTTGCAATAAAATTTATAGAAAACCTTAACTAAAAATCATAGTTATGATAAAATTACATAGTTAAAGGTTGTGATTTAATGTTATTAAGCTGAATTCAAGGAAATAATTGAACGCAAGCCGACATAGGAACAAGAGCTCAAAGTGATTACGGGGGCGTACATATGTATGCCTTGACAATGTCGCTTGGAGTTCTTTTATCAATTTTAGGTTGTGCTCTTCAATTTTATAGAAAAAAATTAAGTTTTAAAGAACTTTGAATAGCGGCTATTATTGTTGTCCCTTTAGGTTTATTTGGTGCTAGTTTTTTTGGGAAATTAAACGCAGAAAATGGTAGAAATGCAGGCGGAGTTGGATTTTTTGGTTTATTTGCTTTTTGAAAAGCGGGTATGTCAATACATGGAGCAATTTTTGTTACAGTAATTGCTGGTGTTATTATATTCAATATTGTGTCATTAAAAACAAAAGTTACAGTTTGAGAATATGCTGATGCAATAGCTCCAAATGTATTACTTGGACAAGTAGTTGGTAGATGAGGAAACTTTTTCAACCATGAACTTTTTGGAAAACCCGCAGGACTATATGAGGACAAATCAGTATTATCTTGACTCCCAACTTTTATAAGAGACAATATGGCTTTTAAATACACTAATTCATCCCCTAATAGTAATGGATTAATAGATGGTCAAACTTATGTAATGCATCCAATTTTTTTGTATGAATCTTTTTTCTTATTGGTAAGTTGACTTATAATTACTATGTTAATTCCATTCATTGGTAGATGAATAGGTAAAAAACCATGAAAAGTGAATCCAGAAAAATACCAATTTGATTTAAAATACTCTTTTAGATATTTTTTTACTAGAAAATACGAAGAAGGTAAAAAAACATATTGAGAAGTTTGAAATGAAGCAACATCTCAAAATTATGAAGAAAAAGAAAGAGATAAATATTTAGAAAAAGTTGATAAAATAAATGATAAAAACCCAATAATTAGGCGATTTAAAAAAGGGAAACTATTGCTACAAACCAATAACCCTAATAAATATATGCTTACTAGAAGTGGTGTCGCATTTGGGGGTTACTTTTTAGCTTGGAATTTAATTAGGTTTGTTCTTGAATTAGACAGACCTGATGATCACTTGTTTTTGATGTACAATAGAACGTTATCTTTAGTTGTAATAGGATTGACAGCATTTTCTGGATTGGTTATAATTCTTTTAGCTCAATTTTTATTCCCATATTTTATTAGAAGACCGGGATATACATATGAGCAAGAGTTTTTCCCAGTAAATACAATTCAAGAAAATACAAACATTGTAAAGGATAAAACCGATAAAAAAGAAATCAATGAAATTAATGAAAATAACTCATCTAAAAAAGAGTTCAAGAAAAGGGAATAATGTCATTTGCACTTGATGTAAAAAACGAAATCCTAAATCATGACTTTTCACTAAAACAAATGAAAATGTTATTAACAGGTTTTTTAAAATTTAATGGTGAAATCATATACAATGATAATGAAGTCTTATATCAGATTTCTTGTAATAACAATGCTTTAGTTAGAGGTATTTATAAAATATTGAAACAATTTTATAAAGAAGACTTTCAAACTACAATAATTGATTTACCTATAAAAGTAAAAAATAAAAAACTATTTAGAATTTTATTAACTAAAAATGTTAAAGATTTTTTAGAAGATTTAAAAATCTATGATTTTAAAAACAACAAAAAAATAATTGAAATAGAAGATGTATCAGGAAAAAACAGTTTTGAAAAACATCAGGATCTCATAAGAGCCTATGTTTCTGGAGTTTTTATTGCAGTGGGGAGTGTTAATTCCCCAGAAACTCCAAACTATCATCTAGAGTTGCAATTTAAATTTGAAAATGAAGCAATTTATTTTTTGAATTTAATGCATTCATTTGATTTTGATTTTAAAATTGTAACAAGAAGAAACAACTTTGTTGTATATTTAAAAAAATCTATGCTAGTTTCAGATTTCTTAAAATTTATTGATGCTGCAGAATCAGTAATGGCGTTTGAAAACACAAGAATAGGCAGAGATTTAAAAAATAATGTTATTAGGTATATTAATACACAAATTCATAACCAGAAAAATATTACAAAAACTGGAAATAGACAAATTGAAGAAATAAATTTAATTATAAATAAGGGAATGTTAAGTAAATTATCTTTGAAAGCCCAAGTACTCGCAAAAGCACGTCTTAAAAATCCTGAAACCTCATTTTCTGAATTAGTACAAGTTTTAGAAGGTGAAGGAATAAAAATAACAAAATCAGGAGTAAGCAATCTATTTAAAATTATTAGTAAATTAGCAAAACAAATTAAGGAAGGTTAGTATGGAAAAAAACAATATTTTACAAATTTTTAGCAAAAACATGAAACGTTTGAGACAAAACGCAAGAATAACTCAAGAGGAATTAAGTTTTAGATCTGGGTTACATAAAAATTATATTTCAGATGCCGAAAGAGGTAAAAGAAATATCTCATTAAAAGCAATTGAAAAATTAGCAAGAGGTTTAGAAATAAATCTTACTGAATTTTTTATGGAAAATAATTAATAAATTACTACTTTTGTCATAGGGTCATATATCTCATTATTTCTAATGTTTTTATATCCTGTGTTCAAAAGTTTAACTTTAAAACCTTTTCTTTTAAGGTTTTTATATATATATAAATTACTTCTATAGTCATTACTTATAAGAAGTATTTTTTTATTTTTATCTATTAATTTAAAATAGGTAAAATTAAAGTTTCATGCAGGTACATTTGTAGTATTTTCTAAATGGTGTTCTTCATAATCAACTTTATTTCTTAAATCAATTACTTGTCACTTTTTATTCTTTAATATATTCTTTAATTTTTTTTGATTAATAACTTTATATTTTTTTTTAAAAGACTCTCTTCTAAAAATTTTTTGAATAAGCTTAAAAATTAAATCCAATCACTGCATAAAATCACCTACTAAAATTATACTTTATATATTTAAAAGAATATAGTTAAAGAAAATTTAATTACTCTTAATTAATTAATCATTTTATAGTAATATATACTTATATTGAACGGAGGTAAAGTATGAATTTATTGGCAACGGCTTCTCAAAAAGAACTGTCAAATCAAATTATACTTGTATTTGAAATTATTGCTTTAATAGTATCAATACTTATGATTGTTGTTGGATTAATTCAGAACAAAAGTTCACAAACTGGTTTAAGTGCCTTAAATGGTGGAAATGACGAACTATTTTCTAACTCAAAAGAAAGAGGTACTGACAAAACTATGTCAATTTGGATGTTTAGTCTTGGTATAATTTTATTTGTAGTAACAATAGTAATAGGTATAATAACAAACACTATTCTTAAATAGTGTTTTTTCATAGAGGAAGTATTTATGGAACATTTAATTTCATATTTAAAAAAAAACGAACAGACGACACTAAACGATATTTTAAACCACTTTAATAACAAAGAAGAAGTAACTAATATTTTAAAAAAACTTAAAGAGGATTATAAAATAGGTTGAACTAACGATAATAAAATATATTATATAGATGAAAAATTTAAAATAGGTTCAATTAGAATAAATGACAAAGGGTTTGGTTTTGTAAAAAATTATAACAATCTAGAAGAAGATTTTTTTGTTGCGCCTAATTCATTAAATGGTTGTATTACTTCTGATGAAGTTATTTACACTATCGAAAAGGAAAGCGACGATAGAACAAAAGCAAATATTGAAGGTATATCTAGCAGGGTAAAAACTTCATTAGTTGGGGAATTAGTTAAAAGTAAATGTGGCCGTTTTATTGATTTAATTCCTAGCGAGCAAGGTTTTAAAAATTATAGAATAGTAATGATAAATCAAAAAGATTTTAGACTTAAACCTGATTTAATATTAAAGGTTAAAATCCTTGATGTTAGAGATAAAAAATTATTTGTTAAAATACAAAAAATTATTGGGAACTCAAATAAGGCTGTGGATAGAATTATATCAATAGCCTATGAGTTTAATATAAAACCAGATTTCAATCCACTTGTATTAAGACAGGCTGATGAAGTTGCTGTTCCAATAAATTATAATGATTATGAAATTAAGAGGAGGCTTAAGGATTCAATTATAGATAAATGTCTAGTTACAATTGATGGAGAAGACTCAAAAGATTTAGATGATGCAATATATGTAGAAAAAACTTTAACCGGTTATAAATTGTTTGTTGCAATAGCGGATGTTTCATACTATGTAAGACCATTTACAGAACTTGATAATAGCGCATTGTTTAAAGGTAACTCGGTTTATTTAGCTAATAAAGTTATTCCAATGCTACCTGAGAAATTATCAAATGGTGTCTGTAGTTTAAATCCAAATGAAGAGAAACTTTGTATGGTTGCAGAGATTTTATTTGACAATAATGGTAAAGTAGTTAATAAAAAAGTATATGAATCAATAATGATTTCAAAAGCAAGATTGACTTATAAAGAAGTTAACAGTATATTTGAAGGTCAAAACCCAAATAATAGAAATGGGGAAGTTCTTGAAATGCTTGAAAATGCTAAAGAATTACATTTAGCAATAGAAAAAGAAAGGATTTCAAGAGGATCTATTGAATTTGAAATATCAGAACCTAAAATAATTTTAGATAAAGAGTTTAATGTTGTAAATATAATAAAAAGATCACGTGGAATAAGTGAAAAATTGATTGAAAATTTTATGGTTAGTGCAAACGAAGCAGTAGCAACAATAATTTTTCAAAAAGAATATCCACTTATTTATAGGAATCATGATATTCCAAAAGAAGATAGTTTAAAGGAATGGTATGCTTCTCTAAAGGCTTTAGGGATTAATGCTAAGATGAATGAATTAGAAAAATTAAACCCAAAAAAAATCCAAAGTGCTCTAAAGGAAATTGAATTACAAGTAAAAGACGAAACTGAAAGAGAAGTTATAAATATCACTTTGCTTAGGTTTATGGAAAAGGCTGAATATGGATTAGATAATATTGGTCATTTTGGTCTGGCAAGTGATTGTTATACTCATTTTACGTCTCCAATTAGAAGATATAGTGATTTGCTAGTTCATAGATATTTAAAACAATATTTGGTAGAAAAAGACTTTAAAGAGAATAAACTTAAAAATAATGAAAAATTTATATCAAAAGCTTCAAACATTATTAATGAAACCGAAAGAAATGCTGTATCAGCTGAAAGAGAAGTTAATAAAGTTTGTATGTGCGAATATATGAAAGATAAAGTGAATATAGAATATTCAGGTGTAATTTCTGCTGTATTAAAGTTTGGTATTTTTGTGCAACTTTCTAATTGTGTTGAAGGTCTTGTGCATATTTCAGAATTAAAAGATTACGTCTATGATACAGAAAAAAGTATTATGATAAATAAAAATAATAATACATTGAGATTAGGTCAAATTATTAAAATAAGAGTTAAAAATGCAGATGTAAAAAAAAGAGTAATTGATTTTGAACTTGTTGGTTAAGAGGTTAGTATGGGAGAGCATGTATTATTAAAAAATAAGAAAGCTTATTTCAATTATCATATATTAGAGACTTATGAAGCAGGTATAGTTTTAACTGGACCAGAAATAAAATCAATAAGAGAAAAAAATGTTTCAATAGATGAATCTTTTATTTTGATAAGACGAGGCATACCAGAAATATTAAATATGAACATAAAAAAATATGAGTTTGCAAATAATGTTAAATTTGACTCAACAAGAAATAGAGTGCTTCTTTTACATAAAAAAGAAATAAAAAAAATTATTAAGCAAGTTATGTTAGAAAAGTTAACTATAGTTCCTTTAAAATTATATTTAAAAGGTAATTATGCAAAATTAGAAATTGGCCTTGGCAAAGGAAAAAAACTTTATGACAAAAGAGAGGTTATAAAAAAAAGAGAGGTAGAAAGAAGGATTAAAAAAATATAAATAATTTATATATTAAAAACAAGGTAATAGTAAACCGTTGTTTTAAAAACAAAATATATTTTTAATATTTGTTTTTTATTTAATTATTTAAAAAAAATAATTATAAATGTTTTATAATTATCTTATGGGGGTGTCCCGGTCTCGACAGGATATTTTCACCCATAGTTGCAGTGGTTTGGTAGACCTTAATACTTCTAGGTTTGATAAAATGCAAACGAAAACAAAAATGAATTTGAAATGCCAGCATTTATGATCAATAATGCATCAGCTGGAGTTGCTTTAGCAGCTTAATAAGTTTTTATACTTATAGCATTCAACGTTAGTAAATGTGTTTATGCTTCATTTAATGACGTATTACCTAGCATAATAGATTAACTAATTGTGAGAGAGTTAATCGAAAATAACTTCACAAAATCTATAAATTATTTTTGTTAGTTTTATTTTTTATGGATAATTAAAAACTATCTAAACTGTAGACGCTATGGGTTGGAGTATTTTGGACGCGGGTTCGATTCCCGCCATCTCCACCATTTTTTTTTGCAAAATTGAAGAAAAAGAAAGGCTAGTGATTGTTTTGGATATTTTGTCTACAATATTGATTATTCTTTCTTTTTCTTTAATTTCAATTATTTTTTATATGTTTGCTTGAGGTTTTTCAAGACACATATTTAAAAAAATCTATATATATTACCAACTATTCTTGGGAGTAATTTTTGGTTTTCTTTCAACCTTTATAGTTGCAATTATTAGTATTATTACAGCGGACAAAAAAGTTTTATATTTAACATTATTTTTACCTATTATTTCATATTGGGTTTCAATTATTTTTATAAGTTGGTATGCCTCTATTGGAATAATAACTTGAAACTTATTAAATCTATTATTATTTTCAAGTTTATTTTCTCAATATTTTGGGATATTAGATGAAAACTATTCAAAGACACTTGTTTCAATTTTGTATATATTGCCATTTATAGGTAGTATTTTAAAATATTACTTATTTAAAAAATTATCTTCATGGTATATTTGCACTGTAGTCATATTTATTGCATTTTTAATTGTTTTAATTTGAAATATAATATACAGTAATTTTTCAGAAATTAAAGATAAGAGTTTGTATGTGATATTAGTTCTTATAGCATTATATTTAACATATTTGATTTGTCAAACAATTGATAAAATTTATATTCATGCATTAAAACTTCAAAATATTGTTGTTTATGAAAATCAATACTATTTAAATTATTCATCATCAAATTCACAAATCTTAAATTTAATTAGCCAAGAAAAAGTTAGGTATGGAATATATTCAAATTTTTATATTGCTGAATTTGATAAACTTGAAAAAAAGGTGAGTAACAATATAAAGGATTATATCTTTAATAGTATTGCAACTAGTGCATACAAAAGTATAAGTGAAAAATTTAAAAAAGTTATATTTTTTAAAACTAACTATAAAACATTTGGTGTATTTATTCCAATAGAAAATTTGTCAAATGATATTAAAAAAACTCCGGAGTTAACAAAACTATTTAACACTTTAATCAGTTTACAAACAATATTTTTAATAAAGAGTTATAAAATTAAAATAAACATTAGATCGGTTTCAAGCTTCTATGGAGTCCATTCAAACGATTTAAATAACTTAAATGACTTGAATAATTATATGATTAAAAATCAACTACTAATTATTGAAGAGAGTCACACAATTGCAAATCCAAGTGAAATATTAATTGAAAAAAATAAATTAAGAAAAATTTCATCATTGAATGAAGTTGTGAATTTAAACTTACACACTACTTTATACGAACCTATTTACAATTTAGAAAAAAAAGATTTTAGTGGGTATTTTTTAAATGGAATAATAAATGGTGAAGAATTAAATTCGCAAACTTTTTATAAAACCAAAAAGTTAATTGATGATATGGGTTTAACAAGTTTATTTTTAAGATACCTATCATTGAGTTCTCTTAAAGATTACTCAAGAAAAATAGGTACAGATAAATTTGATAAATTAATTTTTGTAAATTATGACAGCGACTATTTATCAAGCTCATCATTCGATAAAGACGAGTTTATATTAAAATTAAAAAATTTAAAAATAAATTTAAAAAATTTAGTTTTAAATTTTGAAATTAACAAAGAGATTAATAGTAAAGCTACCTTAAAAAATAATATAATGTTTTTGAAAAGCAATAATATAAAAACTTCAATCTCTAATTTTGGAAATGAATTAACAGATTATAGTCTTATTCAATGTTATGAACCAGACTTTATATTTTTAGAAAGTGAACTTTCAAAATCGGCACAAGCAATTGATAACCACAAAAAAGTAATAGAAGGATTAATAACAATTGCAAAAAAAATTGAAGCACTTCTTATTGCAACCAATGTAAATAGTTATATAATATACAAAAGGTTAAAAGAAATTGGACTAAAAAATTTTTTAGGTAGTCTAATGGGGAGTTCTTCTGATTTAAAAAAATACATATCAGAAGAATTAAATTATTTATTGACAAAATAAAGGATGGAACATGGGTACAGATTCGAAAAAGATTGAAATATTAAAATTACTAAAATTACATATAGAGAAGCATGACATAAATTCAATTAGAGAACTTGCTGATAAATATTATCCATTTGATATTGCAGAAGCGATGTTTGAATTAGATGAAAACAACATTGTGCTTATTTTGAGATTATTAACAACTGATCAAAGTGCTGAAATTTTCCCTTATCTTGATCCAGAGATACAAGAAAAAGTAATCACTGTTATGAATTCAAAAGAAGTAAAAGAAATTTTTGAAAATCTTTATACTGATGATATAGTTGATATTTTAGAAGAGATGCCTTCGAATATTGTTAAAAAAATTCTAAGATCATCTACTCCAGAATCTAGAGAACAACTTAATACTATTCTTAAATATGACGACGACACAGTTGGTAGCATAATGAATGTTGAATATATACGTTTTAGAGATATATGAACAATTAAAGAATGTATAAGCGAGCTAAAGATTAAACAAGATATAATAGAAGAACAAAATACTTTCTTTATTGTTGATAAATTAAACAATTTAAAGGGTGTAATTGACATGAAGTCATTATTGTTTGAAAAACCAGAAACAATAGTTAGTGAAGTTATGGATGAAAGATTCATTTCAGCATATACAAGAGATCATCAAGAGTCTGTTATAGACTTATTTAAAAAATATGAATTAACAATCATACCAGTTACAAATAGTCAAAATAAATTAGTTGGAGTAGTAACAGTAGATGATGTTTTTGATGTTATTGAAGAAGAAGCTACTGAAGATATTCATAAAATGGCTGCAATTACGCCAACTGAGGATGAGTATTTTAAAACTAGTATTTGAAAAATGATGAAATCGAGATGTATATGACTTGTAATACTAATGACTGTTGCAACCTTGACTCAAACAATTATATTTTTATTTTTAAATTTATTTATAAAAAAAAGTAATTTAAGCAATGAGTTACTTGACGTAAAAGGCGGACTATTCTTCATTGTCTTAATGATATTGCCTGTAACAAATGTTATATCAAGCACTTCTGGTAATAGTGTAATTCAGTCCTCAACAATGGTAGTAAGGGCAATATCTTTAAAAGAAGTTTCAAACAGAGATTTAGGAAGAGTTCTTTGAAAAGAACTTAGAGTATCATTGATTACAGGAATGGTATTAATAGTTATAAATTTAATTAGATCATTAGTTTTTTATGCAATTCAGTATAGAGGGGATGTATCAAGTAGCATTATTTGATATACAATTGCAATAACATCTATTTCTTTATTTTTATGTTTAATATTTTCAAAACTTGTCGGAGGTTCTTTGCCTATAATTGCTGAAAAATTTAAAATCGATCCAGCTATTATGGCATCGCCAGTATTATCAACCTTTATAGATATGGTATCAACAAGTATATTCTTTGGTATTACATATGTGTTTTATATTAATTTTATAATTATGTAGGAGAAAAATGAGATTAAGAAATAAAAATTGAACATCTGAATATATTGAGCTAAATAAAAAATGAGTTTTACAAGAAGAAGATTATATAAATTGTTTAAATAAATTTGATAATGATTATGATATACACCTTGAAATAGGATGCGGTAAAGGAAACTTCGTAATTAATAAATCAGAAAATAATGAAAAAATTAACTACATTGCATTAGAAAAAGAAAGAACAGTCATAGGAGTTGCGTTAAAAAAATCTATAGAGTATTTTGGGTCTTTTAAACAAAACTTAAGATTTCTAAACTTGAACGCGGATAAACTAAGCTCTTTCTTCGCAAAAAAACAAATATCAAAAATATATTTAAATTTTTCTGACCCATGACCTAAAAAAAGACACTCAAAATATAGATTAACTAACGTTAAATACCTTGACATATATTTTGATATTTTATTAAAAAAAAGTACAATAGAAATCAAAACAGATAATGAAGGTCTTTATAACTTTACATTAGAAGAAGCTATTAAATCAAAATTTAAATTATTGTATAACAATGATGATTTATATTCAGATTTAAAAGAATTAGAAAATAATACTCAGACAGAATATGAAGTTAAATTTAATGCTATGGGAAAAAAAATAAAGAAAATTATTCTTTTGAAAGAGTAATATGTTCTTTATTTTTTTTGTAGTAAGTAATATAAGCATTTTTGAACTCTTTATTTTCATTTATTAAATAAAGAGTTATAGAAGTGTATAAGAAAAAATAAGTAATGTTTATTAAAAAAATTATTAAATAAACTCAAAACGTTTCTCTTGCATAAGAAGATCACGTTGATTTAATAATTAACGGACCACTAGATAGTTCAATAAAAAAGGCACAAATTGTAAATAAAATAGTAAATAAATAGTTAAATAGCGATTTTATAACTGTTACTTCATAATCACTTGATTCGTCATCTTTTGTAACTTCAATATTATAAAATAAACTTATAGATGACTTACTTAAATTTAAACAAGTTGATATAAAATATATAAGTATATAGTTTAGAACAAAAACGCAACAAAATATAATTTTGTTATGTTTTTCTATTGGTATCACAAGAATTATAATTAATGATATTATAATTAATGTAAAAACAACAGAACCAAATCAAAGTATAGGTTTTTTAATATTCTTTTGAATTAAGTTAAAGTCCATAATTTCACCTAGAAATGATTATAATATAAATCATTCCAATATTTAAATAATTAAATATTTAAAATAATTTGATACAAAAATACAATATAATTAAAAAAAAGGAGAAATTTATGACACCTCATATTAACTCAAAAAAAGACGAAATTGCTAAAATAGTGCTCATGCCGGGCGATCCGCTGAGAGCTAAAAAAATAGCAGAGACGTTTTTAAAAGACTATAAACTAGTTAATGATGTTAGAAACATGTATATCTATACTGGATTTTATAAAGATGTTAAAATTACTATTGCTGGTAGTGGTATGGGTTGTCCTAGTATCGGTATTTATTCTTATGAACTTTTTAAGTTTTATGATGTTGATTGCATAATTCGAGTAGGTTCAGCTGGTAGTTATAATAAAAATATAAATGTTTACGATATATATAATGTAAAATCAGCATTTGGAGAAAACAATTATGCTAAAATTGCCGGAAACATTAATGATAATATAATAAAATCGAGTGAAGAAGTTTTTAATACAATAGAAGAGACTTCTAAAAAGCTTGATATAAAATTGCATAGTGGTATAGCGCATTCTTCTGATGTGTTCTATAGAATGGGTGACTCAATTGAGTTTGCAAAAAGTAAAAATCTAGACGTAGTTGAAATGGAATCGTTTGCTTTATTTGCAAATGCAATAATAACAAATAAAAAAGCAGGATGTCTATTAACTATTTCAGATAGTTTTATTACCAAAGAAGCCACAACTTCTGAAGAGAGACAAAATAAGTTTATGAAGATGTGTGAACTTGCTTTAGAATCTTCAATTTCTCTATTAAAAAACAATATTTAAGAAATTTATAATAAAATTTTAAAAAAATAAATAAAAAAGTGTAAATTAATATTTAAAAAGGTAAAATTTTAAATAGAGTTTTTTTACACTCCTGGGGGCTAAACATATGACAAATACAAAAAACATATCAAATGAAATATCATCAATAATATCAGTTGAAAATAATGATTTGAAAAATGAAAATGCAAATATGAGTGGAGATACACCAAGTGGAAAAATGATGAAATTTGCATCAATTACTGCAAAAGAATACGCACTTGAAAACTTACTAGATAAAAAACACTCAGATTTACATAGACAATCAATTATTCACATACATGATCTTGATTACTATGCTACAAAATCTGCAACTTGTGTACAGTACAATATAGAAGAAATATTTAAAGATGGATTTTATACAAGAAATGGACACATAAGAGAACCAAAATCAATTGCAGTTTATGCTGAACTTGCTGCAATAGTTTTTCAAACTGCTCAAAACGAAATGCATGGAGGACAAGCAATCCCAGCATTTGATTTTTTCATGGCAAAAGGTGTATCAAAATCTTTTAATAAAAGATTATTTGAAAATGTAGTTTCATATCTAGAAATAACTGAATCAAAATATGATGAAAAAGTTTTAAAAGATAAAATAAACAGCTCTGATTTTATAAAATTTGAAAATACTAATCCAAATCAACTAATGGATTTATTATCACAATTTAGCATCCCAGAAAAAACAATAAAAAAACTTATTGAAAATGCAAATAAAAAAGTAAGTTCTGATACAGATCAAGCAATGGAAGGTTTCATTTATAATTTGAATACCCAACACTCTAGAGGTGGTAATCAAGTTGTATTCTCATCAATTAACATTGGAACTGATACTTCTAATGAAGGTAGACAAGTTATAAAATCTTTATTTAAAGCTTTAAGAAATGGATTAGGAAATGGAGAAACTTCAATATTCCCAATAGTAATATTTAAAGTTAAAGATGGACTAAACTTTTCTCAAAATGATAAAAAAAGAGCAGATAGTTTAAATCAAAAAGATTGAAAAAATGTTAATGATTGAGAAACAAAAAACTTTGATTTATTTTTAGACGCTCTTGAAACCACAAGTACTAGATTATTTCCAAACTTTATGTTTTTAGACCAACCATATAATATGCATGAAAAATGAAATATAAACGATCCAAATAGATGGATGTATGAGCCCGCAACAATGGGATGTCGTACAAGAGTTTTTGAGAATATAAGAGGCGAAAAAACAAGTGTAGGGAGAGGTAACCTATCATTTACTTCTTTAAATTTACCTTTCATAGCCTTAGAACTGCTAGAAGATAAAGGTTTAATTTCAAATAATTATATTGATCGTGAAAGAACCAATAGAGAAGAAATTAAAGAAGAGTTTTTAACAAAAATAAAAGAATTATCTAATGAGGTTTGCCAACAATTATATAATAGATATAAATTCCAAATATCTGCAATAGCAAAAGAGTTCCCTTTCTTAATGAGAAATAATGTATTAACAGGAGGGCAATCACTAAAAGCTAACGACAGCGTTGAAGATGTTTTTGTTAAAGGAACATTAACTATTGGATTTGTAGGATTAGCAGAAGCATTGAAAGCTTTGATAGGTGTTCACCATGGTGAAAGTGAAGAAGCGCAAGAATTTGGTATTGAAATTGTTAAGGAAATGAATAAAGTTTCTGAATTTTGAAAACAAAAAACTGAGCTTAATTACGGTGTAATTGCAACTCCCGCAGAATCAGTGGCAGGAAGAATGGCAAAAGTTACAAAATCAAGATTTGGTTCAATAAGTGAAATTACAACAAGAGATTACTTTACAAACTCAAATCATGTACCAGTTTACTATAATATATCAGCTTATAAAAAAATTCAAAAAGAAGCTGCATATCATAAATGAACTTTAGGTGGAAACATAAGTTATATTGAGCTTGATGGAGAAGCAAAGAAAAACTTACACGCAATTTTGTCAGTTGTTGATTATATGAAAAATAATGGTATTAATTATGGTAGTTTAAACCACCCAGTTGATAGATGTAAAAAATGTCACTATACTTCATTGATACAATTAAATTGTCCAAAATGTGGGGCAAACGATATTTCAAGAACAAGAAGAATTACAGGATATCTTGTTGGTGACTTGGATGGATGAAATTCAGGTAAACAAGCCGAAGAAAGAGAAAGAGTGAAACATTTAAAACAAGAAAATGAAAATTCTTAAAATCTTTAAAGAAACAATTAGTGATGGTCCGGGTATTAGGTATTCTATATATGTTGCAGGTTGCTTACATGCATGTAAAGGGTGTCACAACTTACTTAGTTGAAGTTTTAAATTAGGAAAAAACTTTGATAAAGAATATGAAGAACAAATATTAAAAGATTTAAAAGAAAACCCTTTACTAAGTGGTGTTACATTTTCGGGTGGTGATCCAATGTTTAGTTCTAAAGAGGTCTACTTTTTAATTAAAAGAATTAAAGAAGAAACTGGTTTAAATATCTGAGTTTATACTGGATTCACAATTGATGAAATAATTCAACAACGTAATAATGGTGAAGATGAATTATATAGATATAAAATTTTAAAGATAATTGATGTTTTAGTTGATGGAAGATGAGTTCAAGAACTATATGACCCCCAACTAGACTTTAGAGGTAGTAGTAATCAGAGATTAATAAATACAAAAGAATGACTTAAAGAGAAAAAACTTATTTAATAAACTAAAGACCTTTTAAATTAGAGGTCTTTTTAATGAAATGGGGTAATTAATGCTTATACTCGCAATAGAATCAAGCTGTGACGAATTTAGTGTTGCAATAATGAAAGATAAAAAAATTGTTGCAAATATAATATCGAGTCAAATAAAAGATCATGTAATTTATGGTGGAGTTGTACCAGAATTAGCATCAAGATTGCACGTAGAAAACTTTTCTAGTGTTATAATAAATGCATTATCAGATTCAAATGTAAAAATAAATGAAATTCAATACATTGCATATACTGATAAACCAGGTCTTATAGGAAGCTTAATCATTGGAAGATTAGTTGCTAAAACACTTGGATTATACTTAAATATACCAACTATGGCTTTAAATCATATGGAAGGCCACATTTATTCAGCAAATATTGAAAATAAATTCGAATACCCTGTTTTATCATTGGTTGTTAGTGGTGGACATACACAAATTCAATACTTGGAAAAACCACTTAGTTTTGAAGTTATTGGAACAACTGTTGATGATGCAATTGGGGAGTGTTTTGATAAAGTTGCAAGACAGCTCGGTCTATCTTATCCAGGAGGACCTGAAATTGATAAGTTATCGATTGATGGTGACGAAAATGCATACAAGTTTCCAGAAATAAATTTAGTAGACAAATATAACTATTCATTTTCTGGATTAAAAACAGCCAGTTTAAACATTATTAGCAAAAGCAAAAAAGATAATAGTTTTAATCTAAAAAACTTCTGCGCTTCTTTTCAAAAAGCGGCAATTAATTATCTGGTTAAAAATTTTGAAAAGGCAATAATCGAATACAAACCTAGGTCAATTAGTTTAGCTGGTGGAGTTAGTGCTAATAAAGTTTTAAGAAATAGAATTTTTTCCATTGGAAACAAGTATAATATATTTAAGATACTGGTACCAGACTTAAAATATTGTACTGATAATGCAGCAATGATTGCAGAATTATGTAATGAGTATATTAACTATAACAATTAAAACAGAAGGAGATAAACATGAGGTCATTTTTAAGTAAGTTGACTACTATTGATGAGAATGATTTGACAATCAAAGAAAAAAAAATAGTAGATTTTATTAAGGGACATTTAAAGGAAATTGTAGATACAAATATGAAAATAGAAAGAATGGCGCAAGAAGCAGGAACTGGTTATAGTGCTATATACGGACTATTAAAAAAATTAAACATTAAAGGTTTTAGAGATTTTGCTATATCACTAGCAAATGATGTTGAAAATCAAAAAATTAATGTTGCCAAAAACGACGAAAATGTTGTACAAGGCTATATAAATATAATTAAACAAAACTATGCATTAATTGAAAAAAAAGATATATTCCAAACATTAACAGTTTTAAAAAACTCATCAAGAGCATTTATTTGTTATTGAGAAAACTTATTATCTGGTCCAGCACAAGAGCTATCAAACTTTCTTTACAAAAATAATTTAGATACTTTTTTATTAGATAGTGATCAAGATACACTAACTCAAAGAACAGAAAGTTCTAAAGAAAATGATGTTTTTATATTTTTTACAAGATATGGAAACTCAAGTCGACTAGACAAATTTATTACTGAAATTGGTAAAAAAAATAGAAAAATAATTTATATATCTGGTAAGGTTGCTTCACCAAATATAGTAGAGTACTTATCATCAATACATACATTGATTGTTGATAATCCAGATGAATTAATCTACAAAGGGCATATATCAAATTCAGTCCCATTTAATTATCTAAACGATTTATTAATTTATCACTATATGAATTCTGAGGGTTAGGAAAAAAACAATGAGTCTAGACATAGTAAAAGTTATACCATATTTTTCTGAAAAAATATGGGGTGGAAGCGAATTAAAAAAATACGGGTTTGAAATAGGGGATAGAAAAGTTGGAGAAGCTTGATTAATAAGTGCACATCCAAATGGTATGTCTTATGTTAATTTTAATAATAATAAAATTTCACTAATAGATTTTTATAATCAAAATAAATCATTTTTTGGATATTATAATAAAGAATTTCCAATACTTGCAAAAATAATTACAGCAAATGATTATTTATCTGTACAGGTACATCCAAGTGACGAATATGCTAAGAAAAAACATAATTCATTAGGTAAACCAGAAAGTTGATATATTATGGATTGTAAAAAAGATTCAAATTTAATTTATGGGCATAATGCAAGCTCCTTAAAAGAATTTGAAATTGCAATTAAAGAGAATAAATGAAATGATATTTTAAAAAAAGAAGAAATTAATGTTGGAGATTTTTTATATGTTGAACCTGGAAAAATTCATGCAATAACACCAAATGTAACAGTTTTTGAACTACAAAGATCAAGCGATATTACATATAGACTTTATGACTATGATAGATTAGAAAACAATAAAAAAAGAGAATTGCACATTGAAGACTCACTAAATAATATATCAGTGCCAGACTCAGATGATTTTATAATAAGAAATAAAGATAATTTTGATTTTGAATCAGAGTATTTTTTGATTAAAAAGTTAAAAATAAATGGTAGCTTCAAATTCGAAAAACCAAATACTGACTACTGAATTAATATTACTATAATCAACGGTGAAGGCGTAATTAATGGTGTAGATTTTAAATGTGGAGAGTCTGCGGTATGTAATTCAAATGTTAAACTTTTTGAAATTACTGGGAAATTAGAGATTATATTTTATTGGGTAAATAGATAATTATGGAACAAAGATATTATTATTTAACAGCAGCTGTAATATTCCTTGTAATTTCAATTATTTTATTTTTAGTTGATTTTTTTCTAAAAAGAAAAAAAACAACTGTTTCATCAACTTTACAAGTTAAAGATAAAGGAGTGTGAGGTTTCACTAAAGCCCACATACTTCAATATTCGGCAATCTTTTGTTTGGTTATGTGTATTGGAAGTTTTTTTGGTTTTTTACTATAAGTTGATATATTTTTTAATAGGTCTATAATTAATTATGGATAAGGAGAAAATATATGGAAGAGAAAATAAAAAAACAAACAGTTAAGAAGTCTTTCAAAGAAAGTGTTAAAAGTTTCACAAGTGGAATAATGCCTACACTTTCTAAACTTAGCAAGGCCTTCTTATTACCAATTGCTCTTTTACCAATTGCTGGGATTTTTTTAGGTGTTGGCGCTACCATTGCTAACGCTTGTATATATACTGGTGATCAAGATGGAATTGGTTATGTTATATTAAATGGTTCTTTAGTAACAGAAGGTATGCAAGGACTTTATTTTTTTGGTAAAGTTTTAAATACAATGGGTGATGTCGCATTTGGAAATCTACCTGTATTATTTTGTATATCAGTTGCTATTGCTTATACAAATGACTCAGGTGTTGCAGCTATTACATCTGTTGTTGGATTTCTAGCATTTAATGGTTTGCAATCTGCTTTATTAATATCATCAAAATACACTGATACATACAGTGTTCTTTGATACAGTAATGTTAGCAAAAACTTAATAACACCAAATTTAGGGATTGATTCATTAAACACAGGTGTTTTTGCTGCAATATTTGTTGGTGCAATATCTGCTTGGATGTATAACAAGTTTCATAAAACGCAGTTACCATCAGCATTTAGTTTCTTTTCGGGATCTAAATTAGTACCAATAATAACTTTTATGGCTGTAATACCATTAGCATTTATATTTTTAATAGTTTGACCCCCACTAGGTAAAGGTTTGGCTTGGTTTGGTGAAAACTCTGGAAAATTACCTATGGGTACTGATTCATTCATTTATGAAATATTGGAAAGATCATTAGTTCCATTTGGTTTACATCATGTTTTCTATGCTCCATTATGATGGTCTGCTGCAGGTGGAGATCTAGAGCAATTATTAGAAAATAACTCAGATTTTGTTTTACACACAGGTCAAAAAGCTGGAGAATTACTAAGCGAACTTAGAAATAAAGGTTTAGCAATCCCCAAAGGTGATCAAACTATTATGTATTGAGTAATTGCTCATCAAGATTTAATTAATTTTAAAGATATTGAAAGTATGGGATTAAATTTAGGTAGATTCCAATCAGGAAAATTTGCATTTATGATGTTTGGTTTACCAATGGCAGCAATTGCAATGTGATTAAATGTTCCTAAAGAAAATAGAAAAAAAGTTATGGGAATTTATTTCTCTGCTGCGTTTACAAGTTTCTTAACTGGAATTACTGAACCAATAGAATTTACTTTCTTATTCTTGGCACCATGGTTGTTCTATTTGGTACATATGCCATTAGCTTCAATTTCATTTTTATTAACAGGACTAATGAAAACCCACACCTCAATGACAGTTTCAGGAGGATTCATTGATTACATTGTATTTGGTTTAATTCCATTTAAAGCTGGAACTAACCCACTACATATATTGTGAATAGGTCTAATAATGGCACCTGCATATTTCTTTAGTTTCTATTTTGCAGTAAAATTTGGTAAAGTTATGGTACCAGGTAGAGATGGTTCAAATCTATCAAATCTATTTACAAAAAAAGATTTTAAAGAAAAAGCAAGTGGTTCAAAAAACAAAGCACACATTGAAAAAGCAACTAAAATATTAGAATTTTTAGGTGGATGAGAGAATGTTGAAAATGTTGACTCATGTGCTTCAAGGTTAAGAGTGACAGTAAAAGATTCATCGATTGTAAATGGTGATGGAATAAAATCACTTGGTGGATGCAATGGTGTAATTATAAGGGGGAAAAGCATTCAAGCAGTTTACGGTGGGGAACAGGAAGTTTTAAAACCTTATTTAAAAGAATTAATAGAAAAACAAAAAAGTGAATAGTATATATAATAAAAAAAGATTTCAAAATCTTTTTTTATTATATAAAATATATATGTTTAAGGAGAATTGATAATGAATATAAACCAATTAGTAAAAGATAAAAAATTAAAAAATGATGATATTGTTAGTTTTACAGCAAGAGTGAGAACTAATAGAGCAGGTAAATCAGTTGGTTTTTTGGTTGTTAATGATGGATCAACCATATTAGATTTGCAAATAGTATATAAAGACTCTCTTAAAAACTTTGCAGAACTTTCTCAATTGAGAATAAGTTCTGTGATAAATATAAATGGAAAAATTCTATTAACACCTGAAAAAGAACAAAAACTTGAGGTGCAAGCATCTGAAATAGAGATATTAAGCAGTGCAAGTTTAGATTATCCTCTTCAAAAAAAAGAGCACTCTTTAGAATTTTTACGAGAGATATCACATTTAAGACCAAGAACTAAAACATTCCAATCAATATTCAAAATTAGATCATCTGCTGCATTTGCAATTCATAAGTTTTTCCAAGAAGACGGTTTTGTATATGTTAACTCACCAATCATTACTGAAAATGATGCGGAAGGAGCTGGAGAATCTTTTATTGTAACAACATTAGATAACGGAGATTATCCAAAAGATTTTTTTGGTAAAAAAGCTTGTTTAACAGTTTCTGGTCAGTTAAATGCAGAAGCATATGCACAAGCATTTAAAAAAGTTTATACATTCGGACCAACTTTTAGAGCTGAAAACTCAAACACTTCAAAACACGCTGCAGAGTTTTGAATGATTGAACCAGAAGTCGCATTCGAAGATTTAAAATATAATATCGACTTAATTGAGAATATGGTTAAATATGTTATAAATTATATTTTCGAAGTATGTAAAGAAGAACTAGAATTTTGTGATTCTAATTTGGAAAACGGATTAATTGATAAATTAAACCTAGTTAGAAACTCAAATTTTGAAAAAATAACATATACAGAAGCGATAAAAATCTTACAAGATGCAGTAAAAAATAATCATGAGTTTGAAGAAAGTGACATAAAATTTGGTTTGGATTTAGGTACAGAGCATGAAAGATTTATATGTGAAAAACACTTTAAAAGACCAATTTTTATAACTGACTATCCAAAAGAAATTAAAGCATTTTATATGAAACTAAACCCTGACGATAAAACAGTGGCCGCAACAGACCTATTAGTTCCAGGTATTGGTGAATTGGTTGGCGGAAGTCAAAGAGAAGATGATTTTGATAAATTATCAAAAAGATGTAAAGATTTAGGAATTGATACAGATTCTTTATCATGATATAACGACCTAAGAAAATATGGTTATTATAAATCAGCTGGATTTGGTCTTGGTTTTGAAAGATTGATTATGTATATAACAGGGGCAGGTAATATAAGAGATGTAATACCGTTCCCAAGAACCCCAAAAAACCTACTATTTTAATAGTAGGTTTTTTATAATTTACAATAAATAATAGAAAAATTTACAAATATATATAAAAAGAATTATAATAATTCTTAGGAGGAACTTATGAAAGAATTTGAAGATTTGTTTAAAAAAGCGCGTGAGTCATTTGAAGAATTTTCTCAATTTACTCAAGAAAAAGTTGATTATATATTTAAAAAAGCTGCATTAGCAGCAAACGAGAACAGGATTCACTTGGCTAAGTTAGCTAAAGAAGAAACAAAAATGGGGATCATAGAAGATAAAATCTTAAAAAATCACTATGCTAGTGAGTTTATTTATAATAAGTATAAAGATTTAAAAACTGTGGGTACATTTTACTCAAATGATCCAGGGGGTATTGATAAAGTTTATGAACCAATTGGTGTTGTAGGAGCTGTAATACCAACAACAAACCCAACATCTACAGCAATATTTAAATGTTTATTATGTATTAAAACAAGAAACACAATTATAATTTCACCTCACCCAGGTGCAAAAAAAAGTACAATTGAAGCTGCTAAAATTGTTTTAGAAGCTGCTGTTAAAGCTGGTGCTCCGAAAAATATTATCGGATGAATTGAAAACCCTTCTCTAGAAGGAACAGAATATGTAATGAAAAATTCAGATATTATTTTAGCAACTGGTGGACCAGGAATGGTTAAGGCAGCTTATTCTTCTGGAGTGCCTGCAATTGGTGTTGGTGCTGGGAATGCACCTGCAATAATTGATGATTCAGCAGACTTAGAACTTGCAACTTCATCAATTGTTCAGTCTAATACATTTGATAATGGTGTTGTTTGTGCAACAGAAAACTCAGTAGTTGTATTGGAGTCTGTCTATGATAAAGTTGTAAGTTTATTTGAAAAGAAAAATACTTATATCGTGACAAAAGAAGAGGAAAAAAATAAGTTTAGAAAAGCAATGTTTAAAGAAGGTAAGTTTGGACTTCTTAATTCAGAGTTAGTTGGTAGAAGTGCTTTAGATGTAGCAAAACTTGTAGGAATAAAAGTACCAGAAACAACAAGATTTATTTTAGTTGAAACAGAAAGCACAGAATATGATGAAGCATTAGTTCATGAAAAATTGTCTACATACGCTTCTTTATACAAAGCAAAAGATTTTGATGATGCAATTAAAAAATCTAAAAATATATTAAAATTAGGTCCTGGACATACAGCGTCATTATTTATAAATAGAAAATCTTCAATTGAAAAAGTTGAAAAATTTAAAACTTTAAATCCGGGTAGACTTTTAATTAACTCTCCTTCTTCACTAGGTGGTGTTGGAGACATGTATAACTTTATGTTAGAGCCAAGTCTTACATTAGGTTGTGGAACAAAAGGTGGTAACTCATATTCACAAAATGTTACTCCTTTAAACTTATTGAACGTAAAATCATTAGTGGAGAGAAGAGAAAATATGCAATGACTAAGATTACCAGAAAGAATTTATCATAAGTTTGGATCACTTGAGGTTGCTCTTGAAGATTTAAAAGATTGAAATATAAAAAATGTTTTTATAGTTACTGATAAAATTATTAACCAATTGTATGGTAAAAGAGTAACTTCAAAATTAGATGATTTGAATATCAAGTATACTATTTTTGATGATGTTGAACCAAACCCAATGCTTTCAACAACACTACGTGGATCAAAAATGTTAGAAAATATTAAAGCGGATGCAATAATTGGTATCGGTGGTGGATCATCAATGGATGCTGCAAAATTAATGTGATTATATTATGAGAGCGAAGAAGAAGTTGATTTCAAAGATCTTGCTGTAACATTTGCTGACATAAGAAAAAGAATAGTTAGATATCCAAACACAGGTAGAAAAGCAAAAATGATTTGTATACCAACAACTTCAGGAACTGGATCTGAAGTAACACCATTCTCAGTTATAACAGATGATAAAGATCATAAAAAATATCCTTTAGCAGATTACTCACTTACACCTAACATGGCTATAATTGATCCATCATTAACAATGACTGTCCCAAAAGGAGCAACAAATGCGCCTGCATTAGATGCTTTGACCCACTGTTTAGAATCATATGTTTCAGTTATGGCAACTGAATATACAGATTCTTATGCTTTACAAGGTGCAAAAAATATAATCGAATATTTACCAAGAGCTTATAAAGATGGAGCAACAGATAAAGAAGCAAGAGAAAAAGTTATGAATGGTGCAGCATTTGCGGGATTATCATTTGCAAACGCATTTTTAGGTATAGTTCACTCATTATCACATAAAATTGGTGGATATCACAATGTTATCCATGGTGCTGCAAACGCAATTCTTTTACCTTATGTAATTAGATATAATGCAGCTTGTGTTCTTGAAGGTGGTAAACAAGGATACTTCTCTCAATATGAAACACAAAACTCAATGGAAAAATATGCTTCTTTAGCAAAATTTATTGGATTAAAAGGTAAAAGTGATGAAGAACTTGTTGACGCATTAATTGATAAAGTAAGAGCTTTAACAAAAGAAGTTGAATTAAAAACTAACTTTAAAGATTATGGTGTTGATGAAAAAGCATTTCTTAATACATTAGATAAAATGTCTGAAGATGCTTTTGATGATCAATGTACAGGAGCTAACCCACGCTACCCATTAATTGAAGACATTAAACAACTATATATGGATGCATATTACGGAAAAGATATTAAAAAATTTTCAAAATAATTAAAAAAACCTTTCAATAAGGTTTTTTTTGAAATTAATTGCAAATTATAAAATATATTAAAAAAATTATAAATTTTTAGAAAAAATTCTAAAAAGGTCTATAATATATAACAAAGGAGATATTATGAGATTTAAAGAATGAGAAGATTTTCAACCCGGTGAATGGGTTGATGAAGTTGACGTTAGAAGCTTCATCCAAAGAAATTATACACCTTATACTGGTGATGACTCTTTTTTAAAAGGTCCAACCGAAAACACTAATAAATTATGAGCTAAAATAATGGAACTTACTAAAAAAGAGAGAGAAGCAGGAGGAGTTTTAGATGTTGATACAGATATACCATCTACAATTACCTCACATGCTGCAGGGTTTATAGATAAAAAACTTGAAAAAGTAGTAGGATTACAAACAGATAAACCCTTTAAAAGAGCATTAATGCCATGAGGTGGTATTAATATGGCAATTCAGGCAAATGAATCATATGGATTTACAGTGTCTGATAGAGTAAAAGAAATATTTACTAAATATAGAAAGACTCACAACCAAGGTGTTTTTGATGCATACACACCTGATATGAGAAAAATACGTAGAAGTCATATTGTTACTGGACTACCTGACGCATATGGAAGAGGTAGAATTATTGGAGATTACAGAAGGTTAGCCCTATATGGATCAGATTTTTTAATACAACAAAAAATTAAAGATTCATACTTAATTGACGGTGAAATGACAGAAGATAAAATTAAGCTACGTGAAGAAATTACAGAACAAATAAATGCATTAAAAGATATTACAAAAATGGCAGAATCATATGGTTTTGATGTTTCTAAACCAGCTAAAGATGCACACGAAGCATTTAACTTTACATATTTAGCTTATCTTGCTGCAATTAAACAAAACAATGGTGCTGCAGAATCATTTGGTAGAACAGCAACATTTTTAGATATTTATATTGAAAGAGATTTTAAAAAAGGAATTTTAACTGAGGAAAAAGCTCAAGAACTTGTTGACCACTTAGTTATGAAATTAAGAATAGTTAAATTTGCTCGTACTCCTGCATATAACCAAATATTTTCAGGAGACCCTGTTTGAGCAACTGAATCAATTGGTGGAATAGGTTTAGATGGACGAACACTTGTTACAAAAAACTGTTTTAGATATATTCACACCCTTTCAAATATGGGACCTTCACCAGAACCAAACTTAACTATATTGTGATCAAATAATTTGCCTAATAAATTTAAAGAATTTTGTTCAAAATATTCAATTATGTTTTCATCAATGCAATATGAAAATGATGACATAATGAGAACAACTCATGGGGATGACTATGCAATAGCTTGTTGTGTTTCTCCAATGAAAGTTGGAAAACAAATGCAATTCTTTGGTGCAAGAACAAACTTGGCAAAAACATTATTATATGCAATTAATGGTGGTAAGGATGAATTACTAAAAGAACAAATTACACCAATTTTTGAACCAATTCAAACAGGTGATGGTCAATTAGATTATGAAGAAGTTTGAAAAAAATTCGATAATATGATGGGGTGAGTTGCTGAGAAATATGTAAATACACTTAATGTTATTCATTATATGCACGACAAATATTATTATGAAAGTGCAGAAATGTGTTTCTATGATACAGATGTACATAGATTCTTTGCTACTGGAATTGCAGGATTATCAGTTGTAGCAGACTCTTTATCAGCTATAAAATACGCTAAAGTTTTCCCAGTAAGAGATGAACACGGTATTGTGACATCATATAGAACTGAAGGTGACTTCCCTAAATATGGTAATGATGATGATAGAGTAGATGACATTGCAAAAGAAGTTGTAAAAGTATTTATGAATAAAGTAAGATCACATAAAACTTACAGAGGTTCTGAAGCAACAATGTCAGTTCTTACAATTACATCAAATGTTGTATATGGTAAATCAACAGGAGATACACCTTGTGGTAGACGTTATCCAGAAGCGTTTGCACCAGGAGCCAACCCAATGCATGGTAGAGATTGTTCGGGAGCAGTTGCTTCATTAGCTTCAGTTTCAAAAATTCCATTTAAACATGCAGCAGATGGTATATCAAATACTTTCTCAGTTATTCCTAATGCATTAGGAAAAGATGAAGATTTAGTAATAACAGGAGAAATTAAAGTTTCTGGAAAATTACCAAAATAGTAAAAAATTAACTTAAAAGTTATATAATATATATAGGTATAAATGTTAAAGGAGAAATAATATGAAAACAAAAGCATCACAACAACAAGTTGAAAACCTAGTAAATATGTTAGATGGATATATGGGACACGGTGGTCACCATTTAAATGTAAATGTTTTAGATAGAGAAATATTGAGAGACGCACAAAAACACCCAGAACAATATCCACAATTAACAATCAGAGTTTCAGGTTATGCAGTTAACTTTGTAAAATTAACTAAAGAACAACAAGAAGAAGTTATTTCAAGAACTTTCCATGAATCAATGTAATTAAAGAGGACTTCGTCCTCTTTTTTAGGTAACAACAATGGAAGAAAAAGAAATTGTAGGTTACTACAACAGTATTGAAACTTTTGGTGCTGTTGATGGTCCTGGATTAAGACTAGTTATATTTTTGCAAGGCTGCTTATTAAGGTGTAAGTATTGTCATAACCCTGAAACTTTAGAATTTAAAAAAGATAAAATTATTACTATTGACGAAGTGATTAAATTATATGAAAAAAATAAATCATTTTATGCCCATGGAGGTGTCACTTTATCTGGTGGTGAAGCAACAACTCAGATCGATTTTTGTATTGCACTTTTTAAAAAACTAAAAGAATTAAATATAAACACATGCTTAGATACGTGTTTTGGAACATTCAATGAAATTGAAAAAATTAAATCCAAATGAAGAGAACTTTTAAAATATACTGATTTAGTATTAGCTGATTTAAAACATATTGATAATGAAAAGCATATTAGTTTAACTTCAAGACCAAATACAAATATATTAGAAGCAATAAAATTTGTTGACGAATGTAATACCAAGATGTGAATAAGGCATGTTCTTGTTCCAGGGTGAACAGATGATAAAGATGATCTTATAAAAATGGCCGAGTTTGTTAAAGGGCTTAACAATGTTGAACGATTTGAAATGCTACCATATCACAATATGATGATACCCAAATATGAAAACCTAAAAATGAAATTTTATCTCAAAGATGTAACTCCTCCAAAAAAAGAATATGTTGTAGAATGTAGAAAAATAATTGAAAACGTTCTTAAATCATAATATATATAAAAAACTGTATTTTTTATTACAGTTTTTTATTTTTGAAAATATGAACATATTAAATATTTTATTTTTAAATGTATATTACAATTAGTGTAAAATTAATTTGAATAGAAAGTAGAAGAAAATATGTTTGTTACATTTATAATTGTAATTCCAAATGCAAAAGAAGAGTTTAAACACTCGATTGAAAGCGTTTTAAACCAATCAGTTAAAGATTACGAACTAATAATTGTTTTAGATCGTGACATTAATGATATTGAAGAGAACGAGTATTTTTGCAACCTTTATAAAGATAATAAAAATATTAAACTAGTATTTAACAATAATAGATACGGGTCTTCTTATTCTTGAAATATTGGACTTGAGTTATGCCAAGGAAAATATGTAAAATTTATTTCTCAAGGAGATACAATAGAAAAAGATTTTGTTATTAAAATCCAAAATAAATTAAAAGAACACGATTCTAACTCAATAGATGTTATTGAATATAGTTTTAATTTTGTTAATGATAATCAAATACCCTCTAAATCATTTTTAGAATCAAACAAAGTATATTTTTTAGAATCAGAATATGATCCATTAGCTTACACAAATAATTTGCTTTTTAACAAGCTTTACAATTTTCAAATTATAGATAATTTTAAATTTAAATTTAGAAATCAAGTTAGATTTGATATGTTATTTTTCTATAAAATATATAGCCAAGCAAAAACTTATTTATATATTAATTCAGAAAGTTTAGAAAATGTTATTTTAAGACAAGTTCAATATTCAATATTTGATATTGTAAATCAATGAACACATATTTTTAATTATTATAGAAGAATTAAAAAATATAATGAATTAAAAGATTATATAAAATACTCATATTATAAAACAATGCTTCATATATGAATATGAACAATCTCAAAAACAAGTAATAAAATATTAACAAAAAAAGCATTTGATTTTGCTAATAGAAAATTTGAACCTAAAAAAGAAGATTTCATAAAAAATAACGTTGTTTTTTTAAATACAAAAGATGAAACTTTCAAAAATTTAGTTATTAATTTCTCAAACTATATCAAAGAAAAACTTAAAAGTATGAAATAACAAAGAGAGACTTAGATGGAAAAACAAAAAGTTAAAAATAAAACTGAATTTAAAGAACCATCGGTTTATATAATGTTATTAGCAAGAATTATTGATATCTTATTATCTTCTGTACCAATGATATTGATTTATATATTTTTAAAAGTCGAGAGCTTACAAAGTGCTTTAATATTATTTTTCTCTTTTAATTTTTCATTTTTTATATATTTTATTTTATTACCATATTTATTGAAAGGTAATACAATTGGAAAGTTTGTTTGCCTCTTAAGGTTAAAAAATGAGGGAAATAAAAATTTATTTTTATGCATACTAAGAAGAGAGTTGTATTTTTTATATATCCCCTTCATAGTTCAGACTTTATTACAAATTGTTGCACTTTTATTTTTTAGATACTATCAACCTGGTAATAGCGATATGAATAGCAATGGTTGAAAAATAGCAGTTATAATTCAAAATTTAGGAAATACATTTCTAGCTATTTGATTTTTTTATTTGGTAATCACAATTTACCTAAGTCCTAAAAAAAGATCTGCGATTGATGCAAAACTAAATATTAAAATTTATTCTTTAAAATTTATAAATCAAAATCAATCTAAAAAATATGTAAACGTAGTTGAAGAAAATTATATACCAGGGGTTATTAATATGAATGAATTAATTGAAAATAAATCAATAGAGTTTAAGAAAACAGAAAACCTAATCCAAGGCTGAGTTGAAAACTCATTCATTAATGGTGCAGTAATTAAGATTCAAAAAGGTAAGTCTTTAATTTATGAAAATGTTTTTGGTTATAATAATTTAAAAGAAAAAACTTTGATGAAAAGTAATACTATATTTAAAGGATATTCTATTACAAAAATGCTAACTGCAATTGGAACTTTAATTTTAGCGGATAAGAATTTAATATCATTAAACGATGAAGTATCTAAATACTTACCATGATTTAAAAATATGAAAGTTTATGAAAACGGAGAAATAAAAGAAGCGAAAAATAAAATTAAAATTTATCATCTATTAACAATGACTAGTGGCTTAGTTTATGGGGGTAAAACAACTCAAAGCGAGCATCAAACAGAAAAACTTTTATTAAAAATCCGCAATAAAGAATTTGCCAATGATGAATTTATGAAAATGGTATGTGATATACCTTTGGAGTTTGAACCTGGAACATCTTGAAAGTATGGAATATCATATGATGTTTTAAGTGCATTAATTGAAAAAGCTATAGGTAGTTCATTCAGAAATTTTATAAAAGAAAATATATTAGATAGACTTAATATGAATGATACTGATTTTTATATGATTGATAAACTTAGAGAAGCTTGTGTATACAAAGTATTAAATGAAAATGAAAAAAATAAATTAATAAAACTAGATAATTTTAATTACTTACTTCAAGATATTGAAAAAGTGCCGAATATTTCTATGGGTGGTTCGGGTATATTTACAACTTGTGAAGATTATTTTAAATTTTTAAAATTTTTACTTACAGGAAATGATAAAAATAATGTAAAATTATTATCTGATGAAATGTTAATACAAATGAGAAGCGATCAAGTTCATCTTTTAAAAAAATTTTTATATATGAATATAAATGAAGATTATAGTTATGGTTATGGAGTAAGGGTCAGATTATCAAACCAAATAGAACCATTAACTTCTATTGGTCAATTCGGATGAGATGGTTTACTTGGATCTAGTTGTATAGTTGATCCAAAAAATGAGCTCATAGTTTGTTTTATGACAAGTGTTAAACAAAAAGATGACAAAATTGTTAAAGAGTTATCAAAAGCAATTTATGAAGATATTAATATGCAATAGGAGGTAAGATGGATAATTATCTAGAAGATTTAAACAAGGAACAATTAGAAGCTGTTATAAATATAGATAGGCCAGTAAGAATAATAGCTGGAGCTGGTAGTGGAAAAACAAAAGTCATTACTTCCAAAATAGTTTATCTAATTAAAAATCAAGGTATAGCACCAAAAAAAATTTTAGCAGTAACATTTACTAACAAGGCTGCAAATGAAATGAAGTCAAGGGTTATAAAAGCTTTGCCTGAAATTGATAATACACCAATGATAACCACATTTCATGCTTTTTGTGTGAGGGTTCTTAGAGAAGATGGTGATTGCATTGGTCTATCAAGAGACTTTGTTATTGTCGATGCAAGTGAACAAGCTAAAATTATTAATAAAATAAAAAAAAGACTTGGTATCTTTGATGATTTAACAATTAATAATAAAAAAATTTCTTATAAATTAAGTAAATGAAAGTCTGAAAAGAAGTCAATTGAAGAATTACAAGAAACTATTTTTAATAATGATGAAAAAAAATTAATCAGAATATATGATGCCTATATAAAAGAATTTGATGAAAATAACTATGTTGATTTTGATGACCTTATACTTAAGACACATTTATTATTTTCTTCTGATAAAAATACTCTTTTAAAATGAAGAAATAGATTTGATTACATTTTAGTTGATGAATTCCAAGACACAAATTATCCACAATTTGATTTAATTCGTTGAGTAAGTAAGGAAAATAATCTAACAGTTGTTGGAGATCCAGACCAAACCATATATTCTTGAAGGGGTGCAAAAGTAAAAATAATACTAGATTTTAGTAAAGTATTTCCAAATTCAAAAACTATATTTTTAAATCAAAATTATAGATCTACTAAAAGCATATTAAATTTAGCAAATCAATTTATAAGTCTAAATCAAAATAGGGAAGAAAAGATTATACATACAAATAACCATGAAGGTAAAAGTATTAAAATTAATGAGGCATCAACAAGAATCAGTGAAGCTAAAATTGTTGCCAATAAAATTCAAGAAATAGTAAAATCTAAAAAATACAGTTATTCAGATATTTATGTTTTATATAGAATAAATGCTTGATCCCAAGAATTTGAAAAAGAGTTTCAAAATAAGGGTATTCCATTTCAATTAATTGGAGGATTTAAGTTTAAAGATAGAAAAGTAATTAAAGACGTTACAGCAATGCTTAAGGCTGTATCTTTTAAAGATGATATTTCAGTAGAACATTTTCTTTCACTAACTCCTAAGGTTGGACAAGTTTCAATAGAAAAACTAGTTCAAAAAGCTTATGAAATCAATTCGAGTCTATTTGATTTGGTAACAAAAAACCTTGAAATTGCTTTAACAATAAACAAAAATCTTAAGGAAGTGAGTTCCGCACTTATTAAAGGAAGTGAACTATCAGAAACTAATTTTTCTGTTCAAGAAACATGTAAAAAAGTTATTAATTTATCTGGATATATGTCAAGGTTTAATGTTAATGATAAAGAGGACCAAGAAGCAATAAATAATATAAATGCCTATTATGACCAGATGGCTAACTATGATAATGAGTATAACTTCTCAAATGACTCTAATGTTGTTAAAGATTTTTTGTATAGTGAGGCTTTAATTTCTGATCAAGATGATTTAAAAACTTTAAATAAAGTCACATTACTTACAATTCATGCAGCGAAGGGATTGGAAAATAAAGTTGTCTTTATAGTAGGGCTAAATCGTGATGTTTTTCCTTCATATATGAGTTTTATGTCAAAAGACTCACTAGAAGAAGAAAGACGAGCATTTTATGTTGCGATCACAAGGGCTAAAGAAGAACTTTATATATCTTATGTTTCAGGTGAATATTCACACATATCTAAAGGGGAACTAATTCAATCAAAATTTATTGAAGAACTTGACCCTAAATTATATGAAATTGAAAAAAATATATACTTTCACCCTGATAATACATATACAAGCACAAAAGCTTCAAATATTAATTTAAAAGATAAAGTGGAAGAAAAATTGAAAAAAATTAATTTAATAAAAGGTGATATCATTGACCATATTGTATTTGGTAAAGGTAGTGTAGTTAAAATACAAGATAAATATATTTCAATCGCTTTTGAAGACCCTAAACAAGGGGTAAAAATGGTTCCAATAAATTCTTCAACTTGGAAAAAAATTTAATTTTATTTGAAAATATTTGTATATTTATTGTATATAATGAAAGGGTAATAAAAAAGGAGGAAGACTAATGACTTCATTTAAAGCAAAAGTTATAGATCCAGTAGGGTTACATGCTAGACCTGCTTCAGTATTAACAAAAGAAGCATCAAAATTCACATCAGAGATTAAGATTAAAACAGGTGATAAAGAAGGTAACCTAAAATCTATCATGAACGTAATGGCATTAGCAGTAAAATCAGGTTCTGAAATCATTATTGAAGCATCAGGAGATGATGAAAAAGAAGCTATAGCTGCAATCGAACAAGCTATGAAAGATAATTCTATAATTTAATAAATTAATTTTCATATAATGTATAAAGTAAAAAAATACAATTATAGGTATTTTTTTTTCTCTAATTAGGAAGGAATACTATGGCAAAACAAAAAAATGATTATTATAATGAATCGGTATCACCAGTTGAGTATGCATTAAATAAGTTTAAGGGAAAAATGCGTTCAGTTAACTGAAATGTGATTAATGATGACAAGGACTTAGAAGTTTGAAATAGAGCAACTCAAAATTTCTGATTACCAGAAAAAGTACCAGTTTCAAATGACCTAGTTTCTTGAAAAACACTTGAGCCCAAATGACAACAACTGATAACTCGTACCTTTACAGGATTGACATTGCTTGACACAATACAAGCAACTATCGGAGACATTGCTCAAATACCTAATTCTTTAACAGATCATGAACAAGTTGTATATGCTAACTTTTCTTTTATGGTTGCTGTTCATGCAAGGTCTTATGGAACAATTTTTTCTACATTATGTTCAAGTGAACAAATCGAAGAAGCGCACGAATGAGTTATAAATACTAAAAGTTTACAAGACAGAGCTAGAATTTTAATACCTTTTTACACTGGTGATGATATTTTAAAATCTAAAGTAGCTGCTGCTTTAATGCCTGGTTTTTTATTGTATGGAGGTTTTTACTTACCATTTTACTTATCTGCAAGAGGTAAACTATCTAATACATCAGATATAATTAGACTTATTTTAAGAGACAAAGTTATTCATAATTATTACAGTGGTTATAAGTATCAAAAAAAAGTACAAAAATTAAGTCCTGATAAACAAGCGGAAATGAAAAAGTTTGTATTCGACTTATTGTATGAATTAATTGATTTAGAAAAAAAATATTTACTTGAGTTATACGATGGATTCGGTATAGCAGATGATGCGATTAGATTTAGTGTGTATAATGCTGGTAAATTTTTACAAAACCTTGGTTATGAATCACCATTCTCAGAAGAAGAAACAAGAATTGATCCTGAGATATTTACCCAGTTATCAGCAAGAGCCGATGAAAACCATGACTTCTTTTCTGGTAATGGGTCATCTTATATAATGGGTGTTACTGAAGAGACAGAAGACTCTGATTGAGAGTTTTAGTTTATGCATGACGATATTAAATTAGTGGATGATTCTGAAATTGTTAAACCAACCGGAAAAGTTCATGTTGTGTATTTTTCATCCATATCAAACAATACCCACAGATTTATAGAAAAATTAGAAATTGATAATTCTAGAATTCCATATGAATTAGAAAATGAACTTAAAATATCAAAAGACTATGTTTTAATTACTCCAACATATGGTGGAGGCGGTAAAGATACTGCTGGTGCTGTACCAAAACAGGTTATCAAATTTTTAAATGATGAAAATAATAGAAAATATTGTAGAGGAGTTGTTGCTTCTGGTAACACTAATTTTGGTGACTCTTTTGCAATTGCTGGACCAATACTTTCTAAAAAACTTAATGTTCCTTTGCTTTATCAATTTGAGCTTTTGGGAACAAGCCACGATGTGGTTACTTTAAAAAAAATTCTTAATGATTTTTGAAACGAAGGGAATTAATAATAATATGAACAATAAAAAAGATGTCATAGACACAGAAGAATATATAAAACTTAATGCAAGGTCAAAAATTTTTGTAAAAGATAAAGATAACTTCATTCTTGATAAAGAAGCAGCCAAATTATATATTGAACAAAAAATTGTTCCAAATACTATGAAGTTCAATAGTATTGAAGAAAGAATTAATTACTTAGTTCAAAATGAATATTATGATGAAGAAGTAATCAACAAATACAAAATGAGTGAAATTGTCGAACTAACAAATTACGCATTTACTTTTAATCATTCATTTCCAAGTTTTATGGGGGCATTAAAGTTTTTTAATGCATATGCTTTAAAAACATTTGATGGAAAACAATTCTTAGAAACTTATGAAGAAAGAGTTGTTATGAATGCACTATTTTTAGCGGGCGGAGACATAAATAAGGCGGAAGACTTATTAAAACAAATAATATTGAATAGATATCAACCTGCAACTCCAACATTTTTAAATGCAGGAAAAAAACAAAGAGGAGAATATGTTTCTTGTTACTTGCTAAGAGTTGAAGATAATATGGAATCAATCGCTAGAGCAGTTACAACTTCACTTCAATTATCAAAAAGGGGTGGCGGAGTTGCTCTTTGTTTAACAAATTTACGTGAATTTGGAGCACCTATTAAAAATATTGAAAATCAAGCAACAGGAGTTATACCTGTTATGAAAATCTTAGAAGATACTTTTTCATACGCTAATCAATTAGGACAAAGACAAGGCGCTGGTGCAGTTTATTTAAACGCTCACCACCCAGATATTATTTCTTTTTTAGATACAAAAAGAGAAAATGCAGATGAGAAAATTAGAATTAAATCATTATCTTTAGGAGTTGTGGTTCCAGATATTACATTTGAACTTGCAAAGGAAAATAAAGAAATGGCTCTATTTAGTCCTTATGATGTTGAGAAAGAATATAAGAAACCATTTTCAGATATTTCAATAACTCAAGAATATGAAAATCTATTAAAAAATAATAATATTAAAAAAACATATATAAATGCAAGAAAACTATTTCAAACAATTGCTGAATTACATTTCGAAAGTGGATATCCTTATATTCTATTTGATGATACTGTAAATAATAGAAATGCACATAATGGTAGAATTGTTATGAGTAACTTGTGTAGCGAGATTGTTCAAGTAAGTACCCCAAGTACATTTAGAGATGATTTAAGTTTTGAAACAATTGGAGAAGATATTTGTTGTAATTTAGGAAGTCTAAATATTGCAAAAGTAATGGAAAGCGGTAAAGATTTTGGTCATGTTGTTTATGATTCAATCTTTGCATTAGATTATGTATCAAGAAACTCAGATCTAAAAAGTGCGCCTTCAATTGAAAACGGAAATAGAAACAATCATGCTGTTGGTTTAGGAGCTATGAATCTCCATGGATTTTTAGCAACAAACGAAATATATTATAATTCTGAAGAAGCTGTTGACTTTACAAATATATTCTTTTATGTACTTGCTTATAATGCTTTTAAATCATCTGCTAAACTGGCAAAAAAATATGGAGCATTTAAAAATTTTAAAAATACAAAATTTGCTGATGGATCATATTTCAAAAAGTATACAGAATGTGAAGATGGAAAATGATTACCAATTACTGAAAAAGTTAAAGATATATTTAAAAAATATAATGTTGAAATACCTTCAAAACAAAATTGAATAAATTTAGTTGAAGAAATAAAAAAAACAGGGATAGCAAACTCGCATTTATTAGCGGTTGCTCCTACAGGATCAATAAGTTATTTATCTTCTTGTACCCCAAGCTTACAACCAGTTGTTGCACCAGTTGAAGTAAGAAAAGAAGGTAAATTAGGTAGAGTTTATGTGCCTGCATATAACATTAATTTTGATAATATGCAATACTATGCAATGGACGCATACGGAGTTGGTCCAGATTGAATTATCGATATTGCTGCAGCAGCACAACAACATGTTGATCAAGCAATATCACTTACATTATTTATGACAGATAAAGCAACCACAAGAGATTTAAACAAGGCTTATATAAGAGCTTTCAAAAAAGGTTGTGCTTCAATTTATTATGTTAGAGTTCGTCAAGATGTATTAGAAGATAGTGAAAACTATGATTGTGATGCTTGTGTAATATAAAATCCTTTTATAAACGTACCGTTTTATAAAAGAATTTTTTATTTTTTTTCATATATAATGGTTAGGAAAGGAAATTTTACCATGATAGAAATTAAAGAAGTATCAAGAAAAATTGGAAATTTTAGTTTGAAAAAAGTTAGTTTTAATATAAACAATGGTGATGTAATTGCTTTTGTTGGTGACAATGGTGCAGGTAAAACAACAACAATTAAAGCTCTATTTGGAGAACTAAAAATTGATAGTGGATCAATTTTAATTGATGGAGAAAACTTATTTAAAAATAATAACTTAAGAAAAGTAGCTTTCTTTCCAGATTCAAATAATGTTCCTTTAAATATGAAATTATCAGATTATTTGCGTTATATTTGTGCTGCAAATGATTTATCAAAAGAAGAAACTGAATTGAATACTGAGTATGTTTATAGATTACTTGAATTAAAACCTTTTAAAGATAAATTAATTAAAAAATTGTCTTCAGGTTGAAAAAAGAAAGCTATAATGGCCAGTGTTCTAATAAGAAAACCTAAATATATCATATTTGACGAACCTACTGCAAACGTGGATGTTGAGTCTAAAATGTATTTTATGGAAATATTTAGATTATTAGCAAAAGTTGGGATAACAATACTTATAACAAGTCATATAATTGAAGAGTTGCAAGAAGTTGCAAACCATTTGGTTCTTATAAGAAGAGGCGAAATAGTTCACGATGCTAAGTTTGATAATTCAAAAGAAAAAATAATGGATGTATATAAGAAATATATGCAAAGTCCAATTAAAGATCTATCAATATTAAGAAATTTATATGCAAATCAAAAGAGGGAATCATAAGATGGAAAAATTAGAAAAAGAAACTAAGACAAATAGCAAAAATTATATTTCTTCTTATAAAAATTTTAATAATCTTTATTGAATAAATCTAAAGATATCTTTAAAAGCTACAAGTATTATTACAGCTGGAGTTATAACTTCGTTTAGTATATTTTTATTATTAATTGTAGAATTTGCATCTGGATATTCAGTTCAAAAAAGTTATGCTTCTTATAGAGATGTAGTTTATATTTTTATAACTGCAATTGTTATTGTTAATGCTATGGTTATTTCATTTTATTTATATAAAACACAAAACAGAACCGGTATTCAAGCAATTGAACTTAGAGCGGGTTATACTGTATTTAAATCGTTTATAATAAGACAATTAGTTCAATTGACAATTATAGTTGTTTACTTACTACCTTTATTTTTATTATCAGTACCAATGATGTTTATTTTTAATATGGATTCAAAGTTTTATTTTGGTACATTATTTTCACAACTATTTTTTATTATTTTTCTAGGAATATTTTCCTCTCTGATAATTAACGCAATTGTACTTAGTTTCAAAACTGCAATGGCAGCTTGTTTATCAACTATTTTTATGATTTTTTGTTCAATAACTCCGTTTGTTTACAACTTAGCAACTTCTGTTGGAAATCTTTCAAGTGGAGAAAAACAAAAAGTACCTTTAATAAATTTAAAATTTAAATCAGGATCAGACTTTTATAATAATTTTAAAAACGATGCGAATTTGAGCAGTGTTTTTGATGACAATACACCTGAAAATAAATCAAAAACATTAGATAATTTAAATGAAAACTATAATAAAGCTGCAGATAGTTTGGCAAAAATAAATCCAAGTAATAACAGATTTAAAAATAACGATTTAAAAACATGAAGAGTTTCAGATAATAATCAACTTTATACATATGCTTTAAAAAAAGGTGAAATAATGTATAACTATATGCTTGGAGAAGATCAATTAACAGAATGAAATTTATTAAGTAATACATCATTTGGTAAATTACTAATAGATATAAATGAAACTTTTTTTAAAGAAGATATTTACTCAAATTTAGTAAAAGAATTTAAATCTGTTACACCAAACATATATAAAAGATCTTATAATATGGGTCAAGATTCTAATAAAATAAATGTTACCTTAAATAATTTTATTAAAGAAATAGATAAAACATTACCACAATATAGTGGTTTGGTAAATTACATAAATAAATTCTATTTAGCAAATTATGATTATCTTATTTTAGATAATAAAACACTAATAGATACTATTAGCAATGATTCAATTTATAATGAGTCATCATGAGGAAAAGAATCAGCTTGTTCAACTTGAGGTGAAGGAAGCAAAAATTGTAACTCTGAAACTATTAATAAAAATGATGAATATAAAAATAAATACACAGAATATCCAGAACTAACAATATTTAATGGACTATTTTTAGGATTATGAAAAAACTCAATGATTTTTAATATTGACAATAAAGAAGATGTTAACTACTCACTTGATGACTATTCAAAACTAACAAAATCGTTTTCAACATCATCTACAAACATTATGATTCACTTTCCAATGATGTTTAGTGGTATATTTATGGATTCATTAGTTGATGATGGATTAAGTACACAATCATTTTTATCTGTTTCAAGACCTGTAACTTACATAAAAAATTTATTTGATTATGAAAAACAAGCTCCTGAAAATAAAAACAAAACAAATAACTCTTCTTTAACACCTCTATTTAAAGATGGATATTTAAAATACTCTTCATATTTTATTAAAGGACTTGCTTTCTTTGTTTACTTACTAGTAGCTTCACCGCTTGCGTATTTAACTTGATTATCATATAGAAGAAGGGCTAGAGTTTAGGTGATTGGATTATGATTGAATTAAAAAATGTAACAAGAGAAGTTGGCGGATTTCTTTTAAATAAAGTTAGTTTTAAAATAAAAAAAGGTTCTGTTGTTGCGTTTGTTGGTGATAATGGTGCAGGTAAAACAACAACAATTAAAGCTCTATTTGGAGAACTTAAACTTGATAGTGGTCAAATAACAATCGATGGGGAAAACATATTCAAAAATAATAATTTGAGAAAAGTTGCGTTTTTCCCAGATTCAAACAATGTTCCCATGGATTTATCTTTGAAAGATTATGTATATTATTTATGTGCAGCAAATGGCATTTCAAAAAAAGAAACCAAAAAAAACTCACAAGCAGTTTTTAAAATGTTAGGTTTAGAAAAGTTTGCTAAAAGAAAATTAGCTCAATTAAGTGCGGGTTGAAAAAAAAGAGCAATTATGGCAAGTATATTAGTAAGGACACCAGAATATATTGTTCTTGATGAACCTACTGCAAACGTTGATGTAGAAGCTAAACTTTCATTTATGAATATATTACATGAACTTCAAAATATAGGTGTAACAATACTTATAACAAGTCATATCTTAGAAGAACTTCAAGAGATGGCAAATTATTTAGTTTTGATAAATGAAGGTGAAATAGTTTATGAAAACAAGTTTGATAATAAAAAAGAAAGTATTGCAGAAATTTATAAAAGGTATCGTTCAAAAAAAGTTGATAAAGAAACAATTTTGAATAGTTTATATTCAGGAAAGGTAGAATAAAATGGAAAATACAAAAAACCTGAAAGAAATAAAACCCAAAAAAACAAAAGTAAAAAAAGAAATGGGTGCTCATTCAAAAATTAAAACTTTATTTTTAATAAATCTTAAAAGAGTTATTGTGAATAAAGGTATTATTGCAATGGCATGTATTTTTATTATATTAAATGTTCTTTTTACTATATCAACTTCATCAAGTATTAGTTTAGATACCTATATAACTTTAATAGCACAATTTATTTTGCAATTATTCTTCTTTATAATCTTCTTAACTTTACTTGTAAATGATTTATATAAAAAACAAATGATTGATGGTATACAGATAATTGAAGTGAGATCCGGTATTAAAATAACTAACTCATTTTTTATGAGATATTTAATTTACTTGACTATTGCTTTTAGTCTTTGCACTTTAAATATGTTAATATCAGTAGCTTTAAGAAACAAATCTCTATTTGAGACATCTATATCTGCATCTATTTATTGAAGTACATATTTCTTTTTCTTCATATTTACATTAATATGAGCACCAATAATTATTGCAATTAACGTTTCGGTAAGTGTTGCAGGTTCAGTTGTTCTTAATATTTTCTTAGGGACTGTAGTGATTTTTTCACAGTTAATTTCAGGTGTTGTGTTACAAACAACCCAATATGATTATTTTACATCAGCAAATTTAACAACTAATCCAATTTGAACTGCAAGAGTTGAATTATCATACTCATTTTATGATGAGTTTAAAAATGATGATAAAATCTCAAAATGATTTAATGATAGTTTCTTTGCAAAAGTAAATAATAATTTGAATTATTTTTATGTTGAGGATGAAGAGGGTGCACCAGAACCTGAAAATAATTCTTCATTAAATTTAAAAAATAATTTTAAATTTAATTATAAAACTTGAAAAAGTTCGCAAGAATACAATTATAACAATAATGGAGGGCATAGTTCTAGCGCAAATCCATATGAACAATTATTAAGTCAAATGTTATATGGTTATAAACTTAATTATGCATTAGATTATAACGGTAACAAACCTGTTCATGTTCTTGAAAACACAAACATTTATTCTTTTTTATCAGAAGTATATAACTTAATTGACACAAATTTTTTAGATAGTTCTAAAAAAGCACCACACAACAATGCGGCAGAACCGGTATTTTGAGATACAACTAATGGAAATGTAATTAAATTGAGTCCATTAATTGAATGATTGGATAAACAAGAATCAATGAAAGATTATAAAAGTTATCTTGAGTGACTAGATAAAAATTATGATAAATATATATATTCAATAATGTCAACTAGGGTCAGTGACTATAACTCTTCAGATTATTACACACCATTTCAACTTATTTATAATAATAGTGGTACATCAAACCCAAGTATTGACTGAAATAGATTTATTCCACTTAACCCAAAAACACAAGAAAAAACAACAGAATACAATAATAATGTAAATAAAATATACAATAGATACCCTGAATTATTATTATTTAATTGATTTGTATTAAGTAATTTTTCAAACTCGGTAAGAATTGACAGTGCTAAAAATTCTAACAGTAAATCTTTAGATGCTTTTTTATCAGCAGCAGACTCAATTGGGGGATCATCAAGTAATTATTTAACATTTAACCCATTCACTCATTTTTCTACAATGTATTTTAATTCATTTTCTTCTCCGGTTACAAATGACTTATTTTCATCAATATATAATGTAGCTATGTGACAAGGATCAAGAAAACCGATTGTAAATCTTAAAAGTCTTGCTAAATATGACTCAGAAAATAGAAAGGATGATGAAATATCACCTATTTACGAAGAGTACAAACCAGAAAGAAATGCAACTTTTAGTGTAACTGGTGCATATGTATTTTATTTGTTATTTTCAGCATTAATTACATACTTTTCTTTCTTAATCTTTAAAAGATTTTCAAGAATATAAAAAAATATGAAAAAATAAATTCTACGCTATAAAGAAGGGTAGAATTTTTTAATTAGTTGGATTCTTTTATATACTTATAATTTAATGGCAATAATTTAGGTATAATATATATTGAATATTAGGAGGGTAAAAATATAATGTGCAAAAAATTTAATGGAATTGGTGCAAGTAATGGGATAGCTCTTGCAAAAGTTTACATCTTAAAAGAAGAACCAATAATAATAAAAGATGAAGAAACAAAAAACATTGATGAGGAAATAAGTTTAATTAATAGTTCAATTGAAAAAGCTAAAAAAGATTTAGAAAATTTAAAAAATATAGCAAAGGATAAATTAGGCGAAGAAAAAGCAGCTATTTTTGAAGCGCATGCATCAATTTTAGAAGACCCTGTAATGTCAGAAGAGTTTGTTTCACTTATTAAACATAAAAAATATAGTGCTTCAAAATCTATATCAGAAGTTGCCAATAAATATATTGAAATGTTTAAGGCAATGGATGACCAATATTTTCAAGAAAGAGCAGCGGATATAAAAGATGTAACAGAAAGACTATTACGTTATGTATTAAAATTAACTGTTCTTGATTTGGCAACTATAAATGAAGAGGTTGTTATTGTAGCAGAAGATTTAACACCATCACAAACAGCTCAATTAAATCCGCTTTTTGTAAAAGGATTTGCATGTAATGTTGGTGGTAGAACAAGTCATGCTGCAATTATGGCAAGAAGTTTAGAAATTCCTGCTGTATTGGGACTTAAAGACATACTTTCAAAAGTAAAACCAAATGATATCATTGCAATTAATGGTTCAAACGGGGATGTTGAATTAAACCCAGAAGATAAAAAAACTTGAGAAAATCTATCAAACGCATTTAAACAAGAAAAAGAAGAACTAAAAAAAATGAAAGACCAACCAACTTTAACAAAAGACGGCTATGATAAATTTATTTTAGAAGCTAATATTGGTAGTCCTAAGGATGTTGAAGGTGTTTTAGAAAATGGAGCAGAGGGTATTGGATTATTCAGAAGTGAATTCTTGTATATGGATAATGATCATTTCCCAACAGAAGAAGAACAATTTAATTCATATAAAGAAGTTGTTGAAAAAATGAATAATAAATTAGTAGTAATTAGAACATTAGATATTGGTGGAGATAAAAAACTTTCATACTTCAATTTTCCATCAGAAATGAATCCATTTTTAGGTTATAGAGCTATTAGATTTACTCTTGATAGAAAAGATATATTTAGAGACCAAATAAGAGCCCTATTGAGAGCAAGTGCTTATGGTCATTTAGGAATTATGTTTCCAATGATTGCCACTATAGATGAATTTTTAGCAGCAAAAGATTTTACTTTAGAATGCAAAAAAGAACTTGAAAAAGAAGGTCACAAAATTGGAAAAAACCTTGAAATTGGTATGATGGTTGAAATTCCAGCAGCTGCAGTTAATGCTGAAAACTTTGCAAAACATGCAGACTTTTTCTCAATTGGAACAAACGACTTAATTCAATATTCAATGGCCGCAGATAGAATGAGTGAAAATGTTGCTTATCTTTACCAACCATATAATCCTTCAATTCTAAATTTGATTAAAATGACTATTGATGGTGGACATAAACACAATAGATGAGTTGGTATGTGTGGTGAAATGGCTGGTGAACCAAATGCCCTACCATTGTTAATGGGATTAGGACTTGATGCTTACTCAATGTCTGCAACAAGCGTTTTAAAAGCTAGAAGTATTATGTCAAAATTAACTCTAAAAGACACACAAGAACTTTCTGAAAAAGCTTTAAAATGTGACAAAACAGATGATGTTCTTAAACTTGTAAAAGATTTAATGGATAAAAGTCTATAATAAATTTTTCCAAATTATTTATTTACTTAAATAAATAATTTGCTATAAAATAATAAAAGAAAGAAGGTAAGCCCATGGGATTATTCACAAAAAATAAAAGTCTTGAAGTATTTTCTCCAGTAGATGGAGAAATTATTGATATAAGTAAAGTAGAAGATGAAGTATTTTCAGAGAAAATGCTTGGAGATGGATTAGCTATTATACCAAGCGATGATAGTTTTTATTCACCAATCGAAGGGAAATTAGTAACAGTTTTTCCAAGTGGTCATGCATATGGTATTCTTGCAAAAAATGGAGTTGAAGTATTGGTTCACATTGGTCTTGATACAGTTTCTCTTAATGGTGAAGGATTTGACATAAAAGTTAAGCAAAATGATTCAGTACAAGTTGGAGATTTGCTTGCAGTTGTTAATATTGCTGAAGTATCTAAAAAAGTACCTTCAATGCAAACACCAATTATATTTACAACTGAGTCAATGGAAGGTAAAAAGTTTGAAATACAAAAAACCGGAAAAGTTAAAAAAGGCGATTTAATAGCAGTTGTAAAATAAAACAATAAACTAATGTTTATTGTTTTTTTTGAAAGGAATAAATATGGTTAAAACACAAATTATTATTTTAGATTACGGTAGTCAATATACTCAATTATTAGCTAGGAGAGTTAGAGATTTAAACGTATACGCTGAAGTAGTTAATTATCAAATAACAGCAGAAAAAGTAAAAGAATACAAAAATCTTAAAGGAATTATATTATCAGGTGGTCCAGCAAGTGTCTACAGTTATGATGCATATAAATTCGATGATGAAATATTTAATTTAAATATTCCAGTTCTAGGAGTATGTTATGGAATGCAATTAATTGCTCAAAAACTTGGGGGGAAAGTCGAATTAGCAAAAAAACAAGAATTTGGTAAATCAATTTTATCAATTGAAGATAATGAATCATTGTTATTCAAAGATATAGATGATAACTCTCAAGTGTGAATGAGTCACGCTGATCACATTATAAAGATGCCGCCAGATTTCTGCATCGCAGCTAAATCAGATAATTCTATTGCAGCCATTTCAAATGAAAAAAACAAAATATATGGTATCCAATTTCATGCAGAAGTTACTCATTCAATACATGGATTAAAATTAATTGAGAATTTTTTATACAATATATGTAAATGTGAAAAAGATTGAACTATGGCTCAGTTTATAAACGATTCAATAAATGAAATTAAAAATAAAGTAAAAAATGAAAATGTTATTTTAGGATTAAGCGGTGGAGTAGACTCTTCTGTTTGTGCAGTTTTGTTATCTAAAGCAATAGGTAAACAACTAAATTGTATTTTTGTTGATACTGGTTTACTTAGAAAAGATGAAGCAAAAAAAATTATGCAAAACTATTCAGAGTTTGATATGAATATAAAATTGGTTGATGCAAGTGATAAGTTTTTTACTGCATTAAAAGGTGTTTCAGATCCAGAAGAAAAAAGAAAAGTAATAGGTAAAGTTTTTATAGATGTTTTTAACGAAGAAGCTTTAAAATTAAAAAATGCAAGTTTCTTAGCTCAGGGAACAATTTATCCAGACGTTATTGAATCGTCTTCTGAAGGTCATTCTTCTAAAACTATTAAATCACATCACAATGTCGGTGGTTTACCTAAAGAAATGAATTTTAGTTTAATTGAACCAATAAGATCTTTATTTAAAGATGAAGTTAGAAGAGTTGGTAAAGAGTTAGGGATAAAAGATTTTATATTGAATAGGCATCCATTCCCAGGTCCCGGATTAGGAATAAGAATAATTGGTGAAGTGAGCAGAGAAAAAGCAGACATTTTAAAAGAAGTGGATGATATATTTATTAATAAACTAATAGAAAAAAAATTATATAATAAAGTTAGTCAAGCATTTGCAACATTGCTACCAGTTAAAACTGTTGGTGTTATGGGTGATAATAGAACTTATGAATATCTTGTAGCATTAAGATCTGTAGATACTATTGATTTTATGACTGCAGTTGCAAGTGAACTACCTTGAGATTTTCTTTCAAACGTAACTAATGAAATAATTAATAGCGTTAAAGGAGTAAATAGAGTAGTTTATGATATAACATCAAAACCACCAGGAACTATAGAGTGGGAATAATTAGGAGAATAAAATGAGCATAGATAATTTAAATGACAAAATTGTAAGTGAAGGAATAACATTTGATGATGTTCTTATAGTGCCAAGATATTCTGAAGTTTTACCAAATGATGTAATAACAAAAACAAAATTAACAAATGAAATCGAACTAAATATTCCAATTATAAGTGCGGCAATGGACACAGTTACTGAATCAAAACTTGCTATTGAAATGGCAAGAGCTGGTGGTATTGGAATAATTCATAAAAATTTATCAATTGAAGATCAAGCTATGGAAGTTCAAAAAGTTAAAAGAAATGTATCGGGTTTTGTAACTGACCCAATTACAATAAGTTCAGATACAAAAGTATCTAAAGCAAATGAAATTATGGGAATGTATAAAATATCAGGTCTTCCAGTAGTCGACAAAGATAATAAATTAATTGGAATTGTTACTAATAGGGATTTAAAATATTTTTATGATGTTGAAGAACCTGTAAGTAAAATAATGACAACAAAAAATATTATCACTGGTAATCCCAAAACAACTTTAGATGAAGCAAAAGAAATTATGGTAAAAAATAAAATTGAAAAGTTACCAATCGTCAATGAAAACTATAAAATTGTTGGTTTAATTACTACAAAAGATATTGATAAGGCAATTGACTATCCAAATGCTTGTAAAGATAAAAAAGGTAGGTTAAGGGTTGGTGCAGCGGTAAGTGTTACCCCAGATTTTATGGATAGAACCGATGCTCTTGTTAAAGCTCAAGTAGATGTTTTAGTTGTTGATTCAGCACATGGAAATAGTAAGGGTATTATAGATGTTGTAAAAAAAATAAGACATAAATACCCAACACTAAATATTATTGCAGGAAATATTTGTACTGCAGACGCTGCAAAAAATTTACATGAAGCAGGTGCAAATGCAGTAAAAGTTGGAGTAGGACCTGGAAGCATCTGTACAACAAGGGTTGTTACTGGTATTGGTGTACCTCAGATTACTGCAATAAATGATATATATAATTACTCAAAAGATAAAAACTTAACAGTAATAGCTGATGGTGGAATTAAATATTCAGGTGATATTGTTAAAGCGCTTGTTGCTGGTGCTGATTGTGTTATGCTTGGTAGTATATTTGCTGGAACATCAGAATCACCAGGAGAAGAAATTATTCTTAACGGTAAAAAATATAAAAGCTATGTTGGAATGGGTTCGATCGCAGCAATGAAAAGAGGAAGTAGCGATAGATATTTCCAAAAAGGAGCAAAAAAATTGGTGCCAGAAGGTATCGAGGGAAGAGTTCCATTTAAAGGTAAAGTTAAAGATGTAATTTTTCAATTAATTGGAGGATTAAAAAGTGGAATGGGATATACAGGCTCAAAAACAATTGATGATTTAATAAAAAATGCAAAATTTGTTAAAGTATCTTCAGCTAGTTTGATTGAGTCTCACCCACATGATATTGAAATTGCAAAAGAAGCTCCAAATTATAATAAATAGATTTAGGTTAGAAAATGAAAAAAATTCTAGAGTTTAGAAATAAGCATTATTCCCAAGAAGAAGCACAATTTAATTTCAACAGTTTAAATTATAAAATTGACGGAACTGTTTTTATTATTTGTGCTTTTGTTGTGCCGTTTGCGTTTTCTTTATTTTTTAGAATTTTTTTAAATTTAAAAACCAATACCACTTCACAAGAAATATTTTTTTATATAAATATTTTGTCAAATATTTTTGGTTTAGTTATATTTATATTAAGAAACCCTAAAAAAATTTTAACAAAAGGTTATTCACTGTTTTATTTTTTTGCCTTACTTCCAAGTTTAACTTATATAATTATTGGCACAGTTTCTAATAGTTTAATAAAAGATAGCGAAAATAAACAAACAATTAACATCTTTATACAAATGATATGCCAAATATTAAGTGAAGTCATTATTATATCGATAGCGTTCTTTTTCGATAGAAATTTATGATTAAGAATAAAAAATACTTTTAAAAAATCTATATGAACACTTTTGATAACAGGTGTTGTAGGATTTATACTTTTATATCTTATTTCTAGCTTATTCTTTTCAATGTTGATCGAAGATAATCTTTTAAAATTACCACAAAGTGAAAACGAAAACAGTTTAAAAAGTGTTTTACAAGGAAATAGTTCGGTGTTAGTTAAAGTATCTTATGGAGTATTATTATCTATATTGTCTATAATTGTAGCTCCAGTTTGTGAAGAATTATGTATGAGAGAATCTTATTTTTCAAATAGCTCAAATCAATATTTAGGTTTTATATTTAGTGGATTGTCTTTTGGATTTATCCATTATGGAAGCACAGGAGATTTTGAACACATTATGACTTATACAACTGCAGGATTTGTTTTATCGGGGGTATTTTGGTTTTCGAAAGGCAATGTTACTTATAGTTGGTTAGTACATTTAATAAATAATTTATTTGCTTTAATTCTTACCTTTGCATTACTATAATGAAAAATTTTACTATAAATAATAATGATGCTAATCAAACTTTAATAAAGTTTATAAAAAAAATGTATAAAAATACAAATCTTAGCATTATTCAAAAATGATTTAGAAAAGGTAAAATTAAAGTAAATTCAAAAAGAACAAAAGACCCAAAGTATCTTTTGATGTTAAATGATTTCATTGAAGTTTATGATAATGAAAATCCAGTACAAAGACTAATACAACAAGAAGTAGATTTTTCAAACTTAAAAATCTTGTACGAGGATGAAAATATAATAGTGATTGACAAAGACCAAGGAGTTGAAGTTCACTCACCAGTTGCAATTTCACTCGATTCAATGGTGCGTTCTTATTTAATTTCAAAAAATGATTATGATCCAGAATTAGAAAATAGTTTTGTTGTAAGTCATGTTCATAGAATTGATAAGTTAACAAAAGGCATAGTTATTTATGCAAAAAATAAAAGCACGCTAACTTATTTTGTAAATAACATTAATAATAAAAATAAGATAAAAAAAATATATCTTGCAAAAACCGAACAAAATAATTTACCAACTGGACAAATCAAAGGTTTTATATATTATGATAATGACAATAAAAAGTCATTCTTTAATATAAAAGAAACAAAAAATTTCAATAATAAAACAATAGAGCAGTTTGTTGAAAATATAGATGATTCGCAAAATATTTATAAAATTCAAATTGAAACCGGTAGAAAACATCAAATAAGAGCATTTTGTGAATATTATAAATCGCCAGTCATAAACGATTTTAAATATGGAGCCAAAAGTCAAAAAGATTGAGGGTTTGGATTGATATCATATGAGGTTTCGTTTAACGATTTTGAAGAGCACCTAACTTATTTAAATGGTATTACAATTACTTCAAAACTTAGTTTTTAATGATAAAATAAAAAAAACAAAGGGGGGTTAAAGTGCTTTCTACGAGACAAGGTATTATTAGTGCTTTCATTGGTACTACAATTTCGTTATTCAACGCTATTGTTCAGTTTCTTACAATGTATTGAATACTTCAAAAGTTTGGAACAGAATTTAACGGGTTTGTAAGACTTGTTGGATCTTTTTCTGCTTTAATATCTACATCAGAAAGCGCATTAGGTATAGCTGCTATAATACTAATGGTAAAACCCCTTGTTAATAATGATTGAATTACTGCAAATGAAATTTATTCAACAACTAAAAAGAACTTTAAAAGAGCTGCTTGATCTGATATAATTTTGGTTTCTTTAATATGTTTGGCTTACCCACTTTATGCAGGAGTATCTTCAAATGGAAGTTTTTTAAATGCAGATAGTTGAAAAAATATTGGAATATCATTATTGGGTGACTCAAAAGCAACTTATTTTGAACTAGTAATAATATCACTAATATTTGGCTTTAAAAATTTTATTACATGTTATTTTTTTACAGTCTATGAAACTATAATATTAGCAGACAACAAAAACTCAGTCAGAAGAGTTGTTATATTATTTGTTGATATACTTGTAAATGGTTTATTCTTTTATTTACTATCAATTGATAATATAAACCCAGTAATATCATTTATACCAATATTGTTATATTCTCCAATTAAGGGATTTTTAATTTTCTTTTATGCTAGAAAAAAATATCTGTGATTAAAGTACTACAAAGATTTCAATAGTTTCAAATTGCTGTCCACTAAAAAGAAAATATCATTTTCAACTTTGGGAACCTCAATACTTTTAAACACAGATATAATAATCGCATCATTAATTTTAGGTCTTCAAGTTTCATCAACACTCTCTTTATATTTGGTTGTTGCTGTAAATACTAGACTGATTATGACTAACTTCATTATCTCATTTAGAGAATTTTTTGTAGTGCTTGTTACAAAAAGAGGAAGAATAAATTGAGAAAGTTATATAAAGTATGAACTTTATACATATTTGATAGCGGCATTTACATTTATTAATATGACAATTTTATCACCATACTTTGTAAGTTCTTTATATGGAGATCTAGCTCAAAAATCTTTATCTAATTTGTTAAATGAGCTTGCAAATGCAAATGCATTAAAATTTATGTTTTATTCACCATTCTTTTCATTAATATATGGCGCAATTACTTCTCTTATAATTATGTCTGATGCACAAATGACATTAATACAAGCTAAAGGAAGATACTCAGAAGTTTCTAGATTTCAAAATTATCTTGGATTAGCATATATTTTTATTGTGCCCTTATTTACTTTTATTATGGTTTATGCAAAAGTAGGGAATGAAAATTATTTAGTTTATGGAATATTAACAATGTATATTTTAAAATTAGTTTTTACAGTTGTTAGATATTCATATCTTTGAGTCTATGTATATAGATATGTTACATATAACTCAAGAAAAAAATATGTGTTAAACAATTTTTTAATTCTTGTTGTTCCATCTGTTTGTTTTGCGTTATCAAATATATTTATTTTAAATAGAACATTTAGTATTGAAAATAATACAAATCATGATTCACACATAATAAATTTAATAGGTTTATTTTTTGCAACATTATTTTTATCTGCAATATCTCTTGTCCTATTTGCATATTTCTTTAATCCATTAATTATGAATGGTATATTTAAAAATTTACCAATAGTTAATAGGTTACTTTCAAATAAAGTTAGAGAAGAAAGAAAACAAAGATTAAAAGAGTATGGAGTAAAAATCGAAGACATTGTAGATAATAGCAGTAAAATAAATCAAGTAATGATGAATGTTGAAGAAACAGTCACCCTAAATAATTTAGCACTATCTGATGAAAATATTGAAGAAGATGCTGTTGTTGAACCAATATATACAATTAAAGGAAATTAAAATATTAGTACATTTGTTGAAATGTTATAATTAAATTGGTGAAAATATGAATTCAACTATACTCGTTGCAGCTTTAGGGCTACTATCATTATTTATATTTATGTTTTATACATCTGGGTTAATATTCTCAGAATTTTTTAAATTAAAAATAAAAAATAGTTTTACAGCAATTGCGATGGGGTTTTTTTCTTACTTTACATATATATCGATCCTTACATTTCCTTTACAGTTAATATCAGTTTTGCCATACGTTTTTTTTATTTACTTTATTATGGCAATTAATATTTTATATTTATTATTTTGTTTTATATTTATTAGATTTTGATTAGATACAAGTTTTTTAAAGTTAGAACTTTTGTTTTTTTTAGTTGTAGTAATAATTTTTGTAGGTTTGAATTATTATTTGTATAATGCTCCTGCAGACAAAAACTTTTTAAGACATAAAAGTACTTTATCAATATTAGACTGACTAAAAGATAACCCGGTATCATTTTTTTCGAACTCAACGCTTTTTAACTTTCTTGAGTTTAAAGCTTTTCAAGGATGATTTACTTTTCAGTTATCTTTAATTATTATTTTGGGACTAAATGCTTATGAATATGAAATGTTTTTAAAACCTTTTCTTTTTGTTCTTGATGGATTTTTAACTGCCGCAATTTTCTTCACTATTGTTGACTCATTTTCAACAGTTACTTATAAAAAATCAAAATTCTCTATTTATATAATGTGTTTATTATTAACTGTTGGGAGCAGATTTTTAACTAAAGTTGTTGATTATGATTTTTGAAATGGGGAAGTTACATTTGCAAACTTAATAATATATTCAACAGTTTTAATAATTAGGTATACAAGTTTTAATAACCGGGAAAGGTTTTTACCATTATTCATTGGTTTGATTATGGGAGGGTATACTTCCTTTTCTTGAACTAATTCTTATCATGTTCTTTTCTTGTTATACGCATTTTTATTTATTATTCAAAAAAAATATAAAGCAAACTTTACAAAAGATATTTTAAAGCTCGCCATATTTCCAATTACAAATATTGCTTTTTATAACTTGGTGTCAGAACTTTATTTACAGTTTGCAATATTTATGGCTTTCATTATTTTTTTAATAATACTTGCATCAATAATGAGCAAAAAATATAGCGTAACACATAAATTTGAATTATTTGTGGAAGAAAAATCTTTATTTACAATTTTATTTGTGCCAGTGTGATTTTTAACTTTCTCAATCGCTTTAATTTTAAGTATAAATAAAGGATTTATGAATCAAGAAGATAACGATCTTAATTTTTTATATGTATGAACTTCATTTATCATAAATTTTAAAATTAGATATTGAACAACTGTTGTTTTATCTTTATTAACAATAATTGGGTCTGTTGTTTGGGTTGTATTTAGAAAAAAAATTAAATCAAATATATTAATAAATTTAATAGACCTACTCTTAATTTGTTATTTAACATTTTATAATCCGGTTGTTGTGAAACTATTAAGTTTAATTTATCCAAAAGTAACAGCCCTTAGAGGAATTGTTATGATTTGTTTATTCACTGTATTGATGAATTCAACACCCATATATATAGTAAATAAAATTGAAGAATTGAAAAATAAAAAAGATTCTATAATAGTTATTAAAAAATATAGTAGAATAACATTTTAATTGAGGTGTGTATGCAAAATATTAAAAATAAAATAAATCAAATAAAAGAATTGTTAAAATCATGAGAATATGCATATTATGTTTTAGATGATCCAATTGTTGAAGACTCAGAATACGATTTTAAATTAAATGAGTTAAAGCAATTAGAGTTAGAATATCCAGAACTTATTACCGCTGACTCTCCAACTCAAAGAGTTGGTGGACAAATTTCAGAAAACTTTGAAAAATATAATCATAAATTTCCTATGTTGAGTTTAGACAATGCATTTAATGATAATGATCTATATGATTTTGATAAAACAATTAAAAAAGAAACAATAAATGAAAACTATACGTACTTTGTAGAACCTAAAATTGATGGACTATCAATATCTTTAATCTATCAAAATGGAATATTTATAAAAGGTGTTACTAGGGGTAATGGAATTCAAGGTGAAGATGTTACATTTAATATAAAAACAATTAGAAGTTTGCCGCTTTCAATAAATGATAAAGAAGATTATTTTGAAGTTAGAGGAGAAGTTTTTTTATCAAAAAAAGAGTTTCAAAGAATAAATGATGAACGAAAAAAAAATAATGAAGAGTTATTTGCAAATCCAAGAAATGCTGCTGCTGGTACTTTAAGACAATTAAACTCTAAAATTGTTGCTTCAAGAAAGTTAGATGTTTTTTTATATTATTATTTAAATCGTGAAAAGATTAAAACCCATTCTGACTCTCTAGACTATATAAAAAATATTGGTTTTAAAGTTAACCCTCTTGGGAAATTATGTAAAAATATAAATGAAGTTATAAAACATATTAGTTACATTGAAAGCGTAAGACAAGATTTAGATTATGAAATTGATGGTGCAGTAGTCAAAGTAAATGAATTTAAATATTATGATGATATAGGATATACATCTAAGTTTCCTAAATGAGCAACTGCATATAAATACCCAGCGGAAGTTAAAATAACAAACTTAAAAGAAATATTTGCAACAGTTGGAAGAACTGGAAAAATAACTTACAACGCAATTTTAGAGCCAGTAAGTCTTGCGGGCACAACTGTTCAAGCTGCCACTTTACATAATGCAGAATATATTTTTACAAAAAAAATTAGAGTTGGTGCAAATGTAAAGGTAAAAAAAGCTGGTGACATAATACCAGAAATAATTGAAGTTGTTAATGATGAAATTTATTCAAATCTAAAAACTTGAGAAAAAATTGAACAATGCCCTGCTTGCGGATCTGATTTAGAAATATTTAGTGATGAAGTAGATCAATATTGCATAAACTTTAATTGCGAAAGAAAAATTATTAAAAGTTTGGAACATTTTGTTTCAAGAGGAGCAATGAATATTGAAGGCATGAGTATTAAAATAATTGAAAAATTATACGAAAATAAAATAATTAATAATGTAACTGATATATATAATTTAAAATCTAAAAAAAATGAAATATTAAGTCTTGAAAAAACTGGTGAAAAATCTTTTAGTAATTTAATAAATGCAATTGAAGAAAGTAAAAAAAATGATGCAAGTAAATTATTGTTTGGACTTGGAATCAGATATGTAGGAAGTAAAACTTCAAAGTTATTGTTAGACAAATTTAAAAGTATACAAACACTTATGTCGGCAGATATCACTGAGATTGAGTCTATTCATGACGTTGGACCAAAGGTCGCAAAATCAATTCAAGATTGAAAAAAAATTGACAGCAACATTATTTTAATTCAAAAACTTTCTGAACTTGGAATAAATATGAACTCTTTGAAGCAAATAGTTAAAGAGAATAAAAATATTAAAGATAAAAGTTTTGTTATAACTGGTACTTTAAGTAAACCTAGAAATAATTTTGTGGAGTTAATTGAAATTAACGGAGGAAAAGTGTTAAACTCAATAAGTAAAATAACTAATTTTTTACTTGCGGGTGATGATGCTGGAAGCAAATTAGATAAAGCAAAAGATTTGCAAGTTAATATAATTAATGAATTGGAGTTTTTGCAAATGTTGGAGGGAAATAATGAAAATTAATTTTGATATATTGAAAAGTCTAGAAAATGATGTAATGTTAGATTTAACTGATGAAGAATTAAATAAGATTTTAAAGTTTGAAAATGAAATTCTTTCAAAATTTGAAAAAGTATTAAATATAAATACTGATGGTGTACAACAGCTACATTACTGTTTTGAAATTAATAATTCATATTTACGAAATGATGATGAAACAAGAACAATTTCAAAAGAAGATTTATTATCTAACGCTCCTGAAGTTGAAGATGATTATGTGATTATCAAGAAGGTGGTGGGGTAATGAATTTTAAAAAAACTTCAATTTCAGACTTACATAAAAAATACATTAATAAAGAAGCGAATGTAAAAGATGTAATAAAAAATGTTATTGATAATATATCAAAAGAAAAAGATAAAAATTTTCTTATTACTTTTACCGACAAAGAAGCATTAAATATTTCTGAAAATATTATGATTGAAAAAAATAAATTTTTATCAGGGATACCTTATGTAAACAAAGATAATGTTTCAACAAAAGGCGTATTAACAACTGCTGGATCAAAATTATTAAAAGATTATGTTCCTCCATATGATGCAACTATTACTGAATTATTAAAAAAACAACAAGCAATACAAATAGGAAAATCTGCATTAGACGAACTTGGAATGGGTGGTACAGGGCTATTCTCATTTAATGGGATAGTTAAAAATCCAATAGATGAAAAAAGAATAATTGGTGGTAGCTCAAGCGGAAGTGCTTACTCAGTTTGTAAAGGGTTGGTGCCTTTTGCTATTGGAACTGACACAGGTGATTCAATTCGTAAGCCTGCTAGTTATGCAGGTATATATGGTTATAAACCAACTTACGGATCAATTTCAAGATATGGAGTAATTCCATATGCTCCAAGTTTAGATCACGTAGGATTTTTTACAAACTTTGCAGAAGATTTAGTATATCTTGCAGATGTTTTTATTAAATATGACAAAAAAGATTCAACATCAATAAATAATGAAAAAGATTATTTAAAAGTACTAGAAAAAAAAGTCCAAAAAAACAAGTTTGTATTTATAAAACAAGTTTGAGATTATTTATCTGAAAATTTAAAGGAAGCTTATTTAAAACTATTTGATATATTAAAAAAAGATGGGCATATAGTTGAAATGGTTTCTTTTAATAAAAATTTATTAGATGCAATTCCTGCAATGTATATGATGATTTCTTTTGCTGAAGGAGTTTCCACAAGTTCAAATCTAGATGGTATTAATTTTGGTTTTAGACAAGAAGGAAACGACTATGAAGATATTATAAAAAAAACTAGAACCTACTCATTTGGTGATACAGTAAAGAGAAGATTTTTATTAGGTAGTTATCAATTACGTAAAGAAAACCAAGAACTATTATTAGCTAAATCAAAAAAAGTTAGAAGACTAGTTGTAGAAGAACTTAATAAAATATATGAAGATTGTGATATATTAATTCTTCCGCCATCACTTAAAGAAGCTCCATTAATTAATGAAGTTTATGGTACTGACATTGAAGAAAGATATGATGGTGATTCTGCATTTCTACAAGACTTATTAATTCTTGCAAATTTAAATGGTATGCCTTCAATAACTTTGCCTTTTATAAAAGACAATAAAACTAATATGCCAATCGGAATAAACATTAATTCTAAACCATTTACCGATGATAATTTGCTATCTATAACAATATACTTAGAAAAAATAATTAAAAGTAATTTTAATAAGGAGAATTAAATGACAAATTTTGAAATAATTATTGGTATTGAAAACCATGTTGAATTAAAAACAAAAACAAAAATGTTCAGTGATGCTCCTGTTACTTATGGTTTACATCAAAATACAATGGTAAATGAAATTGATTTAGGATATCCAGGTGCACTACCTTCAGTAAATAAAAAAGGTGTTGAACTTGCAGTACTTGCATGTAATGCATTAAAAATGAAAATTAACAAAATTTTAAGATTTGATAGAAAAAGTTATTTTTATTCAGATTTACCAAAAGGTTTTCAAATTACTCAACAATTCCACCCAATTGGAAAAGAAGGTAAAATTGAAATTGAAAATAGTAACGGGAAAAAATTTATAGAGATTGAAAGACTACACATTGAAGAAGACACTGCAAAACAAATCCATAAAGATGGAAAAACTTACATAGACTATAATAGATGTGGTGTTGGTTTAGTTGAAATAGTATCTAAACCAGTTTTGAAAAATTCAGAAGATGTAATAAGTTATATATCAAAGTTAAGAGAGACTTTACTATTTTTAAATGTAAGCGATGTAAAAATGAATGAAGGATCATTTAGGTGTGATGTAAATATTTCGTTAAGACCATTCGGTTATGAAGGTTTTGGAAATAAAGTAGAAATTAAAAATCTTAACTCCCTAGGTAATGTTAAAAAAGCAATTGACTTTGAAATAAAAAGACAAAGTGAATTACTTCTTAATAACAAGTTAGTTGAACAAGAAACAAGAAGATTTGATGAAAATATACAAGAAACAGTTTTAATGAGAAAAAAAACTGACGCAATAGATTATAAATATTTTAGAGAACCAAACATTTTTCCAATTATATTAGAAGATAGTTGAATAAATGATGTAATAAATAATTCACCTGAATTAGCAAATGTAAAAAGATTAAGATTTGTTAATGAGTATAATTTTTCAATCGAAGATACAAATTTTTTATTAAATGATTATTACTTAACTAAATTTTTTGAAGAATGTGTGACTTTAGGAGCTAATCCTAAAAAAGTTTTAAATTATATTACTAGCGATATTAAATCCTTATTAAATAAAGACAATATATCAATTAATCAATCTCAGTTATTACCAAAAAATATAGTTGAAATAATTAATTTACTTGATGAAGGAATCATATCTTCTAAACACGTGAAATCAATTATTCCTATTTGTTTTGAAAATTTGACTAACGTAAAAGAATTGATTGATAAAAATAACTGAAAATTAATTTCAGATAAATCTGAAATAGTTAAATTACTTGAACCAATAATAGACAAAAATAAAACTCTTATACAGGAAAATTATTTAAATCGTCCAGAAAGAGTTGAAAAAACAATAATGGGTGAATTAATGAAAATTACTGGTGGAAATGTAAACCCTAAAGTTTCTATGGAAATAATAAGTTTAAAATTAAAAAACATTAAATAAATTTTTAAACTTCTCCACCTTTAATTTTAAGCGCTAGATCATTTACTACATTATTTCTAGCAAACACAACAACAATATCATTTTCTTTTAATGCTGTATATTCATCTGGTATTACAATTTTCCCATTTCTTTTAATTTGAACAATATTAAAATCTTTGTTTGGGTTTAAACCTACATCAAAGATTTTTTTATTAATAACTTCTTGATTGGTTACTTCTATACTTGTAAATACAAACTCTCCATCAGTGCTTTGAACTTCACTTTCAATATCGAATAATGTTTTTGTTGCAACCATTCTTGCACTCATAACATCAGGTATAACAACCATATCCTCATCTAAACCTAGTGCAATTAAAATTCTTTTATGTTTTTCATCTCTAGCTCTTACTATAATGTTTTCAACTTCTAAATCAATAAGGTTTAGAACTGTAAGAATACTTGATTCCATATTTGAACCAAAACACACTATTATCCCATCAAATTGAACTATTCCGTTTTTTTCGAGAGCCATTTTATTTGTTGTGTCTAAAATAACTCCCTCAACGCTATCAAATTCATTAATATGTTTATTTAATTTTTCCTCATTATAATCAAATATTTTAATAAGTTGTTTTTTTTCATCTAAGGCCTGTGCTACAGACAAACCAAAATAGTTTGCACCAAGTATTGCAAAACTTTTTTTCCTTGCCATATTTACCTCCTCATAACTCTACTAATTATACAACTCTTTGACACTTTATTGTATAATTTAATATAATATAAGTTAGAGGTTATAATGAGCAAGCTTATTAAAAAAGAAAATAGACCATCTAAAAATAAAGATACTAAAAAAATTGATAAAGTCTTTAAGAAATTAAAAAATTGATGGCCTTTTTCTAGAATTACAGGAAGAATAATAATATGGTATGCCTTATCTATTTTAATAGGAGGTTTTTTACTTTCAATACCTGGTGTTATTAAAGATGAAAAAAACTATTGAAAACTTTTAGTTGGCGTTTTTACTGCGTCAAGTGCAATTTCTGACACAGGTATTACAATGGTTCAAACTAATACTAGTTATTCTTTTATTGGTCAAGTATTGATTATAATTATGTGCCAAATTGGTGGTATTGGTATACTAACAATAAAAATAGTTTTGCTTGCTTTGTTGGGTAAAAAAGTTTCACTAGAAGATCAAAGCATTGCGCAATCTGAAAGAGGGAATAGTACATTATCAAGTACAGTTGAAATGATAAAAGATGCCTTTATATTTTTGTTATGATTAGAAATTATTGGTGCTTTTTTCTTATTTTTTGCATTTTATTTTAATCAAGTAGATACAAGTGCAATACAAGATAAAAGTTCAGTTTCAAGTTCATATCATGATTTTGGAAAATCGTTGTGAAGTTCTATTTTTCACTCAATTAGTGCGACAAATAATGCAGGTTTTGATATAATAAGTGGGAACTCTTTATTACCATACAATCAAGGGAATTCTCATGCATACCTTTTACAGGTTACATTTATGTGCCAATGAGTTATTGGAGGATTGGGTTATCCAACTTACCATGACATAAAAAGAAAAATTAAAGCAAGAGCTGAAGGCACAACTGCTAAATTCTCATTGTTTACAAAATTAAACTTTGTATTTTATTTATTATTATTTTTGTTAGGACCTATTCTAGTATTTTTAACTGAGTTATTTACAACAGATAACAGTCAAATACTTCAAGCTGGTACATACAAATTTAATTCAAATTTGGTTAATGGAAAAGAAGTCGTAAGTCAAGAATGGGTCCCAGATCCATCTGGCAAATGAAAACCAGCATACATATGAATAATGGATTTACTATTCAATGTTTCATCTTGTCGTAATGCTGGATTTGCAACAGTTGATATAAATAATTTCACTGCAGGAAGCAAAATAATAATGTCAATATGGATGTTTATTGGATCTGCTCCTTCTTCAACTGCTGGTGGTATTAGAACAACAACGTTTGCAATTACTCTATTGGCTATATGGTCAATAGTTAGAAACAAAAAAACTGTTGAAGCTTTTAAAAGAAAAATACCAGATGATATTGTTAAAAGAGCCTTTGCTGTTGTTATACTATCAATTACAATAGTTGTTTTAGCGGTCTTTATTGTATACTTAGACAGTAATAAAGCTCTATCAACAGAGTCTGATCATGTCGGTCAAAATGATTTATTAATTAAAGTAATTATTTATGTATCAAGTGCATTTGGAACGGTTGGTTTCTCACCATTTTCAACAGAACAAGCTATAAATATGGGTACATTAAGTAAATTTACACTTATAATCACTATGTTTATTGGACAATTAGGAATTTCAAATACTTTATTAGCTTTTGTAAAACCAAAAAACAAACAAAGTTTTACATATATTGAAGAAGAAGTTGTAATCGGATAATTTATTATATTTAGCAAGGAGATAATTATTATGGAAATAAGGACAAAGTCGAGTTCCAAAGGACCATTTTTAAAAATTTTATTTTATTATTATAAACAAGAATGAAAACTAACATTAATAATGTTAATTTTTTGTTTAATCATTGTAAGTTGTTCATTGTTGTTGCCAATTTTAACATATCAAATGACTAAGGCAATAACAAAAGAACTATCAGAAAAACAAGGACTTCCTTTTGTTGATGATGCACCTGATGGAGTTCTTGCTTTTTGAGGAATTAGTTGAATTAATTTAATTTATGTATCATTAGCTGATGTAGTTATATATTGTATTGTTTCATTTTATTATGATTATGTTGCATATATAATTGGTAGGAAAATTGAAATTAGTTTAAGAAATAGATGTTTAGAAAACTTAGTTAGACAAGACATTTCATATTATTCAAATAAAAAAATAGGGGAAATATTAACAAAAGTTGTTTCAGATACTCAAACTGTTGGTGATCAAGCAGTACAAGTGCCGTTACAAATAGGACTCTCAATTTTTGAAATAGCAGCATCATCTGCTTTAATGTTTGTTTTTACATGAAAATTGGGTTTAATAACACTTTTAATATTTGCTGTATGTATGATTCTTATGGGATTATGTTTTTTTGCTACAAGAAAAAAAGTTTTAAAAGTAAGAGAAATAATAACTTCAATTAATGGTGACGTTACTGATAGAGTTGCAACAGTAAGGCTTATCAAATCTGCAGGTACAGAAAATTATGAAACAAAGAGATTTATAGATGTTCATAAAGAATATTATAAAAAATCAAAAGCTGTTGGTCATAATCAAGCTTTGATGCTAACAACCATGTGAGGTGGAATATTTGTATTAAAATTCTTTTCTATAATTGCAGCTATGCTTGTTTATGGGATGTTTTCAACTCCAGAAGAAGGCCTGCTATTTTTTAAATACACTTTTGCTCCATTTCAATTAGCAGAGAGTATGATGGTTAGTCCATTATTTCAAGTTATGAATGCGCTATTTGGTTTAGTGTATGCTTCTGTTGCTTCAGAAAGAGTAAATGATACTATAAAGGCAAAATCAATTATGAATCATCATTATTTTGATGGTGAAGTCATTGAAAAAATTGAAGGAGATATTTTATTTAAAGGTATTGAATTTGCATATCCTGAAAAACCATCAAAATTAATATTGCCAAAGTTTGATTTTACATTTAAAGAATCAAAAAGCTATGCGTTTGTTGGTGAAACTGGTAGTGGTAAATCAACTATTGCAAAATTATTATTAAGATTTTACGACCCTACTTCTGGATCTATAATAATAAATAAAAATATAAATTTAAAAGATGCTAATTTATCAAGTTATTTAAAACATGTTGGTTATGTTGAACAAGATCCTCAAATTTTATATGGCGATGTATATGAAAATGTAACTTATGGTAGTTTTAATGTTTCTAAAGCAGAAATTATATCGGCTTGTAAAAAGGCAGAATTACATGATTTAGTAATGTCGTGACCTGATAAATACGAAACAATACTAGGAGAGCGTGGGTTTATGCTTAGTGGTGGTCAAAAGCAAAGACTGGTTATCGCGAGAATGTTTTTAAAAAACCCACAACTTTTAATTCTAGATGAAGCTACAAGTGCTCTTGATAATATTGTGGAAAGAGAAATTCAAGAAAAATTAAATACATTAATGAAAGGTAGAACTACAGTCACTATTGCACATAGACTATCTACAATAAAAAATGTTGATGAAATAATTGTTTTAGGTGCTAATGGAAAAGGTATTGTTCAAAGAGGGACTTTTGAAGAACTTAGAGATAAAGAAGGTCACTTCCAAAATTTATATAAAGCTGGGCTTATAGACTAATGGAATTTTTTTTGGTATTATTATTAAGTTTAGGAAAGGTACTTAAATATGAAACCAGATAATTTATGTAAAGCAGGCTGCATAGTATCAATTATAGGTGCAGCAATAGCAATGATAACATTTGTTGGATTAACTTTGTTGTTTATATTAACTGCAGTTTCAGGAACAACTACGCCAACAAGTTCACAAAACTCAAATGATCTAGGAGTTGGAGCAGCTGCCGGTACAGCGGTTGCAATTGTCTCAGTAATTGCAGCTATATTTCTTTTAGCGTTAGCAGCACTTCAAATCCCAACATTAGTATTATGTGCAAAAATATTAAAAGGAACTGCAAGCAGTAAAACTGCTGCAGGTGTTGTTTCAATAATATTTTCCGGGTTAATTGGAGGAATATTAATTTTGTGCGGTAATTACGGGGAAACAAACGAACCAATATCAATGGATAGCCCTGACATTACAAATGAATAGTTTTATTAGCGAGTATATATTATAAAAAAATATAAAAAATACTTGCTTTTTTTATTTTTAATATGCTATTATGAATAGGTAGCATTTACTATGGCTTTTTAGCTCAGTTGGTAGAGCAACCGGCTGTTAACCGGTTGGTCGCAGGTTCGAGTCCTGCAAAAGCCGCCATTTATGGCCTATTGGTGAAGTGGTTAACACACACGGTTTTCATCCGTGCACACACGGGTTCGAACCCCGTATAGGCTACCATTTAAAAAGGAGTGTTAGCTCAGTTGGGAGAGCATCTGCCTTACAAGCAGGCGGTCAGCGGTTCAAGTCCGTTACACTCCACCATTTTTTTATGCTGATGTGGCTCAATTGGCAGAGCAACTGACTTGTAATCAGTAGGTTGTAGGTTCAAGTCCTATCATCAGCACCAGCTCTGAAATTAATTCAACTTAAATAGTTGTTTTTTTTTATATTTTTTTAGTAAGATAATATAGAGGTAAATAATGAAAAAAAATTTAAAAATACCATTATTGGTAGTGGTTTGTGCAGCTTTTATATTACAAGTTCTAACACTGTCTCTTATTGGCATTACAAATAAAAAAATTTTAGATAGTTATAAATCAACCCAATATATTTGAGTCGTATTATATTGTTTATTTTTATTTGGTTTTTTAATTGCAATATTTGTCTTAACTTTAAAAAAAACAAAAAACTCAGCATATGTTTCTTCTATACTGTGTATATCTTATGGCATAATTTCTTTGTTTTCATTTTTAACAATTTCTTGATATTATGGAATACCAAATTTTGCATTAGGTATTGTTCTTATAATCATTGGTTCTATATATATACATAAAAATAAAGAAAATTATTATTAATGTAAAAAATATCTCTAAATAATGATATTATTATTTTGTTGATTTTGTCTCGTTAGCTCAGCCGGTAGAGCAACTGGCTTTTAACCAGTGGGTCATAAGTTCGAATCTTATACGGGACACCATCCACCCGGGATTGGCGGAATTGGCAGACGCACCAGACTTAGGATCTGGCGTGGTAACACGTGGGGGTTCAAGTCCCTTATCCCGGACCATACTTGAAATTTACGCATCTTATGATGCGTTTTTTTATTGTTTAAATTCTTTTATTAATATGTTAATATGAATTAGATATGGAAATAAGGAGGAACTATGGACAATAATTTAGAAACAAATACAAATACAATTGTACTTCAACCAAGAGAGAGACCTAAAAGTGTATATCAATGAATTTTGTTATCTTTACAACACGTTTTTGCAATGTTTGGTGCAACTGTTCTTGTGCCTCTTGTAATTAATAAAACTGCAGATGTTACAGTTATTAACATATCAATGGCTTTGTTTTGTAGCGGGTTTGGAACTCTTATATATATTGCTTTTACTGCAGCAAAAGTGCCAATATATCTAGGTAGTAGTTTTGCATATATGAGTGTTTTAGGATTAGGATTCAAAGATTATGGATGAGGAAATGCAATTTTTATTGGTGTTTTCATGGTCGGTATAGTGTATATAATTTTTGGATTTATTATACATTGAACTGGGGTTAAGTGAATAAAAAAATCTTTTGCACCTATTGTAATTGGTCCCATTGTCATTGTAATTGGACTTAGTGCTGTTTCAAGTGCTTTAACAAACGCTGGGATAATATGAACCTCAAATGAACCTAGTGAAGGCCTGTACTATCCTCAATGACTTGCGTTATTAATTGCTTTTATAACCTTTGTTGTTGCAGCAATATTTATGCTAAAAGCTAAATCATTTTTAAAAGTAATTCCTATATTAATAGCACTATTGTTTGGATATCTAGTATCTATCATTTTTCATTTTGCATTCAAACCACTAGGATATAATTTAATCAATACAGATTTAATTACAAATGTAAGTAATTGACAATGATATCCAAGTTTTAAAAAAATTTGAGATGTTGAACCATCAAATATTGGACCTGCATTAGTTGGAATAGTTCCAATAGCTTTAGTTACAATGACTGAACATTTAGGTGATCATATTAATATTGGCTCAATGACAAATAAAGATTTTATAAAAGACCCAGGACTAAGTCGCACACTAATGGCTGATGGAGTTGCAATGTCTATGGCAGGTTTGATTGGTGGTCCTGCAAACGCAACTTACTCAGAAAATACAAGTGTAGTTTCAATTACGAAAGTGGCAAGTGTTTGAGTTACTGGACTTGCAGCAATTTTTGCTATTATCATGAGTTTCATAGCTCCTATTAATCAAATTATTATGATGATACCATTACCAGTTATGGGAGCTATAAGCATTGTTTTATTTGGAATGATTAGTTCTAATGGAATAAAAATATTAGTTGATGCAAAGATTGACTTTAAAAATGCTAAGAATATAATTGTAATATCATTAATTTTATCAATAGGTATTGGAATGTCTTTGACAAACAGTACTATTAAAATAGGTGATTCTTTTAATATTACTGGATTATTTTTAGCAACATTTGTTGGAATATTTTCAAACTTACTATTGCCAAATCAAGATAATCTTGGTTTTAAAACACTTTTTAAATCTAAACTAAATAAAGATTTAAAACCAATTGAAAATAGGAAAAATGAAAAAATAACAAAAGACAAGAGCAAAAGCAAAAGTAGTTCAAATAATAAAAATAAAAAAGATTAATAAAGAAAGGTTGGGTAGCATGGAAATAAAATTGAAAAAAAACATTGTAATTTTTTCTGATTTGGATGGTACTGCACTTTTAGATAACCATGAGTTTAGTGATAGGTTAAAAAATCTAATTAATAGACTATACGAAAAAAATATTTACTTTGTTCCAGTTACTGCAAGAATTACAAAAGATGCAGTTAACCAACAAGCAATATATTTAGGTTTAGATAAACACAAAGGAATTGTGGTTGCTAATAATGGGAGCCAAGTATATGATTTTTCTAAAAATAAATTTATTATTGATAAACACATTAGCAAAGAATTATTAAAAAAAATCTTTGATATGACTTATGGTAAGATTGGAGAATACAAAGTTCATTATTTTGCAGGTGACACTTGTTATGTTTATGGTTTTGGAGAAAATTCAAATTATTGAGCAAAAGTCATGAATGTAGATTACAAAATAATAAATAAATTTGAAGATATAGAAAAAAACGTTTCGCATATGACTTTCATTTTAAATGAAGAGTATGCGGAAAAAAACAAAGAAAAGTTTTTAGAAGAATTTGATTTTTTATTAGATCAAATTGATATAATAAAATATACGAATAGGGTTTATGAATTAGCATCAAAAAATGTTAATAAAGGTTCTATTGTAATAGAAATATTAAACTATTTAGGTTTAGATAAAAATGAAACAACAACATTTGCATTTGGAGATGGATATAATGATATACCACTTTTAAAGTCAGTTGATTATCCAATTGCATTAGAAAACTCAATCGATGAGTTAAAAGAAATTGCATTTGCAATAACAAAAAGCAATAACGAAGATGGGGTAGCTCATTTTATTGAAAAAGAAATTTTAAAGGAGAAATAATTATGGAATTATTACATGTTAAAACAATAGAAGAATTAGATAAATTATTAAAATCAAATAAATCAGTAGTAGTAGATTTTTATGCAGAATGGTGTGGTCCTTGTAAAATGTTAGCACCAATCTTTGAACAAGTTTCAAGTGAAGTCAAAGACACTCAATTTATAAAAGTTAATGTTGATGAAGCATCAGAAGTAGCTAATAAATACGGAGTTCGTTCAATACCAACTGTAATATCATTTAAGGATGGTAATTTGGATAAAGAAAACACAGGATTTATGTCTAAAGATGTTTTACTAGATTTTATTAAATAATATGCACAATGTAAAACTTATTGTCATGGATATTGATGGAACTTTATTGGGAAAAGGTCATAAGGTGTCTAAAAAAACTTTAGATATACTTAAAATGGCAAGAGCAAAAAATATAAAAATATGTCTAGCAACAGGTAGACATTTTTATCGTACAGAAGAAATCTCTCGAATTATTGAATCTGATGTGAACAATGATTATTTAGTTTGCTTAAATGGAGGCGCTCTTTATAAATATGAAAATAAAAACTTAAATGTGATTTATGAGAAAACTTTTAGCGAAGAAGAATTTAATTATATTTACGATGAATCAAAAAAGATCAAACTAAATTGTTTTAGTTATGATAAAAATAACGAGACCGCATACGTTGTTAAGAAATCACTTTTTACATTCATTTTAGGTAAAGTTTCTAAAAGAAAACCCGTTGTTTATGATAATGAAACAAAAAACATTTCTTATAAAATTATTGGTAACGGAAAACCCGCTGCAATTAAAAAAATAAAACAAATACTCCAAAAAAAATCTTTCAGAATTTATGATTGAAGTTACAGTAATAAATCAAAAAGGATTGAAATATCTCCCAAAGATGTTAATAAGGTATGTGCAATAAAAAAACTAGCTGAATTAGAAAAAATTAATAAAGAGGAAATAGTATTTTTTGGAGATGGTGATAATGATAAAGAACTATTGAGTTGAGTAAAATATGGAGTTGCAATGGGTAACGCTCATAAAGAAGTTCTTCGTCATGCAAGCTATAAAACCAAGAAGAATACAAAAGATGGAATTGAATATTTTTTAAAAAGTATATTAAACATATAGTAAATTAAAACTTATGTTTGTATATTTTTTGTTTTTGTTATATTATTATTCAAGCAAATTATTTAGGAGGAAATAACATTATGAAATTAAAAGAAGTTATTAATATAAAACAATATTTAATAGCAGAATGATTTGATGTTGTTATTACTCGTGTTGAATGATATGAAATAGTACTAGAAACAGAAACTCTCTCCCTAATGGCGTAATGAGTTATCAAATTACGCGCATACAATTTAATAAATAGAGGAGAATTCACTATGAAAGACAAAAAAAATATTTTAGAAATTCGTGATTTAACTAAAAGTTACGATGGTAAAGTTGTTTTAAAAGGTGTGAGTTTTAATGTCAAAGAAGGAGAATTTATTACATTGTTAGGCCCATCTGGGTGTGGTAAGTCTACTACCTTAAATATAATTGGTGGTAGAGAAAAACAAGAATCAGGACAAATTTTATTTGAAGGTAAAGATTTGACCCCAATTCCAAGTAATAAAAGACAAATAAATACAATTTTTCAAAATTATGCTTTATTTCCTCACTATGATGTATATGACAATATAGCCTATGGACTTAGAATTAAAAAGACTAAAGAAAGTCTTGTTACTAAAGAAGTTATGCATTATATTAAAAAATTTTCATTAGAAGGTCTAGAAAATAAAAGGGTTCATGAATTAAGTGGTGGTCAAAAACAAAGGGTTGCCATTGCAAGAGCGCTTATATTAAAACCTAGAATTCTATTACTTGATGAACCAATGTCAGCATTAGATGTTCATTTAAGAAAAAGAATGCAAGATGAATTAAAAGAACTTCAAGAAGAGGTCGGAATTACTTTTATATTAGTTACTCATGATCAAGAAGAAGCCTTAACTTTAAGTGACAGAATAGTTGTAATAAATGACGGAGCAATCCAACAAATTGGTACACCAGAAGCAATATATAATGAACCTGAAAATAGATGAGTCGCAAAATTTATTGGTTCTTCAAACATTATTGAAGATGGAGAATTTATTAAGGATCAAAAAGTAAAATTCGATCAAAAAGAATTTGAATGTACTGATAAAGGTTTTGGCGAAAATCAAAAAAATATTGATATAGTTATAAGACCTGAAGATGTAGTAATTGATGAACCTGGAAAAGGATATTTTGACGGAATTGTTGAAAATATTATATTTAAGGGAGTTCATTATGAAATAACAATAAAATGTTTAAATAGAATTTTTAAAGCACACACAACTCAATTTCATGATTTTGATAAAAAAATATCGGTTAAATGAGCACCTGATGATTTACACGTTATGTGAAAAGAAATAGATGAATAGCATTCCACATAAAGACGATATTTTAAAATCAGAAAATACTGAACTACAAAATGAGTTGAATGAAATTGAAAATATAGAAATGGAATTTACCGAACCTGAACCAGAAGCTCCAAAGCAAAGTTTCAGAGAAAAAATAGGTAATTTCAAAGTTGTAAAATCATTAAAATCAAAAGTTTGACCCGTACTATTACCTTTTATTGTTGTAATGAGCATTTTGGTAATATTACCACTTATAGGTATCATAATTTTTGCAATTGTAGAACCCACAAATGACAGTGTTAAATTTTCTATAAGTTTAAAAAACTTTTTCAAATTATTCACAACAGGTTCTATTATGCTAGTGCTTGGACTTTCACTATTATATGCATTTGGAGCAAGTGTAATAACAATTATAATAGCTTATCCAGTGGCACTTATAATGTCTCAATTAAAAAATAAATTGTTGGCAAAAAATATGTGAGTACTTGTTACGTTGCCAATTTGAATTTCAATGATATTGAAAATATTAGGACTTAGAAGTGTTTTTATGATACTATCAACTTCAATAATTGGAACACCAATTGCTATTGTAATCGGAATGGTTTACATGTTCTTGCCATTTGCTATTGCTCCAATTTATAATGGGTTAGAAAATCAAGATAGTACATATTATTATGCAGCCCTTGATTTAAAAGCAAGTAAAATAAAAGCCTTTTTTCATACCACTTTTAGAGCATCTCTACCAGGAGTTTTTGCTGGGTTCACACTTGTTATTGTCCAAGCAGCAACATCACTTCTTGTTGTTAGATATATGGGTGATGGAAAAATAAACTTAATAACAAACATAATAGAAAATTATTTCTTTAGAGGTACTGATTTTGGTTATGGAGCAGCAGTTGCTGTTGTACTTGCTATATTATTGTTGATGATTATGGGTATTATGAAATTAATATCTAATCGATTTGAAGTAAGGGGGTCAAAAAAATGAAAAAGCTCATCAAATCCTGTTATTTCCTAATAATAATGTTGATTATCTATGTTCCTATTGCAACAATGATTTTTTTATCATTTAATAGTGGTAGAAATGTAGATGATTTTACTGATTTTAGTTTTAAGTGATATAAGTATTTAATTGAATATTCACCATTCATTAAATCAATAACAGTTTCATTATTTGTAGCGATGATATCAACTGTTATATCAATAATAATTGGTGTTATGGCATGTTATGGTTTAACAAGAATAAGAAAAAGAACTGCAAACAGATGGGTTAGAGTCGCAAATATACCACTTATCAATGCTGACGTAATTACTGCTGTAAGTCTTATGATTATATTTGTTTTAGCAGGAATTAAATTTGGAATTGTAACATTAATTGCAGCGCACGTTTCATTTAACGTTCCTTACGTTATAGTTACAGTTTTACCATTTATGAATAGAATTGATAAAAACCTTATTGATGCTTCAAGAGATTTGGGTGGAACTCAAAGACAAACATTCTTTAAAGTAATATTGCCAATTCTTTTACCATCAATAATAACAGCTACTGCAATTTCTTTTGCTATGAGTTTCGACGACTTTATCATTTCATACTTTACTGGTGGTGATCAAACTAACGTTTCTACATTTATATATACCGCTAAAAAAATTACTCCTTATATAAATGCATTTGGAACAATTTTAGTTGTCACTATTGTTTTGATTATTCTTATTTGAAATGCTATACAAATTACTACTCAAAGCATAAAAGAAAATAAATTAAAAATTAAAAATGGAACATATAAATTAAAAGAAAAAAGCAATCTAGAGAAAAAAATTATATATTACAAAAAATGTATAGAAACAAAATCTCAAATAATAGTAAGTTTGAATTTGTTTTACTGATTTAAATATAAATTTTTACAATTACAGTATAAAAGATTAAGTAATAAAAATCTTAATACAAAAATAAGTAAACTAGAATGAAAAAAAGAAATACTTTTAGAAAAAATAAATAGTGATAGAAAAGCGCAATCCGTATTAGCTAAATACGAAGCTAAAAAAGAACAAATTATTAGTAAAAACAAAAATAAAAAAATTCAAAATTTTGATTTATTAATACAAAGTATAGATAAAAAAATTGTAAAATTTCAACAAAAAGTAGATTTGATTCAAGAACAAAAAATCGAATCCCAAAAAGCTATTGAGCAATTACAAAAAGATATTGAAATTTATAAAGAAGACTTATCTAAGGAAAAAAATCCTAATAAAAAATTAACAGATTGATACAATGCTAAAATCAATGAATTAAATGCACAAATTATTATTTTAAAAGAAGGAAAAAATAATTATAAATTAAAGCAAACAATTGATAAACTTGGAGAGTTAAAAAACAAAATTGAAAATAGAATGCTTTCAAAATATAATGACCTACAAGTTTGAAAAAGAAAAGTTAAAAAAATAGTTTCTTTTGGACATCGATTTGATACAAAAGAATCATCAAATAACTTATCTATTAAAAAAGAACAACTTATAGAAAATAAAATAAATAAATATACAAGTCTTATTGAAACTACTCAATTAAAACTTGATAGACTTGAAAACAAAGTTTCTAATAAAAAAGAAAAATACTTCCCTGAAGTAATTAGTGAAGAAGTTGTTGTTAAAAATAATATATGGATTAAAAGAAACTGAAGAAAAATTCTTATGTCAACAAGTGTTTTAGCGGCATTCTCATTATTTACAACAGCATATATTCTTAATAACTCATATGATCTTATTATTGGTAACTGAGGTAGTTATATTGCTCCGGGTGTTATTGAAGGATTTGAAAAACAAGAAGGTATTAAAATTAACTACCAACAATATGATTCAAATGAAAGCCTTTACAATAAAACTTACACATTTGACTACGACATAATGGTTCCGAGTGAGTATATGGTTAAAAAACTAGCTGAGGAAGACAAACTTCAAAAAATTGATTATAATTGTATAAAAAAAGTTAATAAACCAGGTGTTGAAGAAAAAGGTGCATGTCAATTTGAATCAATTGAACAAAAAGACTATAAAGATTCAAATGGTGTAACAGCATATACAATTATGGATGGTCTTCAAAATATTTTAGATAAAACAAAAATAAATGTAGATGAAAGCATTCTTGACTACTCAGTAAATTGATTTTGAGGAGATGTAAGAATGGCATTCAACATAGGTACTGATGATGGTAATCCTAGAACAGAACTTATAAACTTTATGAAAGAAAGGGACTTATTTTTGAATTCCAATGAAGAAGAAGATCCTTTTAAATGAGAAATTAATCCTGAAAAATTATCTTGAAATATTCTTTGAGAAGCTGCTGATGCAGGTTTTGATTTAAAACTAAATGAAGACCCAAAAAATGTTTTCATGTATGCATTTGAAAAAATGTACGGATTAGTTGACGTTAATTCAACAGAAGAAAGCGAAAAACAAAACTCCGCACAAAAAGAAGAAAAAATCGATGCAGCAGCAGTTGAGATATCTAAATTATTAAATCACTCAAATGTTGGACTATACGGTGATAACATAATGGACGCAGTTCATGCAAAAAACTATGACATCGCAGTAATTTATAATGGTGATTTAATTTGAGCAACAGCACCTGATTTTAGTTCTGACGATGATGACGATGATACAAGTAGTGATGAGCAAGCAACAATTAATAAAATCGATGAAGAAGATGAGTGAGTTTACACTACTCTTTCTGCTACTCCACAATTTAAGCATGATGACTTTAAAGAAGGAACAAATGTTTGAAGTGATAATCTTGTATTTAGTAAAACAAATAAAAATTTAGAGTTATCATATAAATTCATTAATTATATGAATGATTATGATATTCAAAAGAAACAAGTAGAAGAAGCCACAGCGGCAGTATTGTCAGAAGAATTAAAAGATGAAATTATCGGTAATGACGAAAATAAAGAAGGTTGAGGAGATCCTTGAACCCAATGATATGAACCTATTACACAAAATGCAAAACCTTTTGGATTTGATAAAAAATGGGATAACTATCTAGTTGATAAATTTAATCAAATTATCTCTACAAAACATTAAATATTTTAAATAATGTTTAATAAATGATTATATTTTTGTATAATCATTTTTGTAATGGTACCATAGCCAAGAGGCTAAGGCATGGGACTGCAACTCCCTGATCGTCGGTTCGACTCCGACTGGTACCTCCAAATTGAAATTTAGGACTTATATGTCCTTTTTTTATTTAAAATAATTTTTAACTTATTATAAAAAAAGTATTATATTTAATAAAATTCTTGTTATAATAATAATTGTCAATTTTAAATTAATTGTCAAAAATATTGAAAACTATATTATAATAAACTTGGTTTTGTTAATAATGCGCCTTTAGATCAATTGGATAGATCGTTTGACTACGGATCAAAAGGTTAGGGGTTCGAGTCCCTTAAGGCGCGCCATTATGGAAATCGAATATTATAATATAGAATTGTAATATTCACATATCGGGAAGTGGCTCAGCTTGGTAGAGCATTCGGTTTGGGACCGAAGGGTCGCAGGTTCGAATCCTGTCTTCCCGACCATTATATATTTTGTTTTATATGGGCCCGTAGCTCAGCTGGGAGAGCACCTGCCTTGCACGCAGGGGGTCGACGGTTCGATCCCGTTCGGGTCCACCATATATGGCGGGGTAGCTCAGCTGGTTAGAGCGCTCGGCTCATACCCGGGAGGTCAAGAGTTCAAGTCTCTTCCCCGCTACCATATATATTATTTTTGGACCTTTAGCTCAGTTGGTTAGAGCATCCGGCTCATAACCGGATGGTCATTGGTTCGAGTCCAATAAGGTCCACCATAATTTTGGCTCTAGATAAAATTGCTATAGGTTACAAATTTGAAATTTATCATGGAAGATTACCCAAGTCTGGCTGAAGGGGTCGGTCTTGAAAACCGAGAGTCGGGGAAACCCGAGCGGGGGTTCGAATCCCTCATCTTCCGCCATTATTTCATATCGCGGGGTGGAGCAGTTGGTAGCTCGTCGGGCTCATAACCCGAAGGCCGTAGGTTCAAGTCCTGCCCCCGCAACCATTTGGCCCCATAGCGAAGTTGGTTATCGCGCCTCCCTGTCACGGAGGAGATCACGGGTTCGAGTCCCGTTGGGGTCGCCATTAGGTTTCGTAGCTCAGTTGGTAGAGCAGTTGACTGAAGCTCAACGTGTCGGCGGTTCAATTCCGTCCGAAACCACCATGAATGAAATTCCGCACTTTAAAGTGCTTTTTTTATTTTTTAATAAAATATTTTTATATTTAATTAAAAAATAAAAAAACTTAAAAAATAGTCTAGAATAATATTTAATATGATAAACAAAAAGATTATTAAATCAATTTACAAAAGTATTTATAAACAAAAAGAAAAATTTTTAGTACTTGTCTTTATATCAGGTATATTAGACATTGTGTTTTTTTATAATTATAATTATGAATTTCTTTTTGGATTTTGAATGTATTTTTTAATTAATTCCTTTTTAATAATAGTTTCGTCTTTTATAGTTACTTTAGTTTCGTTAAAACCACTGATAAATAAAAATTACTTTTTAATGAAACTTACCTATACAAAAGAACTATATTATAACTTTTTAAATGCTCTTTATATAGTTTCACCATTTATTTATATTGCATTAAATCTTATAACAATTACAAGAATATTAATTAAAAATTACTTCAATTTTATAAAAATAAAGTTTTTCTATTACTATATAAACAAAATAACATATAAATTAAAATATATCTTTAAATGAGTTTGAAATATATTTAACTCATTTTGAAAAACCAAAGAAAATACTATTTATTATAAGCAAGGAAACAACTTTTTAAAATGAAAAATAAAAAATAACATGCAATACATGTTATTTTTTATGTTCAGTAGCATTGTATAATGATTTAAACAATCCATCTTGTTTAATTAACTCAGAATAAGTTCCTTTTTGCACAATACCCACATTTGGTTCAATGACATAAATTACATCAAAACTCTCTATTGTTGATAACCTATGAGCAATTGAAATTGTTGTTCTGTCAACCATTAGTTTTTCTAATTCTTTTTGAATTTCTCTTTCAACAATATTATCAAGAGCACTTGTAGCTTCATCTAGTATTAGTATTTCAGGGTCTTTTAATATTAGTCTTGCAATAACTAATCTCTGTTTTTGACCACCAGAAAGTTGACTTCCTCTTTCAAATAAAACGGTCTCATATCCATCTGGTCAACTTTCAATTAAATTATGAAGTTTAGCTTTTTTACAAGCATCAATAATTTGTTCATTAGTAATTCCTTCTAAACCGTATTTAACATTATCATAAATTGTCCCGCTTAATATTTGTGGTTCTTGATCAACATAACCAATTTTATCAAGCCATGATTTTAAATTTAATGATTTTAAATTATATTTATTATTAATTACCACTTCTCCTTTTTTAGGATCATAAAACCTCAACATTAATTTTGCTATTGTAGATTTTCCACTACCAGTAGGGCCAACAAAAGCATATCTTTTGCCTTTTTCAAAATTTATGTTTAAATCTTCAAAAAGAAGTTTATCAGAGTCTGGATATGAAAAACTAATATTTTTAAAAGTTGCAGAGTTAAATTTTTCTTTAAAAATTTCTTTCTCATTTTTGTTTATTGTAATATCTTGATCTAATATGTGACTTATATTATCTGCTGCAATTTTACAAGATGGTACATCATATATAACTTGACGTAGTTGCAATAAAGGTAATGTCATTACCACAACACCTGTTGTGAATGCTGAAATTATACTTATAAGAGTTTGTGAGTTGTTATAAAATAAAAACACCCCAAATATTACTGATGCCATTGCAAAAGACCCGATACCTCCTAAAATTATTGTTGAAGGTATTTCAGATAAATAACTTTTTATTTTATTTTTTTTATCAACATTTTTTGTTTGTTTTTTGTAATTATCTTTTTCCATATCAAAAGACCCAGTTGATTTAATAAGTCTAATTGTATAAATCTTTTCACTTGTCTTATTATCGATATCTTTTGAATACTTGTCAATTTTTTTAGTAAATATGTTTGTGCTAAAAGCAAATATAACAACCAACACACCACAGATTGCTAGAAGCCCAAAAACTGACAGCGCTAATTTTCAATTTAGTAAAAACATTTCAATTGCTGAAAATACAATCGAAGTACAAGATAATGAATAAATGAAGGGACCTTCTTTAATGTTTTTTGTAATAATATGTACATCTTTTACAAAAACACCCGCAATTTGACCAATCTTATTTTCATTAAAGAAGTGCATATCTTGATCAATTAGTTTATTCATTAAACTTCTTTTTAGATGAGTTTCATATGATTCGCTTATATATGAAGAAATTACAAATCCTAAATATGAAATTCCAACAACAACTAAAATATCACCAATCATGAAAAATGCTAAACTAAAAAGGTTTACTTTCATACCCCAGAAATTTGCAAGCACTTCATTTCCGTCGTACTCTATATAATCATAAAAAAAGCCATGGATTAAATCATTTATCAATTGTTTCTTATCAAATCCATTTTCTAAAAAGCTTCTTATGTAATATTCGAATAGTTGTTTTTCTGCTTCACTCTTTATTTGTTTTTTAAAAATATCAATCAACTTATCCATATCATCTGTTGAATCTAGTATGCTTTTAGATACAAGTAATGATGTAATAAACTTAATAGCTTCAATATTTGCAACAAGTGTTAAAGCCATAAAAATAGTTAAAATGAATAAAATTGTAGAAAGTATTCATCTTCTTTTTAAGGCTATAAAAACATGTTTTGTTAGGTTATCTTTTTTACCAAATTTAACATTTTTTTCCATTTTAAACTCCTGACTATTAAAAATATTATAAACCTATAAACTTAATTATCATTTTTTTATTACATTAAGATATAAATATTTAAAATTTTGACTTAACTTTAAACAAAACTAAATTAATTGATAAACTAAATATTAAATATAATTAATACAAAATATTTTAATCAATTATATTTATAAATAGAAAATATATGTTATTATAAAAGTGTAGTTAAAATATATTTCTAACTCAATGAGGTTATATGAAAAAATTATTAAGTATATTTGGATTTATAAGCATCACTTCAATGACAGCTTCAAACTTTGTAGCATCAAAAAATTTAGATAACAATATAAATTCAATTAAAAACAATAAAATACAGGAATTAAATTTCAATGAAAAACAAGATGATAAACAATCAGAAATAATATTGAAAAACTCATTGTACTTAAGTGATGGTTTGATAAATATTGATTTTGAAAAACTTAGTTTAAATGATTTTAAATATTTTGAAACAATTGATAAAAATGATTTACTTAAAACTATAGATTGAATGTATAAATTGGGATTTATAAGTTATGAAAATAATGAATTTAGCTTTAATGATAAAATTTATTTAAATTTATCTTTAATTAAAAATGTAAGTTTTCCTGATAATGACATTGATTTCAGCAAATGCGAAGCGTGAGTTGAATCTCACTGATATTGGGCTGGGGGATGAAAATTACATTTTAATAATTATTTGACAAATGTAATATCTGAATTGGTTGACAACTTATCTTTGTTGACATCAATATTATCATTAATTCCTTCTATAGGTCAAGTAGCTACTGTAGCTGGAGTATTTTTAGCAGCATTAGGTTATGCTATTAAAATGGCAAACAAAAACCAATATGGCGTATATATATTTTTTCAGATAATAGTACCTTTATATATTGCTTCTAATTAGATGCATATGCATAATTAATTTAAGTAATTATGAATAAAATACATCAATTTTTATATATACTATTTTATAATTGATCCAAATTCTCATTTTTTTATTTTATTGGATTAATTATAATTTTTATTGGAGAAATGGGGTTAACATTATCTTTTAAAAATGGAGAAATTAAAAGTATTGATAATTATTATATTGGAGTATTGGCAATAAATACATTTTCCTATATATTAATGTATTTATTGTTTTTTCATATTTTATTTGTATTTAGTATAAAAAATAACAAATTCCAGTTATTTTTGTTAACATCACTTACTAAAAAAAACCTTTTTATATTTAATTTACTCTCAATTTTTATATTTAATGTTTCAATTTTTATAATTAATACTTTATATTTAATTTTGCTTCAATTTTTTTTAAAATTTCCAATTATTTCATATTTAAATTTAAATTTTATTATTTTATTATCAGCAATTTTATTTTCTACATCAACCTCCATGTTTGCAATTTTATTTATTTTATTGGGTTATAATAAATTTAATAATCAAATAATTTCTTTTATTTTTTTGTTAATAATATGAACTTTTGGCACAATGTTTTTAACTATATTTTTTGATTGATTTAGATATTTTAATCCATTTATTGCAATAAAGGTCACCTTTATAAAAGATAAAAAATATAGTTTTTTAATACCAATTTTTTTATCTTTTTTAACAATATTTTTCACAACTTTTATTTCAATAAAACTAGTACAAAAAATTTATTATTAAAAGGTGGTTAATATGATAGTATACAAAAATGTTTCGTTAATGTATTCCGTTAATACAGGTATCAAAAATTTTAACTTAGAAATAAAAGATAATGAGAAGGTTGCTATAATTGGTCCTAATGGTAGTGGTAAAACTACTTTGTTAAAAATTACTCTTGGATTTTCAAAATATTATAAGGGAGAAGTACTTATTAAGGAAGTTTCAAATAAGGACAATAAATTTAACTTAAATAATATAGGATATGTTTCTAGTGAAAACATATTCCCAAGTTTTTCTAAAGTAAAAACAATTGTAAATTTATATAAAAAACTTAAAAATGATGAAAACAACAAATTAGATTATATTTCTAAATTATTAAAAATTAATTTAAAGGAAAAAAAATATTTTAAATCTCTTTCTACTGGTATGATTCAGAAAGTTAAACTTTGCTTAGCTCTTAGTTATGATAATGATTATTACATCTTTGATGAGCCTACAAATGGTCTTGATGCAATCATTAGAGAAAAGACTTTAAATTATATTTATGAAAACCTAAAACAAAAAACTATAATATATTGCACTCATTTAATTGAAGAAATAACAACATTTTTTGACAGATTAATAATTATAAAAGATAATACAATTAAATTAGATGTAGAAATAAATGAAAAAACAAATGTTAAAAATATTTTTTATGAAGTATATGGCGAAGAAATAAATGATTAAATTATTTCTAACAGTTTTTAAATACCTAGAGTTAAAAAACCTAAAATGTACATTGTCCTTTTTAATATTTGGAAGCATAATTTATTCTATAACATTTATATTTTATAATTCAAAATTATTAGGATGATATGATTTTGCATTTAATATATTTTCATTTATTATTTTTTTCGAAATATCAATTATATTTTTTTCAGAGACTATTTGATATTATAAAAGAAATAAATACCAAGTTTTATTATTTACTAAAATAAATAAAAAAAACTTAAATCAATTTATTTTAATGCAAATAATATTTCATTTGATCATACTAATAATTTATTATTTTGTACTTTCTTTGATATTAAGAATTTTTTCAAGAGAATATATAAACATTTTTATATTATTGTATTCATTAGTGGTGAAGGCATTTTTTTCTTATTTTCTTGTAGTTTTGGGAATCTTATTTTCTGTAATACTATTTGAAAAAAGTATGTATGTTTTCTTGTACTATATTTTATCTTTAACTTTATACAACATACTATTTGAAATTATTAATGAGTATTATTCTATTATTCAAATACTTCGTTTATCAAGTGTATATAAATGTGATTATTGATTTAGTAGTAATTGATTACAATACTATGTATTATTAGTGTCAACTATTCCAATTTTATTAAGTAATTATTTTATTATAAAAATAAATACTAAAAATTCAGTTTAAGTTTATATAATGTAAGCAAATTTCTATTAAATTTTTAAAAAATATAATCATATATATTATAATTATTTAGTAGTTAGTAGTTGCTTTTATATACTTACATAAAGGGTAAGTGTTTCTACGTTGAACCTATTCAACACTATTAGCACTATAAATATCTGAAACATCTATTAATTACAATCTGATTAGACTTGGTATTTGAATAACTAAGTCTATTTTATTTCGGAGGTTTAATGAAAAATTTGAAAAAAAATGATGATTTTAAAATTGAAAGAACTAAAGACGAGATTGTTAACAAAAAAAGAAGTGTAATACCAAGATACTTCAAGTTCGATTATTTTAAAGCTACATTTAAAAAAGAGATAATTGGTGGGATAAGTACTTTTCTTGCTATGGTGTATATATTATCTGTTGAACCTGGAATTCTAGGGGAGGCACCAAGTATTCATAATGTTGATTCAGTTATGAACAGCGGTGGAGTTTTTGTTGCGACTGCTTTATCAACATTTATTTGTACTATGATTATGGGTTTGTTTGCAAACTTACCAGTTGGTGTAGCTCCAAGTATGGGTTTGAATGCAATGTTTTCATACAATATTGCAAAAAGTGGTGGAATTGGTTATGAAGGTGCATTAATAGCCACTTTAATATCTTCAGTTATTTTTACAATTATATCAATTACAAAGCTGAGATCAATGCTAATAAAATGCATACCTCATTCTATGCACTTGGCTTTTGGTGTTGGTATAGGATTTTTTATTGCATATGTTGGTTTAACAAGCATTGGTTGATTTGATAAATCTAATGGAGTTCCAATTGCAAAACTATCTGATTTTAAAGTATACTACCCAGGTATAATAATCGGTATGTTAGTTTTATTTGGGTCAATAATTTTATTTTATAAAAAATTTATTGCTCCTGTTGCTGTTATGATGCTTGGCGGATTTATTTTAACAATAATTTTAGCGAATACAGTTGATGATAATGCTATAAAAACTTCTTTTAAAGAATCAATTTGAAATGGCTGAAGTTACGACGAATTTGATGGCTTTATTAGTAATATTAAAAACTCATACTCAGAGTTTGGTAATGTTGATATTTGAAATAAACCAATTATTTATATATCTATATTTATTTTTGTAATACTAAATTTTTTTGATGCCACAGGAACTTTAAAAACAATAAATATAGAATCAAACAAAATAATGGAAAGAGAAGATGATCTTTCAAATAAATCATTAGTAATTGATGCAGGTTCTACAGTTGTGGGGTCTGTTATGGGAGTTAGTCATATGTCTGCATACGTTGAGAGTTGCGTAGGTATATCACAAGGTGCCAGAACAGGATTTTCAACCATTATAACATCACTTCTATTCTTACTAAGTTTGGCATTATTTCCAATATTTAAAATGATTCCAGGATGTATAAGTGGAGCTGCAACAGTTTTTATTGGAACTATAATGATTAAATCAATTACAGATATCGATTGAAAAAAACCCGAAATTGGAATTGGTGCTTTCTTTTCTTTAATATTTATGATTACAACATACTCAATTGCAAACGGAATTGCTGTTGGAATGATTTCATATACTGTTGGGTGTATTGCTACAAAAAATACTAAAAAAGTATCTCCAACTGTGTGAATTTTGGATATTGTATTTATTGCTTATTTTATAGCCTTAGCCTTTATATATTAATGTTAATTTTAGCAAGTTCAATGTTTTTTTTATTAATTTTAAAAAAATGTTGCTACTTGCTTTTTTTTTGTTTATAATCTTATTGTTTTCATTTACGAAATATCGGAGCATAGCTCAGCTGGTTAGAGCGCACCCCTGATAAGGGTGAGGTCGGTGGTTCAAGTCCACTTGTTCCGACCATTTATGAAATTTATCGCACATTGTGCGATTTTTTTATTTTATAACTATTAGTATATTAGTTGTTATTATTAAAGTGTAATTAAACATTATAAGTTTGGAGAAATGAAGTATGAAGTGATGATTTAGTGATTACGATGGAACACTTACTTTAAAAAAAGATGAATATAAAATTAATATTAATACACAAGAATTTATTAAAAGTTGAGTAAAGAAAAATCAACTTATAATAACAACTGGTAGAAGTGTTGATGACTTAAAAAAATGTATTGAATACTTAGATTTAGGGTTGAGTTATTTTATTATAAATAATGGGGCTGCAATTATAAAAGATAATGAGATTTTATATAATAAAACTATTCCAATGAGTGAGAGAGAAGTTATTTATAATGGTTTAAAAAAACTACATAAAAGATTTGGAATTAAAATATCAGACACATTAAATTGTAAAATATTAGCTGGAATTGAAGTCGGATTAGAAAAGTATCAAGAAAATTTTATTTGAAAAAATTGATTTAACGTTAAAGATATTTTTAATGATTATATTGATGAAGTTATCACAAATATTGATTAAACAATGTTTCTATATATGGATTGAGTTCTGAATTTGAAGAAATAAAAGAGTTATTTAAAAATATTAAAGGTATAAAATTAGTCCAAACCGCGCCATACATTATTGAAATAATGAATGAGGAAGTATCAAAAGCGAAGGGTATTAGATTTTTACAAAGTAAATTAAAAATTAAGAATGAAGATATTGTTATTACTGGTGATAATGATTATGAGATGCTATCTCAATTTGATAACACATTTGCAATAAAAACTGGATCTAAACTTGCTTTATCTGCTGCAAATAAAACCATTGATGAAGTATCAGAGATTGCAAATTATATAAAATATTAATTATACTTAAAAAAATACTTGTCAATTTTGAGTTAAATAATATATAATATATTTGCTTACTCACAAGCCCCGGAAGCGAAGGAGAAAGAGCACATGAAACAAACTACACTTATTAAAACAGCTGATATCGCAAAAAAATGATATGTAGTAGATGCAAGTGAACAAACACTAGGTCGTTTATCTACTGAAATTGCAAAAATTTTAAGAGGTAAACATAAACCAAGTTTTACACCACATATTAATAATGGAGATCATGTTATTGTTATTAATGCTGATAAAGTAATTTTATCTGGTAATAAAGAAAAAGATAAAAAATACTATAGTCACTCATTTCACCCAGGTGGATTGAAAGCTAGAAACGTTGAAACACAAAGAAAATTGTTTCCAGAAAGAATTGTGGAAAGAGCCGTAAGACTTATGTTGCCTAAAACAGTTCAAGGATCTAGTCAATATCGTGCATTGCATGTTTATGCTGGAACTGAACACCCACACGAGGCTCAAAAACCAGAAGTACTTGTAATTAATACAAAAAAAGGAGTTAACAATTAATGGCTGCAACTAAAAAAACTACTATTTCTTATAGAGGTACTGGTAGAAGAAAATCTTCAGTAGCTCAAGTTGTACTTACACCAGGTAATGGTGATATTGTTGTTAATGGAAAACCAGCACTTGAATTCTTCCCATATGCTACATTAGTTCAGGATATGGAACAACCTCTTGTAGCAACTGGAACAAAAGAAGACTTCTCAATTAAAGTTAAAGTTAAAGGTGGAGGATTTACAGGACAAGCTGGTGCTGCAAGACTTGGGATTGCAAGAGCATTATTAGATGCAAGTAAAGATTATAAAACTGATTTAAGAGCAAAAGGGTTATTAACTAGAGATGCACGTGTAAAAGAACGTAAAAAATATGGACTTTATGGAGCACGTCGTGCACCGCAATTTTCAAAACGTTAGTATTAATAAAAATAAAACTATATCAATTAAATTTAAATATACTTTTTTAAATGCCAATTGAGGCATTTTTTATATTAAAATTAAAAGAGTATATAATTATATGTAAGGAATAAGGAGAGTGAATTATATGATTAAAAGTAAAAAAATAGTTTTAGTTGGATGTGGAGCTGTTGGGACCAGTTTCGTATACAGCGCAATTAACCAAGGATTGGCAGAAGATTACATATTAATCGATGTGTTTAAAGAACTTGCAGAAGGAAATGAAATGGACCTACACGATACACAAGCAGTGGTTCCTCATTATTTTCATAGTGTAAAAGCTGGAGATTATAGCGATTGTAAAGATGCTGATGTAATTGTTATTACTGCTGGTAGACCACAAAAACCAGGAGAAACAAGACTTGACATGGTTGCAGATAACTCAAAAATTATGAAAAGTATTGCATTAGAAATTAAAAAATCAGGATTTAGCGGAGTTACAGTTATTGCTTCAAACCCAGTAGACGTACTTACAAATGTATATAGGGTTGTTACAGGATTTCCATCAAACTCAGTAATTTCATCTGGAACTACATTAGATTCATCAAGATTAAAAAGATTGTTATCAGAAAAATTTGATGTAAATACAAAAGAAGTAAATGCAGTTCTAGCAGGAGAACATGGAGATTCATCTGTTGCTTTATGAAGTAAAGCTACAATTTTAGGTAAATCAATTAATCAATATATTAATGAGAAAAAAATAACTCAAAAAGAATTAGATGAATTAAAAGAAGAAGCAGTTCACATGGCTTATAAAATTATTGAAAAAAAACGTGCAACATTTTATGGTATTGGAGCATGTTTATGTAGAATTGTTAAATCAATTTTAAAAAATGAAAACAAAATGCTTATGGTTGGGGCTTACTTAAATGGTGAATATGGAATTAAAGATACTTATGTTAGTGTTCCTTGTTCACTTGGAGCAAAAGGGATTACAAAAATCCTAGATTGAGAAATTAGTTCAGAAGAATTAAAAAAATTAAATGATTCAGCAAATACAATTAAAGAAACATTCAAAACTGCAGAAAAAGCAATTAAAGAATAATAAAAACGCAACAAATGTTGCGTTTTTATTATGATTTGTTAATTATATATTTTAGACCTTTAAAAATTAACTCTTCATCATAAACATAATTATCACTATTAATTTCTTCTATAAAATTTTTTGAATACCCACCAGTGAATATAATTTTATTAATTTTATATTCATTTGATAATAAATTTACGTAGCTTTTTATCATAAGGTAATGCATATTGTATATACCAATCGAAATTGCGTCAATAGTATTTGTTCCAATTTTTATTTTAGCTTTTTCATATTTGAAATTTTTAAGAAGTGCAGCTTTAGAAATTAAACCATTAAGAGAAGTTTCTAGTCCTGGTGATATAACTGTACCAATAAAATTTGAATCTTTTATAATTGAAATTGTTGACGCTGTTCCCAATGAAACAATAATTAGGTTTTTTTCATTATAAAAACCGACACCACCATAGTAATTTGCTACAAAATCTCCCCCAAGTATTTCAAATTTATCAATTTTAAATTTATTTAAATCATGAAGGTTGATTTCTTTTATATTTGTAATTTCAACATTGCGCAATTGAGATAACTCATTAATAATTAAACTTCATTCTGGTACTACAGAAGAATAGATTATCTTGCTAAAAATAACGTTTTTTTTAATAAAAAACTCATCTAGGTTTTGTACATTTTTATAGTATTCATCTTGGGTTAATGGACGAATTATTTTTATTATTTGATCATTATTAGTATTATATATTCTAAAATCAACAGTTGTATTGCCAGCATCAATAAATAGATAATCCATTTTTATCCCCTTTTTTAAAAATATTACCATATTTATGAATTTTATTAAAAAAAAATATAAAATAACTAATATGTATGATAAAAAAAATAAAGTTGCTATGTACCCTGGTAGCTTTGACCCTTTTCATAATGGTCACTTAAACATTTTGGTAAAGGCTTTAAATATTTTTGATTTTATTTATATAGTTATAACTAAAAATATTAATAAAAATATAAGCCCAGATTTAAAATCTAGAATTGAGAAAATTAAAGAAATGACAAAAGATTTATCAAATATTGAAATTGTCACTAACGATAAATTACTAACAATTGACTTTGCTAAAGAAATGAATATTAAATTTATTGTTAGAGGAGTTAGAGATATAGAAACTTTTAAAAACGAAGTTGATTACATTGATGCAAATAGAACTTTAAGTAGTGATATTGAAACAATTTTGCTTGTATCTGATATGGATAAAAGACAACTATCTTCATCAATTATAAAAGAAATAGAGTTTTATAAAAACCAAAAGTAAATTTAACGAATAAAGTAGGTATATAATGAAAATTAATAAAAACTTAGAACTCTCTATTAAAATTATTTTACTAATTTCTTTAGTTTCATTTTTAATTTTTGATATGCTTTTACAAATGTATAGTCCAAAAGAAAATATGTATGGTATTCCTTTATATGATAGAATAGACATATATTTTTCGTTTTTTACTACACAATCAAATTACATTGTTGTTGGTTATTTAGTTCTTGCAATTTTATATAAACAAATATGTAACAGTAGACTGAGTTTTGGTGTTGAACTTGCAATAACAGTATATATAACTTTAACAATGGTTGTATTTTGATTAGGAATAGCAGCCCCTGGTCAAACTGGTGGTGAAACAGATCTTCAAAATTGAATTTCAACAATTATTTTGCACTTAATAATACCATTAATTATGATTGCTTATTTTATATTATCTTGTGGTAATGATTATATATCTTATAAAAAACATTTAAAATTTAATTTTCCAGTAACTTGTACATACCCAGCACTTTATTTGTTTTTTGTTATGTTAAGAGGACATTATAGATTTAAACTATATTCTCCTACATTCTATAATGATATATATAGTAACTCAAATCATTGAATTTGAAGTAACTTATGAACTAATAGTAATGGAGTTATTGATAAGTCTATTTATTATGATACACAAATGTGATATCCTTATTGATTTTTAAACTTAAATAGATACGAGTTATCTTCTAATGGAGTTGTTCACAGTACAAATATGAATCAGCCATATTGAGTTATAGTATTATTTTTTTTAGCTGGTATCCTAAGTGTAATATTTTTAATAACTTCATTTCAGTTTTTATATTTAAAAATAAATAATATTAAGTTTTATAATTGACATGATATAAATGGAAATTTAATTTCAAAAAAAGAACATGATATTAAAAAAGCAAAAATTAGACAAATTCGTAAAGATTCTATAAAAATGCTAAGAGTATTAATTTTAACTAATATCAGTAAAAATAGATCATTTAAAAAAAATGTTAAATCACTTCCAAAACACGAAAGAATTGAAGCTATAAAAAAATATAATAATATTTTAAACTTAGAAAAAAAATTATTTATAGGTTATAAAAAAAGAAAAGACCAACATAAAAAAGATTATAAAAAATATATTAAGAAATTAATTCAAGAAGTTGGTTTTAAAGATAGGATGATCATAAAAGATAATCTTAGAGAGGCTGAGAGGTTTAAAAAGCTAGTAAAAAAAGGTATAATAATATCAAGGTCTAAATATGTTGACTAATAGAGGTTTTACTTGGCCTTTATTTTTTTATATAATATATGGTGAAATATAATGTAAAACCAAAGGGGTGCAATAATGGTCCATCTAAGAGCACGAAATTTGCCTTTAAAAGGTATTTTAAAAGATTGATTATTTCAAGGTAACCATACTTCTTTTGGTGAAGATTTTGCTCTTATCAAATTAGAAGATGGCAGTGAGGTCAAAATTAAATCTAATTATAATGGAATGATTACCAAAACCATTAAACTAGGAAGCCCTGTAAAAAACGGTAGTATATTAGCTAACATTGCAATTGGTGAAAAAGAAATACAAAAAATAAAAACTAAAAGTATTAAAAAAAGTAACTCGGAATTTGATGGTGATGATATTAAAATTCCAGAAGTTGCAGAAGAAAGACTTTTAGATGCGGAAAGTGATGCTGATTCATTTTCTGGAGCTGTTATGTATAATAGATACAACCAAGCGATCACGCCATTTTCAACAACATCTGAAGACATAAAAGATACACAAGAAAAAATGGAACAAATTGAAGAAAAGGATATTCAAAATATGGGAACCTCAGCAAGTAATAAAGATAGATTTGCCCAAATGCGTGAGAATATAAGAAACTCTATTAAAAATGCTCCTCAACAAAAATTAATGGGAGACTTGCCAAAAGAAGAGTTACTTAAAATATCTAATACTGATTTAGTTAATGGGGCAGGCCAAAATAATAATTTATTTGCAAAAGATGATTTAACCGGAGTTAGTAAGTTTAGACAAATAATACAAGCACGTAAAGAAAAATTGTTAGAAGAAAACGATTTTAAAGAAGTTGAAGATAATACTAATCAACTTAATGCAATGTCTAAATTAGATGAAAAGGGTAGACCTTTAATAATGAGAAACATAATAAAATCAAGAATTGAAAAATTAAATGCGGCAGGAGGAGATCCTTCGGTTTTAGAAAATGACATTGTTGCTACAAAAGAAAATGCCATAATTGATAACCAAAGACAAACTAGTATGGGAAACAATAACTTTCAAAATAATAAATATGACAAAACTATGAATGTATCAACTGATAGTACATATATGAGACAAAGGTCATCAGAAGATGGCGATTTTGGCATTTCATATGGAGGGTATGTAGAAGATCAAGAGCCACTTGTAATTGATGCAAATTCATTATCTAAATACGGTGGTGCTGTTTTACCTCAAAAAGACCCGAATCAATTGGTGGGTGAATTGAATTCAAAGGGCCAAAAAACATATGCAGAATCTAAACTTTCTAGTTTATATGATAATAGAAAAAGATGAAATTTAATTAAAGATAGAGATGAAAGAAACATAATTAACATGAGAAGAGAAGCTGTTGAAAAAGGTTTAAATGAGGAAAGAATGGCTTTTTCAAAAGCGATTAAAGATACAGGACTGCCAAAAGAATTCACAAGACAAGTTCCATTTCAAAATCCAGTAACAGGTAAAGTTGAGTACGTTAGATACATGGACACACCAAATGGTAAAAAAGAGTTTGAAGGTTGACTAAGAGCTTCAAATCTTTATACTGCTTATAAAGATGAAATGAAATATATCGAATCCGGAGGAGACCAAAATCAACAAGAATTCACATCGCTTCCAGATAATAAATATATTAAGACCGATCAACAAAGAAACAATCATCAAAATCAAACTCCTATGCAGTATCAAAGTTACAATAATTATCAAGATAATATAAGTAATCAACCACAACAAAACGTTCCTAATCAAAACCCGGTTGATTATAATAATTATCAAAATAATAATAATAATAATAATAATAATAATAACCAACCACAACAAAACTCTTATAATTTAAATTATGATAATACAATCGATAGCCAAATAGATTTAGAAAAAGAACTTCAAAAACAAGGGAGAGAGTTTAAAAAGCAAGCTGATGAAAAAACAGCTTCTAAAGCTATTACTTATTTGCAAAAAGAAATTGCAGAGTTAAAAAGTACTTTAGAACAACAAAATCAATTAAACTCTGCAACCACAAGATTAAATCAGCAATCAAATTTTAATGGTACAAATGATTTGTTTGGTCAAATGATGCAATATATGTTAATGCAAAACATGATGCAAAATTTAAATCCAAAAAAAGATACAAATATTGATGATATTAAATCTGTTATAAAAGATGAAATAAAACAATTTACTTCTAAAGTTGCAACAGAAAATATTCACGATCTTGAAATAGCAAAATTAAAACAAGATGCTGAAAAATTAAAAGAAGAACTTAAAGTTGTTAATTTTGAAAAAGACAAACCTTCTAACACAATTGGATATATTAATTATGAAAATGCACAAAATAATGAGTATGTAGAAAGAACTAAAGTCAACGAAAACAGAAATACTGCTGTTAAATCAATGATACTTAGCCAAAATTATATACCACCTTTAACTATTTCAACTGACATAGATATGAGCTCTATATTAAAACTTAAACATGTTTTGAGACAAACTCAATCAACTGTTAAATTTACAACAATTGCATTTATTGCAAAAACAATATCCATAGCCTTGAGAGATTATCCAAAATTAAATTCAAGCTATGACCCAGAAACAAATGAATTAGTTATAAAAAAATATCATAATATTGGTTTGGCAACCGAGACAAGTGAAGGATTAATTATTCCGGTTTTAAAGTTTGTTGAAAAACTAACAATTAAAGAAGTTGCAATTGACATTAGAGAAATTACTCAAAGATTAAGAAAAGGTTTTATAAACGATTATGAGTCAGAAGGTAGCACGATTACAATTGCTAACTACGGTAACATTGGTGCATTACAAGCTACGCCAACAATCTTTTATCCGAATGCTGCAGTAATTGGTGTTGGTAAAATTGTAAAAAAACCAGTTGTTGTAGATAATGAAAAGTTGGCCATTAAAGCAATTATGAATATGAGCTTAACTGTTGATCAAAGAATAATTGATGCTGCTGAGGCAGGTAGATTTATGGCAAGGGTTAAACAAATACTTGAAAAACCTGAAATGCTTACAGTTACGTAATATATAAAATTTTTATCTATTTAATAAAACAATTATTATTTAAATATTGCTAATGCTAATATTTTTAGTATAATAATAATTGTCTTATTTTATGGCGTACATGGCGAAGTGGTTAACGCACCGGGTTGTGGTTCCGGCATTCGAGGGTTCAATTCCCTTTGTACGCCCCATTTAAAGAAATTAAAAAAACTTATTTTAAATAAGTTTTTTTTGTCGATATTAATAAATGGGGTGATAATATTTTTGAAATAGAATTTAATAATCAAGAAATTAGAGAAAATGAAAGTGATTTAATAAATCATATCAATATTTCAAATAAAGATGATAACAAAATGACTTTTGATGTAATTTTTATAAATCAAGTATTTTTTGTTAATAAAGAAAGTTATTATAAATTATTTATAAGACCTAATTTAAAAAGAGAAGTTGCATTCGAATATTATAAACATATGGGTAACTTTAATCCATTAGCAATAGTTGCTTTGGAATTTAAACTTTATTTAAACACTTTAAATGGTTTTATGGAATTGAAAAATGATAATAATGAACCGGTTTTTAAATTTAATAGTTTTATAATTAATCATACAAAATTTGAAAAACTTAACTACATTGCTGATGTTCAGTTTTTGGAGTTAAATATACCAACTAAATATTTAGAAGGATTAGATCAAATAATTCTTTCTTTTGAAATTAGTGCTCACTCTAATTGGTTTACTAATTTAAATTTAAGTAATTCTGGAAAAATTACAATTAACTTAATTAGCTCTTTAAATAATATTGTTTTAAATGATTTTGAAAAAAATATAACAATTTACAATAAAGTAACTGCTTTTTTAAATAATACTCTTTCTTATGGGCATGAAAATAATTATATGGAATTAGTTCAGGAAGATTTGCATTTTCAGCATAATCAAAAACAATACAACTTAATCGATCAAGACTTTTATTTTAATTCTGTATATAAAAAAAACTATGAAAATAATTTAAAAGATTTATTCGGTGAAAAAACATTTTCCTTTTTAGAAAATTATTTAAAAAGAATTAACTCTTCTGATGTAGCAACAGTTGAGAGTGAAATAATTTCAAACAAAGATTTTAATAAGTTTTATAATATTAAAAAATTTGATGAAAATATATCCACATTAAATAATAGTTTTAGTTTATCGTTAGCAAATAAAACCAGTTTCAAATATCCTGAAAATATTGTTGAAGATTGCAAAGGAGATTGGTGTGAAAAGGGTATTGTTTATAATCCATTACATAAAGGTGATTTAATATTTAATAAAAAAATAACATATAATGGTTTAAAATTTCAAATTAACTATTTATATAAAGGTCTTAATATTTATAAAACATTAACAAGTAGTTCTAATGTAAATAAATTATTTAATTATAACTACAATTACTTAATTGATTTATCTATATTCAATAAGTTTACAAATAAAAATAAGGAAGGAGCAATAAATTATATAAATGAAAACGAAGAAGAGGTTTGTTAAGATATTTTTTTCTTTATTAATTGTATTTTTTATAGTTTCGACTTTTTCTACTTTTATTTATTTTTTGTTAACAAATAACAAAAATGAAGTTAAGGCAACCCCAGAAGTCACTAATCCAAATAATAAACCAGAACCAAAGAAAGACTTCGCTAGCAATAATTTGGAAATATCTTTCAATATAGATCAAAATATCTATATATTAAAATATCATGACGGAGCTGTAAGTTTTGAAATGGATAATTTTAAATATTTCTTTTTACAAAAATTTAATAAATTAGGTCCTAAAAGCCAAAATATTAACTTAAAATTTTCAATAGATGATAAAAAAAATATAAAAAATGTAAATGTTTTTTATACAGCTGGAGAAACTTTATATAGTTGATTATTTACTTTATAATAATATATAATAGAATATGGTGATTATATGAATTATTTTGAAGAAATAAAAAAAGCTCTTATTAAAAAAGGGGCAAAAGGAAGTATTACGAAAGAGTCGGCATTTAAAGATATGGAACTAGACTCTTTAGATTTAATGGATATGATTGTTAGCTTAGAAAACAAACTTGAAATAACTGTTCCAGACGATGATTTGGTTACAATAAAAACAGTTGATGATATATTAAAAGTAATTGAAAAACTAAAAAATGAAAGCTAATATTGAAAAATATGTAAATTTGTTCAAGTCTAAAAAAATCAAACTAACTGATGTTAGATTGTCTATGTTGAAAGCAATTGTAACAAAAAAACATTTCACAATATCTGAAATAATTGATTTTGTTCAAAAAGATTTAGGTTCAGTAAATGTTATGTCAATTTATAATAATATTGACTTATTTTTAGAGTTACATTTGCTTTTCACGAACTCTCTTGATGGTAAACAAATAACATATGAAGTCATTTCTCAACAATTAATACATCTGTGTTGTGACAATTGTGGAAAGATCATTGATATTGAAGATGTAAGTTTAAACAAAACCACTCAAAAACTTTTTGAAGATTATTTAGAAAATAAAAATTTAAATTTAATTCATTATAAAATTGATTTACACACAATATGTGAAAATTGCAAAAAAATAAATTAGCAGAAAATAAAGCACCAAAAATGATATAATTATTTGGTGTTAATAGGGGTATAGTTCAGTTGGTAGAACATCGGACTTCAAATCCGAGTGTCGTGGGTTCAAGTCCTGCTACCCCTGCCAATGTTGATATTACAACCCGCAAGGGTTTTTTTATTTATAATAGGGGTATAGTTCAGTTGGTAGAACATCGGACTCCAAATCCGAGTGTCGTGGGTTCAAGTCCTGCTACCCCTGCCAATGTTGATAAAAAAAACATTATATAAATTTATATTTATATAATGTTTTTTTATTTTTCATCCATTACTGACTTTGGTAATAAGTCTTTTTTAATAGCTATGAGTGCAATTGTATCGGATCCAGCATGTCAAGGGAAAACTAGCGATAAATTTTCTTTACTATATTCAATTTTATTACTTTTTAAATAATCGATTACTGTGCTTGTTATTTTTTTGCTTACTTCTTCTCTATAAAGCAAAAATAGCTTGAATTCATCTTTGAATTCTTTTGTTATTGCTGAGATTGTTTTTTCAATTAATGATCCATAAGTTCTGCTTATACCAATTTTTTTAGGTTTTTTACCTCACTGGATTGAAACCTTAGCCTTAACAATTTTTAATAATTTAAAAATGACCATTTTGGCTCTTCCGCCTCTTGCAAGTGTTTGTAAATTACTTGGAACTAAGGCTAAAAAAGCATTATTTTCCATTAGCTCAGCCTCTTTTTGAAAAAGGCTAAGATCAGTTATTCCGTTATTAATCATTTCCTCAAACTTTAATGCAAGGTATTTCAAAGCGTTTGCAGCCATGCTATGTTTTATTACAGTTACATTACCTTTATATGGTGATTCACTTGTAACTAAAAATGCTGTTTGCATCATGCTTGATAGATTTTCTGGAATTGAAATATGTATTATATGATCATATTTCTTTAACATTTCATCATATTTAATCATTAATTCTCCAGGGGAAGCTTGAGAAGTTGACTTTCTCTTATCTGATTTTACTTCTTCTGAAAGATTATTGTTTTTAATTGATTCGTCAGTTTCTAAAAAATCACTTTCATCATTTACAATTAAATGCAATGGCAGAACATCAATAAGTTTTGAGTTAAATTCTCCATTAACATATGCTGATGAGCTATCTAATAATATACCAATTTTCATATATCTAACCTCCTATTTTTTCTTTCACACACCAAGGGCAAAAGTTTCTAAACCAGTATGGCATGTAATGGTGTTAGGAATTTCATCAAAAAAACCTACATTATAATTTGATGATTTAATTATTTCTTTTACCATCTCTAATGTTTCATCACTACATCTTGAAAAAGATACGTCTAATAAATTAATCCCTGGGTGTTTTTTTCTAAGTAGATCTAGTGATGTTTCAATTGCTTTTTTAAAAGTCCTTGTCTTTGATTCCTTGTCAATTGTCCCATCATATTTTAAAATTGGTGTAATTTTAAGTATTTTTGCCAAACCAGCTGCTGCCTTACTTATTCTTCCGCCACGCACAAGTTGATCTAGTTTTTTAGGAACTATAAATACATCAAAGTCCTCATTTTCTTTTTCTATTATATCTTGGATATCTTTTGCATTTTTACCGCTTTTTTTTAATTCCATTGCATATAAAAGTTGTCTTTTTAAAACAATGCTCACTCCATTTGTGTCCGCTACAAAAACTTTATTTTTATATTCATCATTTTCTGATAACATTCGGCAAGTTGAAAATTGTCCTGATAAACCTTTTGATAATAATAAGCACAAAACTTGGTCATAATCTTTTAAAAGTTTGTCTCAAATTGTCAACATATCTCCTGGTGTGGTTTGAGAAGTTCTCAACATTTCTTGGTGATATAATTCATAAAATTCTTCTTGTGAGAATGATTCGTCATCTGCAATTTGTTGACCGTTTTCTCTTGTAATCATTAATGGCGCTAAATATAAGTCTTCATAATCTTGGGTGTTTTTAATCCCGGTTGCTGAATCTATTAATATTGCTATTTTCATATATTTTACCTAAAACAAATTCGGAATAAATGCAAATGTTTCTTCTCCAGTGTGGCAAGTTATAACATTTGGCATATCTTCTCATATCCCAATTTCGAATCCCTTTTCTATAATAAGTTGCTTAACTAAATCGGTTGTTTCTTGATCACTTCTTGAGCAAGAAACATCTAATTGCAACTGATCCTTATATTTTTTTCTAATTAAGTCAAGTGAATAAGATACTGCTTTTTTAAAAGTCCTTGTCTTTGATTCCTTGTCAATTGTCCCATCATATTTTAAAATTGGTGTAATTTTAAGTATTTTTGCCAAACCAGCTGCTGCTTTACTTATTCTTCCGCCACGCACAAGTTGACTTAGACTTTTTGGTATAATATAACCTAATAAGTTAGAACTTATTTCCTCCAACCTATCAACAATAGTGTTAGCGTCATTGCCTTCTTCAATAAGTTTAAAAACAAATTCTACTTGCCTTTTTAAAAGAATACTAACTCCATTTGTATCTGCTACAAATATTTTATTTTTATAATTTTCTTCAGAACTAAACATTTTAAAAGTATTATATTGACCAGATAATCCTTTAGAAATTAACAAGCAAATAACCGCATCATAATCTTTTAATAACTCGTCTCATTTTTCTAACATTAAACCTGGAATTGATTGTGATGTTTTTAATAATTGTTGTTTGTGTAATTCGTAAAACTCTTCTATTCCAAAGTTTTCATCATCTGCTAGTTGCTCGCCATCTTCTTTTGTAATCATCAAAGGAACCAAAAAAAGATTTTTATAGGAACTAAGATTTTTTATACCGCTTGATGAATCAATAAGTACTGCAATTTTCATATTTTCTCCTTTATTTAAAAATCTTTTTATATTATATAATTGATTTATAATTATTCCAAATAAATGAAAGGTTAAATATAAAAAATGAAAATATTTTTAAATTACATAAAAAACTTTGATTGTCTTGCAATAACTTTAAAAAATGCATTGGTAAATAAACTTGTTAGAAAAGATGATGTTGTATGTCTTTTTAATGATGAAGAACTAGTTGGCTTTAATGTGTATAAATTAAATTTAAATATTAATGAAAATAATTTAGAAAATGATTTATTGAAAAAACATTTGATTGAGATTTTAAATAAAAATGGTATATTTGATAAAATAGAAGATCAATTCATAGTTGCAAAGGTTTTAAAAGTAGACAAAATTCCAAACACACACTTATCAAAGTGTGAAGTTTTTGATGGCAAAAACAATATCCAAATAATTTGTGGTGCTAAAAATGTAAAAGAGGGTTTATTAACTGTGCTTGCAACAGAAGGTTCTTGATTACCAAATGGTCTACAAATTAATAAAGGAAAAATTAATGGTTTCGAATCTTTCGGAATGCTATGTTCAAAAAAAGAATTAAATATAATAAGTGATAAAATAAATAATAATGGAATTATCGAATTAAATATTGATGAAAAAGAGGTGGGTAATTCAATATGAAAACTAATAATATAAAACCTATTTTTAATTTAGATAAAAGAATATATAAAGATTACTATACAGCAGATTATTTTGTAAAAACAAGGAAAATAATTAACAACGAAAAAAAAGATACCATATTTACCATGCAATGATTTCAAAGACGTGAAGGTGTATTTTTTTGTGGAAGTAGAATAGTTAAAGATCTATTAGAAAAAGCGAATGTTAAAAATGTTTTATTTGAATATCTAGAAGAAGGAGAAATCATAGAGCCACTCGAACCTGTATTGAGATTAACTGGAAAATATGAGCAATTTTGTCATTTAGAAGGAATTATTGATGGGATTTTATCTAGAGCTACAACGGTTGCAAATAACGCATACAAAATAGCAGTAGCAGCAAATAACAAAGTTGTAATTAATATGAATGATAGAATGGATTTTTATTTAAATCAACAAATTGATGGTTATTCATCTTATGTTGGCGGACTTAAAAACCTTGTCACACCCGCATCTTTTGAATACTTAGACATAGACTATGACTTAAGGGGTACTATGCCTCATTCTTTAATTGCTGCATTTGATGGTAATGTTGTTGATGCTGCTAATGCATATTTAAAAAATTTCCCTGAAAATAAATTAATTGCTCTTGTTGATTATAACAACGACGTTATAGAAGATAGTATAAAATTGTGTAATAGCCTAGGGGATAAATTATATGCAGTAAGAATTGATACTGCACAAAATTTAATTGATAAATCATTAGAAAATTTGGATATTAATGAGGAAAACATCAAAGGAGTTAATATAATTCTTGTTAACATGTTAAGAGAAAAGCTAGATAAAAATGGGTTTAAAAATGTAAAAATCATTGTATCTTCGGGTTTTGACGAAAATAAAATTAAATATTTTGAAAAAAATAATGCTTGTGTTGATATATATGGTGTTGGAGAAGCTCTAACAAAAAATAAAATTACATTTACTGGTGATGTTGTAAAAGTTAATCAGAAGGAGCAATCTAAATATGGTCGAAAATTTGTAGAATCTTTAAGACTTAAAAGTATAAAATATTAATAAGAATAGAGGTAAATATGGCTATTTTTAAAAAAAAGCAAAGTAAATTAGACAAAAGCGAGTATGCAAAACTTGAAGAAGAAAGAGTGCCAAATCATTGAACATTTAATGACGACCCAATTCTTAATATGGAACCTGTTTTTGCAGACAAGGACCAAAGTAAAAAATCAAAATTAGAAGATTTGCCCAAAGATGATGCTCAAATAAAAATTGATAAGTTATCAGAATTAAAAGCAAATTTAAGAAAAAATAACCCTAAAAAAGTTGAAGGTCCATTAGGTTCTATTATTAACAGTGCATTAAAAAAATCTCAAGACATTCAAAATCAAGTTATGGAAAATGATCCAGTAATTGCAAAACTTCAAAAAATTGAAGAACTTAGAAGAACTGGTGCTATTGACGAAAGTGTCTATACTGATATTAAAAAAATTAAAGAGCAAACCGTTTCTTATTCTGATAGAGCAAAAAAATACCACGAAAAAAATGCTACTGTTGTTTTAGAGTCAGAACTTGATAGAGTTAAAAGATTATCTGAAATATCTAAAAATAGAATAGACGGAAAAAATGTAAATGATTATATAAACCGCAATAAGTTTTCTTTTAAAACCCCCATTTCTAAAACTGTGAATAAATTTTCAAGTTTAGAAAATGAAGTAAAAGATAAATTAGAACAATTAAAAATAAAAAAAGAAAGAATTTTAGAAGATGAATTAAATCAAACTATTGAAGATATTAGAACAATGGAATTTGATAGTGATGTTACAAGAGAAGAGTTTTTAAAAGATAAAATTAATGAGTTTAACTCTTTATTGCGTAAAAAAGAAAAAAGTTTATTAATAAAACCAAGAAGAAAATCTAAAAAAAATGATAAGTAGGTGATTTTATGAGTAAAAAAGACATTAAAATAGAAGAACTTGCTAAAAAAAGATTAGAAGAAGTAAAAAAAAGTAATGAACTTATGGGTATAGATGAAAATATTAAAGATAGTTATTTTGTTCCATCTAGAAAAAACCCCAAAAATAAAAATGAACTTCTTGACATTCAAGTACAAAAATTAATTACTCCAAGAAAGAAAAAAACCCTTCCTTTTAGTAAAGATCAAAAAAAAGAGATTGAACACACAATTACATTAGTTAAAAATGAGTTTAAAGAAAAAGAAAAAAATGAAGAAAGATTTGAAAAACAACTTGCTAAAGAAAGAAATAAAGTTGAAAAACTAATAACAAAAAGTTCAAAAAAATTATCATCATTAATTAAAACTGATAATTTTGATATTGAAGAAGTTGAAAGTACTCTTGAGTTGCATGATAATTACCTAAAAAAAATGGAAGAAATTGAAGATGGAATTAACACTTTGGTATTAAAAAACCCTAATTTACCTTTAAAAGAAAGAAGAAAATTTATATATAAAAGAGCATATAATGCCGAAACAGAAAGAGCCAGAAAATTACTTATTATGAAAAAAAATAACACAATGAATTGGGCCGATCAAAATTATGTTGAAGAAAAAAAAGGACCTAAAAGAGGACCTTCAGGATGAAAAGAAAGATTAGGTTTAGAGGAAGAAGAAGACAATTAAAAGGCATCTTAAATATATAATATTTTGCCATAAGTATTGTATAATTTTAATATGTAACGGAGAAATCATATGAAATCATTATACATTTTAGCATCTAATATTGAAATAACACAAAATATACTTATAATTATACTTTTAGCATTAGCTATAGTTCTTTCGTTGTATTCAATTATCACTCTTAGAAAAGTGGGTATTGCAGCTAGAAAAGTTGATTATTTTTTTGAAGATTTAACTTATAAATCAGAAATGATGAATGCAACAGTTGACACAATTGCTAAGGTTACAAATTATCTAGATATTTTTGATGCTTTTGCAAAAAGAAATGTAAAATCATGAGTTAAAGTAGCAACAAAAAATAAAGACGTATTTTATAAGTTAGTTGATAAACTTAAAGATTTTGCAAACTCAGAAGATTAGTAAAGGATAAAAATATATGTTTAAGTTATTTAAAATTTCTACATGAATGTTTTTAGGGATGATGCTAGCACCCAAAAGAGGAATAGAAGTTAGAAAAGATTTTGTTGAATATTTAAAAAAATATAGACCACAAATAAAAAAATTTATTGCATCACTTGAGGAAGCTTGAGAAAAAAGCCAAGGAGAAGAAAATGATGAAGTGGTCGCTTCTATTGAAATGAAACTTTCAAACATTAGAAATGCTAGTGACGAACTAGATGATGCAAAAACAAAAGAGCTTGCTTACAAGGCACTTCAAAAAATCGGTAAAACAAGCGTCAAAATTGGTATGGATTTAGCAAAATCAAAAAATGCACAGCTTATAGCTAAGGACTTGGCAACAATTGCAGTTGATGTTATTGATCGTGCTGATGTTGCTTATGCAAAAGTTAAAGATGTTTCTATAAGTATGAGCGAAGATGTAATTGAAGTTGAAGATTCTAAGAAAAAGAAAACTACTAAGGAGAAATAGCTTATGAAAAGCAACATTATTGAAGAATTAAAAAACAGAAAACTACTAAAGCAAATTACTAATGAAAATAAGCTTTTAGATTCTCAAAAAAATAATAATGCTGTTTATTGTGGTTTTGACCCTACAGCAGATTCTTTGCATGTAGGTCACTTAATACAAATATTAAATTTAAAGAGGTTCTCTAATAATGGTTTTAAATCAATCGCATTAATTGGAGGAGCAACCGCTATGATTGGTGATCCTAGTTTTAAAAGTCAAGAAAGGGTATTATTAGAGTTATCTGTTGTAAATAACAACATTATATCAATCAAAAAACAATTAAAAAATCTATTACCAAATGTTGAAATATTAAACAATGCTGACTGACTCAATAAATTATCATTAATTGATTTTTTAAGAGATATAGGTAAGCATTTTAATTTGGCCAACTTATTATCAAAAGAGAATATATCATCAAGAATAGAAAAAGGTTTAAGTATTACTGAGTTTAGTTATACAATGTTACAAGCATATGACTTTTTTTATTTATATAAAAATCATGACTGTAATGTCCAAATTGGAGGTTCTGATCAATGAGGTAATATTACAAGTGGTACTGATTACATTTCAAGTATTTATGGAAATTTAAACTCGAAAGCTTGTGGAGTTACAATGAACCTACTCACAAAAAAAGATGGAGTTAAATTTGGAAAAACAGAATCTGGCACAGTATGGTTAGATAAAAACAAAACAAGTGAATATGAATTGTATCAATTTTTTTTAAATCAAGATGACGAAGATTGTGAAATACTTTTAAACTATTTAACAACATTAGAGGTTGATGAAATCCAAAATATAATGGAAGTTCATAAAAAAGAACCTTTTAAAAGAATTGCACAAAAAAAACTCGCACAAGAAGTTACAAGTTTTGTTCATGGTGATGAAGGATATAAAAAAGCATTAAAAATTTCTGATGCTTTATTTAGTGGAGATTTAAAAAATTTGAATAAAGAATATTTGTTGTCTTTGATCAAAACTTTTGATATTATAAAAGTTGAAAGCGATTTAAAAGTTTTAGATTTTCTTATTTCAGCAAAAATAATTACTTCTAAAAGAGAAGGAAGAGAACTGATAAATGATAATGCTTTATCAATAAATTTTGAAAATAAGTTCATTGAAGATAATTCAATAATTGATAAACGATACTTCACAGTAGATAGATTTATACTTGTTAAAAAAGGTAAGAAAAAATACTATGTTGTTGAATTAACTAATTAGGGGGACAAATATGGATATCAAACAATTAGTAGTGGTAACTTTAGAAGATTTTATAAGCTATTTGAATAATGAGTGTTTTAAAGGTTTGTCTTTAAATAACGAAAGTATAAAAATAAATATGGACTCTTCAAAAAATTATGTAGAAAACATTGATGAAGTTGATAAAATAGTTGATAAACTAAATAATTATAGACAAATAAACCAAGAGACTCTTACTCATAAAAATTGTGATCTTAAAAACTTTGCAAAAGTTGAAATGAATTTAATATCTGCAACATCAGGAATTAAAAAATTAAAGTCTTTATATCATGAGTTTGAAGAATTGGGTTTCCAAAAAGAAAAAAATGCTGTAAATTTTAATGAGAAATTTGCAATCAAAAAAATAAATTTGTCAGCACAAAGCTTAATTAAAGATTTTTCTATAATTACAGATAGATTAAAAAAAGATAAAATATATGTTGAACTTAATGATATTTTAAAAAAAATTGCAACATCTGAGGATTTAGATGTAATAGTTAAGTTATCAAGTGAATTGCTTTTAAAACAAGATCAAGTTTTAAAATTGGATTATTTTATAGATTATAGTATATTGGTAGATGAATATGATTGAATTCATGACTTTGTAAAAATTTCAGTTGTAAATGCTGATTTTGTAAATCTTATTATAACTATAGAATTGTTAACAAATGCAATTAAAGATAAACTATATGTTCCCACAGCAATAAAAGCTTAAAATACCTTAAATGAAATTGTCAATTAAAATTGACATTAAAAAGATACTTTCTCCATACGAATTTCGTATGGAGTTTTTTTTATGTTTTAATAAAGGTCTAACATAATTATAAAACTCTATATAGTCTGAGATAATTTTATAAATATTTGAATGATGTAGTTCTTTTACTTTATATGTATATATACATTCATTTTTAAAAGTTCCAAAAAAAGACTCACAAGCACCATTATCTGGTGAATTTCCTCTTCGTGACATAGAAATATTTATATTATTAGTTTTACATAATCTTTCTCAAGTTTCATTTGTATATGGTGATCCTTGATCTGAGTGGATTATCTTTGGTGCACCTCTTTTTTTAATGGCGCTTATTAAATTTGTATGACATAATTTATTATTAGGACTAACCGATAACTTTCAATCAATAATTTCTGAATTAAACAAATCCTTTATAACAGATAGATATACGTTTCCATTAATAGTTTTTATATAAGTTACATCTGTTACTCATTTTTCATTTATATTTTTAGATTTAAAGTTTCTATTTAGTAGATTTTCAAATCTTAATGGACCTGATTTATCATAGTTTGGAACTTTCTTTTTCTTTGCTGCTTTTAAACTCATTATTTTCATATATCTATAAACAACTCAAGGGTTTAATCTTTCTTTAAAGTATTTGTTTAAAAATAAAGTTATCATATTATAACCATATCTTTTTTTAAACAAGTAAAAAAGGCATCTTATCTTAATTGCTAAAATTCTATTATAATTTTTATACTTTGGTTTTCCGTTTTTAAGTCATTTTAAATATCCATACCTTGAAACTTTTAAATATAAACAAGATAATTTCAAAGAAAACATTCTTTTAACATTAAAAATGGCGAAGTACTTTTCCTTAGTTGTCTTCGCCAAATGCTTTTTTAAAGCTCGTTCCAGTTTCAAAGCCTCTCTTAATTCTTCAATGCTCATATCATCAGGTTCTTTAAAAATTCAATCATGAGATTTAAATTTTTTGATATTTCCTTTTGCTTGTGTTCCGCTACCTCATTCAAGAGCGCCTTCACCTTTAACTTTTACCTCTGATTTTCATCTTTTAATTGTGCTAGTACTAATATCAAACTTCAATGCCGCATTTAAAATACCAATTTTTTTTGATTCATTAATTATATTAAGTTTTTCATTTTTTGTTCATTGTTTTGCCATATAAAAAGAACACCTTTCAATAAAATTTTAACAATAAAAGTACTTTTTTACTGTCAATTTTATTTTAGATGTTCATATTAAAGATGTTAATCAGAATTAAAGACTTTGATTATTTAATTAATCTGTTGTATCATTCAACAATTAATGCTTCGTTTATTTCTTGGTTCAATTCATTACGTTCAGGTAATCTATCAAACTTTCCTTCTAATTTTGCTTTATCAAATTTAACAAAATCTACTGTTGAAGCATTTGAAGCTATTGCTTCAACTATTTTTTCATTTTTTTTCATTTTATCTTTTACAGATATAATTTCTCCAACTTGTACTGTGTATGAAGGAATATCTAGCTTTTTACCATTAACCAAAATATGACCATGAGCTACAAGTTGTCTAGCACCTTGTCTAGTTTGGGCAAGTCCCATTCTATAAACAATATTGTCTAATCTTGATTCTAATAATCTTAAGAAATTAGTCCCAGTAATTCCAGTTATTTTTTTTGCTTTTGCATATGTGTTTCTGAATTGTCTTTCAGTAACACCATACATAAATTTAACTTTTTGTTTTTCTTGTAATTGTTGTCCATAACCTGATAATTTAGTTCTTCTTGAACCATGTTGACCAGGTGCAGTAACACGTTTTTTACCTTTTGAAAATTCTTTCCCAGTTTCTAAAACTGAAAAACCATATCTTCTTGATTTTTTAAATATTGATCCTCTATATCTTGACATTTTTTCTCCTTATATTATGCGGAAAATCATTTACAAAGATAAACTCTATTAAAGGAAGTCTATATTCACCTTAATTCTGCAAAGGTTACTAAATGTTTTATAGACTAATTATTTTAATATGTTTATTTGCAGACTAACCATAAATGATTATATAATAAATTATAAATATTATATTAATAAATTTTAATTTGCATAAATTTATGAAGAATTTTGCTTTATTTAATTATGATATAATAAAAATGGTTTAAATATAGGGGTTAATATGTTATATTCATGGGAAATAAATAATATTTTTAATAAAAATAGCAATGTTATTTTTTTTTCATTGTTTATTGCATGTATTATTACTTTGTTAATTTTTTTGATAATCATAACGATATATAAAAAAATTATGCAGTTGATAGCAAAATCAATTGATTTAATAGATGATATAAAAAAATCACCTTTAAAGTATAGAGTTGAAAGAGTTGCTAAAATATTCGAAGAAACAGGTAACTTTGAAAATGAGTTTATGATTTGAAGAACAAAATACGAGATACTTTATGAAAAAGAGTTTCTTAAAATATTTGTGGATTTCTGAAATCTTTTAGAAAACAAAAAAACTACAAGTCCAAACTTAAAAAATATTAAACTATATAATGAAATTTATAACAGATTAATAAATGTTAATAAAAATGTTCATCTTGTTTATATTGAAATAATGAATGCCTTGCAAATGGAATTTATTCAAAGAGATACTTTAACATTCCAAAAAGATTTATTTAAATCTTTAAAAGATGAAGTAATAATGACTACATTTAAAGATATAAAAATAAATGATGGTAAACTATCTAATACTATTGAATCAATCGAAGAACTATTTGAAGATTTTTATTACAATTTGGACATAGGTAAATATAAAGAGAGTTGAGAGACTTTATTAAAAATTGATCAAGCATTAATTTTTTTAATTGAGTTATTGGATTCAATCCCCTACATTATTTCAACAATACAAAATGTGATACCTCAACATATGATTGACTTAAAAAATAAGTATGTAACTTTTGGTCAAAATAAAGGTAAATTAAAAGCTAATGCAAATAAATATTCAGAATTAGAGTTTGAGATTGATAAATCAAGAGTAAAAATTAATAATGAACTTTTAAAACTTCAATATAAAAAAGCTTATAAATGGCTTAACCAAATATTTAATAAAATTAATGAATTTAAAGTTATATTTGAAGAAGAAGATAACATTAAAACATTTTTTGAAACCAAAATTGATAATATAAGAGAAATATTCCATGCTATTTCTAATGCTGTTTATGCTGTTGATAAAAAATTTCAAGAATATGAACCGTTCTCTAAAACGCCATCTCCAGATAAAATGGAGTTTGAAATTGTAAAGAAAAATTTTCACAGTACTAAATCAAGAGCTGATTTAATATTTTCTGAAGTAGATATTGCATCAAGTAAAGGGGGCTCTTTAAATTTTGTGGATCTTAAAAATAAATTACTAGATGTTATGAGGGATTCTGTTAATGATATAGAAGCCTTGGAAAAATCAATCAAAGCACTTGGTCGTAAAAGTGTTAATACTGATTCAATAGTTAATCAAGTTATTTTCATAAAGTCTTGCTTAAATCAATGTAATGTAAAAATTAGACAATATAAATCTATATTAGAACTAGAAAAATTTGTTACGCCTATACAAGATTACTTCACCCAAATCTCTAAATACACTAAAACTTATATATCAAAAATAAAAACTAATGAAGAAAGAGAATATGTAAAAAAAGAAGTTGATAGTATTTTAAAAGATGTAACAGTCTTAATAACAGATTTAAATGATTCTATTTTTTTAGACTATATATCACAAGAAATCATTATATACTTAGAAAGATATGTTGGAATAGTACCTAATATAGAAAAAGTAATTTATGATTGTGAAAATCTATTTAAAAGTAGAAATTTAGAGCAACTAATTGGTTATTCTTTAAAAGTAATGGGTACAATTAAAAAAAATAAATTAAGATAAGGAAAAAAATGATAAATATATTAATACGATATGGTGAATTAACTTTAAAGGGAAATAATAAACAAATGTTTATTAATAAATTGATTAGAAATATAAAAATAAAATTGAAAGATTATAAGGAGTTATTAACTTTTAAAAAAGACACTAAAAGCTTAGTTATTGAATTGTCAGATGAAAATTTCTTAAATTTAGTAATAAATATTTTAGAAAATATATTTGGAATCTATTCAATTTCAATTGTAGAAATTGTCAGTAATAACGAACAAGATATACTTGCAAAAACATTAGAAGTAGCAAATAAATTAACTGAAGGAACTTTTAAAATAGAGGTTAAAAGAGTAGATAAAAGCTTTAAGATTGGATCACAGGAACTAAAAATCAAAATTGCTTCAAATATTTTATCTAATACAAATCATTTAAAAGTTGATGTTAAAAAACCAAATAGTCAAATTAACGTAGTAATAAAAAATACGGGTACTCAAATATTTGTTGATAGAATTAACTGTTCAAAAGGATTACCTGTTGGAATTAGCGGCAAAGGTCTATCTTTGTTAAGTGGAGGAATTGATTCACCTGTTGCAAGTTATTTAGCAATGAAAAGGGGTCTATCGGTTTCTTACATACACTTCATGACGCCTCCACATACAAGCAAAAAAGCGTTGGATAAAGTGTTTCAATTATCTAAGAAATTACAAAGATATAATACTAATGATTTTGAGTTATTAGTATGTGATTTTGGAGATATTCTTAAAGAATTAATGCATATAAAAGAAGAGTCTTATAGAATTACTTTAATGAGAAGAATTTTTATAAAATTAGCAAATAAAATTTGTTTAAGAAAAAGAATTAAATGTTTAATAACTGGAGAATCATTAGGACAAGTTGCAAGTCAAACCATTGAGTCAATTAATACAATTAACTCTGTTTCGACTTTACCAATTTTAAGACCTTTAATCACAATGGACAAAGAAGAAATCATAGATATATCAAAAAAAATAGACACCTACGAAACTTCTATTTTGCCCTTCGATGATGTATGCTCGTTGTATGTACCAAAAAACCCAGTAACTAAACCAAAAATTTTTGTAGCCGAAGATTTGGAAAAAGATTTGTTATTGGATGAATTGATTGATTATACAATCGAAAAGAAAATATCAACTTATTTTTGGAAAGATGGTGAATTAAGTGAAAAAAAAGAAAATTAAAAACTCTAGTAAGTATGGTGTTTATAAAGGAAATGTCATAAATAGTGATAATATTGTAAATGAAGGTAATTTAACAGCTGAAGAATATAAAGACGATTTTCTATCAATTCAAAAAACTGTAGAAACCGCAGATATAGATGATGATAAAGATTTAGCTCTTAAAAAAAGAAATAAAAAAAACTTTATTGTTTATAAGGTTTTTGGTTATATAATAATAATATTATTGCTGCTAACAATATTGGTAGTAATTCTTGTAATTAAATAAGAGGTGATTTTAGTATGGACGAACTACTTAGAATAATTGGTAAATTATTTTACTTTATTTTTATTGTTTTTCTTATTGATACTTTGTTTGGGATGGGTTCAAGAAAAAGACGTGCAAAAAACGTAAATGAAGGCCCTTCATCAAGTCAACATAACTCTTATGAAGATTATTCACATACTAATCAACAAGAATCAAATTATAATGATACTTTCCAAAAACCTTCTCAACTTGATGAAGCTTATAAAGTTTTAGGTTTAGATAAAAATGCTTCACTTACAGTTGTCAAAAAGAAATATATAGAATTAGCAAAAAAATACCATCCAGATAAAAATAAAGGTAATCTAGAAGCACAAGCAAAAATGACTCAAATCAATAATGCTTATGACACCATAATGAGTCATAAGAGTAATTAAAAATAGGTGAGTTTATGAAATATAAAAACAAAAATATTAGAAAAACAACTATCTTAATTTTAGTTGCCATTTTTCTATCATTTTTATCTCATTTAAAACTTGAATTTATTTATACATTTATTCAAGTATTTTTGAGTTTGTCTTTATATGCAATCTATTTAATTATTAGATTTAATTTTTGAAAGTGTATCATTATAAGACAAAAAGCAATGATAGAACAAAATTATAATGAAATCAAAAATAAAAACTTAAAAAATGATAGATTATACTTTTTAGTAAATATCTTCTTTTTAACACTAATTTTTCCAAGTAACATAATTTATTTTGATCCATACGTATTGTTTAATTCAATTTCAATATTAATTTCAATATTATGATTTATATGTCTTGAAGTAAATAAAAAAAACTTTGTCATTATGAAACACAGAATAGATAATATTAAAATTGAAATAACTAAATTCTATGCATTTAATTTTATTCTGTTTTTAATTTTTTTTAAAAAGCTTACAATTAAAATCGCACAAATTATAAAACTATTAACGAAATACTTTATATTTAAGCACTTTGTTAAAGAATCTTATTTTATATATAAATTTAAAATATCAAAATTAAATAAAGTTAAATTAATTTCATATGAGGACAGTTTTTAATATTTAAACTTTTTTTACATACTTATTTAGAAAGGAAAAGTTTAATTATGGAAAAAAATGTCGCAATTGAAGTTAAAAGTTTAAATAAAAAATTTAAAAGTGGTTATGGTATATTTGATGTGAATTTTGAAGTAGAGTATGGTAAAGTTTTTGGATATTTAGGTCCAAATGGTGCTGGAAAATCAACAACTTTAAGAATTTTATTAGGATTTATGAAAGCAGATAGTGGTAATTCACTATTGCAATATGACATCAAAGATACAAAAAAACCTTCAATAGAACAGTTGGTATCTTACGACTCATGAACTGACTCACATAAAATACAAAGAAAATTAGGTTATGTACCTGGAGAAATTGCATTTCCAATACATATGACAGGAATTGAGTTATTAAAACAAATATTCAAACTTAGAAATATGGATGATTGAGAAATTGTAAAAAAATATATTGAGTATTGAGAATTCAATCCAAATATGAAAATTAAAAAAATGTCTAAGGGGATGAAGCAAAAAGTAGCATTAATAATTGCTTGAATGCACAATCCAGATATTATTGTTTTAGATGAACCAACAACAGGGCTAGACCCTTTAATGCAAGATAAATTTATAAAACTAGTTAAAAAATCTAAAGATGAAGGAAAAGCAATAATACTATCTTCACATATTTTTTCAGAGATTGAAAAAACCTGTGATTATGTATCTATAATTAAGAGAGGAAAAATAATTTCTACAATTAATATTAAAGACATACAATATAATGATGAAAAAAAATATGAAGTATGTTTTAAAAATAATATAAATTATGAAACAATCAATTCTCCTAACTGAGAAATTATAGATGTCGAAAAAAACTCTATTTTTGTACTAATAAAAAACGAAAACATTAATAAATTTATATCTTTATTATCTAAAAATGAAATTTCATTTATTAAAGAGCATCCCCTAAATTTAGAACAATACTTTATGAAATATTATAAAAATGAAATAACAAAAGATGTTGTTAAAATAAACAATACGTATAAACCTAAAAAAAGAACAAGTAAAAATTGCAAAGTATCTCTAGAATTATTAAGAGATACTTCTAGAAAATCAATATGACTATGAACTTTTATGACTTTTGTACCTGTCTTAATGATTTTGATCGCATTTGCTGTTTTATTAACAAACCCTTCAATTTCATCGCAAATAGAATCAGGTAAAACAACATGAAATATTTTAATAAGTAATATGGTAGTTAAAATGGTCGCAAGCACCACTGGTATTGTTTATATGCTACTACTTATATATATATTAATCTCTGGTAATGGATTAATTGCAAGTGAAGTGGAAAAAGGAACTTTAGTAAATTTATTAACAACTAACCAATCTAGAAAAAGTATTATTTTAAGTAAAATGTTCACATTCCTTGCTTTTATAACATTAAGTTGTTTAATTGTCTACTTAACAACATTATTAGGAATTACTCTAACTGGTCATGTTGCAAGTGTAGATTTATCATTAATAACAATATATTTTATTGGTTTATATTTATTATTAGTAATGATCTCATCAATTAGTTTTATTTCAAGCTGTTACTTCAATAAATCAGCATATTCTCTATCAGCCGCTGGTGGGATAGCAATATTGTTTTATATATTTTACTTTATTTCACAAATTGATGACTCAGTAAGTTTTTTTAAATATTTAACATTAAACTCACTATATAATCCAAGTTTTCAAAGTAAAAGTGAAATTAAAAGCTACCTTGGACAATATTTTGTAATGGGTATTATATCGATATCTTTATATACATCAGGTTACTTTATTTTTAGAAAAAAAGACCTACCATTATAAAATAAACAATTTTTATAAAAAGTTTGAAATTTATAATTTTTTTATATTATAATAGAGTTGTTAGCAAATACTTTGCTAACGCATCAAAACTATAGATAAAAGATTGTTGATTTTAAGATATGCTTATTGACTAACCAAATAAAGTGGTTAGTTTTTTTTATTTGTATTGTAAAATATTATATGAGGTAAATAAATGAAATATTGTAATATTTTAGGAGTGCAGACTTGCTATAACTTTTTAGATTCAACTATAAAAATAAAAGATTATATCAATTTCTTAGTGGAAAATAATATCAAAACAGCATTTTATGCAGACAAAAATATTATGTTTGGTGCTTTGGAGTTTTTTGAAGAATGCAATTCAAAAAACATTAAACCTATAATTGGCTTAAATTTTGAACTTGATGGCGCTGATGTGTACTTATATTGCAAAAATAATAATGGCTATAAAAAAGTAATTAGTCTTTGTACAAAAATACAAGAAAATTTAGAAAATAATATAAAAATGGATTTTGAACAAATTGAAGAATTTATTTCAAATGATATTTTTTGAATATTTGACCCTATAATAAAACAAGCTAAATATTATTTGTTAATAAAATTAAAATTAGAGGAAAATAATATTTTTTATTCATTAAGTTCTAAAAATACTAGTTTTAAAGATAATAGATCAATTTTTACAAGTAAGATAAACTACTTATACAAAGAAGATTTTGATAGTTACAAGGCTCTTAAATCAATTAATGAAGGCATAAACTATGATGAATTAAATATCGATAATGATAAGTTTTATTTAGATATTGAAAAAATATCAAACGATATTGATATTGATATCCATAATAGTAATATTCAATATATTATAGATAATGTTATTGATGATGTTGTTTATGATAACAAAATACATTTTTTAAAGTACCCAAATAGTTTAAAAATGCCATCTGATTCTTACTTAAAATTTATTTGTGAAAATAAATTAGAAGAATACGTTATAAAAAATAATATAAGTGACAAAAACATATATAAAAAAAGATTAGAAAAAGAATTAGAAACAATATTCAAAATGGGATTTTCTGATTATTTTCTTGTTGTAAATGATTTTGTTATTTATGCAAAAGAAAATAACATTTTACATGGACCAGGAAGAGGTTCCGCCGCTGGTAGTTTAGTTTCTTTTTTACTTGAAATTACAAAGATAGACCCAATTAAATATAATTTAATATTTGAAAGGTTTTTAAATATAGATAGAGTTACATTGCCAGATATAGACATAGATTTTCAAGACGATAGAAGAGAAGAAATAGTGGAATATCTATTTAATAAATATAAAAAATATCACTTTGCAACAATATCTACATTTCAAACAATTGGTATAAAAAATGCCCTAAGAGATTGTGGTAGAATTTTTGGAATCCCAGTTAGTGATATTAATGAAATGTCTAAAAATGTAAGTCCAAATAATTTATTTGATCTAGAAAAAGCAGTTAATGAAAATATAACTCTTACTAAATTCAGTAAGATGTACCCAAAAATTTTTAGTATATCTAAAAAAATAATTGGTTTACCAAGACAATCTGGTACACACGCTGCAGGTGTAGTTTTTTGTGACGAAGAATTATATAAAGTCGTTCCATTAAAAGTTGGTATAAATGGTATTTTACAAACACAATATGGTATGAACTACTTAGAAAAGATCGGACTTATCAAAACTGATATTTTAGGCTTAAGAAATTTAACGATTATACAAGAAGTAATTAAAAATATTGAAAAAAACAATAAAATTAAATTTAATCTGGAAGATATAAATTTATATGATGAAATGACATTTCAAACCCTGCAAAATGGTGAAACCTCAGGAATTTTTCAACTAGAATCAAATGGAATGACAGATTTAGTAAAAAGAATGAAAATAAGTTCTATTGAGGAAATAGCAATTACAAGTGCTCTATTTAGACCAGGTCCACAAGACAATATTGATTTACTATTAAATAGAAAAAATAAAGTTGTAAAAACAACATACATAAATGAAAGTATAAAAAACATATTAGAACCTACTTATGGAATCATAGTATATCAAGAACAAGTTTTAGAAATATTTAAAAAAGTTGCTAGCCTTTCATATAATCAAGCAGACATAATTAGAAGGGCTATAAGTAAGAAAAACTTTGATTTAATAAGAAGTGAAAAAGATATTTTTATCAAAAAAGCTGAAGAAAATGGTTATTCTCAAAAGGATTCAATTGACCTATGAAATTATATTGAAAAATTTGCAGATTATGGTTTTAATAAGTCACATGCAATTGCATACTCAATAATAAGTTATTGAATGGCATTTTTAAAAACTCATTACAAGGCTGATTTTTATTGTTCATTATTGAATGGTGTAATACGAAATGAAAATAAAACAAGTCAATACATTCAAGAACTTAAAAAATATAATTACAATATAATTGCTCCAAGCATAAAAAATCCTAATCATATTTATTTTTCTAAAGCTAACAATATATTTATGCCTCTTGGGGTGATAAAATATATAGGACCAGAGTTTTTAAAAAAACTTAAAGAAATATTTATTAAAGATAAGTTTGTTTTTAATAATCTTTTAAAACTTTTAACCACTTTGTACAAAACAACATTAACTGAGCAAAAATATTTGGCGCTTGCATATGCTGGTGCTTTTGATAATTTTCAAATAAGTAGAAAAAGTCTTATTTTATTTAAAGATCAAATTTTTAATCTCTTAAGAGTAATTGATAATTTAAAAAATAATGATATAGAAATATTGTTACCAAATTTTAAAGATGATAAAGAAGATTTATTAGAATACGAAAAAGAATATATTGGTTTCTATGTGTCGTCTCATCCGATAATTGAATTAAGAAAAAAAATTAAAAATATAGATAAATTAACTAAAATAAATGCCTTGGAACTGCCTGATATGCAAGTAAATATTTTAGTTTATGTTGATATTATTCAAATAAAAAAAGATAAAAATGACAAAGAAATGTGTTTTTTATCTTGCAGTGATGAAACCGGAAAAATAGATTTAACAATATTTTCAAGTATTTACAATGATATAAAAGATAGAATTCAAAAATCAGGTTACTATATATTTTTGATTAAATCTCAATATTACAAAGATAACATCACTTTTAGTTTAATCGATATTAAAAAAGAAATTAAGAAAGTTTAAGGTTTGTTTATGAAAAAATATTTATTAGTTGACGGTAATTCATTATTATTCAGAGCATTTTATAGTTCTTTTGGAAGGGTAACTTTAACAACAACTTCAGGAACTCCTACAAATGCAGTTTTTTCTTTTATCAATATGCTTTTTAACATAAATACAAAATTTAATTATGATTCAATCATAGTTGCTTTTGATAAAGGTAAAAAAACATTTAGACATGAAAAGTTACCTTCTTATAAAGATGGAAGACAAAAAACTCCTCAGGAGTTAGTTTTACAATTTCCAATAGTAAGGGAATTTTTAAGCAGTGCAAATATAAAGTGATATGAAATTGATAACTATGAAGCTGATGATATATTAGGGACAATTTCTAAAAAATTAGAGTTAGAAAATGATAATCTGATTCATATTCTTACAAGCGACCAAGATATGTACCAATTAATTTCAGAAAAAACATTCGTTCTTTCACCACAAACAGGTACTAGTGACATACTAATATATGATAGGTACAAGCTAAATGAAAAATGAGGTATAGAACCTGAACAGGTTGCCGATTATAAAGGACTAAGAGGAGACCAATCAGATAACATAAAAGGTGTGCAAGGAATTGGTGAAAAAACAGCTAAAGAACTACTAAATATATATAACTCAATAGAAAATATATATAAAAACATTGAAGAAATTAAAGGTGCAAAAAAAGAAAAACTTATTAATGGTAAAGAAGATGCTTTTTTATCTAAAGAAATTGCAACAATTTATATAGATGTAAAAATGGATTTTTGTTTTGATGATACAAAAATTGATTATGAAAAACTAAAACCTTTTTTTCAAAAATATGAAATGTTATCTTTGGTAAAAAAATATTGTCAAAACATAGAACCTTCTAAAAATCTTAGTTCATACAAAATAATTGATGTATGAAATCAAAGTTATGAATGTGAATTAAATTCAATATATATTGAAATATTAAACGATAACTATCAAATACCAGATGTTGTTGGTATTGCAATTTCAAATGATAAAGGTACTTTTTACTTCAAAAATTTAGGTCAAAAAGAAGTTAATATATTTAATTGAAATGAAAATGCAGTTGATAATGAATTCCAAAGTTTTTTGTTAAATAAAAAATTTGATACATATGATATTAAAAAAACTATAATTACATTAAAAAACATGGGTTATAATGTAAATTTAGAAAATTTTGAATATGATATGATGCTTGCTACATATGTTCTAAACTCTTCAATAAAATCGAATTTTGATTCGCATCTGATATTCTTAAAACCTGAATACGAATTAAAAACTTTTGAAGAAATATTTGGAAAAGGAGCAAAAAAAACAAAAAATATAAATGATAAAGATAAAGAAGAATATATAATTGAAAAATCAATTTTAATAAAAGACCTTAAAAAAGAAGTGTTTGATAAGTTAAATGCTTCAAACCAATATTTCTTATATAGTGACATGGAACTTAAGTTTGCTAAGGTTTTAATAGAAATGGAAATTGAAGGTGTGCTTATTGATACAAATGAGTTAAAACTACAAACCAAAAATATAATAGAACAAATTAATATTCTTGAAGAAGATGTAAAAATTGACTTTAAAGATTTTATTGATTTAGACTTTAATATTAATTCCCCTAAACAGCTTAAAGAATTATTGTATGATAAACTAAAACTACCTAACTCTAATAAAGGAAGCACAGATAAAGAAACGCTTGAGAAACTTGTTGATATAAACCCAACAATAAGTAAAATTTTGCTACTTAGAAAGCTACAAAAACTATATTCAACATATTTAAAAGGTTTTGAAAAATATATATATGCAGACAAAAAAATACATACTATATTTAATCAAACGCTTACAACAACAGGTAGATTAAGTTCTATTTATCCAAATATTCAAAATATTTCAATACGTGATGAAATACAAAGAGAGTTTAGAAAAATATTTGTTTGTGAAGAAGGCTACACATTTTTAAGTTTTGACTATTCACAAATTGAACTAAGAGTTCTTGCTGATGTCGCAAACGTAAAAAGTTTAATAAACTCTTTTGAAAATAACAAAGATATACATGAAGAAGCTGCGAAAAAAATATTTGGAATTGAAGATCGCCAAGTAACCAAAGATGAAAGAAGAATAGCTAAAACTTTTAATTTTGGTATTTTGTATGGATTAAGTGATTTTGGACTTTCTAAGGATTTAAATATAACCGTTAAAAAAGCAAAAGAATATATAGAAAGTTACTATAACTCGTTTCCAGAAATTTTAGAGTTTAAAAAAAGTACAATTGAGTTTGCAAAACAATTTAGTTATGTAGTAACTCTGGCAAGTAGACGTAGATATATTTACGAATTACAAAGCACAAATTTTATGGTTAGACAGTTTGGTGAGAGAGCTGCTGTAAATGCCGTTATACAAGGAACAGCTGCAGACATATTAAAAGTTGCAATGATAAATATTAATGATATTTTTAAAAGCAAAAATATATTTATGGTTGCACAAATTCATGATGAAATTATATTTAAAATTAAAAAAAATGATGTTGAAAAAGCAATCCCAATAATTGAAGATAATATGAAACAAGCATATGAATATATACTTAAAAATTATAATCACAATAGGTCTTCGAGAGTTAGTTTAGATGTAAATTATAGCGTCGGTAAAAACTGATTAGAATTAAAATAGAGGTTATAAATATGCCAGAATTACCAGAAGTTGAAACCGTTGTTTCAATTCTTAATAAAAATGCGCGAAATAAAAAAATTGTTAGCATTGATGTTGTATATCCAAAACTTATTAAAACAGAAATATCATTAGAAGATTTTAAAAAAAGAGTAAGCAACAAGATTATAAATGAAGTTAATAGAATTGGTAAATATATAATCTTTGATATAGGTGTAGATGTTTTGATTAGTCATTTAAGAATGGAAGGCAAATGATATTATATAAATAATTTGGAATTAATAAATCAAAAACATATAGAATTGATATTTTATTTAGATAATGATTATATGTTGGTATATCATGACACACGTAAGTTTGGAACAATCAATTTAGAAGAAAAGCAATTTTATAAATTTAAAGAACCAATAAAAAAATTAGGACCTGAACCTTTTGTAAAAGAAGTTAATGGTCTATATTTTAGTAATGCAATGAGTAAATCAAATAAATATATTAAAACAGTGTTATTAGACCAGACTAAAATATCGGGTATTGGGAATATATACGCAGATGAAATTTTATTTGATTCAAAAATACACCCAGAAAATAAAGCTAATAATTTAAGTATAGACAATTATATTTGTATATATAATTCAAGCAAAAAAATATTGAAAAGAGCAATTGAACTAGGAGGATCTACAATAAGTACCTATAAAGCAGGTCACGGAATTTCAGGTAAGTTTCAAAATGAGCTGAAGGTTCATCTAAGGAAGGGCGAAAATTGCTTTAATTGTTCAAATAAAATTTTTAAGATAAAGGTTAATGGTAGGGGTACATACTATTGTGAATATTGTCAAATAAAGTATTAATATGTGGATAACTCAAATAAGATTGTTAATATCTAATGATAATTGTTAAAGTTATAAACAAATTTATAGGTATTTCTTAAAATATATTAAATGTATTTATTTTATAGAGTTATAAACATAATATTAAATTGTATTAAGCGGAGGATAACAATCTTGAATCTTTATAAATATATAGTTAGTTTAAATGACATAATTGATAGACCTAGTTCAAAGATATTAACTTACCTTTATCAACCTATAGTAGGTATACAGGCAATTACAATATATAAAACTTTGCTTGAAGAAGGTTTAATAGCCAAGGAGTTAAAGAACTACAATTTTAATATGCTTAGAATATTTAACTTAACTAGTCTTTCTGAGGAACAATATTTTGAAAATATTAAAAAATTAGAAGCTGTTGGACTTTTAAAAACATTGATTAACTATAAAAAAGAGTTTTATATGTTTAATCTGTACTCACCTTTAGAACCAATTAATTTTTTTGATAGCGAAGCATTTAACTCATGTTTATTTAATAAAATTGGAAAAACTGATTATGAAATTATTAGATATATTTTCCGTGATGATAATAAAACTTTATATCAAGATAATGGTTGTGTGGACATTTCTTCATCATTTAATGATGTTTTTAGTTCTATTTTAAATAATAAAAATATAAATGAAGTTTCTCATTTGAAACCTAAACCTTCTAAAAATTGTTTATTTATTGAAGAAGATTTTAAAAAAATTGTTGATGAAATAAAAAAAAGAAATTTTGTTTTTGAAATAAGTTTAGATCTTGCGAAAAAATGATTTAACGAGTTATATTTACTTTATAAATTTAGAGTAGAGGATTTTATATCTTTATTTTCAAAAATTGATAAAAATGTAATAACAAAAGGTGATAAAAATAGAATATTTGCTTTAGCAGAATCTATAAAAAACAATCTTTTTAAAAATCAAAATATTGCTCAATTCGATGGTAAAGAGCACATGAATAGACAAAAAAATCTTAAAATTAAAGAAATGGAAACAATTAAACCAAATCTATATTTAAAAGCTTTGTTAGGTTTGAAAACTTTGAATGATGATCAAAAAAACCTATTAAAAGATTTATCAATGAATTACAAACTTAGAGATAGTGTAATAAATTGCCTAATTGAGTTTTCATTTCTAAAAAATGAGAAACTAATAGTAACAAATTATATATTTAAAATTGCAAAATCATTGAACGAAAACTCAATTAAAACTGCAGATATGGCTATGGAATATTTAATTAATGCACACAAAAACTCAAAAAACTCAAAAGTAAAATTTTCAAATGATAATGGTTGATCAGAAGCAAAAAATAAAAAAACTTATGAAGTAAATGTTGAAAATGATGTTAAATTAGATATAAAAGCATGAGGCGACCTATAATGGATGTAAATTCTATTGAAGATATAAAAAAAAATCCAGATATGATAAGTTTAATTAATAAATACAATATTACAGATGAAACGCTTATTAAAAACTCAAAAGTTATTAGTTCTTTTTTGAAAGATTATGTTTTTTGTAAAAGTAATGAACCTTTAGTCAATTGTAAACAACTAATGAAAGGTGTTCAACAAAAATTAATATATAAAAATAAGATATTTTACATTACTAGTAAAAAATGTAATCATTGACTTTATGAAAACAAATTTTATAAATTTGATGAAAATATTTTATATTGTGATTATGATAAAAAAAGCATAAGAATAACTTTAGGTGATTATGTTAAAACAATTAATGAAACTCCAAAAAACCTAACAGTATTAAATTTTTTAGAAAAATTTAAAAAAACAATTGACACTTCTGATTGGAAAGGTTTTTATCTTCACGGTGCACCAGGTGTAGGTAAGACCTATTTATTAAAACTGGTCGCCAATACAATGGCGGGATTAGATAAAAAAGTAATTTTTGTATCAGTAAATAAACTAATTAAAATTATTAAAGATACTTTTAATAATACTTTTGCAAATGAGAGAAATAATTTTTTTGATAAATGCTGTGATGTAGATGTTCTAATTCTTGATGACATTGGTGGAGAAGTTGTTAGTGATTGAAGTAGAGATGAATTATTATTTGGAATATTAAACTACAGGATGGAAAATAAACTTACCACTCATTTTAGTTCTAATTTTTCTATAAAAGAACTTGAAGATAACTACTTAAATCAAAAACTTAAAACAAGTGATCAAAAAAGTTTCGACAAAATAAAAACACTTAGATTTACAGAAAGAATAAAGGGTTCTGCTTATGCTGTTAACATCAAAGGGTCAAACAAAAGATATTAATAGAATTTTTTCCAATATAAATTTATAAAATAAAATATATAGAAAAAATATATTATATATCTAATTTAATCTCTTTAAAATAGGGTGTAAAATTAGATAGTGAAAGGAAATTAAAACAATGAAAAAAATTGCGATTAATGGATTTGGTAGAATAGGACGTCTAGCATTTAGACAATTATTTGAATTAAAAGATATAGAAATAGTAGCTATAAATGACTTAACAAGTGCAGATACACTTGCTTACTTATTGGAGTTTGACTCAGCACATGGTCAATTTATGTCTGGTAAAATTTCATCAAAAGAGGGGGCTATTGTAGTTGACGGTAAAGAAATTTCAATTCTTGCTGAAAAAGACGCTTCACAACTTCCTTGAAAAAAACTAGGAATTGATTTGGTAATAGAATGTACTGGATTTTATGTTTCTAAAGAAAAATCACAAGCTCATATAGATGCTGGAGCAAAAAAAGTTATAATTTCAGCACCAGCAACTGGTGAATTAAAAACAGTGGTATTTGGAGTTAACCACAAAGAAATTACTCCTGACGATTTAATAGTTTCTGCAGCTTCATGTACAACAAACTGTATGTCACCCGTAGCAAAAGTATTAGATGAAAAATTTGGTATAGTAAAAGGTTTAATGAATACAATTCATGCTGTAACTAATGATCAAAGATTATTAGATTTACCACATAGTGATTTACGTCGTGGACGTGCAGCTGCTTGAAATATTGTTCCAAGTAAAACTGGAGCAGCAGCAGCAGTTGGTAAAGTATTACCAAACTTAAAAGGTAAATTAGATGGTTTAGCACTTCGTGTGCCAGTTATTACTGGTTCAATAGTTGACCTAACTTTAGAATTAGGAAAAGAAGTAACAGTTGAATCAATCAATAGCGCAGTAGAAGACGCAGTTAAAAAAGATGCTGACTTAGCATTAGCAATGCAATATTGTACAAAACCAATAGTTTCACAAGATGTTATTTCATCAAGATATGGATCAATTTTTGATGCAACATTAACAAAAGTTATGACTGTTGATGGTAAACAAATGGTTAAAGTGTTCTCATGATATGATAATGAAAACTCATTTACATCACAATTTATCCGTACAATAAAATACATGTTATCTTTATAATTAACAAAAAACTGCATATTTCTTTTAAACTAAATAATCCTTTATTTTATGGTTAAGAGAAATATGTTTTTTGTTAATTATATTTAGAAAGGAACTTTTATAATGAAAAAAACATTAAATGATGTAAATGTTAACGGTAAAACAGTTTTAGTTAGAGTTGATTTTAATGTTCCTATTAAAGACGGAATAATTACAGATGATAACAGAATTAGAGCGGCTTTACCAACTATTAATTATTTAATAGAAAACAACGCAAAAATTGTTTTATTTTCACATTTAAGCAGAATAAAAGAAGAGGCTGACAAATCAAAAAAATCTCTTCAACCAATTTCAAAAAAATTAGAAGAAATTTTAGGAAAAAAAGTGTTATTTGTTAACCAAACAAGAGGAACAGAATTAGAAACTTCTATTAAAAACCTTAAAGAAGGAGAAGTTCTATTATTTGAAAATACAAGATTTGAAGATGTTAAGAATAATGAAGTTGTTAAATTCGAATCAAAAAATAATGAAGAATTAGGAAAGTATTGAGCAAGTTTAGGAGATGTTTTTGTAAATGATGCATTTGGTACCGCACATAGAAAACATGCTTCAAACGTAGGTATAGCATCAAATATATCTGAAAGTTGTGTAGGATTTTTAGTTCAAAAAGAATTAGAAATGTTATCAAAAGGTATTGATAAACCTGAACACCCTTTTGTTGCAATTATTGGTGGAGCAAAAGTTTCAGATAAAATTGGAGTAATTGATAACCTACTTAAAAAAGCAGATAAAATTATAATTGGTGGAGGAATGGCATTTACATTCTTCAAAGCACAAGGACATTCAATAGGTAAATCACTTTGTGAAGAAGATAAAATTGATCTTGCAAAAAGTTATTTAGATAAAGCAGAAGGTAAAATTGTATTACCAGTAGATTCAGCAACAAATAACGAATTTAAGGATTCAAAACCAAGTTTTGCTGGTTTGGATCTTCCTGAAGATCAAATGGGGCTAGATATTGGTCCAAAATCAATTGATTTATTCCAAAGTATACTTAAAGATGCTAAAACAGTTGCTTGAAACGGTCCGATGGGTGTTTTTGAGTTTGAAAACTTTAAAAACGGTACTGTTGGTGTTTGTGAAGCTATTGCAAATTTAGATGGTGCATTTACTTTAATTGGTGGTGGAGATTCTGCTGCAGCTGCAATACAACTTGGTTATAAAGATAAATTTACACATATTTCAACTGGTGGTGGTGCATCTCTTGAATATATGGAAGGTAAAGTTTTACCAGGAGTAGACATAATTAAAAATAAATAAAAACTACTTAAAACTTACCAATGTAATATTTACTTATAAAAACAAAAACTTCCTTTCTTTTTCAATGGGAAGTTTTTGTTTTTATAATTATAATTTTTAAAAGCATATTTTATAAAATAAAGTAATGAGGAGTAAATATGAGTACAATTAACAATAGAATAAAAAAAGATTCAGAAAAAAATGACTCACTAGTAAAATTAGTAAACGTATCAAAAAAATATAAATCAAAAATAGCATTAAAAAATATTAATCTAGAAATTAACCCTGGCGATAGAATTGGTGTTATTGGTGCAAATGGTGGAGGTAAATCAACCCTAAGTGAAATAATAGGTAACATAAGGAAACCTTCAACTGGAGAAGTTATTAGAAAAGATGGTCTGATAATAGGACTACAATTTCAAGATTCAAAATACCCAATGGGTATAACAGTTTTGGATATGATTAAATACTACTTGCAAACATTTAATATTGAAATGACTGAAAGTGAACTTACAAAAATTTTACGAACTTATCAAATTGAAAGTTTTAAAAATAAATTTTTAGTTAGTTTAAGTGGAGGACAACAACAAAGAGTTAACATTCTGCTAAGTTTAATACACAACCCTGATTTAGTTATTTTAGATGAAGTTTCTACAGGTTTAGACATTGAGGTAAGAAGCGAAATATTCGATTATATTAAAGAAAATGTTGTTCAAAAAAATAAATCATTAATTTTAGTAACACATATGATGAGTGAAATTGAAGAACTATGTAATAAATATATTTATATTCATAATGGTGAAATTCATGATTCTGGAAAAGTAGAAGACATAGTTAAAGAACACGGATCTGTTCATAGCTATACTTGAAAGAAATTTAAAGAAGAAAAAGTTGAAGATTTAAAAAAAGAAGCAAAAGAAAATGATAATAAAAACAAAAAAAACAGATTTGATAGAATAATAAATAAAGCAAATAACAAGGGGAAAAATATACCCTTAGTTGTATTGTTGATGAAATATTATTATAAAGGCTTTGCAACTCCGTTCTTTTTATTTGCATTTCCTATAATTTTATTATTTTTAGAAGGATTTGCTTTTAAAGGTCAAACACTTGGTGGTGGACCAGAAATGAAAGAATATACATTATTGCATAACTTGATTGGTTCTATAGCTATTATGCAAATAATTTCTGCTGGAATATTCATTATCCCACAAACAATTCTTGATTTTAAAAATAGCGTGTTGATGAAAAGAATTGGAGCAACCAATATTAAACCATTATTTTTTATCTTATCAGTAGTTACAATGGGTATATTATTTATGATAGCAGGATTTTTTTGAACACTATTATGAGCTGGAATTATGTTTGGTGGAGAGTATGGTTGAAAAAATATCTCAACTCCCTATCAAGCGTTAGAGTCATTACCTTTCTTGTTTATTATTTTAGTGTCATCAATTTCATTAGGTTTAATGCTTGCAAGCATATTTAAATCAACAACTGTTTATATAGCGGTTTCTAATATTATTTATTTACCATTAGCATTTTTAGGTGGATCATTTATGCCAATAGATTTTATAATGTCAAGTGATATTTTAAAATACGCAACATATTTAAATGCATTTAAATATTGTATGGAACCATTTAATAATGCGTGAGCAGGAAAATTTGAATTTAATAGTGAAATAATAATATATTTAGTTGTTTCAATAAGTTTAGTATTAATTTATATAACTGTAGGGTCATTTAAATTAAAATGAGAATCTTAATTTAAAGTATTTGCTTTTTAGTAATTTATAGTGTTAACATTAAAAAGGATAAATAATTTATATGGAGAAATTATGAAGTTTAGAAAAATTGATAACACAGAATGAATTAAAAATTTTTTTGTAGATAGTGAATATCTTTATTTAACAAATAGTCAATTTAATAAAAAAAACTTTATAGGTAGAATAAAACTGAAAACATTATATGAAAATTTAAAAATTAAATCAGATATTGAAAGATATTTTTTATCCAACCCAAATCCATATGAATATAATGGTGTACAAGGCGCAAATAGTGATATAGATATTTTTTTAAATAATCAACTTTTTATACAAAACATATTTTTACTAAACAATGTTCAATATGTTACCTTCCTTGATGATGATAAAAAAATCTATACAAAACCTCTTTATGAAGATAGTGATAATAAAAACATAATTGATTGTTTATTTTATACAAAATTTAAAAATGACTATATTTTTAAAAAAAATAATAGTATTTATTTTTATAATGAAAACAAGAAATTTGATTTTGATTTTGTAAATATAATACCATTTAATAATATTTTTATTGTTCAAAAAGAAAATGAAAATATTGTTGTATATTCTGAGGATCTAACATTTTTATATGAAATTGATAATTCGTTTTGTTTTAAAAAAATATTTTATATAAATAAAAAAAATATACTTATTTCCTATAGGGATGAAGGGGTTACGTATATTTATAATGTAGAAAGTAAATCAAAGATAATATTTTGTAATTATTTTATTATTAACGCTAAACTAATAAATGAAAACTTAATAATTATAAAACCTTCAATTAATGATAATGTGATCTTTGTTTCTTAATATAAAAAAAACCGTTAAATTGAACATCTAAAATAAAATTGACTGTAAAAAAGTACTTTTATTGTTAAAATTTTATTGAAAGGTGTTCTTTTTATGTGGCAAAACAATGAACAAAAAACGAAAAACTTAATATAATTAATGAATCAAAAAAATGGCTATTTTAAATGCGGCATTAAAGTTTGATATTAGTACTAGCACAATTAAAAGATGAAAATCAGAGTTAAAAGTTAAAGATGAAAGAGCCCTTGAATGAGGTAGCGGAACACAAGCAAAAGGAAATATTAAAAAATTTAAATCTCATAATTGAATTTTTAAAGAACCTGATGATATGAGCGTTGAAGAATTAAGAGAGGCTTTGAAACTGGAACGAGCTTTAAAAAAGCATTTGGCGAAGACGACTAAGGAAAAGTACTTTGCCATTTTTAATGTTAAAAGAATGTTTTCTTTGAAATTATCTTGTTTATATTTAAAAGTTTCAAGGTATGGATATTTAAAATGACTTAAAAACGGAAAACCAAAGTATAAAAATTATAATAGAATTTTAGCAATTAAGATAAGATGCCTTTTTTACTTGTTTAAAAAAAGATATGGTTATAATATGATAACTTTATTTTTAAACAAATACTTTAAAGAAAGATGAGACCCTTGAGTTGTTTATAGATATATGAAAATAATGAGTTTAAAAGCAGTGAAGAAAAAGAAAGTTCCAAACTATGATAAATCAGGTCCATTAAGATTTGAAAATTTATTAAATAGAAACTTTAATTCTAAAAATATAAATGAAAAATGAGTAAAAGATGTAACTTATATAAAAACTATTAATGGAAATGTTTATCTATCTGTTATAAAAGATTTGTTTAATTCTGAAATTGTTGATTGAAAGTTATCGGTTAGTCCTAATAATAAATTATGTCATACAAATTTAATAAGTTCTATTAAAAAAAGAGATGCTCCAAAAATAATTCATTCAGATCAGGGAGCGCCATACACAAATGAAACTTGAGAAAGATTATGTAAAAATAATAATAAATATTTCTATGTCAAGAAGAGGGAACTCCCTAGATAATGGTGCATGTGAGACTTTTTTTGGAACTTTTAAAAATGAATGTATATATACATATAAAGTAAAAAAAACTACATCACTCAAATATTTATAAAATTATCTCAGACTATATAGAGTTTTATAATTACGTTATACCTTGTCTAAAGCATAAAAAAACTCCATACTAAATTCGTATGGAGAAAGTATCTTTTTAATGTCAATTTTAATTGACAATTTCAGATAAATCGGTTTTTTTATATTAATATTAGTTTCTCATTTCGTAATTTTTTTGTTTTTCAGATAAATTTGTGTAAACACCATATTCAAATGAGCCACTTTTTGATCATATTCCTTTAATTGTTTGTCATATTGTAAATATAATAAACAATTGCATTGCAATTCTCAAAGGTGCCAATAAAGCATTCAAGAATCCTGCACCACTTTTTCTATCAAATAAGTCACTAATTATTGAGATTATTGAAAGAATAGATAAGATTATTTGTATTATTAATATAATTGTTGCGTAAATAATGTTAATAATTGCAACAAAGTTCATTAATTTGTAACCTGCTCCTCTTTTGTCTCATATTGCTTTAGCGCCTGGTCCTGCAAATAATGAACAGTTAATTATTCCTCAAAATGCAATCAATATAAACACAATATATACAACTTGGTTTGTTACTGATTCAAGGTCCATTGACATATTCATTGCCTTATTAAAAATAAGGTAGAAAGAAATGCCTGTTACTGAAACTAATATTGCATTAATTCCATATCCTTTAGATATAGTAAACTTTGGATCAATTGTTGATCTCACCTCTGTATTTGGCATTTGTGCCAATATCATTGGAGTTAATATACCTCCCACTGATAATGAGAATAAAGCTAAAATTCATCTATTATTTATTAATGTATCATCATCTGATTTTCTTAAAAAATTAATAATGTATGAACAATAGAATACATTTCCCACAGCTAAATATCCAAGGAATGCGAATAATACAGGTATGTATTGAGGGTCTAGCCCATCAGCTAATAATTGTAGTTGTTCATTACTAGTAATCCCATTTCTAAATATTGACTGAGCTACATATATTAAAGCTCCTAAACCAATAGCGGCCACAATTAAACCAAAAATATTTGCAAGAAATAAAAAGAATCTAAGAGAACCAATTGATCTTCCTGGTCGTACCATAAATTTCACCTCCTAAGGTAATGATATCATTTTTTTATATAAAAATTCTTTTTATATAAAAACAAAAATGTTATTTACTTTCCTCAAAATTGATTAAAATTAAAAACTCGCCAAGGACTTCTTTTGGTGAAGTCATTTTTGCATAGAAATAACCATTTTTTAAAATATGATCGTTTTTATAAACTTTACCTGGTTTATATTTACCGTTATCTAAAACTGCCTCGAAAACTGTCTCTTTATCCATGTTTTCATCTCTACCTATTTTTTCCAAGCTTTTTGGTGCTTCTATATTAAGTTTTTTATGAATGTAACTTATAATTTTAGATTGATATTTTTCATCATCTATATTTAATTTAAACACTAAAACATTCATATATTGTAAATTTGCTTTAAATGTTATATCTGATTCGAATTTATCATCTGTATGAGTAATATCTACAACATAATATATTTTAATATAAAACCTATTTTTAAATGGTTTTTTAATATCGTTTAGATTTTTGAATTCTTTATATGATTCAATACCATACATCCTAATTCCGTTAATTTCTTTAACAGTAGATGGATCTTTTGGATCAACATATTTAACATTTAAAGTAATATTTAAATAATATAAATCACCATATATAAAATTTGTATGTTTTTCAATTTTTATAATTTGTTCAACTTCAGTAATTTTATTAATATCTTTTTCAATGTTTGGTATAAATAAATTTAAATTATCAACACTAGTTTTGCCGATGCTTTTAGTTTCGTTTTTAAATGTTGTTTCAACAGAATCAATTTTAAAACTGGTTGTTTTATATTCGTTCACTTTTTTAAAAATATCTGCAAAAGCATTATTTTTAATGCTCTCTGAGAATTTATTATCTTTGATTTCAGCGCTTGTTATAACACCGTTAGTTTCTCATTTTAAGTTATCAAAATTTATGTTTGCAAAGTTATATAAGTAATCTATATATTCATCTTTCTCTGAAACTGGGGGTTCTTCCTCTTTTGCTTTATCTATATTTATATATCCTAAAACAGCTCCAGATGCAAAACCAAATGTTGAAGCAACTAACATAATTTTTTTCATACATACATCCTCTTAAACATTACATTATTTATAATTTTACTATATTTATTAATAAAAAAACGCCTAAGCGTTTTAAATGTTATTTGGAATTTCTATTATTTTAAATACTGATTCATAATCATTAAGTATTTTCATTTCCTCGTTATTTGATTTAATTTTTATAAGCAATTTTTTATGATAAACAAAATATAATAATATTGCAGTTACAAAAACAATCACTAAATATAATAGTTGGAATGTACTTGATAGAATTGATTGTATATCATCTGTTTTCATAAATCCATTTATTAAATCAATGAAGTACATCACAAAGAAAAATGTTAATAGAATCATTGTTAAAATTCAACCAATGTATTCTCAAACTTTTATTTTTATTTTCTTTCTAAAGCCTTGAACTAATGCTGTAGGTATAACCATATAATAGATTAATAGCAGCAATATTGAAGCTGAATTGGCAATTGTTCCATAATTAAAGGGTGATGGTTTTTTTGCGATACCCTGAACTATGTCTGGTATAAATAAAAATAAGAATCCAGTAACCATTATTATAATAATTGTAGTTAATACACCTGCAATTGGGACATTTTCTTTGTTTTCTTTTTTAAATAATTTAGAAATAAATCTTTGACTAGCTAAAGGTTCAAGGGTTGAACCTCCAAACATTGTAACTTGTAATGATGAATTAAATCTCATTAAAACGGTACATACAATTATAAGCCAAGGACCAAATTTTTTTAAAAAGTCACTATCAAATTTTTTAAATATTTGAAGATTTGGATTCCCACTGAATGGTGCATTAACAGCAAACATAATTATTAAGCTAAACAATATATAAAAAACTGTAGTTGCAATCATTATAATAATTATTGCAATTGGCATATTTTTGCTTCTATTCTTTATGTTTTTTCCTGTTGTAATAAAAGTTTCAATACCCGCAAAGGCAAAGAAGCATGTTGTAAAAGTTTTACTAAATGACGAAAAACCAAACGAAGAATTATTTACATATTGGTCTAGCCCTGAAGATTCACTTGTAAATCCTGCCACCAGTCCAAAGATCATAATTAGTATAGTTATTCCTCATGTCATATATCCAATTATTATAGAAACATATTTATATTTTTTAATTCCAAAGAAAATTATGGTAGCTGCAAACATATATAAACCAAATGCAATTAAATCCAAGTATAAACTTCCTCAAGGACCTCATGAACCTCAAGGGTTTATTTGATTGTTCTTGTCATAACCAACAAGGTTGTTATCTCCACCATCAAAATTTTGCCTTACCATTGATACGATTAAACCCATACCAATAAGAGGAATAACTGAATAGTTGATTATTCCCATTAGTAATCCTCAAAACTTACCAAATGCAGTTCTAACATATTGACTTGCACCACCATTTGCTTGAGGGTGTTGCTTTACAAGTTTTGCAAATGCCCATGCACACATAAAAGCAACAATTCCTTCAAGAACAAAAATTCAAAGTATATGGATACCAACTCCTACATTTTGTCCTTCATCATTTGTATTTGTGACTACACCAGCAAAACTTGCTGTAAATGTAATTCCAGCGATAAAACTAACGCCCATTCATATTAAAGAGAGCAAACCTAACTGCTCTTTTTTCGTTTTCATTCTATTTAATTTCTACCTTCCTATTTAATATGACAGGTATTATTAAAGGATTTCTTCTTTTACATCTAAATATAAAAGGTGAAAGAGACTCTTTTATAGAATTTTTTATAGCACCAAATGTTGGTTTTGAAGAATTTAATACGCTCAAAACAGCATTGGTAACAATATTTATTGCCTCAGCAATAACATTTCCACTTTCTCTAACATAAAAACTACCTCTTGAAACAATTCGAGGTTGTGATGATAATTTGTTAGTTTGTGAGTCAATAGAAATAATTACAGCCATAAGACCATCATGACTTAAAATATTTCTTTCTCTAATAACATTACTTGCTTTACCTGTCATATCTTTACCATCAATAAAAATAGCATCAGCAGGAACTCTTTTTCCAAGTTCTGCAACACCATTATGAAGTAAGATTTGATCCCCATTTGCAACTACAAAAACATTATCTTTTTTAACATTGACTGAATTTGCAGTTTCTCCATGGGTTTTTAGCATCCGATATTCTCCATGCATAGGCATAAAGAATTTTGGTTTTAATAATGTGAATAAAATTTTTTGTTCTTCTTGACTTGCGTGTCCTGAAGTATGTATTTTATTTTCACCGCTATTTTCAATAACGATGGCTCCAATTTTAGTTAAATTGTTGACTACGTTTTCAACATCTGCTCTATTACCTGGAATAGGAGAAGAAGACATTATTACTGTGTCGCCAGGAATAATTTTTATGGTTTGGTGTTCCATTCTTGAAATTCGTGAAAGCGCAGCCATTGGTTCACCTTGACTACCAGTACATAAAATCATAATTTGGTTTTTTGGATAATTATCAATTTCGTTAGGTTTTATAAACATTTTGTCATTAATATTTAAATGCCCAATTTGTCTAATTATTTTAATGATTCTTTCAATACTTCTACCTATGACAATTATTCTTCTACTATATTTATTAGCTAATTCAATGATGTGTTGTAATCTATGAACATTTGAAGCAAAAGAAGCAATTATAATTCTGCCTTTGGCTTTTAAAAAATGAACATCAATATTTTGAATAATCTTTTTCTCTCCAATAGTATAACCTTCAACCTCTGCATTAGTAGAGTCAGCCATTAGCAATTGAATTCCTTCGTTCCCTCATTTAGAAAGTCTTTGAATATTTGCGTTATGTCCTAGTGGTGTTCAGTCAAATTTATAGTCTCCAGTAGAAAAAATAGCTCCATTTGGAGTCTCTATATAAATACCAAATGCGTCAGGAATTGAATGATTTACTGCTGCAAATTCAAGTTTAAAGTGTTTTGTTGAATATACATCATTTTCGACATACTCTCTAACAACTGTTTTATTTTGTAATTTAAATTCTTTTAATCTATCTCTGATTAAAGCAGCAGCTAATTCTGGTGCATATATTACAGGAACATCAACTTGTTGTAAAAGATATGGAATACCACCAATGTGATCTTCATGACCATGAGTTATAAATAAAGCTTTTACTTTTTCATTATTTTCAACAAGATGACTAAAATCAGGTATAACTGCAGTAATACCTAATTGGGTATTATCTGGAAATTTAACCCCTGCGTCTAAAATTATAATTTCATCATCATGTTCTATACAATATGTATTTTTCCCAACTTCTTCAAGTCCACCTAATGCATATACTTTAGTTGGTAGTTCTGAGTAATCTAATTTTTTTCTTTCTGGATTTTCATTATCCTCTAGTTTTTTTACTATTATTTTTTTTTCTAATTCACTTAATAAATTATTCTTATCGTTATTTTCCATTTTTTATTCCTTTCAAATTATTAAATTTATATTATCTGTTAATTAAATTATCATAGAAGAACATTTGAAAATATTATAACAAAAATATTACTATTTATTTTTTTTAAAATACATAATTTTACAAAAAAAAATTTATACCGTAGTATAAAATTTATTTCAATTATATTAAAAATCAATCATCTTCTGAGTAAAAAGGTTGTTTTTTATTAATTCAATCATAAAACAACTTACCATTATTATGATCCAATTCATGTTGAAATACAATTGCTTTGTAACCCCTTAAAGTAAGGTTTACTTCTTTTTTTGTTAATCAATCATAACCTGTCACCTGAATTTTATAACTTCTTGGAACTAAACCTTTGTAATCTTTATCAACGCTAAGACAACCTTCACCGCCATCAAGACAAGCAATTTGATTGCTTTTTGCAATAATTTTTCCATTTATAATTGCATATTCTTCAGCATTATCTTTACTATCTTGATGCTCTTCAGATTTTTTCTTTTTTGTTCACTCAAATCTTGCAAAAAACATATTCTTATTTACACCAATTTGTGGTGCAGCCAAACCAACTGCAGGTCTTAAATGATCTTCTTTTTGTTTGTTATTTAAAATTGGGTCTTGACTGTATCTTACAAAATCAATTAAACGGTGCATTGTATTTTCATCTTCTGAACTTAATGGTAATTTTACATCTAATGATGTGTTTCTTATGACCTCAGGTTGATTATCTTTCCAAAGTCATTTGTTAGTGGGAATCTCTTTTTGCAAAAGATCCTTTTCTAAATCTAATTTCATATAAATACCTCAAAAATAATTATATAATAAATTTAATTTCTTAGAGTAAAAAGAGGTTTTATGAAGGTTATTAGTGGTAAATTTAAAGGGCGAAAACTAAATGTTCTTGAAGGTTTGAATACAAGACCAACATTAACAAGAGTTAAAGAGGACATTTTCAATGTATTAAATAATTATTTTATATATAATGAAAAAATTTGTTTAGATTTATTTGCTGGAAGTGGGGCTCTTGGAATTGAAGCAATATCAAGAGGGGTAAAACATGTTTATTTTAATGAACATAACAAAGATGCAATTAAAGTATTAAACTCAAATCTTGAAAAGATAGGTAAAGAAGATTTTACAATATTGAATTTAGATTTTAAAGACGCTTTAAAATATATGTTGGAAAACAATATAAAAATAGATTTACTTTTTCTAGATCCACCATTTAAAGAAGTTGGCTATTATAAAGATTTTTTTGAGTACATTAGTAAGGTAAAAATAATCAATAATTATGGTATATTAATAATAGAGTCTAAAGAAATTTTAGAAAAAAATTTACTATTAGGTTACGTGTGTTTAAAATATAAATTTTATAAGAATAAGCATTTATATATTATTAGGTTAGAGGAATAGAAATGAAAAAAGGAAAAATAATTATTTTATCTGGTCCATCAGGTGTTGGAAAAGGAACAATTAATAAGGAATTAGCAAAAGATAATTCATTAAATCTTACACAATCAATATCAATGACAACAAGAGCGGCCAGACCAGGAGAAGTTGATGGAGTAAACTATTTTTTTGTAGACAGAAGCACTTTCAAGGATGCAATTGAACATGATGAATTAATTGAATATGCTGAATTTATTGGTAACTTTTATGGAACTCCTAGGAAGTATTTATACGACAAAATTGAAAATGGTGAAAACGTTGTTTTAGAAATTGAAGTAACTGGTGCCACTCAAATATTAAAAAAAGAAGAATCAAGTAAATTGGTTTCAATTTTTTTAATGCCACCCAATTTAAAACAACTAGAAAATAGATTACGCAATCGCGGAACTGAAAATGAAGAAGTTATAAAACAAAGATTAGACAAGGCATTATTAGAGATACCTCTAAAACATAAATATCAGTATGTAATTACAATTGATAGTGTTGAAGATGCGGTTGAAAAAGTTAAAGAAGTATTAACAAAAGAAGATACACTTGAAAAAGATTGAAAAACAAGTAAATATTATAAACTAAATGAAGATGTTAAAAAAATCATTACAGACCAATATATGTTTTTGGTTGACAATTGAAAAGACAATGTTATACATTTAGATAACTTTAAAGATATTAAAAGTTTTAATTTTTTAGAATATTTAATCAATTTTTTAACTGAAAAAATATATAAATTTGTATTAGCACACGAAGAATTAAAAAGTTTAGAGAATTTCAACAAAGTAAAATCATACGCAGAAAAATTTATGTTAGACTTTAATTTTTTTACAATAGAGCAGGAATAAAATGAATCCAAGATTTATATCGTTAAATATTTTAGACAATGTAATATTTAATAATTTGTTTGCAAATAAACAATTAAATAATATAAAAAATAATATGAGTATATCAAAAAATGATATTTTTTTTATTTTTAAATTAGTTTATGGAGTTATTCAATATAAGCTTTACTTAGAATATGTAACGAATAAAGTTTTAAAAAAAGAAATAAAAAATAATAAAATAAAAATAATTATTTGAATGGCATTGTTTCAATTAGTTTTTTTAAATTCTAAAGCTTATTATGTAATAAATGAAGCTGTTGAATTATCAAAAAAAGTTGATCATAATTTATCTTCATTTGTTAATGCAGTTCTTAGAAAACTTCAAAATAAAGAATATTGAAAAGTAAATATTAAAAATAAAAAAAATGTCGCCCCTTTAAAAGAAGGTATCCCATATTGACTCTTCGATCAAATATCTAAACAATACTCAATTGATATTGCAAAAAAATGAATTGAATATGTTAATAAAGAATCAAATTTATATGTAAGATTAAATACATTGAAAATAAGCAAAGAAAATTTTATAAATAATTATAATGATGTTTTAAAAATAGAAGAATTAGAAATTTCTAACAACTTTTTTATTGTTAGCTCTAACTTATTTGAAACTGATTTATTAAAAAAAGGTTTTGTTTATATACAAGACCCATTAAGTGGATTGGCGTGTGAAATTTTAAATCCAGAAAAGAATTCTAAAATACTTGATATGTGTTGTGCGCCTGGTGGTAAATTAAGTTATTTAAGTCAATTAGTTAATCAAGAAGCAGATATTACAGCTATTGAAATTAATGAAAATAAAAAAAATATAATACAAAATAATTTAGAAAATCTTGGTATTTTAAATATAAATATAAATTATATTGATGCAGTTGATTATAAAACCAAAACAAAATTTGACTACATACTATTGGATGCTCCGTGCACTGGATATGGGGTGATCAAAAATAAGCCAGAGATAAGATTAAGAAAAAGTACTAATGATGATATTCAAAAACTTTATAATTTACAAAAAAAACTACTAGAAAAAGCATATAGTTTATTATCTAAGGGTGGAGCAATTGTTTATTCAACTTGTACAATTAATAAAAATGAAAACGAATTTCAAATTGATGAGTTTTTAAAGAAACATAAAAAAATGAAAAAAGTTTATGAAAAACAATATTTTGGTTTTGAATACAATACTAATGGTTTTTACATATGTAAGTTAATTAAGAGTAGTGTTTAATTAAAATCACTATATATGGTATAATTAGAAATGGAGTTAACATGAAAAAAAATAGTATCTTTAATTACACATTAGAAAATTTAGAAATCTTCCTTGAAAAAAATAACTTTAAAAAGTTTTCTGCAAAACAAATATTTAATTGACTTTATGTTAAAAATATTTTAGATTTTGATTTAATGACAAATTTAAGTAAAGAACTTAAAACGTTTTTAAAGGAAAATTTTGAAATTAATGAACTTAATTTATTGGTTTCTGAAGAATCAAATGACGGTACAATAAAATTGCTTTTTATGTTAGACGATAAAAAAACAATTGAAACAGTATTGATGCCACAAAAATACGGTCAATCAGTTTGTGTTACCACTCAAGTTGGTTGCAAAATGTCTTGTACTTTTTGTGCATCTGGTCTTATAAAAACCGAAAGAAATTTAGAAACTTATGAAATGGTACTTCAAATACTTACTATTAATAAAATTTTAAAAGATAAATATATAGATGACCCTGATAATCCAAAGGCAAGAGTAAGTCATATTGTGGTTATGGGGATTGGCGAACCATTTGATAATTTTAAAAATGTTTGAGATTTTGTAAATATAGTCAATAATGGAAATGGTTATAAAATTGGTGCTAGACATATAACTATTTCAACTTGTGGTGTAGTTCCTAAAATAATTGATTTCGCGAATTTAAATAGTCAAGTAAATTTAGCAATATCATTGCACGCTCCAAATAACGAAATAAGAAATAAACTTATGCCTATTAATAAAGCGTACCCAATTGAAAAACTAATTGATGCAGTTAAATATTATGTTAATAAAACTAACAGAAGAATTACTTTTGAATATATTTTAATCGAGGGGATAAATGATTCAGAGCAAAATGCAATTGAATTAGCAAAACTTGTAAAAGGTATCAACGGTTATGTAAATTTAATTCCATACAACGAGGTTGAAGAAAATCCATTTAAAAGATCAACAAAAATAAGTCAATTTTTTCAAGTGTTAAAAAAATTAAATGTAAATGCAATATTGAGAAAAGAATTTGGTATTGATATTAATGCAGCTTGTGGTCAACTTAGAGCAAAAAGAGAAGGAATCTTAAAGAATGAAATTTAAACATACAATGTTATCAGAAATTGGTAACTACAGAAAACTAAATCAGGACTATGTAGGATTTGTAGAAAATAATGGTAATGCTTTCGGAATAGTTTGTGATGGAATGGGTGGACATGCTCACGGTGAAGTTGCATCAAAAATTGCAGTTGAAAAATTTATAAAACTATTCAAAGAACAAGATTTTAATGGATTAAATCAAAAAGATATTAATAGATGATTAAGAAATAGCGTAAGTGAAATTTTAAATGAAATGGTTGAATATTCAAATGAGCATTTCGAAACTAAAGATATGGGAACCACACTAACTGCAATATTATTTACTTCAATTGGAGGTTTCGTAGTGAACATTGGTGACTCTAGAACTTATAAATTAGTTGGAGAAGATATTCACCAAATAACACAAGATCAAAATTTGTGAAATTCAACACCTGAAGCAGAAAGAAATGATATGAAAATGTCAGGTCTTTATAGTGAAGTCAATGAAGTTACATTTTGAAAAGTTTTAACAAGTGCTTTAGGGCCACAAAAAACATTAAGAATTGATACATACTTCATAGAAGATATAAGTGGTACTTATTTTTTAACCACTGATGGTATTCATGATTATATGGATAATGAACTTACAGCATCAACTTTAGCAAACAAAAAAATTAAATTAAAAGATAAAGCTTTTTATATAATTGAAGACGCTAAAGAAAATGTATCGACTGATAATTTAACTATACTAATAATAGAAGTGGAGTAGAATCCATTTTTTTGCTATTATATTAAAAAGGAGCAATAATGAGAGATTACGAAACTGGTGAACTTTTAGCAGATAGATATGAAATTATTGAAAAACTAGGTAAGGGTGGAATGGCATCAGTTTATAAAGCTATTGATGCATACACCAGAACAATAGTTGCAGTTAAAGTAATAGCTCCAGAAATTGTTATAAAACCTGTTGGACAAGAGCGATTTGAAATCGAAAAAGAAGCTTTTGCTAAATTAGGAATGAATCCATATGTAGTCAAACTTTTTGATGTTATTCAATCAGGAAGCGAATGGCTTATAATTCTTGAAAATGTTGATGGAGGAACTTTAAAAGACAAATATCGCCAATTTGGAGCAATGACTTTATCAGAAATTAAATATTACTTTTCAAAACTTTGTGATGCGTTAGAAGATGCTCATAATTTGGGAATAATTCACAGGGATATTAAACCTGATAATGTTTTGCTAACTAAAAGCGGTCAAGTTAAGCTTGCCGATTTTGGAATTTCTGTTATGGAAGGTTATGATACAGAAGTTGAAAAAGCTATTGGAACTCCAAAATATATGCCACCAGAAATTATTGCTGCTCAAAAACCAACTCCACAGAGTGATATATACTCGTTAGGAATAATGTTATATGAATTTAGTACTGGAATTGCGCCATTTGTCGGTAAAGAAGCAAAAAAAATAGCTGGTAAACATTTAAGAGAAGCTCCAACCTTTCCGAGATTGATAAACCCAGCTATTCCTCAGAGTCTTGAAAATATAATACTTAAGATGATTGAAAAAGAACCACAATATAGATATCAAAGTGCTTCTGAAGTTAAAAGGGACCTTTTAAAAGTAAAACAAACTGATTTAGTTAAGCAATACACTTATCATAAAAAAGTTTTTTTAATGGCAGGAGATAAGGCTAGAAAATTTAATGTAGGAACTTTTTACAGTAAATTACCATTAATTGCCAAAAATAGATTTTCATTTGCATTATCATTTGTAATACTTTTATCTATAATTGCATTCGTTATTGTCTTAGTATTTGTTTAATATGCAATCAGGAATAGTATTAAAAATATTAAGTGAATTTGTGTATGTTTTTTTTAATAATGATATATACGTTTGTAACTCAAAAGGAATTCTAAGACATAACAAAAAAACACCAATAACAGGAGATTACGTAGACTTTGAAATAATTGATGAGGTCTTACAGCAGGGTTTGATTAAAAATATAAAAAAAAGACGAAATGAGTTATATAGACCTAAAATTGCAAATATTGATCAAGCAATAATTGTAACATCATTGAGAGAACCAAATCTTAATACATTCACTTTGAATAAGTACTTATTTTTCATAGAATCCTTAAATATTGAACCTGTTCTGCTTTTTACTAAAACTGATCTCTTAAATAAAAAAGATTTAGATTATATTAAAGCAGTTGAGTATTCAAAATTAAAATATAAGACAATATTTATAAGTAATGTAAATAAAGTCGATGAAAATTTTAATAAACTTGAAGAAGTGGTAGAAAAAAAAGTATCTGTATTTACAGGTCAAACAGGTGCAGGTAAATCAACTACTTTAAATAATTTAATACCAAATTTATTTGAAAAAACTCAAGAAATATCTAAGTCTTTAAATAGAGGTAAACACACAACAACTAAAAATGAGTTATTTCAATATAACAATGGTTTAATAGCTGATACACCAGGATTTTCATCATTTGAATTTAAAAATATAGATGTATTAGAGTTAGTAAGTGGTATTAGGATATTTTCTCAATACAGTAATAAATGCAAGTTTAATAACTGTGTGCATATAAATACTCCTAATTGTGAAGTGTTTAGACAAGTTGAAGATTCTAAGATTCCTAAATTTATATATGATGATTATGTTAAAGTGATAAATGAATTAAGAGCTTCAATTAAAAAGGGGTAGTTATGAAAAAAACTATAGCAGCAGCAAGCATACTAACAGCTGATTTTTTAAATTTAAAATTAGAACTAGATAAATTATGAAAAGCAAACATTAAATGAATCCACTATGATGTAATGGACTATAATTTTGTACCTAATTTATCTTTTGGACCAAAAATACTATCAGATATTACAAATTTTTATGATTTCAATATTGATATTCACTTTATGGTAAGAATAGATGAAAAATGAAATATAAATGATTATTTAAATTCATTTATGCTAAATAATGTAAAACAATTTACTTTTCATATCGAGTCTCTAAATGATTCTCAAATTAATGAAGTGCAAAATTTTTGTTTAAAAAATAGAATTAATTTTTCATTGGCCATTAACCCAAATACAAGTATTGAAAGAATAGAAAAATACTTTAAAATCCTCGATAATATTCTAGTAATGAGTGTCCAACCTGGTTTTGGAGGGCAAAAATTTATTGAAGATGTGATTATAAAAATCAAAGATTTAAAAAATATTAAAAACAAAAATAACTATAGCTATACAATTGAAATTGATGGTGGAATAAATCAAGAAACATATAAAATTGCTAAAGAAGCAGGTGTTGATATTTTAGTTGCAGGTAGTTACTTAGTAAATAAAAATATTACACAAGAGGAATTGTTTGAAAGAGTGAATCAAATTGAAAAATAAGGCTTTAATCGTTTGTTGTGAAAATGATTTAAATTTGAAAGTATTTGAAAAATCACATTATATAGTTGGTGTTGAAAGAGGATGTTTAGATTTAATTCATAAATCAATATTAATTGATGATGCAATTTCTGATTTTGATAGTGTTACTAAAAAAGAAATTCAACATATAAGAGATAATGTAAAAAACTTTGTTAAGTTAAATGAAGAAAAAGATTTTCTTGATGGTGTTGCAGCAATACAACATGTTATAAATAAATATAATATTAATGATATATCAATAGTGTTAAAACCAACTAAAAGAATGGATTTTAACTTGTCAATTATTGAATTGGTTGAGTATTATAATGTTAAAATAATTAATGATTTTTCATTAGCGTTTAAACTAAAAAAAGGAAGAAATGTATTAGAATACTTTAGATATGATTCATTTAAATACGTCTCTTTATTTCCATTAAAAAACTCAATCATTACAATTAAAAACATGAAATATTGTGTTGAAGAAATGTTGTTTGAAAAACATAAAACAGTTGGTTTTTCAAATGAACTAATAAATCAACTTAATCCAGAAATTATTACAAATGAAGAAGTTATTATTATTTTTACAAAATAAAAAACCTAGAAATATCTAGGTTTTTGTTATCAATAACTGGTGCCCTCTGTCGGACTCGAACCGACATGATTTCTCGGCAGATTTTGAGTCTGCTGCGTCTACCAATTCCGCCAAGAGGGCAAATATAAATAATTAAAAATTATTTAACTAATTGACTATTTTTTTTCAAAGTTCTTAAAGTTCTTGCAGAAACTTTTGTTGTAATAAGTTTTCCGTTTTCATCAATAAGTTTAACTTTTTGTAGATTTAGGTTTCATGTTCTTTTATTTGCGTTCATAGCATGAGATCTTGAATTACTAAACATTGGACCTTTACCTGTTAATGAATCTTTTCTTGCCATTTTAATCACCTCAAATTTTATTTTAATAATAGATTTATAATTTTACGAGCAATATAATTATACATTAATTAATAAATTTAATATAATAATTTGAAAAAACATATAAATTTTATTTTAATATAATTCTTATTGGGGTAAAATAAATTTGTAGAATATATTTGACGTTTTATTTATAAATACTAATAGAATCAAAAAATAGGGAGCGATATTTTTGGAAAGTAAAATAATTGAAACAATTAAAAATACAATATATACAATTCCTGGAATATCTTCTTTTGCGAATTATTTAATTGATTCATATGATATTTCAACAGACGATGTTTCTAATGCAGTAGAAATTTCAAAATTCGAAAGCATATATAAGATAAAGTTACATTTAGTTTTATTTAATGGTGTAAATATAAAAGATGTATTAACAGAAGTCCAATCAAGGCTGAAGTATGAACTTGAAAGAGTTCATGAATTCAAACAAAATTTTATAGTTGATGTTATAGTTGATGATTTAAAATAATTTACTTTGTATTAATTAAAATTATTTTTTTTATATTAAAATGTATAAATAGAAAGTGGAAATTATGAAGCAATTGCAGTTTTTAAAAAGTATGATTACTAGTGGAGTTAATAACGTTTATAATAACTACCCTAAAATTGATAAATTAAATGTGTTTCCAGTTCCTGATGGTGATACAGGAACAAATATGAACTTAACTTGTACAAACGGTTTACAAGAAATCGAAGACGGAAATTATAAAAGCGCTTGAGAACTTATGTCTAAATTTTCAAGAGGGCTTATAATGGGTGCAAGAGGAAACTCAGGAGTTATTTTTTCACAAATAGTAAAAGGCTTCGCAAATGGACTAAAGGAAGATGATAGTTTAACTGCAAAATCTTGAAAAATAGCTTTTAAAATGGCAAAAGAAGTTTCGTATAGTGCTGTTATGAAACCTGTAGAAGGTACTATATTAACTGTAATAAGAGAAACTAGTGAGTCTTTAGACTCTTTAGATGATAATTTAGATCAAAAAGAGTTCTGAAAAAAAGTAATTGAAGCTTCTAAAAAATCACTTGATAAAACACCAGATTTATTACCTGTTCTTAAAGAAGTTGGTGTAGTTGATAGTGGTGGATATGGTCTTGTTAAGTTTTTTGAGGGCATGGAACAATATGTTCGATTAGGTAAAATAATTCAAAGGCTAAAAAAACTTGAAGAAAATACAGGAAATAATATTGAATATGATAACATTGATGAGTTTGGTTATTGTACTGAGTGTATAGTAAATTTAATGGATGATTATATTGATAATTTAAATGTAGATGTTGTTAGAAGTACTCTTGAAGGTTACGGAAACACTTCTATTGTTGCTGTAACAGATAGTGATATATTAAAAGTTCATACTCATGCTTTAATGCCAGGACAAGTATTAACATATATGCAACAATATGGAGAATTTAAATCTATTAAAGTTGAAAATATGAACTTGCAAGCCGAAAAACATACTACAGCTGCAGGTAAAAAAGATTCTGTAATTAAAGAAGTTGATAGAAAAAGACTATTAAAAAATGAAATTGCAACAATTTCAGTCTCAAGATCAAAAGGAATTGCCGACTATTTTAAAGAACAACTAAGTATTGATTATGTAATTGATGGAGGTCCTAAAATGAATCCTTCAACAAATGATTTTCTTGAGGCGATAGAACGAGTTGATGCTAAAGTAGTTTATATTTTTCCTAATGACGCAAATGTTCTTCTTGCTGCAAAACAAGCAAAAGATCTTGAAAAACTTTCTAAAGTAGTTGTTATAGAAACAACTACTATACCTGAGGGAATTACAGCATATTTAAATCTTGACCCTGATGAAAGTATTAAAAAAAATGAATCTGCAATTGCGAAAGTTCTAAAAAATGTTACATCTATATCAATTAATAAAGCTGCAAGGGATTCAAAAATTGATAATGTTGATATTAAAGAAAACCAATTTATGTCTTCTGTTAATAGAAAAGTTTTTTGTGCAGCAGATAGTCTTAATGAAGTCATTGTAAAAGTATTATCTAAGAATATTAGTTCAAAAACTGAAATATTAACAATTTTTACAGGCGCTGACGCAACTTTTAAAGATATTAGTAATTTAAGAAAATTTTTAGATGAAAATTATGATGTAGAATATGAATTAATAGAAGGTGGGCAAGAAGTTTACCTATTTATAATTGGTATTGAATAATAAAATAAAAAAGGATGTTTAAATATGAAAGAAATAATATTAGGGGCGGGGTGCTTTTGAGGAACTCAGGCCTTTTTTGACAAAATTAATGGTATTGTAAAAACAGAAGTTGGTTATGTAAATGGAGTACTTGACAATGTAACTTATGAACAAGTTTGTAGAGGAAATACTGGGTTTATTGAAGTTTGCAAAATATGATTTGACGAAACTAAAATAACTTTAGAAAAAATACTGAATAAATTTTTTGAAATTATAGACCCAACAATTGAAAATAGACAAGGTAATGATATTGGGACACAATACCAATCTTCAATCTTTTACTTAGAGAAAGATAAAAAAACTTTTGAAAATTCTATTTTTAGTGTAATAAAAAATATACAATCTTCATATGATAGTGTGATAAAAACTAGGGTTGATACATTAAAAGTGTATATAAAGGCTGAAGAGTATCATCAAAAATATCTTGATAAAAATCCAACTGGATATTGTCATATAGATTTAAGTAAAGCCAACAATGACTAATTTTTTTATGAAAGAAGAATAAAAATGAGAAATATATCAAAATCTTATTTCAAATTATTCCTTAAATTATGAGTTGAAACTATTGGTATTATAGTATTTTTAACTATGTTTACAATGCTTGTTGTTGGAATGTTAGCAATTCCTTTGCAAATGACAATTAAAACAAACAACATTAAAAATAATACTAATGTTTGAGATCAACAAAGACAAAATATACCCGCTTTCACTAATGATTTTATTGATAATTATTTAATAAATTATAAAGACGAGAATAAAGACATAATTGTAGAAAACAGTCAAAATTTAATAAAAATAAACCTCCCGAATGAAGGGGTATTTTCAAAAACTGCAATTGAAAAAATTGATGAATATACTGAATATGTTAAAAAAAATGATGCAAAAACTTTCTGTGAAGATGTATCAGAAGGAGAAGCAAATGAAGATTGTGTTAATGAATTTACACAATCAGCTAGAGTAGATTTCGCAAGAAATTTAATTGACTCTTTTTTGTTTATGGGAAACGATAAAACTTTAACCATTGCAGACGGAAGCAATATAGAACCAATAAAAATCAAAGAAATATTTACAGATGAAGGAAAATGATTAAATATAAATGGATGAACAACAAGAAGTTTAGAAGACTATGTTGTACACAGTATTTTGAATTCTATAAATAATGATAAAATTAACTATTTGACATTTATGAATATTGTCTATAATGAACCTAAAGAAAATACAGAAAATGAATATTATCAATATTTAATAACTTCTGCTACGAGTTTAGAATATGATGACCAAAGAGAAAATAACATTGTTTTCTCTGATAAAAACAGCAGACTCCCAGTAGCAAACGATGAAGTAATTGTAAATGATAGATATGCAAAACTTTACAAAAAAAACATAAATGACAGTATTTATATTAAGAATAAAAAATTCAAAATAGTTGGTATTGGGTCTAAATATTCTACAATTTCTCCAACAAGATATTCTCAACTTAGATCATCTATTGAAAACTACGTTCAAGTTTATGTAAAAAACAGTTTTTTTTATGAAAGCGATGATAGTTACACATTTAAAAAAATGTTTGCCACAAATAACTATACTTACAGTTCGCAGACAAATAAAATGTTTTTATTTTATTTTGAAAACTATGTAAATTTAATTGATAAAGATTATAACATTAATGATATTTTATCCTCTAAAATTAAAGGCAGTGAAGATGATTGAGAAAATAATTCTTTATTTTACCCAGGTGTTTATTCTTTTAGAGCTTTTGATCAACACAAAAACATAAATGCTTTAACAAATTTATTTATAATGACTTACATTTATTTGGTAATTGGATTAATACTTTTTGTGCTTGGATTTAGTTTTGTAATATTTATATTAAAAAAAGAAATAAATAATACAAGAAATCAATTGGGTGTTTTCAAAGCACTTGGTTATAAGACAAGTCAATTGACTTGGATTTTTGCATTGAAAAATTTTGTCTCAATGAGTTTTTCTTTCATAGTTGGTTATTTATTATCAATTCCGTTTCAAATTGATTCTGCTGAAAAACAATTTAAATCAACGGTAACAATTGATTTTGATAGTATTTATCATGATTATGTATTTTTGTTTGTTCTTTTTATTCTTGTGCCATTGCTTTTTTCTTTATTTGCTTATTTTATTATTTATAGAGTTTTAAATGTAAATGCATTAAGTTTAATCCAACAACAAACAAGAAGAAATAAAAAAAATTACTTATTAATAACATTGCAAATAATATTTTTCCCGACCCTAATATTCACTTTAATTAATTATATTATTTTAAGTAGTTCTAAAAAATATAACAAAAATTTTAATTTCCGGTTACAAAGTGCATTTGTAAGTGATAATAAAGGGAAGTTTGCTTTAATTGTTTCATTATTTGGTATTAGTGCATTTTTATTTACTATGGAATTAAGAGCTACACCTGTACTAAAAAATATGTTTGAATCGGGTTATAATATTTATTCTAAAAATGTAAATCACTTTTATCAATATAATTCTATTAATAATGTAAAATATACTGATAAAGGTTTAATGAGAAACAATGTAAAACCTGATTATAAAATATCATATGATGATGTATCAAATGGTTTAGAAAACTATATAAGTGAAAATATAAATTATTCTAATAAAATTAGTACTTTAATAAATAAAGTTTCAGATTTTAGAAATGATGCTATAAAAAATTCAAATGAGATTTACAAAAAATATTCATGACTTATAAGTAACTTTGCATTTTTAATGTATCCTTTAGACACAGATGAAGACAAAATAGATATCAAAAGTTGAATCGATGAAACAATTTTAGAATTATTGAAAGACCCAAGCGTAGAAAATGTAAAGAATATTATTGATAATAAAATAATGAATAAAAAAAATGTTTTAAGTATCAAACCAATTGAAAATAGTAAAAACACCGGTATATATACTAACGATATTGCAAAGTATGTATGTGTTTCTTTACCAAATTATACTGAAGATTGTAATGACTTAAGCAAATTTAAAGATTTAGCTAAAAAAACTGGAGGAGATTTTGGTAATAAAGATCCAAATTTAGGGGAACAAAGCAAAGTTGCAATTAGTTCAGTTTTAAAAGAATGATTAACTACATTTGCTGTAAGTGATGATATAAATCCTTTCATTGCTGCAAATAAAGTTTTGTATGATAAAAACGAAGAGTCATTATCATTTACAATACCTTTTTATGTTGACGGCAACCCAGATGTAGATTCTTCTGATTCTAAACTTGTGTTAATTGATACAACAAATAAGTATGGTGATGCAAGAAATATATTCAATTTTTCTTCGATAAGTGATAATAGTTATAATAGTTTAAAAGAAGTTAATGATAATTATTTCAATGGTTTGATTTCATATAGACTTTCAAAAATATTAGGTGTGAATACTGGAGATTCATTCGAAGTTAATTTAGCAAATACAAAATACAAAAAAGTTATTAAAGTAGCTGGTGTGATCTCTGACAATACATTAATGCAAGAAATTTATTTAGATCATGATACTGTTATGAAAAAGATTTCAACAAATGTAAATAAAGAACAAGTATATTTTAATAATCTATACAGCACAAAAGTTGCTAGTGAGGGACAAATTGATTTAACCGATATAAAAAAATCAATTGATACCTTTAGGAATAAAAGAGAAATATTTGCCTTTGCAACAACAAATAGTAAACCTTGGTTATCTGCAAACTTAGACTTGTTTATATCTAACTTCTCAAATTTAGCTCCACCTGGTGCGATTAAAAATATTGCAGATCATTTAAAAGAATATGTAATTAGTGCCTATGATCAAAAATACTTTATAAACCCAGGTGTTATAACACTACCTATTTTAAAACAATTAATAAACAGTATTATTGGAGAAGTTCAAAAAGCCTTATTAACTTATATCATAATTGATATATTCTTATTAACGGTTTTATTAATAGTTTTAATGAATGTAATTATTAATGATGCTATAAATATAATTACAGTTATGAGGTCTATGGGGTATTCAAATAAAAAAATTAATTGGATAATAATGGGGAAATATATTATTTTCTCATTTATAAGCTTCTTAATCGGTTACTCCATGTCGTTGCTAACTTGGAAAATTATACAAATAGTAATATGATCGCAATACAAAGTTCTAGTATCCACCCCAACAATTATATGATTACCTTTTGTTTCTGCGATTGTATTGGGCACAATACTTTATATAGGTTGATTTGCAGCAAAAATGCAAATAAGAAAAAAACCCCTAACATTGCTTGTATCTTAAAAAAAATGTAAAATATTTTAAAGGAGATTTAGATTATGCCTTTAAATAAAAATAATAGTTCAAATGAAGTTTGTTGCCCTGGTGGGGCGCATAATTGTTATACTTGTAGAGTTTGTAGTGGGTCATTTCATGGATGTAAAAGTTGTATGAAATGTATAAGTTGTCAAGTATGCTATGAAAAACAGTGCCCATGTTGTGTTGAGGGAAGTTCTCGCCAAAAAGAAAATAAAGCAAAATATAACAAATAGAAAAAAGCAATGATTTATCATTGTTTTTTTTAACAAATAATATTACCATAATAATAATGGAGATAAAATATGGATTTTAAAACAATAGCTTTTGATGTAATGGGTTCAGACAATGGCATAAATCCCGCTTTAGAAGCATCTATACAATTATTAAAAGAAAAAAAAGACTTAAAAATTATTTTTGTTGGTAACGAGGAAGAAATAAAAAAAACATTAACTAAGTTAAAATTTAGCTCCGACAGAATTGAATTTTTAAATACTACACAGTCTATAGAAATGACTGACGGTATATTAGAATTTAGACGCAAAAAAGATTCAAGTATGGTTAGGGCGATAGAGTTAGTTAAAGAAGGAAAAGCGGACGCTGTAACTACGGGTGGTGCGACGGCTCCATATATTGCAGCCTGTCACTTTATAATCAAAGAACTTGAAGGAGTAGATAGACCTGCTTTTATGCCTGTTATTCCAACCATAATTAAAAATAAAGTAACATTATTATTAGATGTTGGTGCAAATTTAGAGTGCACACCAAAAGATTTGAAAAATTTTGCACTAATGGCCAGTGCATATTCAAAAATAGTAAATGATATTAAAAACCCTTTAGTTGGTTTATTAAATATAGGGGAAGAAAAATCAAAAGGTCTTGAATTACATAGAGAAGCGTATAAAGTTTTAAGTGATAGTAAGCAAATTAGTTTCTATGGTAATATCGAACCTAGATACATAACTTCTGGAATAGTTGATGTTGTTGTGACTGATGGATATACTGGTAATGTAGCTTTAAAATCTGCTGAAGGTATGGGTAAAAACTTATTAAATGAAATTAAAACTGCCTTAACCAAAAACATTTTTCGAAAACTTGCTGCATTAAGACTTAGAAAAGCATTTAAAGAAGTTAGTGCTAAGTTTGATTACAAAAATCATGCAGGCGCACTTTTAATAGGTCTTAATAAAATTGCTTTTAAGTCACACGGTTCAAGTGATAAAAGATCTTTTTATGCTACTCTAAAAATGACATACAACGCAATTTCAAATGATGTTGTAAATAAATTGAAAGAAGCTTTAAAAGATGAATAGTATAGTTGCTTTCTTAGAAAAATTTAACATTAAAGTAAACAATAAAAAAGTTTATGAAGAAGCATTAACACACAACTCTTTTGCCAATGAAAATAGACTATCTTGAAACTACCAACGACTTGAATTTCTAGGAGATGCAATAATACAATTAAAAGTTAGTGAAATGTTATTTAAAAAATATCCAAAAGCTAATGAAGGAGTTCTTACAAAAATCAGAAGTGCAATTGTAAGAGAAGAATCGCTTGCAAAAATATCTAGATCTATAAATTTAGGAAATCTTATAAGACTTGGTATTGGAGAACTTGAATCAGAAGGATATAACAAAGATTCTATATTGTCAGACGTTTTCGAATCTTTGACTGCTGCAATTTATTTAGATAATGATAAAAATTATGTAGATAATTGACTAAATAATACTTTATTTAAAGAAATAAGCATAAATAGTTTTGTTGAAGAAACAAATGATTATAAATCAGAACTTCAAGAATTAATTCAACTTGAAATGAGAAATGACTTAGTTTATAAATTAGTATCACAAGAAAAAGATAAGAATAATCAAATTTTATTTACTGTAAATGTAGTTTTAGATAATATGCTTTATGGAGTTGGAAAAGGCACAAGCAAAAAAAAAGCAGAACAACTTGCCGCTAAAGATGCATTATCAAAAATTAAAAAAAGCAAATAAATGAAATTGTCAATTAAAATTGACATTAAAAAGATACTTTCTCCATACGAATTTCGTATGGAGTTTTTTTATGTTTTAATGAAGGTCTAACATAATTATAAAACTCTATATAGTCTGAGATAATTTTATAAATATTTGAATGATGTAGTTCTTTTACTTTATATGTATATATACATTCATTTTTAAAAGTTCCAAAAAAAGACTCACAGGCACCATTATCTGGTGAATTTCCTCTTCGTGACATAGAAATATTTATATTATTAGTTTTACATAATCTTTCTCAAGTTTCATTTGTATATGGTGATCCTTGATCTGAGTGGATTATCTTTGGTGCACCTCTTTTTTTAATGGCGCTTATTAAATTTGTATGACATAATTTATTATTAGGACTAACCGATAACTTTCAATCAATAATTTCTGAATTAAACAAATCCTTTATAACAGATAGATATACGTTTCCATTAATAGTTTTTATATAAGTTACATCTGTTACTCATTTTTCATTTATATTTTTAGATTTAAAGTTTCTATTTAGTAGATTTTCAAATCTTAATGGACCTGATTTATCATAGTTTGGAACTTTCTTTTTCTTCACTGCTTTTAAACTCATTATTTTCATATATCTATAAACAACTCAAGGGTTTAATCTTTCTTTAAAGTATTTGTTTAAAAATAAAGTTATCATATTATAACCATATCTTTTTTTAAACAAGTAAAAAAGGCATCTTATCTTAATTGCTAAAATTCTATTATAATTTTTATACTTTGGTTTTCCGTTTTTAAGTCATTTTAAATATCCATACCTTGAAACTTTTAAATATAAACAAGATAATTTCAAAGAAAACATTCTTTTAACATTAAAAATGGCGAAGTACTTTTCCTTAGTTGTCTTCGCCAAATGCTTTTTTAAAGCTCGTTCCAGTTTCAAAGCCTCTCTTAATTCTTCAATGCTCATATCATCAGGTTCTTTAAAAATTCAATCATGAGATTTAAATTTTTTGATATTTCCTTTTGCTTGTGTTCCGCTACCTCATTCAAGAGCGCCTTCACCTTTAACTTTTACCTCTGATTTTCATCTTTTAATTGTGCTAGTACTAATATCAAACTTTAATGCCGCATTTAAAATACCAATTTTTTTTGATTCATTAATTATATTAAGTTTTTCATTTTTTGTTCATTGTTTTGCCATATAAAAAGAACACCTTTCAATAAAATTTTAACAATAAAAGTACTTTTTTACTGTCAATTTTATTTTAGATGTTCAAAATCATTTATTTTTTATCATAGATATGTTTGTAAGAATTATTATTTGCTTCTTTTAAAATATCTATTATATTTTTAGACTTATTTTTATATAGAGAAATTATAGTTGCTAAATGAACATCGCCCGCACCAGTTGTGTCTAAAACTAGCTTTCATAATTATATTTTATATATTTTATGCTATTTTCTTTGTGACAGTAATATGCAAACCCATCTCCCCCTAAAGTTATAATAATGTCATTATTATTTATTAATTTTAATTTTTTAATACAACTTTCTACGTCTTTTTGATTGGTGTAGTCTTTTGCTTCTTTAAAGTTCATATGCATTATTGGTTTTATATCAGATAGAGTATTAATAAATTCATCTCTAATACTTTTAAACATTGGACTTACAGAAAAATAAATTCTTGAATTTTTTTCCTTTTAAGATAATCTATTAAATACTTTGATTTGTCATTTAATAACTTATAACCATCAAAATATATACAATCATAGTTTTTATCAACCTTTTTAAACCACTTTTCTTCAATTGTATTTTCAACACCGTTTTTTGTTATAAAAGTTCTTTCACCATTTGGAGTTATTAAATTTAAACAATATCCATTATCAGACTTACAATCTTTTAAAACTAATTTACTTCTAAGCTTTTTGACTTCTTTTTTTATTAACTTTGAGATATTTCCGTTACCTATAGGAATAAATAGTTCAATACTATTATTATATTTTTTAACTATTTTAGCAACATTATAAGCGCATCCACCAATTGTTTTCTCTTCATGGTTTGTTCTAACTTGTCCTCCGAGTTCAGGCAAGTTATTAACTTTTAGATTAATTTGATATAATGCAGATCCTATAACTAATATTTTCATTTTTACTTCATTTAAATATATTCAATTATAACAATTTATAAAAGTTATTAAATATGTTTTAACTTTATAAATTATTTTTTATTTCTTATAAAAAATATAAAAAATATATTATTATATAAATGTAAAAAGTGAAAGGTTGTTGTTTATTTTGTATTTACTACCAGATTGATGTTGACAAGAAAAAAACAAATTAAAATGTGATATCAATATAAAGGATTTTAATTTCAATCATTTTGAAACAAAAATTAATAAAAGCATTTACATTGATGATTTATTAAGAAAAAATATTTTAGACTACAATAGTTTGAACCTTGATGGGTTAATTTTGATTGATAGTTTTCCCAAGGAATTTGTGCATAAGCAAAACAATTATTTAGATAAGGTTATAGATCTATATGTAAATAAATTTATTAAAGATTATAATGAAGCAATTAATTTTGGAAATAATTATGAAGTTAGACAGTTGTTTATGAAGCACTGACTAAAACAAAAGACTGTTTCTGAATTAAATTTATTAGTTGAAAATATAAATTATGATATATTCAATATGAAAAAAACTCAAAAAAAAGAATTTAAAAAATATAAAATTTTAAAAGTAATTTAATATTTTTAAGTTTATAAAAATATTTTATAAACTTAAAAACATTTTTTTGTTTATATATATACTTATAAAAGGGGGATATATTATGAAAAAATTATTAAGTTTTTTAGCAGCCTTTTCAATGGTTGCAACATCAAGTGCCACTGTAATTTCTTGTGGTAATTCAGAAGGTGGAGAACAAAGTAGCACCAAAAAAGATTTAGCAACAGCTGTAAAGGAAAAAAATCTTGGATCAATAAAGGGTTCTAATGAAAAACCTACTGTTGATGATATAGTGAAGGCAATAAATGCAAAAAATAAGGATTTAAATTTAACTAAAGAAGATGTTAAATTTAGTGGAGAATGAACAATTAAAAAAGCTAAATTACAAGCAAATGAAACTTCAAAAAATTTTAGTGGAAGTGTTGAAGTAAATTACGAATATAGTGTTAGCAATGCTCAAAGAACACCTTTTGACATTGGATTAGTCTCACAAGTTATTGACAATAAAGATTTAGGTAAACTTGTTAGACCAAACTCTTTTAATGAAGGTTATTTAATGGTTTCAGATATTAAAAATAGGGAAAAAATACATAATGATTTAGATAGATTTATAAGAGCTGTTTTAGAAAAGGCAAAAGGATATTATGATATCGATGCTGATACTATAATGAAAATGATCCAAGTTGAGTATAAAGATAAAGATGGTAATATTATTTCAGAAGATAATAAGGAAATCACTACAATAAGAGGTACAATAATACCTGGTCATGAAGATGATATTGATGGATTCCATGTAACTGGAGAAGTAAACATAAAAATCAAACAATATGCTTCATTTAAAGAACAATACGATGTAACTAACCTTGGAGATATACTTTTCACAGATGTAAATGATAAATATTTAATTGAAAATGATTTAATCACAGCATTTAAAAGTAAAAATGAAAAACTTTCAAGTTTTGAACAATTAGAAATTAGAGAATATGACTTAGAAAAAGGTCAAGCAAAAATTGGAGTACAAATAAATGGTGATTATGATCAAAACCCAGTAAGTATTTCATTTAATAAATCCAATAAACCAGAGGAAGGAAAAATTGGAAAATTTAATTTAGATGAATTTAAAGGGGTTATAAATATGCCATTCTCACAAGAACAAGAAGTTAATGCCGAATCATTAAGTGATTATTTAAATACAGTCGACAATGCAATGGAATTTTGACAATCATTTGTTTCAAATTCAGGAAAATATTTCTTTATTGGACAAAAATCTCAGGAATCAGAAGCAAGTAGTGCTAAGGATGGAACTGTAGATTTAGCACAATTTAAAAAAGATTTTGCAGGAATTGCTGATTTTAGTGTTAATCAAGAAAATACCGAAATAACACTTTCATTTAAAACAACAGCGCTAAATAAATATAGTGGTTATCAAATAAGCGGTAAAACAGTAATTGAAATTGAGTAATTTTAAAAAACAAAAAATAAACTTATATGAAATTGTCAATTAAAATTGACATTAAAAAGATACTTTCTCCATACGAATTTCGTATGGAGTTTTTTTATGTTTTAATAAAGGTCTAACATAATTATAAAACTCTATATAGTCTGAGATAATTTTATAAATATTTGAATGATGTAGTTCTTTTACTTTATATGTATATATACATTCATTTTTAAAAGTTCCAAAAAAAGACTCACAGGCACCATTATTTGGTGAATTTCCTCTTCGTGACATAGAAATATTTATATTATTATTTTTACATAATCTTTCTCAAGTTTCATTTGTATATGGTGATCCTTGATCTGAGTGGATTATCTTTGGTGCACCTCTTTTTTTAATGGCGCTTATTAAATTTGTATGACATAATTTATTATTAGGACTAACCGATAACTTTCAATCAACAATTTCTGAATTAAACAAATCTTTTATAACAGATAGATAAACATTTCCATTAATAGTTTTTATATAAGTTACATCTGTTACTCATTTTTCATTTAAATTTTAGAATTAAAGTTTCTATTTAGTAGATTTTCAAATCTTAATGGACCTGATTTATCATAGTTTGGAACTTTCTTTTTCTTTGCTGCTTTTAAACTCATTGTTTTCATATATCTATAAACAACTCAAGGGTTTAATCTTTCTTTAAAGTATTTGTTTAAAAATAAAGTTATCATATTATAACCATATCTTTTTTTAAACAAGTAAAAAAGGCATCTTATCTTAATTGCTAAAATTCTATTATAATTTTTATACTTTGGTTTTCCGTTTTTAAGTCATTTTAAATATCCATACCTTGAAACTTTTAAATATAAATAAGATAATTTCAAAGAAAACATTCTTTTAACATTAAAAATGGCGAAGTACTTTTCCTTAGTCGTCTTCGCCAAATGCTTTTTTAAAGCTCGTTCCAGTTTCAAAGCCTCTCTTAATTCTTCACGCTCATATCATCAGGTTCTTTAAAAATTCAATCATGAGATTTAAATTTTTTGATATTTCCTTTTGCTTGTGTTCCACTACCTCATTCAAGAGCGCCTTCACCTTTAACTTTTACCTCTGATTTTCATCTTTTAATTGTGCTAGTACTAATATCAAACTTTAATGCCGTATTTAAAATACCAATTTTTTTTGATTCATTAATTATATTAAGTTTTTCATTTTTTGTTCATTCTTTTGCCATATAAAAAGAACACCTTTCAATAAAATTTTAACAATAAAAGTACTTTTTTACTGTCAATTTTATTTTAGATTTTCAATAACAAGTTTATTTTTTTTATTTTTTTTGTAAAAAAGTCTGTTTTTATGTTTTAATTAAACCAGTTATATAGGATGGCTATATACAAATACAAGAGGTAAAAATGATATTTTTAAAAAGAATAGAAGCTTTAGGCTTTAAATCTTTTGCTGAAGAAATTAAACTTGATTTTGATTTTTCAATGACTGGAATAGTTGGACCAAATGGTAGTGGAAAATCAAATATAAACGATGCCATAATGTGAGCTTTAGGAGAACAATCTTATAAGACTTTACGTGGTGATTCTATGGAAGACATTGTTTTTTCTGGAAGTAGTGAAAGAAAAGCTTTAAATTTAGCAGAAGTAACTCTTGTATTTGATAACTCAAATAGATCATTTAGTTCATTGGATTTTAATGAAGTTGCCATTACTAGAAAATACTTTAAATCAAGTAAAGAATCTGAATATTACATTAATAAATCAAGAGTAAGATTGAAAGATATACAAGATATCGCTTTAGAAACTGGTTTAACCAAATCGAGTCTTGCAATTATTTCACAAGGATCAATAAGTAATTTTGTAGAATCTAAACCTGAAGACAGAAGAAAACTTTTTGATGAAGCAGCTGGTGTTGCTAGATACAAAAAGAGAAAAGAAGAAGCAATAAGAAAGTTGTCAAGAACTCAAGAAAATTTAGATAGAATAAATGATATTATAAATGAAATTGAAAGAAAGTTACCAAGCCTACAAAAACAATCTTTAAAAGCTAAAGAATATAGTGAAACTTTTGAGGAACTAAAAAAAATTGAGGTTTCTGTACTTTTAAATGACATTTTATTGTACAAAAATAAACTAGAAGATTTATCTAAAGAAAAAGCTGATATTCAAACAGAAATTAATATATTAGAAAAAAATATTAGCAAAAGTACTTTAGAATACAATCAACTTAGATCAACTAGTGGTGAAAATGAGAAAGAGCTTTCTAAACTTAATAAGGACTTCACAAAAATAGTTGAAAAAATAAGTGAATTAAAAGTTGCAAAGATTACATTAGAATCAAAAAAAGAAAAGTCTAGCATCGATGACAATGAATATAAAATATCAGATTTAAAGTCACAGTCAAAAGAAATTGAAGTTCAAATTGATTCTGAAGAAAGTAGACTTGCAAAACTTTTAAATGAAAAGCATGATAAAAAAATAAAAGTTGATGATTTGTCTTCTAAAAGATATAAATTAAATAATGAATTAGAACATATAAATAAAACAATTTCTAAATTAGAGGTATTAATAGAAAATTTAATTATTAAAAAAAATTCATTAGATAATTTATTTGATGGTGTAAAAAATATTTTAGAAAATAAAAATATACTACCTGGTATTATTGGAACAGTATCTGATTTTATAAAAGTTAAAAAGGAACATGAGTTAGCAATCTCTGAAGCTTTACAAAATAATTTACAAAATATAATTGTAAAAAATACAAACAACATAAAAAATGCAATAGAATTTTTAAAATCTAATAAGGGAGGGTACGCCACTTTCTTACCATTGGATACTCTGAGAGCAAATTATATTAATGACGAACTTAAGTTTGTTATAAAAAATACAGATGGATTTATAGGTTTTGGAAATGAAATTGTTTCAATAGAAAAAAAATACAAAATAATAGTTGATTATCTATTGTCTAATTATTTGTTTGTAAATAATTTTGATAATGCAATAAATCTTTCAAAAGTTACAAATTCTAAATTTCATATTATTACTTTAGATGGCCAACGGATTCTTCCATATGGTGCAGTTGTTGGTGGAAGCAAAAAAAATAAAAATTTGAATTTATTTGATGCTAATAAAATTGAACAACTTGAAGAAGAAAAAAAACAATTAATTATAAATCAAGAAGAAATTGAAAAACAAATATTAAATCTATCTGAAGAAATTGATTTGCAAAGAGAACACCACAATGAAATTCAAGCATCGATTGCAACATCTAAAAAAACATCAGAAAGTTTAGAAAAACAATTAACAAAAATAAAAGATGAGTTTAGGATTTTAACAGGAAAAGAATTAAGTAGTGAAGAAATAGAATATAAATCAATTGATGAGCAAATTATAAAATTAATTGAAGAAATTGCTGAATCAAATAATTTAAAACAAGAAATTGAAAAAGAAATTAATGTTATTAGATCATTAAAAGATCAATCAAGCCAAAAACAAAATGAGTTATATAAATCTCTTGAAGAAGATAGAAATATGTTAAGTGTTTTAAAAGAAAAGTATTCATCAATTAACTCTGATAAAAATTTATTATTAGAAAAAGAAACTAATGCAAAAGCACATCTTGCTCAAGATTATAATATGACTTATGAAAATGCTTTAAAAATAAAAGAAAATAAATTAGACAACGAAAAAGAAGTAAGAGAAAAAATTAAAGAGCTAAGATTAAAAATTACAAATTTAGGTAATATAAATCTTGATTCAATCCAAGAATATGAAGAAGAAAATTCAAGATATGAAATGTATTTAAATCAATCTAATGAAATTTATGAGTCAATAAAAAATTTAAAAGGTGCAATAGTTGATATGGATCATCAAATGATTGACCAATTTAGAAAAATAATTACTGATGTAAATAAAGTTCTTCCAGAAACATTCGCAACCTTGTTTGGGGGAGGCAATGCCTCAATAATTTATACAAATCCCGAAGACATTCTTAACACAGGTATAGACTTAAAATTAGCACCACCAGGAAAAAAAATATCAAACTTAAATTTATTAAGTGGTGGTGAAAAATCAATGGTTGCACTTTCGGTATTGTTTTCAATATTAAAAGTTAGACCAATACCTTTGGTTATATTAGATGAAGTTGAGGCTCCTTTGGATATAGCCAATGTTGAAAGGTTTGCAAAATATATTAAGACTTTTATAAATAATACACAATTCATTATTGTAACTCACAGAATTGGAACAATGGAAAATTGTGACAAACTATTTGGTGCAACAATGGAGCAAAAAGGTATTACTAAAATAGTACAAATTAAATTAGTTGATGCAAAAAAAATAACTAATAGTAATTAACTATTAAAGGAGAATATTTAAGTGAGTAAAAAAATTAGTGTTTCTCTAGTAATTTTTTTAATAATAATGTTAGGATTTTGAATATGAACTTTGGTTACTCCAAAAAACTCAATTGTAATTGGAGGAAGTACAAGTGTTAACCCATTCATGCAGCTATCTACTAAATCATATAGTGAGTATGAGTCTGGTGGGGATTTTGTTTATAATTCAACAGGTAGCCAAGCTGGTGTTGGTGGTGTTGAAAAAGGAATGTATGCTGCAGGATTTATATCTAAAGATGCAAAAAAAGATACTTTGACAAGTGGGAATAGTTTTGTTGAAAATTCATTTAGAGAAGTTCAAAGCAATGAAGAAATAGAAGAATATATAAATGAAATTAAAAAGAAAGAAGTTTCAAAATCAAATGGATATCTTTCAATAAAATTTGCAATTGATGCAATAGGTATAATTTTTAATTCTCCTAGTTATTGAAAAACAAAAATTAATAATATTTCAATTGATGATTTAGTTAACTTTAAATTATCAAACAGAAAAGAGAATGAAAACTTTTTATCTATTTTATATCAAGGAAATATAACATGACATGATTTTGCAAATGATTTACTAAATAGTTATCAAAATGTAAATGATTTAATTGAATTTAACAACAACAACTCATCAGAAGGTGAAGCAAAAATACCAACTTATACAAGAGAAGATGGATCGGGTACAAGAAGTGCTTTTTCTGATATTACTAAAATAAAAAAAATGCCAACATCAAATGTAGTTAACTCAAATGGAGCAATGATAGAGCAAATAAGATTATCTTCTGGTTTTGGATATGTTTCTAATGGTTTTATTCAAAACATTGATCCTAATAGTGGAATTAAGTTAGCCGGAATTGATGGTAAAAAATTAGCTTCACCACTAACTGAAGGCAATAAACCCTATGAGTTAGACACTTTAACATTAGAATGAAAAGAAAGCAAAACTTTTGAAAACAACGATGATTTTATAATTTCTAAAACTGGTTATACTTTTAAAAGACCTTTCATATGTATAACAAATATTTTGGGTTCGAACTTTGATAGCATAATAAACTTCTTTAAATACTTGAATAGTTTATCTAATGATGAAAGTAATCCTTTTAAAAAAGAAGGTTTAGTTAAATCGATTATATTTAATGAACTTCAAGAGAATAAAGGAAGTTAGGAGAATTATGAAAGATAAAAATAGAACAATGAAAAAATATAAGTCTAAACTTAAAAAAATTGATGTTGCTTCAAAAAATCTAATAATTTTCATGACTGTGATTGTAATATTGATTTTAGCAATATTGGTTTCATTTATACTTTACAAGTCAGTTACATTTTTTAAAGAATTCCCTTTCTTTAAATTTATTTTCACAGGGGAATGAGCTCCTGGAAAAGACGGATCAACTGATTCAAGTTATGGTATAGGTAGAATTATATTGTCTACATTAATGATGTTATTTATATCGCTGCTATTTGCAATCCCATTAACAATTTTTAGTTCATTATTTATATGTGAATATTTAAAAGGGAGAACTAAAAAATTTGTAATATTATTTATACAATTACTTGCAGGTATTCCTTCAGTTGTATTTGGATTATTTGCAATCGATCAAATTGGACCTATGTTTGTAAAAATGGGTGCACCAACTGGTGCAAACATGATGACTGCAAGTTTAACTCTATCATTTATGGCATTGCCAACAATGATAGCACTTTCAATTAATGCAATTGAAGCAGTTCCTGAAGGTCATAAGTATGCTTCGTTAGCACTTGGTATGACTAAAGAAAGAACTACATACAGCGTTGTTCTAGTGTCAGCTACTCCAAAAATAATCACCGCTATTATAACAGGTATTGCAAGAATTATTGGTGAGACAATGGCTGTTATACTAATAGCAGGTAACTCTGCTAGAGGTTTAAACACAGATGATGGCTTTTTAGGATTTTTATTTTCATCTATTAAAACTTTAGCAGGTACAATAGGATTAGAAATGCTTGAAAATAATGGTTCTACTCATGAATCATCTTTATATGCAATTGGTCTTGTGTTATTTATTGTAGTAATAGTCATAAATTTAATTATTATCGCAATTGGTAATGTTGGTAACAGAAAAAATAATAAACATAAGAAAAATAAAAAATTTGCAACAACTGGTTTTAACAAAAATTATTCTTATGATCCACATAAATTAGATGTTTTAGTAAAAACAAATACAGAATCAAGATTCTGAAAAAAAACTCACAGCTTAACTTTAAAAACATTTATGATAACTTCTACTGCAATAATAATAGGTTTTATATCCTGAATATTATTAACTGTAATTTTTAAAGGTGTTATGAATTTTAACTATCATTCATTTTTAGAGATTTCAGGACAAAGGTCTGGGATATTTGCATTATTACTTACAACAATACTTTTGGTAATATCAACAATAATATTTGCAATTCCTTTATCATTATTTATAGCTTTATATTTAGCTGAGTATGCACATAAAGATAGTAAATTTGCAAAAGTAATTAGATTTAGCATCAATGTATTGGCATCAACTCCAAGTATTGTTTTCGGAGTTTTTGGTTTAAGTTTATTTGTTACAGCTATTGGTTTACCTATGTCTATATTTGCAGCAAGTTTAACAATGACAATCGTTATAATGCCAACAATGATTACATCGTTTGAAGATTCAATTACTTCTGTACCAACTTTATACAAAGAAGCGGCTTATGGAATAGGAATGTCTAAGACTGGGGTTATGTTTAAGGTTGTTATACCAAACTCACTTAAGGGATTTATGACAACAATTATCCTTTCGATTTCAAGAATTATTGGTGAATCTGCGCCTGTATATTTAACATTGGGTACTGCTGTTAGAATGCCAAGTGATGGATTCTTTTCTTCTGGAGCAACTTTAACAACTGAAATTTATATGCTAGCATCTGAAGGTAGTTCTGCTGAACTTTTAGGAACTGCTTATCAAATTGCGTTTGTTACAATATTATTAGTTCTTGGTCTTATATTTTTAAGCAGATATATAAGTAATAAATTAGATCCACTTCATAAAAAAATTACATTTAAAAATAGATTTATTCTACTTTATAACTCAATATTTAAATATAATTATAAAAAAGGTTTCAAAAGATTATTAAAAAATATTAGAAGAAGATTCAAAAAATTATGAAGGTTAATAAATTTTAAAAATATAAGAATTTATTATAAAAATAGTAAAATAAGAAAAAAAGTTATTAAAGATATAATTAAAGATTCTAAAAAAAGAATTGATTCAAAATAATAGGAGGTTAGGTTATTATATGCCAAAATCAAATGAAAAAGTAACACTAAAAATAGATGAAGATTTAAATCAAGAAGAAATTCAAGAAATCTCAGAAGATCAAATATATACAAAATCTCCTCAGAATCTTCCAATTAGCAAGAGACAAGAAGTAATTAAAATAAATGATTTTAATTTTTATTATAATAGAACTAAACAAGCACTAAAAAATATTAACATGAATATAAAACAAAACACTGTAGTTGCATTTATTGGACCATCTGGGTGTGGTAAATCTACTTTAATTAGATCTATAAATAGAATGAATGACTTAGTTAATAATATTTATTTAGAAGGTCAAATTGAAGTTAATAATATAAAAATATATGAAAAGGGAGTTGATGTTGTAAATCTTAGAACAAATGTTGGAATGGTTTTTCAAAAAGCAAACCCATTTCCTATATCTATATATGATAATGTAGCTTTTGGACCAAGAAACCAAGGTGTAAAAGATAAGGCTGCTTTAAATCAAATTGTTGAAGACTCGTTAAAAAAAGCTGCTTTATGAGATGACGTAAAAGATTATTTAAGAGACTCAGCTCTAAGTTTAAGTGGAGGACAGCAACAAAGGTTATGTATTGCTAGGGCAATTGCAATGAAACCTAAAATACTTTTGATGGATGAACCAACAAGTGCATTGGATCCAATTGCCACTTTAAAAGTTGAGGAATTAATATTAAAATTAAAGAAAGAGTTTACAATTGTTATAGTAACTCACTCAATGGCTCAAGCAACCAGAGTTAGTGATTATACAGCGTTCTTCTTGAATGGTGAGTTAATTGAATATGATAAAACAAAAAAAATATTTACAAATCCAAAAAATAAAAAGACAGAGGACTACATTTCAGGTAGATTTGGATAGTAGAAAGGAAAGTGAAGCAAATGTCATACAATAAAATATTAGATAGAGATATAGAAATAATAAAAAAAGATTTATTATCAATTATAGAATCTACAAAAGCGCAATACGCAAGTACTTTTGATTCATTAAAAACAAAAAACTATCAATTAGCTCAAGAAGTTATAGATAATGATATTAAAATAAATGATATGCAAAATAACTTTACAAGAATGGCTTTATGAAAAATCGCAAAACAACAAATGGTTGCAGGAGACCTTAGATTAGCAGTTGGTGGTGTTTTAATTTGTAGGGAAGTCGAAAGAATTGCTGACGTTGCAAAAAATATTTGTTACTTTTCTTTAAAATATAAACCTGAAACAATTGAGCTCCAACAAATTTCTAAAATGTTTAATCTTGTAAATAAAATGCTCAATATTATATTAAATTTAGTGGAAAACTTTAATGAAGATCAACACAAAAAAGTAATTGAAGTTGAAGAACAATTGACAAATGAATTTAATGATATAAACAAGACTTTAGCTGAAAAAATATTAAATTCAAAAAATAAAGAAGATGCCGTTAAAATAATAACTATTGTTAAACAATTAAAAAACTTAGAACGTGCAAGTGAACAACTTTTAAATATTGAAGAAACTGTACATTTTATCAGAACTGGTAAATTTGAAGAGTTACAAGAATTCATTAATATGAAAAATGAAAAAAAATAAATTTAATATCTATAATTACTAAAATTAACTTATTTATTAAATATCTGTTTAAATTTAAATAGTGAAAAATAAATTCTACACTAGAAATAGGTGTAGAATTTTTTATGTCAAAAAATTTAACTATTGAACAATGAGTCAAAATAATAAATGTATTTAAAACAGAAGGAATAATAAAGGCGGTAATTAATTACAAAAAAATAAAAGGGAAATTTATAAAATATTCTTATAATATTCAAAAAAGAATAAGAATTAAAGCTAATTTACTAGATAATTATGGTATAAAGTTTATTAAGAAAAAGCTGATCAGGCAGACCGAAAAAAAGAGATGACTCTGATATACCTGGTATAATCGGTGATTTAAATGAGGAACATAAAAAAGAAATTATTGAAGATTGAATTAAATTTCAACGAAATAAAAAAGATAAAAATGCATTAAAAGGCTTAATTACTTTAAATATTAATATTAAGTCTAGAATATTAAAACTCCATAGAACTTCTTTTTATAAAAAACAAATTTTAAGAATTTATAAATTGGATTATTTAAAAAAATAGAGGAAAAATATTGATTGACTCAAAATTTATTTATGGAAGTAGAAAAATTGCTATTTTACTAGGTGAATAAGGCATTACAATCAATGATAAAACTTTAAGAAATTATATGATAAGATGAGGATTTTTTATTAAAACAAGAAGAAGAAAAAGAAGCCAGGAGTTAAAAAATACAAGTGTAAAATTTGTGGACTTAGTAAAAAGAAATTTAACCCTGAAATGGGTAATATAATTGCAACAGATGTATCATATATTCCTGGATTAGTAAAAGGAAATAATTTTTATCTTTCTGCAGCAATCAGTCATAAAACAAAGAAAATTGAGTCTTGGTTATTATCAGATAGAAATGATTCTGAATTAGTTGTAAACACAATTAAAAAAATTAATAAAACTAATTATATCTTGCATTCAGATCATGGTACTTAATATTCAAGTGTAAAAGTTCAAGACTTATTAAAAAGGCTTAATTGTAAAACATCCATGAGTAGAATCGGTAACTCTCTTGACAATAGAGAAATTGAATATTTCTTTGGTTGTTTAAAAGGAGAATATTTAAATCATATGTCTACTTAGAAAATGAGTTACAATGAAATAAATGATCATATTAATTGGTACAACAATGAAAGAATTCAAAAAAGATTAATTTGAAAAACGCCAACTAGTGTTGGTGTTAAAATATAATAATTCTAGAATTTATTTTCCCACTTTATATTTACAAAGAGTTTTTTAAATTATATTTATTTTTTTTCTAGTGACATTATAAGTGGTATATCAAAGTATTTTTCATTTAATGAAAAAGTCACTATTCCTTTGTTATAGTCAAAAGATTCAATATTAAAAAAATCATAGCTTTTCTTATCATAACTATTTAAATACACTTTTTTTGATAATCAATTTGAAATATTAAATTTAATAACTTCTAAGTCTTTTGAAAAATTAATTTTATTATCTATATTTTTTCTTATTTGCATTGATCTTCTTTTAAAATAAAATTTAATATTACTATTACATAAAAAATCAGCTTTTAGATTATTATCTAATTCTAAAGTTTGATTAATTGCATCAAAATCTAAAAATTCAAAAAATTCATTTATATCATTTAGATACAATAACTCATTTCCATACCAATCAATAAATCCCTTAAATTTATTTTCTATATTATGTTCAATTTCCATTTGAACATAATTGTTTTTATCAATATAAATAGGATTCATTTTTAAATAATCTTGTGTATTTTTAATAAACTTATTCATTTGGTCATAGTTATATAAAACTAAAGTAAATTCCTTTGCAATTTCGTTTTCAAGAATATTTGAATTTTTTTTATTAAAAAAACTCACTTTCAATTTATCTTTTTTATATGATAAAAATTTAATGTTAATATCTTTGTTAAAGCTTTTAAACCAGCTTTCTTCTTCAAAATTTTCAGTAATTATGCTCTTAAAATTTTTCTTTACAAAACTTTCCTCTGTACTTGAACTATCAAATTTGTAATATAGATATTCGTTTCATGATTCAATGTAGTCATAGTATTTTGATGAACTTACACTTGTTTTTTTGAAAGAGCTTGCTGATGCAGGTGTAACTGTTAAACCAAGTGCCAAAATCATTTGAAGTATTTTTTTCATAAAATCACCTTATAAATTTTTTTAGTTAATAAATTTATTATACAATTAAATATGGAAAATGGTGAAAAAATATGGGATTTTGAAGTAATTTAAAAGAGCGAAGATCTTTAAAGAAACAAGAAAAAAAACATAAAAAAGAGCATAAAAATACACTTACATTTTCAACTGATATCAAAAAATTAACCAAAAAATATAAAGTTGTAAATAGTGATTTTTATGATGAACTTGAAAATATTTTAATAAAAACTGATATGGGCATGAAAATGGTTTTAGAGATATCAAATAATGTGCAAAGAAAAGTAAAACCTAAACATAATTTTAATGATATAAAAGAAATTTTAGCCGAAGAAATATATAAAGCTTATATTGGATCTGGAAAAGTTAAATCAGAATTAAATTTTCAAGATAATAGATTAAATATTTTTTTAATTGTTGGAGTAAATGGTGTTGGTAAAACAACTAGCATTGCTAAAATTGCAAATTATTATAGTAAGCAAGGAAAAAAAGTATTAATTGCAGCAGGAGATACATTTAGAGCTGGTGCTGTTGAGCAATTAGAGCAATGATGTAAAAATAGACTTGAGAACGTTGATTTAGTTAAACCACCCAATAACTCAAAAGATCCTGCAAGTGTTGTTTTTGACTCAATTAAAATTGCAGTAGATAAAAATTATGATTTATTACTAGTTGACACAGCGGGTAGACTTCAAAATAAAGAACATCTTATGAGGGAGTTAGAAAAAATTACAAAAATTATTCAAAAGTCAATTAAAGATGGTCCCCACGAAAGGTTATTGGTTATTGATGCGCAAACTGGTCAAAATGGTGTAAATCAAGCAAAATCATTTTCAGAAGCAACCGATGTATCTGGAATTGTATTAACTAAAATGGATGGTACTAGTAAAGGTGGAATAGCGTTGGCTATTAAGGATATACTTAATATACCTGTTAAATTAATTGGTGTTGGAGAAAAGGTTGATGATTTGAAAAAATTTAGTGTGGATGATTACATATATGATCTAACTGCTGATTTTATGGAAGATGATGAAGATGAGTAATATGGATTTTGAAAAAAATTTATTAATATCTGAATTTTATGATTATTATAAAAACTTGTTAACAGAAAAACAAAGACAGTATTTTGAGCTGTACTTTTTTGAAAATTATTCATTGCAAGAAATAGCTGAAGAAATAGGCGTTTCAAAGAGTGCAATTCATGATAGCATAAGCAAAACGATTTCTTATTTAAAAGATTTAGAAGAAAAACTTAAATTTGTAAATAAAACTAAATATATTAAAAATGAAATTGAAAAATTTAAAAAGGAAAAAATATCAAAAGATGACTTTATAGAAAGTATTGAAAAAGAAATATAATGAACATTTTATTTATTGGTGACATTTTTAGTTCACCTGGACGTGATGTATTATCAAACAAATTAAATATTATAGTTAAAAAGCATCAAATTGATTTTATAATTGCAAATGGCGAAAATATTAGCCACGGAAAAGGGATTAATAAAAATCATTATAATTTTTTAAAACAGTTAAAAATAAATGTTATTACAAGTGGAAATCACATTTTTAAACAAAAAGAAACATTAGAATATATTTCTAACTCAAAAGACCTTCTAAGACCTCTGAATATGAATAAAAGCCTTCCAGGTTTGGGCACTAACATTTTTAAATTTAAAGATAAAGAAATAAGAGTAACAAATTTAATGGGACAAGTTTTTATGGATAATGTAAATAATCCGTATGAAGCTTTTGATGAAATAATTTTTAAAGATACTTCAAACATACATATTGTAGATTTTCATGCAGAAGCATCTGCTGAAAAATTAGCGTTTGCATTTAATTATGATGGTAAAGTTACAGCAATATTAGGAACTCACACTCATATTCAAACTGCAGATGAAAGAATAATGCCTAATGGAACTGCTTACATAACTGATGTTGGTATGACTGGATCTTTTGATTCTGTAATTGGTGTAAATCCAGAAGAAGTGATTATTAAAGAAAAACTAGGTCTTCAAACTAAATTTGTGCCTTCAACTAAACCTGCAAAAATATCAGCTGTTATAATTAAAATAGATGATACAAACAATAAAGTTATTAATATATCAAGGATTAATGAATATTAATTATATTTTTAAGTAAAAATAATTAAAAATATAATTAAGTCTTTCAATTGTAAATAAGTAGTAATTTGGTATAATTAATTCAATTAGATTGAATGGAGGACATACAATGAAAAGACATGATAAATTAAGAAATTTACATGAAGCTCTATTCGCATTAGATAAAGAAATCAAAAATATTTGTAAAGGTATTGAGCAAAGACTTAGAAACAATCACAAGTATCTTGATACTTATCAAAGAGTTCTTACTGAGGTCGAATTCGAAAGAAAAAATGAAATGTATGGTAGATCAACTATTTATGATTTTGAAAGAATGAGAATCAATTTAGAACAAGATGCCGGTAATTTAATTTATGAAGCAATTAACGTAATGGGGAATGATGAATTTATTATAAGAAGACAAAATGTAATATTTGCATTTTGATTCATGGGACAATTTGATGTCTACGCCTTAGACCTTTCAAGAGGGGGATAACCTAAATAATAGTTATTATTGTAACTATTATTTTAATTTTATGAGAGGATTTTTGTTATTAATATGAATAAATTCTTAATATGAATAATTATTGGAATTGTTTTATTTATTTTACTTTTAATTATTATTAGATACTTAATATCTAAAAAACTAACAAAAAAGCATAAAAGAATTGTTAAAAATGAACTAATTAAGAAAAAGTTTTTTATAACAAGTGATAACTATGAATTGAGATGGCTAGGTGAAATATTACCTGTTTCAAAAAAAATATTAATATGTGTTCATGATTATGGACTTTCCAGAAAAAGTTTTAAAAATTTTGAAGAATATGTAAGAAAAAATAATAGTGATGTTTCTGTAATTTCATATGATCAAAGAGGAAGTGGCGAAAATAAGTTTTATAAAAACTTAAATATGGGAAGTCATTTATTAGATTTAGAAGAAATTATAGTTTATATATCTACAAAATATTCAGATAAGGAAATATTTTTAGTAGGGGAAGGTTTTGGGTCAAACTTAGCGTCTTATTTTAGTGATAACAAAAGAATAAAAAAAATTATTTTTGTTTCAATGCATTTAAATCAGATAATACATAAAAGTTTCAAAGTTATATTTAAGATTTTAATGGCCTCATTAATTTCTACTAATATACAAATAAAACAAAAAATATATATTGAAGATTGTGTTTCAAAAATTGATGATAATAATATTATTGATATCGATTTTGTATCACATAAAAAAATGAAAAACTTATTACAAATAAGAAAAATTAATTCAAAAATTAAAAAAAACATAGTAAAAAATGTTAAAAAATACGTATTTTTACTACCGGGTATTGATATTTTTGTTAAAAAAAATACATTTATTAATATATTTAATGATGAAAAGTTAAAAGACCTAAAAATTGATAAATTGAGTTCTAAAAAACATTATGTTTTTTATGAAAAAAATAATATAGAAATTTTCAAAACAATAATAAATAATATATAGTTTTTGATATTATTATTATGCTATTTATAAAATAAGGAGATAATATGAAAAAATTTTTTACTAGTGAATCAGTTTCAGAAGGACATCCAGATAAACTGTGCGATCAAATATCAGATGCAATATTAGATGCTTGTCTTGAACAAGACTCTAATTCAAAAGTTGCATGTGAAGTTTTTGTTACAGATAATTATTTAGTTATAGGAGGAGAAATATCTTCATCTGCTAAAGTAGATTACAAAGAAATTGCCAAATTTGTATTAAAAAGAGTAGGTTACAAAAATGGTGAAACAGGTATTGATCCTGAAAATTGTGAAATAGTTATTAAAATTAATCAACAATCAAAAGATATTTCAATTGGTGTTGATAAAGAAGATATGGGTGCAGGAGACCAAGGAATTATGTTTGGTTATGCAACAAATGAAACTTCAAATTATATGCCTTGTGCAATTCAATTAGCTCACGATTTAGTTCATCTTGCTTCAAAACTAAGAAAGTTGAATGAATTTAAATTTGCTCAGCCTGATATGAAATCACAAGTTACAATGGATTATGAAAATTTAAAAAACCCAAGAATTGATACAATATTGATGTCTATTCAGCATGATGAAAACTATGATGAAAAAGAATTTAAAAATTTTATCAAAGAAAATATAATGAATGTTATTGCAAAAAAACATAATCTAAATACAGATTTTAAAGTTTTGATTAACCCAACTGGTAGATTTGTTATTGGTGGTCCTAAAAGCGACACAGGACTAACAGGACGTAAAATAATTGTTGATACATATGGTGGTTATTCTAGACATGGTGGTGGAGCATTTTCGGGGAAGGATCCATCAAAAGTTGACAGAAGTGCTGCTTATATGGCGAGATATGTAGCTAAAAATGTTGTAGCTGCAGGTCTGGCGGACCAATTAGAAATCCAATTAAGTTATGCAATCGGAGTATCTAAGCCAATATCAATTTTTGTCGAAGCTTTTGGAACAAATAAAGTTCCGTATGCAATAATTTACAAAGCAATTGAAGAAACTTTTGATTTTAGAGTTCAATCAATTATTGACTCATTAGATTTAAAAAAACCGGTTTACTTTAGAACAAGTAAATATGGACATTTTGGTAAAAAAGAATTTAGTTGAGAAAGATTAGATAAAGTTAGAATTTTAGAAAGATATTTATAATGTATCTAGAAGTAATTGCAAAAGATTTAGAAGACGTTAAAGATATTAATAATACTAGTGCAAATAGAATTGAACTTTGTAAAGACTTATTAGTTGGAGGCTTAACGCCAGATTTTGATTTAATAAAACAAGCAACTGAATTATCTAAATTACCTATAAATGTAATTGTTAGAAGAACGCATGAAAATTTTGTTTATTCTAAACAAGAAAAAAAACAAATATTAGAAGACATTAGTTTTATAAAACAAACAAAAGCAAACGGTATTGTTTTTGGTGCATTAACTAAAAAAAATAAAATTGATATTAAATTTTTAAAAAAAGTTATTAAAGCAAAAGGTAATAAAGAAATAACTTTTCATAAAGCTTTTGATGAAGTTAATAATTTTGTCAAAAGTTATAAAATATTAAATAAATTAAATGTCACATCAGTTTTAACATCGGGAGGTTTAGATCTTGCAAATGGTATTGATATTTTAAATAAGTTAAAAAAACTAGATTTAAAAACCATAATTTTAGTAGGTGGAGGAGTAACGAAGGATAACTTTAGTAGCATAAAAAAAATATCAGGTTTTGTACACATTGGTAGACTTGCTAGAAAAAATAACTCCTGAGAACAACCGATTAATAAAGAAACAATAAATAATTTAATTAAAAAATAAATACTCATGAATATTCTTTTTATTAATACTTAAATAGGTTTTTTGTTTTAAAACTCTATAATAATAGTGTAAAATACTTATATGAAGTATTAATAAAAGGGGCGAAATAATAATGGAACGTATATTTTTTAATAATAACAAAAATTTAAAAGGCATAGTTGATGAAGTTTTTGTTAAAGAAGGGCAGCCAGTTAAAGTTGGTGATGTTTTAACAACAATTTCAACTCAATTAGAAAAAGTTAATGTAATATCACCAATTGATGGAGTTATCAAAAATGTATATATAATTGATTCGCTTATTGTATCTTGTAATGATACACTTTTTGAAGTTGTTACACACAATGAACTTTTAGAACTTACTAAAGAACCTAATAATATAAACGATACTTTAAGAGAAGGTCTTGATGAATTTAATTATTTTGATAATTTTGATAATGTTGAGTCAGACCCAATAGTTGATTCATTAGAAAAAAAACTAGATCAAGAAACTCAAATCGCTCCTAATAACTTAAATGATAAAATAATTTTTAATAATCATACATTACCAAGAACAGAAATAAACGTAAGTAAAAAAGAACATGATCTACTTAATAAAAATCTAGTTCAGATAAACGACTCAATCACTCAGGAATTAAGTTTTTTTACAAATAATACTTCATTGGAAATGGAAAATAATGTTTTTAAGGAAGAAACAAAAACATTTATTCCAAAATTTAATCAAGAAAATATTATTAAAGAAGAAATCAAAAAAGATTTAGAAAAAGAAAAAGAAAAATTTAATGATTTATTGGATAGCAAACGTTTAAGTAATTCTATAAATGAAAAAAATAATTACTTTGAAAAAAAAGATATAATTGATACTAAAGTCGAAAAAGACCTTAGCACTTTAAATGATTTTAATCAAGACAAAAAAACAAACTCTGAAATTAATGGGTCATTATATAAAGAAAAAGAAATAAATATTAAAAAAGACAATTTGCAATCAGAAAAAGTAGAATTTTTAAATACAAATTCATCAATTAATCTATCTTTAAATATAAATCAATTATTGAATCTTCAAGACATTCTTTATAAACCTTCATTTGAAAAAAACATAGAAATTAAAACTTCAACTCTTCTAATAAAAGCGTTAGCAATGTCATTGGATAGTTTAAATTTTTATGAAAATAAAGATGAAAAAAATATAACAATAATCAAAAAAACAAATACAGATTTTTTTAAAAAAACATTTAGTCATATTAATTACAATTTAAATATTTTTGATATTCAAAATATATTTAATAACTCTAATTTAAGCTATAAAAAAACCGATTTTGTTATATACGATTTTATAGAATATAGAAATGTTATATCAAGTTTTAATATATATGATGAATCTATTTTTTCAATCTCATTAAATAATATTAATCAACTTATTAATAATGATGGAACTATGTATAATAATTTAAATTTAAATATTTCATATAACAACAAGTTCGTAAGTATAGATAAAACTTTAAAGTTTATTGATGTTTTAACAAATTTAATAGAAAACCCAGGTTATTTAATTTAATTAAAATAAGGAGCATTTATGATAAGTGATTTAAATTTAGAAGCAAAAAGTGTAAATTTAACAGCAAGAATTGAAAGAGTTGTTTTATCAACTGGAAACAATGGTCTCAATTACTTAATAGTTCACCTAATTGATAAAACAGGTAGAATAGAAGCCAGATTATGAAATGTCTCTGATGATGATATATTAAATTTGAAAGCTGGTTCTATTGTTAAAATAGAAGCGAATATAAATAGTTATAGACACCAATTACAATTAAAAATAAATAACTATGTTATTATTCAAGAAGAAGAATTTGATGATTATAAAATCTCTCACGATATGTTCTCAATTAATGCTCCTTTAAATATAGACCAAAAATTTAAAGAATTATTAAATTTTATAGAGTCTTTAAAAAATGATAACTATAAAAATATTACAATAAGTTTATTAAAAGAGTATGAAGAAGATTTTAAAAACTATCCAGCAGCCGTAAGTATTCATCATAACGTCGTTGGTGGATTATTTTGACACAGTAGTTCAATTTTAGAAGCTGCAATGGCTCTAAAAAAAGTATATTCATTTATTGAAATTGATTGAGATTTAGTTTATTGTGGGGCTATTTTGCATGATATTGGTAAAGTAATTGAACTAGAGGGAAAAAATGCGAGTGAGTATACTTCAAAAGGAAAATTACTAGGACATATATCAATAGGAAGTAATTTTGTATTTGATAAAGCAAAAAGTTTGAAAATTGAATCTGAAGACACAATTAAGTTGCAACATGTTATATTATCAAGTCATGGAAAAAATGAATTTGGATCACCGATTGAGCCGTTACTGATAGAAAGCATAATTATATCAACATTAGATAGTTTAGATGCTCGGTTATATAGAGTTAATGAAGAGTTAAAAAAAGTGTCCAATAGTAATTGAACACCAAGAATATTATCTGAAGATGGAAGAAGTTTTTTAAGGCATTTTGAAAAACCTAAAAAAAACTAATTTTCCTTAAATTCAGATATTTTTTTATATATTTCAGATACAGGTAAATCATCTGTGTTTTTATTAATTTTAAATGTATATCCATCAGATTTAACATATTTTGGAATTATGTGCTCATGGTAATGAAATACAGTTTGAAATGCTTCTACGCCTTGATTTGATACATAATTATATCCTTTTGGTTTTAAAGATTTATTTAATATTTTTATAGCCTCTTTTTTTGTCTTCATAACTTCATATATTAAACTAATATCTGTACTTTCGAAATCGTCATAGTGTTTTTTAGGAATAACTAAACAATGACCTTCTGAGTTTGGAGATAAGTCTAAAAAACATACTGTGTATTCATTTTCATAAATTATGTTAGAGTTAATTTCTTTATTTGCAATCTTACAAAATATACAGCTTTGATCCATATTTGTTCACCTCAAGATTTATTTTATAATAAAAAAAACTAATTGAAATTGTCAATTAAAATTAACATTAAAAAGATACTTTCTCCATACAAATTTCGTATGGAGTTTTTTTATGCTTTAGAGAAGGTCTAACATAATTATAAAACTCTATATAGTGTGAGATAATTTTATAAATATTTGAATAATGTAGTTCTTTTACTTTATATGTATATATACATTCATTTTTAAAAGTCCCAAAAAAAGACTCACACGCACCATTATCTGGGGAGTTTCCTCTTCTTGACATAGAAATATTTATATTATTATTTTTACATAATCTTTCTCAAGTTTCATTTGTATATGGTGATCCTTGATCTGAGTGGATTATCTTTGGTGCACCTCTTTTTTTAATAGCGCTAATTAAATTTGTATGACATAATATATTATTAGAACTAACTGATAACTTTCAATCAATAATTTCTGAATTGAACAAATCCTTTATAACAGATAAATATACATTTCCATTAATACTTTTTATGTAAGTTACATCTGTTACTCATTTTTCATTTATGTTTTTAGATTTAAAGTTTCTATTTAGTAAATTTTCAAATCTTAATGGACCTGATTTATCATAGTTTGGAACTTTCTTTTTCTTCACTGCTTTTAAACTCATTATTTTCATATATCTATAAACAACTCAAGGTTTTAAACTTTTTTTAAAGTATTTGTTTAAAAACAAAGTTATCATATTATAGCCATATCTTTTTTTAAACAAGTAAAAAAGACATCTTATCTTAATTGCTAAAATTTTATTATAATTTTTATATTTTGGTTTTCCATTTTTGAGTCATTTTAAATATTCATACCTTGAAATTTTTAAATATAAACAAGATAATTTCAAAGAAAACATTTTTTTAACATTAAAAATGGCGAAGTACTTTTCCTTAGTTGTCTTCAGTAAATGCTTTTTTAAAGCTCTCCAGTTTCAAAGTTTCTCTTAAATCTTCAATGCACATATCATCAGGTTCTTTAAAAATTCAATCATGAGATTTAAATTTTTTAATATTTCCTTTTGCCTGGTTTCCGCTACCTCATTCAAGAGCGCCTTCACCTTTAACTTTTACCTCTGATTTTCATCTTTTAATTGTGCTAGTACTAATATCAAACTTTAATGCCGCATTTAAAATACCATTTTTTTTTGATTCATTAATTATATTAAGTTTTTCATTTTTTGTTCATTGTTTTGCCATATAAAAAGAACACCTTTCAATAAAATTTTAACAATAAAAGTACTTTTTTACTGTCGATTTTATTTTAGATGTTCAAATAAATAGGTTTTTTTTAGTCGTCCTTATCATCTTCTGTTTTAATATATTTACCAATTTCATTATATAGACCTGCATAATAAACTAAATCTTTATCAAGATATAATGAATAAAGTGAAGTTTTAGCTAATTCAGTTGAGACTGAATCTTTAGATACTAAATATTTTAATTGATTTAATATTGAATTTCTTTTAACACCTGATTTATCATTTTCAGAATTAATTAGTTCCTGGATATCTTTTGAGTGCAATGATTTATTAATATCTCTATTTCATATTTCTTTAAACTCATCATTATTACTTGATGATTTACCAAGACTAATTGTTTTTTCGTCTTCTGAACCTTTACCTTTATATTTATAAATGTCCTTAGTGTCATTACTTGAACCACCTAGTAACTCTACCATATAAACTGGTAAAACAATTACTATTTCTTCTAAGTTACCATTATCTTTATCAGTAAATGAATATTTTTCCGGACTTTTAAATACTACACCAGGTCCATGATTTCAATCTTTAATTGCAGTTTCAAAATTTGCCCCAGAAATTGGTGAATCACCAATTGAAGTACCATTGTTATATATTGTAAACCCTTTAAATCCACCTTGACCGAAATATGGATCATATGAAGTCTTATCGTCTTTATATGGAGTGTAATCTGCTTTTGAAGATGGACCTGCATTAAGATTGTTAAGTTCTTTTATAATATCTTTAATACTTTTATCAGACTTTAATTCACCTGTTGCTAAATCAATTAAATCTTTTAACTTACTTTTTAATTCAGTTTCCAAGTTTAGATCTTTTTTTGTATTATCATACTTAACAGATCAAACCATTTTAACATTTGTTTTCAACTTTTCATTAGTATTATTACTTCAAGATTGAGTTTTTGAAAAAATAGGTGATGCAGTATTTAAATAAATTCCTTTTTCACTATCGTTTTGCTTAACTTTAAACATATTTGCATCTAAAAATGATTTTGTTAAAAGATTTTCATTAATATCTTCAAGTAATTTTGATTCAAAGTATTGTTGGAATCTTAAATATAATGCAGTTTTTGCACTAATTTTTTCCTTACCATCTTTATCTAAAGCAAATTCAGTTTTTGTACCTGAACTTTCTGCTGAATACTCGTCAGTTAAGTCAATAATATTTGGCATATGTGATACTTGATCTTGATCATCATAATTTTTTATTTTTTCACCTGAATATTTTCAAACTTTAAATTTTTCGTCTTTATTTTCACGATTTTGACTTTTAAAGAAAACTACATTTTCGTATTTATTTTCCTTATCGATTGGATTAATTTTTACAGTTGAACCATCTATTAACTCAACAGTTGTTTCATTTACAATGTTTAAATCATATAAATATTTTGCTTGAGTATTAAAATCAAAATTTTCATTATTACTTAAAGCTTTTGTATATTCTAAGAATAAATTATCTTGAGCAATAGAACGAGTGTTAGATTCGTAAGAATTTTTAAAACTTTCTTCTAAACCGCCTTTATCATCTTTTTCTCATTTTTGTTGTCAACCAAGATCACTAATCATTTTATTTGATGAATCAAATGAATATTGAACTGATATTAATTCATTTATCATATTTACAACAATTTTTGTAACTTGATCTGAGCTAAAGAATGCCCCAAAATCCATATTCGCAATAGCAGCATCGCCTGAGATACTTGCAAGAAGTTTTTTAGCAAGGTCAGGATTTAATCTAGCTTTATCTGGTCTAACATCCCAAGAATTATCTTTATCACAAGAAACAACTATAGATGATGAAGAAGCGATAATACTAAAAGTTGCTAATAAACCTATTAATTTTTTCATTATTCATCACCTCTAATCACTTTACCCATGTTATTAAAATAATTATTCACAAAATCATTTTTTAGTGAAAAACTAACCATTTTGACCTTTTCTGCTTTTTTATCACCAGGTTTTCAAAATACTTTATTAGCAATTGATTTCAAATTATCATTAAAAACTTGATCGTTTTTTATTGTTTTTTTTGGGTAATCTGATTTATCTGATTGCTTCAAGATTTCTTCATTTCTTTTATTGAATTCATTAATAAAAGCGTTTGGTGGAGCTGAATCGATTATAGATTGTAAAGTATTTAACATAGTATTAAATCTATTCTCTAATGATTTTCCAACTTCATCTTCTGAGTTAAATACAACAAATTGTTTAACGAAATCTTCTTGTTTTGGATTATTAGTGCTGATAATTTTGAAATAATCAAAGATAGAAGATGATCAACTATATTTTGAAATATCAGTTGAAGATTCTACTTTAACTCATTCTTTTACTTCTTCCATTAAATCAAATGAAGTAGCGGCTCCATCAATACCTTTTATTAAAGAAGTATTTGCAAGATATTTTAAATAATTGTTATTAATATGTGTATTTAATTTATCATAGTATTTTGTATCATCAATTCCAGATTGGATATATGCAATTTTTTCATTATTTGTTAGTTTATGAAAATCTTTAAATGCTTCCAACTCTTTACGAGTATTGTTATTTATTGTTCCGCTTTCGATTCCTTTATTTGTTTCTAAATCTTTTGGTTCTGTATCATTTGATAAATAGTTATACCCGTCAATATTTATAATATGTAATCCTGATGTGTCAATTAATAATAGACGTCCATCATTTAATTCACCATAAAATTTGCTAGAGTCTGAACCACTTTTTCTTGATATATTCTCAATTGCAGTACCTAAAGTTTTTACGTCATTTTCGTCAAGTTTCAATGCTTTTAACTCTGCAAAGTTTTTCTCTTTTGCATTTTTGTTAAGAACATAATCGTAAACAGCTGTTCTAATATCTTGTGTAAAATCAGAACTATTTGAAAGTGTTAATAATTTATCATATTTTTTAACAGTAGCTTTCCCATTAATTGTATTTGAAAGAGAACCTTCAGACATTATTTTTCTTCAAGTTGAATTAGAAGTATCGTTATCAGCCTTTAATTCAATAGTTTCTTGATTACTATTTTGTAAAGATTTTAATAACTTTATAATATCTTTTTGATATTTATCATATGTTGTACTTTCAAAACTTTTTAATGAAATTCCGTCTTCAAATTTATGTTCATCTGCAAAAGGGATAGTTATCTCGCTTAAAGCAAGGGGAGCTTGATTTGTGTATCATTTATCCATGAAAAATCTTTGTGAATTACTTATAAAGCCTTTTCTTGAAGCAGCATCGGTAACTGTGAAGTTAGTTAAATCTAAAGGCACATCTGTTTTAATGTCTTCAACTTTTTTAACTTCATTTTGAACTTCTTTTCAATCTTTAAATTCAAATCCATATTTTGAAGCAGTTCATTCATCGCTTGATTTTCTACTTGAGTTGTATATTTGATTCAACATTTTTTGATCAGAAGCCAATATTGAGTTAACTTTATTTTCATCATCCCCAGCAGCTTTTAAGTTACGATATTTTTCTTGAACTGTTGTTCTAGAAACTCAAGTAACACCTTGTTGATCTGTGTTTAATAAAATATCTATTAATATTTTTGAAACATTGTTACTTGAATCATTCATTAATATGTCTGCTTTGTATTTTTTTTCTAAAAAGTCTCTATCCATATCTTTAGTGTCTTTTTGATAAACACTAAATTTATTTACAAGCATACTATTTCATTCGTTTTCTCATTTTCCAGCATAATCATTTTTATATTTGTCTTTTTCATTTTGAATTTGTCTGTCAACATCAGCTGATAAAGTTTTTCATCTATCTACTAATATTTTTTCTAAACCATTTATATAGTAAGGGTGTTCTTTGTTTAAGTTATACTCAGCTTTTTTATCTGAACCTTCACTATAATTTGATTCTGCATTTGCTAATAAAGACAAATTAATCATTTTAAGTAAATCTATAGAGAATTTTTCTCTATTTTTTACTCCTGATGAAACATTAATTAGTTTATCTAAAATATCATTAGCACCAATTTCTGCTTTACCATCTAATTTTTCTAAAAAATGGACCAAAATTGAATTACCATCGGCATCACTTTGGTCATATTTAGAAGTACATGCAACTACTATTTGTGAAGTAGTTGCTACTAACGAAACACTTGTTAACAGTGTCAGTAATTTTTTCAAATTATTCACTCCTTGAATTTTTTATCAAGATTATTATAATAAAAAAAATGACTAAATATTATATTATTTAAATTTAATTATTTAAATATAATTGTTTATTTTTTTTACTATTTAAATATAATTAATAATACAAAGGAAGTAAATATGCATAAATTAGAAGTAAAAAATTTATTTGTAAAAATAGAAGATAAAGAAATTCTTAAAGGAATAAATTTAACAGTAAAATCAGGAGAAATCCATGCTTTAATGGGGCCAAATGGTAATGGTAAATCTACATTATTAATGTCAATCATGGGGCATCCAAAATACGAAATTACATCAGGAGATATTTTAGTAGATGGTGAATCTATCTTAGATTTGTCAGTTGATGAAAGAAGTAAATTAGGCTTATTTTTAGCTATGCAAAACCCACAAGTTATTCCAGGAGTTACTAACTTAGAGTTTTTAAAGTATATTGTAAATGCTCACAGCGAGAAAAAAATGAAACTTCAAGAAATATACAAAGACATTAAAAGTCAAGCTGAAGAACTTGATTTTGACCTGCATTTGTTGAAAAGATTTGTTAATGATGGTTTCAGTGGAGGAGAGAAAAAGAAAAATGAAATACTTCAGTTAAAACTATTGAAACCAATTTTTAGTTTAATTGATGAAATTGATTCTGGTCTTGATGTTGATGCTTTAGAAGTGGTTGCAAAAAACTTAAACTCAATAGATTTAAGTGAAAGCGCTTTAGTGTTGGTATCTCATTACGACAGATTTTTTAAAAAAGTTATACCAACCCATGCTCATGTGATTATTAATGGCAAAATTGTAATAAGTGGAAATGATGAATTAGTGGAGAAAGTAAATAGTCAGGGTTATTCTTGAATTAAGGAATTAAATAATGAAAGTTCTAAATAATATAGAAAATACAAAAATTATTAATTTAAATGATGATATACCTAGTAACATAGAATTAAATGAAGACACAAATTATTTACTTTTCATAAAAAACTTAAATAGCGATATTACTTTTAACATAAATGATGCTGTGAAAACTAATGTTACTATTATTTTTTATAATTCAGATAATGAAGAAAATTCAAAATATAAAATTATTTTTAATTTAAATAATAATTCATTCATCGATCTTTATATTGCAAATGTAACTAATTATAATTCTGATGAAAATATCGTGGTTAACTTAAATGGAGAAAACTCTGGTGTTGAATATTATAGTTCAACAATAGCTAATAAAAACCTTAATAAAATTTCTGTATTAAATATTGAACATAAATATAGAAATACTTATTCTAATGTAAAAGTTTATTATGTTTTAAAAGACACTTCTAAGGGTTTCATAAGGTGTTCAAGCAATATTATAAAGGGATCATCAGGATCAGAAGCGCATCAAGAGTTAAGATTGCTTTTATTAGATGAAAAAGCCAGTGCAAATTCAGACCCAGTTTTACTAATAGATGAAAATGATATAATAGCAAGTCATGCAAATGCAATTGGTATGTTAGACCCAGATCAAATATTTTATTTAAAATCAAGAGGTCTAGATGAAAAAACCGCGCACCAATTAATTATTAATGGTTATTTTGAACCAATAATTAATACTATGATTAGTGATGATCAGAAAAATATGCTATCAAGTATTTTAAAGGAAATGATTTAATGAACTACAAAAGTTATTTTACTTATTTTAAAAATAACCAAAAGGAAATTTATTTTGACTCTGCCGCTACTTCAATTAAATTCGATGAAGTAATAAAAGCACAATCAGAATATGATTTAATTTATGCTGCTAATACACATAATAACTTATTTAAAAATGCGTATTTATCAAATGAAATGTTAAAAGAAACAAGATTAAAAATAAAAAATTTTATTAATGCACCAAGTGAAAAAGAAATTATTTTTACAAGTGGTACGACATATTCTTTAAATCAAATTGTTTTTGGAATTAAAAATGTATTCAATTCTGCAGATGAAATATTATTAACTGAACTTGAGCATGCTTCTAATCTTTTGCCATGAATAGTTCTTTCTAAAGAACTTAATCTTAAAATAAATTATTTAAAATTAAATGAAGATTTTTCAATAGACGAATCTGAATTAATCAAAACACTTAACAAAAACGTAAAAGTAGTTAGTTTTGCATTAAATTCAAATACCATCGGAATTAGAAATAACGTTGAAAATATTATTAAAATAATAAAAAGCTTTAATAAAAATATAATTGTTATTTTAGATTTAGCTCAATCAGTAATTCATAATAAAATTGATGTATCTAAATGAGGAGTTGACTGTGTTGCTTTTTCGACTCATAAAATGTTTGGTCCTTTTGGTTTAGGAGTTTTATGAGCAAAAGAAGAAATATTGAATTTAATGAACCCAATTGTTTATGGTGGGGGTAATAATATTGATATAACCAGAAATGATTATAGATTAGCGAATATTCCAGATAAATTTGAAAGTGGTACACTTAATCTAAGTGCAATCTATGCTTTTAATAAATGTTTGGACATAATTAATAAAATTGGCATTGATAATATTATTAATCATTCAAAAGAATTGAAAAGATATTTGAGAAGTAAAGTGAATGCTAATTTATATAAAAAGTTTGATTTTTATAATATTGATAATGATGAACCCATACTAGTTTTCAATTTAAAAAATGTAAATGCTCAAGACTTTGGTTCATTTTTAAATAAGAAGTACAACATATCAGTAAGGGTTGGAAAGCATTGTTCAAGGCTTGTAAACAAATTACTGAATACAAATTCTACTATTAGAGCAAGTTTCTCAATTTATAACACAAAAGAAGATATTGATAATTTTGTTTTAGCTTTAAATGATTCAGATAGTTGAATTGATGAAATTATATAAGGAGATATATGATTGATAAAAACGATAAAATTATGTTAAGACAAATAATTATGGAACATTATACAGCACCTGAAAATAAAAACTTATTAAATAATAAAGAAGCAATAATAAAATTACAAGATTCACCTACTTGTAGTGATGAAATTAATGTTCAATTGTTATTTGATTTAGATTGTATTGAAGATTCAAGGTTTGATGGTAATGCTTGTGCTATTGCAACAGCAGCTTCAGATATTTTATGTAATGGTTTAAAAAATAAAAATAAAAAAGAAGCATTAAAATATTTAGAAAATTATCACAAATTAATAACAACAGGAGAATGTGATGAAAACATTCTAGATGAATTAATTGTATTTTCAGATATTTATAAGCAAGGAAATAGAATTAATTGCGCTTTATTGGCAGCTGATGGATTTAAAAAAATTATATTAAATGAGGTTTAAGTATGAAAAAATTGAAACAAGAAAAAGAAATTAAAGAAATTTCAAATTATAAATACGGTTTTAACGAAGGAGAAGTTTCTTCTTTTAAAGTGGAAAAGGGTATAAACGAAGAAATAATCAAACAAATTTCAAGACATAAAAATGAGCCAGAATGGATGCTTGATTATAGACTTAAAAGTTTAAAAATATTTAATGACTTTCCTCAACCTAATTTTGGTCCCGACCTAAATTTTATAAATTTTGATGATTATTATTACTACACAGAAGGGGACAATAAAATTTCAAATGATTGAGATGATGTCCCGACAAATATTAAAAAAACTTTTGAAAGATTAGGAATACCAGAAGCCGAAAAAGAATTTTTATTAGGTATAAATGCACAATGAGATGCAAAACCAGTTTATGAAAATTTAAATAAAGAATTAGAAAAACAAGGAGTTATTTTTACTGACTGTGATACAGCACTTAGAAAATATCCGGAAATTTTTAAAAAATATTTTGGAATGATTGTTAAAAATAATGATAATAAGTATGCTGCTCTTAATTCTGCAGTATGAAGCGGAGGAACTTTTATTTATGTTCCAAGTGGAATAAAACTTTCAAAACCATTGCAAGCATATTTTAGAATTAACTATCAATTATCAGGACAGTTTGAAAGAACTTTGATAGTTGTTGAAGATGATGCTGAATTACATTACATAGAAGGTTGTACAGCACCAATTTATTCAAAAAACAATTTACATGCTGCCATTGTTGAAATATTCATTGGTAAAAGGTCTAAAGTTAGATACACAACCGTACAAAATTGAAGCGACAACGTACTAAATCTTGTTACAAAAAGAAGTTTAGTTGAAGAAGATGGAAGAATGGAATGGATTGATGGAAACATTGGTTCTAAAATAAATATGAAATATCCTTCATGTATATTAAAGGGTGATAGATCTCAAGGCGATACTATATCTATTGCTGTTGCAAAAAAAGGTGTCTATCAAGATGCGGGAAGTAAAATGATACATTTAGGTAAGGAAACAAAATCTAAAATAATCTCTAAATCAATAACGTTCCAAGGAGGTACTGCAAATTATAGAGGGCTTGCTTATATTGGACCAAATGCGATAAATTCAAAAGCTAGAGTTGAGTGTGATACTCTAATTTTAGATAATCAATCTCATTCAGACACAATTCCACAAAATAAGGTTCATAATAATAAATCTCAAATTGAGCATGAAGCAACAGTATCTAAAGTTAGTGAAGAACAATTGTTTTATTTAATGTCTAGAGGTTTGAGTGAGCAACAAGCATTAGAAATCATAGTTATGGGCTTCTTAGAACCTTTTACAAAGGAATTACCACTTGAATATGCAGTTGAACTAAACCAATTAATTAAAATGGATATGGAGGGATCTGTGGGTTAAAAAACCATACAAAAAATGTATGGTTTTTTTATATATTAAATTTTTTATATAAATTTCTATTTTATAAATTTTCAACAACTTTTTTAGCGCCATCACATTTTTTACAATATATAACTGACATTTCGTTTTTTCACATTAATTTTGAAGATTTTAATGAGAAGTTATTAACTTCAGGTAGTTTTTTCTTTGCACTGACAAAATAATCCATATATTCATCAGTTTTATAACTTCTTTTACAATTTAGACATTTTATGTGAGATACTTGAAATTTTAATATTATTGATCTAACCTCGGCTATATATCATTCAAGATTATTTTTTGAATATTCATCTGAAAAGTATTTATCAAAAGCATCAATTAATTCTCTTTCACCAGCATCCGTTCTTTGTTTTTTGTCATTATATTTTTTTACAAATACAGGAAGAATTACAAGTGTTAAAAATGTGATTATTGTATTTGATCCTATAAATATACAAGACGCAAGAGCTATTTTTGTAGATGTATCCATATTTTAAATCCTTTCTCTTATAAAAATTATAATACAATTTCTACTCCCTCAATATCATAAGGGAATTCTTCAATTAATATCGATTCTACTCCTTCTTTAAAGGTAATATCAGTTAGTCCACAACCAACGCAGTTACCTTTTAATCTAATATATACAATTTTGTCCTTTAATGCAACAAACTCCATGTCTCCACCATCTTGATTTATATATACTTTAAGTTGATCTAGTACTTCTATAAGTTTTTTTTCTATATTATTTTCCAATGCAACCCCCAATTTTTAAAAAAAATATTATTTGTAAGTAAAATTAATATAATTTAAGTTTATAATTTTATTGTTAGGAGAGCAACAAAATGGTAGAAAAAGGACAAAAAATTATTGCTAAAGTAACAGCAATTGTTAATTATGGAGCATTTTGCGAAATAATTGATAATGATGAAACAATTAAAGGATTGATTCATATTTCAGAAATATCAGATTTTTATGTAAAAAGTATTTCTGAGTTTTTAGAAACTGGAAAAGAATACGAAGTAGAAGTAATTGACTTTTCAAAGGATAAAAATCAGGTGAAGCTAAGTTACAAATCAATAAGACCAGAATTATTAAAAATTGAAAATTCAAAAATAAAAGAGACAACAAATGGGTTTGATAATCTTAAAAAGAGCGTAAAATAGTTATATAAATTAAAAATATAGGAGAAATAAATGATAAAAACTAACTTAACTTTTCTTGGATTTGAAAAAGAAATTTTAGACTTTGATAAAAGCATTTTAAAAGATTTAGAAAATAAACTTATAGATAAAAAAGGATTAGGTTCAGATTTTTTAGGTTGAATTAATTGACCAAATGACTACGATAAAGAAGAATATTCAAAAATGAAACAAATTGCTTCTCGACTTAGAAAAGATATTGATGTATTGCTTGTTGTAGGAATTGGTGGAAGTTATCTTGGAACAAGAGCTGCAGATAATATGATAAGAGGATTATTACCAAATGATAAAGTCCAATTAATATATGTTGGTAATACAATTTCTTCAAGTTATATTAAGCAAGTTCTTGACTATGTAGAAAACAAAGAGTTTGCAATTGTTAATGCATCAAAATCAGGTACAACTACTGAACCTGGAATTTCATTTAGAGTTTTTCAAAAAAAACTAATTGAAAAAAAAGGTAAGGAAATTGCTAAAAAAAGAATAGTTGCAGTTACAGATAAATCTAAAGGTGCATTGAAGAAATTGTCATTAAATGAAGGATATGAAACATTTGTAATACCAGATGATATTGGTGGTAGATTTTCAGTTTTTACACCGGTAGGTTTATTTCCTTTAATGGTAGCAGGTGTTGACACAGACTTACTAATGAAAGGTTCTCAAAAAGCTTTTAAGGATTTGAAAGATATTAATAATGAAGCATATAAATATGCTGTTGCAAGATATTTGTTAAATACAAAATATGATTATAAAACTGAAGTTTTAGTAAGTTATGAAATGCAAATGCAAATGTACACAGAATGATGAAAACAACTATTTGGGGAATCAGAAGGTAAAGATAATAAAGGTTTACTTCCTTCAAGTTGTATATTTTCAACAGACTTACACTCTTTAGGCCAATTCATTCAAGATGGAACAAAAAATGTTTTGTTTGAAACAATTATTGATGTTAAAAAACCAAGTTATGATTTAAACGTTCCAAAAGATGATGAAGATTTAGATGGATTAAATTATCTTACAAGCAAATCTTTTCATGAAATTAACCAAACCGCTTTAAAGGGGGTTATTGAAGCTCACGTTAATACAGGTCAAGTTCCAAATATAATTTTAGAATTTGATAAGATGGATGCTGAGATGTTCGGTTATTCAATTTATTGGTTTATGAGATCTTGTGCAATTAGTGGTTATCTTTTAGATATAAATCCATTTGATCAACCCGGAGTAGAAGTTTATAAAAAAAACATGTTTAAGTTATTAAAAAAACCAGGATTTTAAAAAAAGCAATTATTATTGCTTTTTTTATTTAAAATCATATTAAGAGGTAATTATGTTAGAAATAAAAGATTTATTATATTTAAGTAAAAAACAAGAAGAATTAGATGAATACATTATGACTTCAAAAAAACTATCATTGAATGAAGAAATTGATAATAACAAGATTATTGCACTTATTGTAGAAATTTCAGAATTTATTAATGAGTGTAGAGCTTTTAAATATTGATCTAATAAACCATCAAGTGATAAAAGTATTGTTTTAGAAGAATTTGTTGACTCTTTACATTTTATTATAAGTATTGGAAATGACATTGTTTTTAACTTTTCAAATTACAAATATAATGCTTGAGATAAAAAAGATATTAATTATTGAAGCATAGAAATGTATAAATCAATTATGAGTTTTCAAGGTTTTAGAAGTCATAAAAACTATTCTTCATTATTAAATACTTTTATGAATTGTATGAATATATTAGATTTTTCATCTGATGATGTTTTGAATTCATATAATAAAAAAAATGAAACAAACTTTAAAAGACAAGACAACAATTACTAGAAAATAAGGAGGTATTTATGGATACATCAAAAAAAGAAATATATAAATATAAGCCTAAGGACCCAAGTGATCCAAAAATGCCTTCACTTAATAAAGATGACTTTAATTATGACAATAATTTGCAAACAATTGAATTAACTGGCTCTATGTCATATGAAACTACTAAAATTGGTAGTGATGAATTAAAAAACGATTCAAAAATTAATGTAGTAGAAAAAGATATTGACTTAAACGATAAAGACAATGCAGATTTATTTAAAAATATTTCATCTGCAAAAAGTTTAATAAATAGTTTAAAACAAAAAGCAAATAAGGCTCTTGAAGAGAAAACGGACAGTGATGATAACAAATCGAAGGTTGTAATGCCTGATCCAAACTCAGAATTAAATATTGTAAATCATCTTAGAAATAGAGGGTCTGTAAGCAATAAATTATTACATCAAGATACAAGAACTAAAATGCGTACCTTAAGAGAAGATCATCGCTTAAATCTAACTGAGAATGAAATAAAAATAATTAAATCTGAATTTAAAGAAAAGGTTATTAAATCTTCAAAAACAGGAGTTGTTTTAAAAGAATCTAAATTTGGTTTTGAAATTTATAAAAATAATATTGATAAAAGATTTTGAGTAGTCACAGTTTGCTTTGATGAATTATTTGACCCTTCAAAGGTAAGGTTTACAAATCTTTGAGTTGGTGGTGCTTTCATTGGCTATGGATATGATTATATTGAAGATGCGATTTCAAAAGCAAAAAATTTAGCAACTTCTGGAAGAACCGGAAACATTTATTGAAGAGATTTTGTGGTAGATTGAATAAAAGATAAAAATAGGTTTGTAACTTCTGATGAGCCAAAAAAATTTACATATGAAGAATATAAAAAAATTGTTGATTGATATAGTAAAAATAAAGTTAGAATTTGTGTAAAAAATCAAAATAAAAAAGATTATGAAGATTTAATGGATGAAGCAAAACAAAAAAGAGCAAAAGGTGAAAGGGTGTCCCCGCTTATTGCGTTGCAAGCAAAAATGATTGATAAACCTAGAAAAGCTGTGAATATATACGGTTATCCAACAAAAAATCCAAAATATAAAGGAAAGGAGTATGAAAAACCCGAAAATAAATTATATGAAATTGGTTTTTCATATACAGAGTAAATGAAGAAAATCGACTCTACTACTAATGAGTTAATTAAAAAAATTGTACTATTAAAAAAATCTGTAAATATTAAAAAAAATAGTCAATATTTAATTGAAGGTGAAAAAATGATTGATTTAGCAGTTTATTTGAAAAAAGCCGAATTAATATTAATTTCAGATAAAAAATATTTAGATAAATATAAAAATTTTAAAGAATTAATATTAATAAATGATAATATTGCTAAAAAAATTACATCATTAATTAATCATCAAGGGGTATTTGCAGTTTGCGGTATAGAAAATTCTAATTTGGAATCCAACTTTGATTGCTTAGTATTAGATGATGTACAGAATCCTGGTAACATGGGGACAATATTAAGGTCAGCTTCTGCTTTTGGTTTTAAAAATATTATTTCTTCGGATAATTCAGTATCTTTTTATAATGAAAAAGTATTAAGGGCTACACAATCTAACCATTTTCAATTAAATCTAATTTCTTCAAATGATATTGAAAAAGATATAATAAATTTAAAAAATAAAGGATATTTTATTGTTGGTAGTTATTTAAAAAATAACAATAACAATAATAATGAAAAAAATAACAATAAAAATGACTCCCATAAAAAATATGCCTTAGTTCTTGGAAATGAAGGAAGTGGCATAAAAGATAATTTAGTTAAATATTTTGATAAAAATATTATAATTAAAATGGAAAAAGATGTTGAAAGTTTAAATGTTGCGGTAGCAGGTTCGATTATTATGAAAGAACTATACTATCAAAAGAATGATTTGAGGTAAATAAAATGATTAATTATAAAGCATTAATAAATGGTGAATTTATAGATAATGGCAATTGGCTTGAAATTTATGACCCATATAATAACGAAGTTGCAGGTAAAGTAACAGCTTTAAAACCTGAAGATATTGAGAAAGCATTTATGTTTGCAAGAAACGCACAAGAAAATTGAGAAAATGTTGATTTAATTACAAGAATTAAATTAATGAATGATTTTAAGAATCTGATTGAAAAAAATAAAAATGAAATAGCAAAAATAATGACAAGTGAGATATCAAAAAATCTAAAAGAATCTTTAACAGAAGTTGAAAGAACTATTGAACTAATTGAATATACTTTGGAAGAAGCAAAAAGAATGGAGCCACTAGCCTTAACTGGTGAAGGAATTGGCGCAAAAAATAAAATAGGAATTTTTTCAAGAGTTGCTAAAGGTGTTGTTTTAGCGATTTCGCCATTTAATTATCCATTTAATTTAGCGCTTGCAAAAATCATACCAGCTCTTGTAATGGGTAATACCGTAGTTTTTAAACCTGCTACTGCAGGAAGTTTAGTTGGTGCATATATTGGGAAATTATCTATTGAAGCAAAATTCCCAAAAGGAATATTTAATGTTGTTACAGGAAGAGGTCGAGAAATTGGAGATATAATTACTTCAAATAAAGAAATTGATATGATATCTTTTACAGGAAGTGTTCCAATTGGAAAAAATATAAAAGAAAAAGCAAGTACAAAGGATTTGGTTCTTGAACTAGGTGGTAAAGACCCGGCATTAGTTTTAGATGATAGTAAATTAGAGAATTGATCTAAACAAATTGTTGACGGTGCATTTGGCTACTCAGGGCAAAGATGCACAGCAATAAAAAGAGTTATTACAACAAATAAAATTGCTGATAAACTTGTGCCAATGCTAAAATCTCAAATTGAGAGTCTAACTGTAGGTTCTCCATATGAAAATAAAGCAATAACACCAGTTATTGATCAAAAATCTGCTGATTTTATAAAAGGGTTAATTGATGACTCTGTGTCAAAAAAAGCAAAAGTTTTATGTGGAAATAAATTTGAAAATAATTTGGTCTACCCAACTTTGATAGACAATGTTACTTTAGACATGAGAGTTGCCTGAGAAGAACCTTTCGGTCCAGTATTGCCAATTATTAGAATTGATGATTTAAATGAAATGATAAAAATTGCTAATGATTCTGAATTTGGATTACAAGCAAGTGTTTTTTGTAGTGATATTTCAAACGCAATTAATGTAGCAAAAAAAATAAAAGCAGGAACAGTAAATATAAATGGAAAATCACAAAGAGGGCCAGATTGTTTTCCTTTTCTAGGTATTAAAGATTCTGGTCAAGGTGTCCAAGGAGTTAGAGAATCATTGTTAAGTATGACTAGATATTCTGGAATAGTTATTAATTATTAGCATATAAGATTACATTTTGTTTTTAGTTTTGATTTTAAAATGAAATATGATAAAATAGACTTAATTAATGTGGGTTAACACAAATGGGGTTGAATAATGAAAAAAATTAAATTAATAACTAATATAATTTTACCTATTGGTTTATTAGCGGGTTTATTAGGATCATTTTTGTTTATAAAAACTATTGGTTTAGAGTCAGCTATTGATTTTGTAATTTTTAAAAGTAGCGAATATGGTACAAGTTCACCAACAATTTTCCAATGGCTTTTAATTACTACAATATTATTAAATATTATTTTATGATTGGTTTCTTTGTTTTCAAAAGTTGAAGGAGCTTTCAATTTTGTGAGATCAGTTGCAATGTTTTTACTTGCAATAGCTAACGGTTTAATGCTTTATACATTTTTAGATGAAAATTATTCTATTATTTTTAAACTTTTATTTAATATGAATTTTAACTATGCTTTAATAGGGATATCTCTTTTTATAAGTTCTATTTGTTTTATTATGTATATGGTATATTCATTTAATTCAAATCAAAACAAAACACAAAAAACTCAAAATAAAAGTGTACAAAGTCAAGTTTCAAAAGCAGATGAAGTCCAACCAGTTGTTGAACAAAGAACACCGTTTGTAAATTTACAAAACAAAGATAAAGATAATTTGGTTGAAGAAAGTTTTACTTCAACACCAAATGAAGAAACTTTCAATATTTCAGATAAGTTATCTGAACTAAAACACAACCTTCATAATAATGTTATACCAGACGATGTTGAGAATTATGCACCAAAAGTAGAGGATGAAATTACCGAAACTATAGTCACCGAAGATAACGTTGATTTTGACGAACCCTTTAAACAAGAAGAATTAGAAGATTACACAGAAGATCCTACAATTACAGAAGAGTTAAATCCAACTACATTTGTTACAAGCAATGAGTTTGTTTATAGTGGTCCAATAGACCCATATAAACAAACTATTGTTCCTAGAAGATTCACATCTTCAAAAGGTGAAAAATATGAAGGTCCAATAGGTAACATAGCAAAAAAAGTTAATGATAATAGAAATAGAAGAAAACCACTTTATGATGAAAATTATCAAGGAAAAATATTTTTAGGGGATTCAGACAGAATTTGAGATGCTCTTAAAAAACAAGCAACAGATGTATATAATCACAAAAGTGTTAATAAACCTGAGTTGGTATCGGAATTTAAGGAAAATATAAACCAAAACCAACAAGTTTCACCTAAAAAGACTTTATTCTCAGATTCAATAAATAGCGTAGATAAAATTAATGAAGAAACTAAACAAACATCAACAATCGATTGAGATGATTAGTATTTATTAATTATTTATAAACTAAAACTCTTATTGCATAAATATGAACATCTAAAATAAAATTGACAGTAAAAAAGTACTTTTATTGTTAAAATTTTATTGAAAGGTGTTCTTTTTATATGGCAAAACAATGAACAAAAAACGAAAAACTTTATATAATTAATGAATCAAAAAAAATTGGTATTTTAAATGCGGCATTAAAGTTTGATATTAGTACTAGCACAATTAAAAGATGAAAATCAGAGGTGAAAGTTAAAGGTGAAAGCGCTCTTTAATGAGGTAGCGGAACACAAGCAAAAGGAAATATCAAAAAATTTAAATCTCATGATTGAATTTTTAAAGAACCTGATGATATGAGCATTGAAGAATTAAGAGAGGCTTTGAAACTGGAAAGAGCTTTAAAAAAGCATTTGGCGAAGACAACTAAGGAAAAGTACTTCGCCATTTTTAATGTTAAAAGAATGTTTTCTTTGAAATTATCTTGTTTATATTTAAAAGTTTCAAGGTATGGATATTTAAAATGACTTAAAAACGGAAAACCAAAGTATAAAAATTATAATAGAATTTTAGCAATTAAGATAAGATGCCTTTTTTACTTGTTTAAAAAAAGATATGGTTATAATATGATAACTTTATTTTTAAACAAATACTTTAAAGAAAGATTAAACCCTTGAGTTGTTTATAGATATATGAAAATAATGAGTTTAAAAGCAGCAAAGAAAAAGAAAGTTCCAAACTATGATAAATCAGGTCCATTAAGATTTGAAAATCTACTAAATAGAAACTTTAAATCTAAAAATATAAATGAAAAATGAGTAACAGATGTAACTTATATAAAAACTATTAATGGAAACGTATATCTATCTGTTATAAAGGATTTGTTTAATTCAGAAATTATTGATTGAAAGTTATCGGTTAGTCCTAATAATAAATTATGTCATACAAATTTAATAAGCGCCATTAAAAAAAGAGGTGCACCAAATATAATCCACTCAGATCAAGGATCACCATATACAAATGAAACTTGAGAAAGATTATGTAAAACTAATAATATAAATATTTCTATGTCACGAAGAGGAAATTCACCAGATAATGGTGCCTGTGAGTCTTTTTTTGGAACTTTTAAAAATGAATGTATATATACATATAAAGTAAAAGAACTACATCATTCAAATATTTATAAAATTATCTCAGACTATATAGAGTTTTATAATTATGTTAGACCTTCATTAAAACATAAAAAAACTCCATACGAAATTCGTATGGAGAAAGTATCTTTTTAATGTCAATTTTAATTGACAATTTCAATAAGGTTTTTTTATTTTATAAATTTCCATTTATAAGTTTAAATAAAGAAGAATTTTTTTATTTTATAAGTTTGTTTTTATTTTTTTTATATAAAATTAAATAAAATGGAGAATAATAATGATATTAAATGTTTCTACAAATAAATATTTAAGAAAAAAACTTATATTTATATTTTTTGTTTTTATTAGATTTTTAATTTTTAATAATTATTTTTTCTTATTTTTTAATATATTTATGAGTTACTTGATTAACTCTAATTTTTTTTCTTAATAATTAGATTTTTTTCATTTTTATCCATACTATATTTTTTGAAAAAAACTTTAAAAAAAGAATTTACAAAGTCTAAAAATAGAATAGTCAATAAATCTGAATTACTTATTTTGTTAATTATTATAATTTTAGAATATTTCTTAAATTTACAAAAAGCCTTTTTTAATAACGAATTATTTTTGAGCAACCAATGAAGAAATGATTTTTTAAAATTTTTGATATGAAATTCAACGCTTTTTTTGATTTTATTTGCAACCTTTGTTCTTTATATAATTTCTTACAATTTATCATATTATTTTTTAAAGATCAGAAATTTTTATAACCACATTTTTAAAATCAAAAATCTATTTCTAGACTCAATAAAAACTATTTATAATTTTACACTTTATTTTCTTTACAAATTATTTTTATTTAAAATTAAAGCTAGATTTTTAATTAATGATTTAGTTATAAATTATAAAAAAACTAAGAAAATATATTTTATAAAATTCGTATATGGTGATAAAGTCAAAAAATAAATTTATATTATTATTTTAAAAAAAAGGAGGAAATATGAAAAATAATATAAATAAAATTGAAAATTTAGAAAAAAAATTTAAATCAGGTTACGGAATTGAAAATATTAATTTTATTGTAAAACCTGGTAGAGTATTTGGTTATTTGGGCCCTAACGGAGCGGGAAAATCAACTACAATTAGATCTTTAATGGGATTCATTAAACCTAACTCTGGAAGTTCTATAATAAAAAAAAGAAATGAAAATGAGATTGAAAACATAATATCTTATGATTCATGAAATGATAAAGACCATACACAAAAAATAATAATAGGATATGTACCAGGAGAAATTGCATTTCCCCAACATATGACAGGATTAAATTTATTAAAAATGGTGTTCAAATTAAGAAATATGACAAATTGAGAAATAGTTAAGCAAAATATTTTATATTGAGAATTTGATCCAAATTTAAAAATAAAAAAAATGTCAAAAGGTATAAAACAAAAACTTGCACTTGTTATCGCTTGAATGCATAATCCAGATATTATCATTCTTGATGAACCCACAACCGGTTTAGACCCACTAATGCAGGAAAAATTTATTGCTCTTGTTAAAAAATCTAAAAATGAAGGTAAAGTAATAATAATGTCATCACACATCTTTTCGGAGATTGAAAAAACATGTGATACTGTGGCAATAATTAAAAAAGGTAAAATAGTATCATTAATAGATATAGAAGATATAAAGTATAATAATGAAAAAACTTATGAAGTAAAATTTATAAAAGATATGAAAGTTGAAACTATAGAATCTAATTTATGAAAAATCGATTCTTTTAAAGATAACATTTTTATTTTTAATGTAAAAAACAAAAATGTAAATAATTTTTTAGAATTTATATCAAAACAAAAAGTAGAATTTTTAAAAGAACACCCATTAGACTTAGAAAAGTATTTTATGACATATTATGAAAATGAGGTTTCTACACTTGTTAAAGAAAATATTGATAAATTCGAACATAATATTAAGCCAGCATCAAAACATTAAGCAAAATTAGAATTTGTAAAAAGAACATATAAAAGAATGTCTACATTGTGACTTTTTTTAACTATAATTCCGATATTAATGTTGATAACTTTCTTTATTACATTGAAATTTAATGGAAGTTTTAATTATGACCAAAATCTTAGTGGTTTAGAGTTGATAAAAGAGAAATTATCAATGAAAATTAAATTCGATAGAATATTAAATATGATGTTTTTTGGTAATTTAGGGTATTTATTACCAATTGTTTTTATTGTGGTAACTTCTGGTTCTGTAATTTCTGGCGAATTAGAAAAAAGGACTATGTCAAACATAATAAATACAAATCTAACAAGAAGAAGTATTTTAATTACAAAACTAGCTTGCCTAGTTAGTTTAATATTAATAGCAGTTTTTGCAGAGTGAATAATTACAATAATTTTAATATATGGAATAAATGCACAGGAATTTTTTGATATATTAAAACTTGGAATTAAGTTTTTAGGGTTATTTTTAATGCTTTTATTATTTAGTTCTATAGGATTTATATCAAGTTGTTATTTTAATAGAAGCGTTCATACACTATCAATAATAGGAGTGATAGTAATAATATCATTAGTATTATCAATTGTTGCAACTACTGATAAAACATTAGAATGAATGAAATATTTATCTATAAACACTTTATTTGATTATTCAAACATTGATCCTAACAAACTTTCTAGTTTTTTAGGACAATATATGATAATGCTGTTTTTATCTATTGGGTTGTATGTATCTTCATATTTTATTTTTACAAAAAAAGATTTATCTTTATAATTTTGTTTATAAATAATAACTAGTTTTATACAAGTTTTTTTATTACAAATTTAAAAAAACTAAAATTATTCTAAATTTTAGTTTTGCCAATGTGGATATGTGGATAAGTTTTTTTAAAAAAATACCTCTATTTGTGTATTTTTAAGCATATAATAAGAAATAAGACTAAAATATAAACATATATGGGTATATTTTATATAAATATGCAAAATATTAAATAAATTTAAAAAAAATAAAAATATTTTATAAAAACTATTGATTAATGAAATTAAAGGTGATATTCTCTTAATTGTCATTGTTTTAGTGACGAAACGATCTTTGAAAACTAGATAGAACAACCAATTATTTGTACAATTAATTGTTCAATTATTTGAGTAAACAACAAAAAAAAGAGATATAAGCCATGAATCAAAATTTCACATTTTTTAAATGAGAGTTTGATCCTGGCTCAGGATGAACGCTGGCGGCATGCCTAATACATGCAAGTCGAACGGGGTGCTTGCACCCAGTGGCGAACGGGTGAGTAACACGTATCTAATCTACCTCTTAGTGGGGGATAACAGTTGGAAACGACTGCTAATACCGCATACGACACCATTATGGCATCAGAAGGTGTTAAAAGGTCCGTTTGGACCGCTAGGAGATGAGGATGCGGCGTATTAGCTAGTAGGTGAGGTAATGGCTCACCTAGGCGATGATACGTAGCCGAACTGAGAGGTTGATCGGCCACATTGGGACTGAGATACGGCCCAGACTCCTACGGGAGGCAGCAGTAGGGAATTTTTCACAATGGGCGAAAGCCTGATGAAGCAATGCCGCGTGAGTGATGAAGGTCTTCGGATTGTAAAGCTCTGTTGTAAGGGAAGAAATGCTAGAAGAGGAAATGCTTTTAGTTTGACGGTACCTTACCAGAAAGCCACGGCTAACTATGTGCCAGCAGCCGCGGTAATACATAGGTGGCAAGCGTTATCCGGATTTATTGGGCGTATAGGGTGCGTAGGTGGTTAGTTAAGTTTGAGGTTAAATCCCAGGGCTCAACCCTGGTCCGCCTTGAAAACTGGCTAACTAGAATACAGGAGAGGTAGATGGAATTCCATGTGTAGCGGTGGAATGCGTAGATATATGGAGGAACACCAGTGGCGAAGGCGGTCTACTGGCCTGTGATTGACACTGAGGCACGAAAGCGTGGGGAGCAAATAGGATTAGATACCCTAGTAGTCCACGCCGTAAACGTTGAGTACTAAGTGTCGGCAATTTGTCGGTGCTGCAGCTAACGCATTAAGTACTCCGCCTGAGTAGTATGCTCGCAAGAGTGAAACTCAAAGGAATTGACGGGGACCCGCACAAGTGGTGGAGCATGTGGTTTAATTCGAAGCAACGCGAAGAACCTTACCAGGGCTTGACATCCAGTGCAAAACTACAGAGATGTAGTGGAGGCCAACATTGAGACAGGTGGTGCATGGTTGTCGTCAGCTCGTGCCGTGAGGTGTTGGGTTAAGTCCCGCAACGAGCGCAACCCCTATCGTTAGTTACTAACATTAAGTTGAGCACTTTAACGAGACTGCTAGTGTAAGCTAGAGGAAGGTGGGGATGACGTCAAATCATCATGCCCCTTATGTCCTGGGCTACACACGTGCTACAATGGCTGATACAAAGAGTCGCAATCCTGTGAGGGGGAGCTAATCTCAAAAAGTCAGTCTCAGTTCGGATTGAAGTCTGCAACTCGACTTCATGAAGCCGGAATCACTAGTAATCGCGAATCAGCAACGTCGCGGTGAATACGTTCTCGGGTCTTGTACACACCGCCCGTCACACCATGAGAGTTGGTAATACCAGAAGCACGTATCTTAACCGTAAGGAGAGAGCGTACCAAGGTAGGATTAGCGATTAGGGTGAAGTCGTAACAAGGTATCCGTACGGGAACGTGCGGATGGATCACCTCCTTTCTATGGAGTAATACATAGATATATATAAGCTGAGTGAATATTAATAGACAGCTTTTGGCTTGTATCTTGGTTCTATCTAGTTTTCAGAGATTGTTTTAGTTTTTTTACAAACTTGACAATTTCTGAAAAGAAATCGTTCTTTGAAAACTGAATATTAGATGAATTAGACAATTTTATTTTTCTTACGTTTCAATATAAACGTAATAGTAACTTAAAAAGTTTTACTAAGAAAACTAAAATTTCAATTTTATATAGATTATCTATATTTGCAATAAGGTTTTTCTTTAGAAAGTATAGTAAGGGCATATGGTGAATGCCTTGGAAAATGGAGCCGATGAAGGACGTGACTACCTGCGAAAAGCGACGGGGAACTGGAAGTAAGTTTTGATCCGTCGATGTCCGAATGGGGAAACCCGTTATGATTAATCTCATAACATCTCTAACTGAATACATAGGTTATTGAAGGGAACCTAGGGAACTGAAACATCTTAGTACCTAGAGGAAAAGAAAACGAATGTGATTCTGTCAGTAGCGGCGAGCGAAAGCGGAACAGGCCAAACCGGTCTACGGGCCGGGGTTGTAGGACTCTTGTTAGAGTTACAAAATTAGTGTATAGCAGAAACTGTTGGGAAACAGTGGCATAGAGTGTGATACCCACGTATGCGAAATGCACTAATCTCGAGAGAGTATCCTGAGTACGGCGGGGCACGTGAAACCCTGTCGGAATCTACCCAGACCACTGGGTAAGCCTAAATACTACCATTTTACCGATAGTGAACCAGTACCGTGAGGGAAAGGTGAAAAGTACCCCGTGAGGGGAGTGAAATAGTACCTGAAACCATATGCTTACAAGAAGTCAGAGCCCGTTAATGGGTGATGGCGTGCTTTTTGTAGAAAGAGCCGGCGAGTTACGATATCATGCAAGGTTAAGTGGAATACACGGAGCCGCAGTGAAAGCGAGCCTTAATAGGGCGTTCAGTATGATGTCGTAGACACGAAACCAGGTGATCTAGCCATGAGCAGGTTGAAGTTAGGGTAAAACCTAATGGAGGACCGAACCGACGTTCGTTGAAATGACCGCGGATGACTTGTGGCTAGGGGTGAAATTCCAATCGAACCTGGAGATAGCTAGTTCTCCCCGATATAGCTTTAAGGCTAGCGTCGAGGTTAGGATTATGGAGGTAGAGCTCTGAATGTATGATGGCCCCACCTAGGGGTACTGATTACAATTAAACTACGAATGCCATAATTTCATACTCGGCAGTCAGAACATGGGTGATAAGGTCCATGCTCGTGAGGGAAACAGCCCAGATCAACAACTAAGGTCCCTAAATTTATGCTAAGTGTGTAAGGATGTGGGAGTGCATAGACAGCTAGGATGTTGGCTCAGAAGCAGCCATCATTTAAAGAGTGCGTAACAGCTCACTAGTCGAGTGCTCCTGCGCCGAAAATGTACCGGGGCTTAAGCATAGTACCGAAGTTTTGGATTTACAGCAATGTAAGTGGTAGGGGAGCGTTCTAACTGTAATGAAGTTAAACCGTGAGGATTAGTGGAACGGTTAGAAGTGATTATGCCGGCATGAGTAACGTTTGGGAGTGAGAATCTCCCATGCCGTTTGACCAAGGTTTCCTGGGCAAGGTTCGTCCACCCAGGGTTAGTCAGGACCTAAGGCGAGGCCGAAAGGCGTAGTCGATGGACAACAGGTTGATATTCCTGTACCACCTAATAAAGTGATGGAGTGACGGAGAAGGATAGTGGATGCCGGCTGATGGTTATGCCGGTCTAAATACAAAGAGGTGTACGTTGGCAAATCCGCGTGCTATAACCTTGAAGTATGATGGGGAGTGAACGCTTCGGCAAGTAGCGAAGTCCATGACTCCACGCTTCCAAGAAAAGCTTCTAGCGTTAATTTATTAGGTGCCTGTACCGATAACGAACACACGTGGTCAAGGAGAGAATCCTAAGGCAAGCGAGATAACTATAGCTAAGGAACTCTGCAAAATGACCCCGTAAGTTCGCGAGAAGGGGTGCTCACTTTTAGTGAGCCGCAGTGAAAAGGGAGGGGCAACTGTTTAGCAAAAACACAGCTCTCTGCAAAGTCGCAAGACGAAGTATAGGGGGTGACACCTGCCCAGTGCCGGAAGGTTAAGAGGAGATGTTAGCTTCGGTGAAGCATTGAATTGAAGCCCCGGTGAACGGCGGCCGTAACTATAACGGTCCTAAGGTAGCGAAATTCCTTGTCAGGTAAGTTCTGACCCGCACGAAAGGTGTAATGATCCCTTCGCTGTCTCGGCTATAGACTCGGTGAAATTTTAGTACCAGTGAAGATGCTGGTTACCCGCAACTAGACGGAAAGACCCCGTGGAGCTTTACTATAACTTAATATTGAATTTTGGTGTAACATGTAGAGGATAGGTGGGAGACTTTGAAGCGGTCACGCTAGTGGCTGTGGAGTCATCCTTGGAATACCACCCTTGTTATATTGAGATTCTAACCTAGACCTGTTATCCAGGTCAGGGACAGTGTTTGGTGGGTAGTTTGACTGGGGCGGTCGCCTCCTAAAGAGTAACGGAGGCGCTCAAAGGTACCCTCAGTACGGTTGGAAATCGTACGCAGAGCGCAAAGGTATAAGGGTGCTTAACTGCGAGACTTACAAGTCGAACAGATGCGAAAGCAGGACTTAGTGATCCGGCGGTCCCGTGTGGAAGGGCCGTCGCTCAACGGATAAAAGTTACCCCGGGGATAACAGGCTAATCTCCCCCAAGAGTTCACATCGACGGGGAGGTTTGGCACCTCGATGTCGGCTCATCGCATCCTGGAGCTGTAGTCGGTTCCAAGGGTTGGGCTGTTCGCCCATTAAAGCGGTACGTGAGCTGGGTTCAGAACGTCGTGAGACAGTTTGGTCCCTATCTGTTGTGGGCGTAGGAAAATTGAAGAGAGCTGTTCCTAGTACGAGAGGACCGGAATGGACGCACCTCTGGTGCTCCTGTTGTCACGCCAGTGGCATAGCAGGGTAGCTATGTGCGGAAAGGATAATCGCTGAAGGCATCTAAGCGAGAAGCCTCCTTTAAGATGAATTTTCCCATTCTTTAAGAAGTAAGATCCCATGTAGACCACATGGTTGATAGGTTGGGTGTGTAAGCACGGTGACGTGTTAAGCTTACCAATACTAATAGATCGAGGACTTTCAAAGAAAGAATCTTATAAACAATTGCTTTATAGATATATATAACATCTAATACTCAGTTTTGAGAGAATGATTTAGTTATTTTTTTAAAATAACTTCTCTCTCAAGCACAAGATCTGGTGATTATGGTGCTGAGGTCACACCTGTTCCCATACCGAACACAGAAGTTAAGCTCAGTTACGCCGAAGATAGTATAATGCGAAAATAGGAAGTTGCCAGTTTAAATAAAAAAACCTGCATTAGCAGGTTTTTTTATTTAAATGCAAAGATAAAAATAATTTGGTTATATTTAAAAATAACTATTTATTTAATATAAATGTTATTATTTTAATTAAGGTGAGTATATGATAAAAAAAATAGATAATATATTAAAAGAATTTAACAAAGAGATTTCAGAAGTTTCTAGCAAAAGTAATTTAGAATCTATCAAAAAAAAATATTTAGGTAAAGATTCAGAATTAAATAATATTTTAAAAGATATTAAAAAGGTTGGTAACGAAGAAAGAAAAGAAGTTGGTAATAAATCTAATGAAGTTAAAAACTCAATTATTTCTTTAATTACAGAACAACAAGAAAAATTTGACCTAATAGATTTAAAGAAACAACTTGAAGTTGAAAAAATTGATCAAACATTTCCTGGAATTAATTTAAAACAAGGTTCTATACATCCTTTAAATATTGCTATTAATGAAGTGTGTGAAATTTTTAAAGAATTAGGATATCAATTAATAGATGGAAATGAAATAGAAACTGATGAATATTGTTTTCAAAAATTAAATATGCCAATTGGTCATCCTGCAAGAGATATGCAAGATACTTTTTATATTGATGATAAAACAGTTTTGAGAACCCATGCTACAAACATAACTGCAAGAATGCTTACTTATTGTGCAAAAAATAATTTGAAAGATATGGCTGTTTTGAGTTTTGGTAATGTATATAGAAGAGATGATGATGATGCGACACACTCACATCAATTTATGCAAATGGATGTTTTTGCAATTGGTAAAGATATAAGTTTTGCAAATCTTAAATGAATTTTAGAGCATTTATGCAAAAGGTTATTTTCAGAAAATACAAAAATTAGAATGAGACCAAGTTTTTTTCCTTTTACTGAACCATCAGCAGAAGTAGATGTAGAATGTATAAATTGTAGTGGTAAAGGTTGTTCGATTTGCAAAAATACTGGATTTATTGAAATATTGGGTTCTGGTATGATAGACCCAAATGTTTTAATACAAAATGGTTTAGATCCAAACGAAATTACCGGCCTTGCATTTGGAGTTGGAATTGAGAGAATCGCAATGTTGAAATATAACTTAAAAAATATAAGAGACTTATATGAAAATGATGTCAGATTTTTAGATCAATTCACATTTTTTGGAAACTAGAGAGGTATTAAATGTATATTACAAGAAATTGACTAAGTAAATTTATTGATCTTACAGGGGTAAAAGATGTAGAAATTACTAATGCTTTAAATTCATTAGGTTTTGAAGTCGAATCATATAAAAATTATTCTAAATTAAACGACAAATTAAAAATTGTTCACGTCGGTAGTGTCACACCAATTGAAAATACCAAGTTAAACTTTTGTTTTATAGATAGTGGTGAAGATTTGGTTACCCCAGTTGTTTGTGGTGCAAAGAATATTGCCGAAGGTGATTATGTTATATGAGCTGAACCAGGTAAAACAATATCTACTGGCCAAAAATTAGCAAAAAAAGAAATTATGGGAAAAATTTCAGAAGGAATGATTTGTTCTTTAACTGAAATTGGTTTAAACGAATCATCTCAAATAGATGAAGAGTTAGAAGGTATATATAAAATTTATACAAAAGAAGAAACTTATAAACTTATTGGTTTTGAAAATGCACTCGAAAAAATTGGTTTTTTAGACTCTGTTTGAGAAGTTGATTTAACTTTAAATAGAAGTGATGCTTTAGCTGCATTTCAATTATTAAAAGAAATTGCAAATTATTTTGATAAAGAAATTGTAGATTACTCAAAAAACTTTGAATTTAAAATTGACGAAAAAGTTAATGACGTAACTCTAAAAGTAGATAATAATACAGACAAAATTATTGACTCATTATCTTATTTGGTAATAGATTTAAAAGAAGTGGTTTCATTTAACGGTAAATACAGTAATCAGTTATTTTCAAATGATGATATCTGATTAAAATTTAACTCAGTTAAAAAATCAAATAATTTCTTTGAAAATATTCAGAACATGGTGTCAATTGAAACTGGTTTGCCACCTATATTGATAGATGCTGATAAAGCAAAAAATATAACCATTAAAAAAACAGTTTTAGATGATAAAGAGTGTTTACAAATTTTATCTGAAAATAACGAAGTAGGAATAGTTGGAATAAAAATAAATGAAGATTTTCTTGTTACTAATAATACAAAAAAAGTATTAGCAATATTTGGATCTTTTAATAATGTTTTTATGAGAAATCAGCAAAAAAAATTCAATGCTAACAACACTTCAATTCAAAGATTTACAAAACCTTTATCAAAAAATTTGATTGGACCTGCATCTAAAAGACTTTTATACTTACTATATAACTACAATATTTTTAGTAAAACTTCAGGAATAGTGAGTGTAGTAACCCCAGAATTGAATAGTAAAAAAATAAAGGTTTCATTAAATTACATTAACACTTTACTTGGTACAAATTTAACATTTGTTGAAATAATAAACTTATTTAAAACTTTGGATTTTGAAGTTACTCATGAAGAAGATATGCTTATTTTTAAAATTGACTCAAATAGAACAGACATAGAAAATCAATCAGATATTTGTGAGGAAATTGCTAGACTTTATGGGTATGATAACATAAAATCTGTACCACCCAAAATAATTGCCAACCCAATAAAAAAAGAATTAAATTTAAATATTAAAAATAAAGTGGATTCATATCTTTATGGTAAGGGTTTTAACAACATTAAAACTTATTCTTTAATATCTGAAAAAAACCTAAAAAACTGAAATTTATTCAATATATTAAATCCAATAAAAGTAATGTCCCCTTTAAGTAAATTTAAAGAGTTTTATCGAACAAACTTATCTAACTCAATAATTGAAATAGCAAGTTTAAACGCAACAAAAGGGTCTAAGGAATTAAGTCTTTATGAATTTGCGGACATTTATAATTCTGATGGACTAAGAATGAAACATTTAGGTATTTTGATTTCTGGAAATATAATTAAAGATAAAGCGAATAATCTTGAAATTAAATCAACATTTTTCTATATAAAAGGAATTTTTGAATCAATTATTTCTATTTATAATATAAGTACTAAAGAATTGAGTTATGTGGAGCTAAAAAAACCAAATAATGAAATACATCCATTTATAAGTTTTAAAGTTTTATACAAAAATGATATATTAGGAGTGATTTTTAAATTAAACCCTAGATACGAACAATCTTTGAAACTTAGTACAACCTATGTGTGTGAATTGGACATAAGTGCTTTAGAAAAAAATAAAAATAGTAATATTATAATAAAACCAATTTCAAAATATCAATCTTCTACAAGGGATATTACATTTATACTTAAAAAAGACAGTTTTTATTCAGATATTATATCAAAAGTAACTAAGGAAATTAAAAATCTAGTAGATTGTAGCCTTATTGATTTATATGTTGATGATGAACTTAATAAAAATAACTGCATCTCAGTAACTATTAGCTTGAAATTTAACTCAGATGAAAAACAATTAACGGATGCTGAGATAAACGACAGTTTTGAGAAAATACTATTAAATTTCAATAAGATAAATATAGAGGTTAAATAATGTTAAAAAAAGACTTTTATTTACAAAAAAATATAAAATTTAATGAAAATTGAAAAGAAGAGATAGAAATAAATAGAGATTTAATAATATCTTTAAAAAATTTGTCAATATTGGGCGAAGCAAATTTCGATGATATAAGTACTGTATTATCTATAAAAGCAAAAATAAAAACTGATATATATGCAATTGATTCAAGAGATGGAACTAATTTTTGATTAAATGATCAAATATATGTTTGAGACGAAGAATATACATTTGATTTAAAGAATAGCGATCAATATAATATAATAATTGAAGAAGATTTTAGTATAAAAGAATATGCAATTGACCAAATACTTTTAAATATTCCTATAAATTTAACAAATAATTATGGTAAAATCTCTTATGTTGGCAGTAATTATATTTATCTAACAGAAGATGAATATGAAAAAGAATCTGAAAATCAAATTGATGAAAGATGAAAAAAACTTAAAGATTACAAATTTTAATTCGGAGGTGAAAAATATGGCTGTACCATTTAGAAAAACCAGTAAAGCTGCAAAAAATAAGCGTAGAAGTCATTTAGCGTTGGCTAGTTCTGCAATTATTTCATGTTCAAATTGTGGTAGTATGATAAGACCACATAGAGTTTGTCGTGAATGTGGACATTACAAAAATAAAGAAGTAAAAAAAGTAGACTAAAACTTGCATTTTAATAAGCAAGTTTTTTTTTTAAAAAAAAAAAAAAAACTGTCGATATATATAATGGAGGTTTATATGAAATTTACATTATATAACGAGTTGGTAAACCAAATTATACCGCTTACAATTACATTTTCATTTAAAGATATTGATATAGATTATTCTCGCGAGGATATAAATATAAATTCTTTTTCAAATATACTTAACAAGTCCCATCCGGTCACAGCAATAAATCTACTTAGGTCATTTAAATTTTATTACAAAATGTTTGTAGGATTATTTTTAAAAGATAATGAGTATTTATTAAAAGATCCAAACTCAAACATATTTTTTTTGAGTCATAAACAAATTTTAAAGGAGTTGGAGCAGAATATAGCAACGTTTGAGAACAAAATACTACACTAAAAAAGTAGTTAAATCCCTGTCAATAACAAATTAATTTTTTCTAAAACTTTATTTTTTGAGTTTTTATAAAATATTCAATTAGTATACTTTCAAGGACTGCTTGTTTTTATTGGCTTAAATTTTATTTATCTCAGCCGGGTTTTTATCTTCATACACCTCTTTATAAGTAGAATTTTGTAACACTTCTAATAAAGGCATTCATTTGCTATATGAGTTTGAATATAGTTTTCCATCAAATATCTCAACAACCATTATCTTTGTTTTATTTTTATAAAATACTGGTCCTCCATTTGAATGCGGAATATAGTACTTATTTTGGTATTTTATAGTTGAACCCTTATTTACTGTTCTTTCAAATCTTCTAGATAAATAAAAATCTATATTTTTAGTTTCTTCAAAAAATCTAAAAGAATTAGTGATATTCTCTATTTGAAGGGAAAACTGTGAATTATATTTATCTATATATTCATCTAAAAACAAATTAGCTTGGTTTATAGTTGATATATTATTTTCTTTAAGTTCCTTTGGCAGGCGATCTTGAAGTGTATTTCACAACCTTTCAATACGACCTTTGGTTTTTGGAACGCTAGATGTTGTTAATTTTATTCCTAAGTTGTGACACAAAAATCCGTATTGTGTTAAGGAGTCAGAATGTAGATCTGACTCCTTTTCTTTTGGACTTCAAAATACCGTTCTTTTGTCTGTCAATATTTCTTTAGGAATTCCATAGTTAAGCAAAACTTTCTTTGTGATATTGTAATAACCCATAAGAGTTTCTTCAGTGTCAAAATATAAAGCCGATATTTTGCCAGTAGCATCATCAATAAAACCATGTAGATATCATTTTTCTTCTTTAATTCAGTAATGTACAGAAGCATCTGTTTGCAACCTTTCTCCAAACTCAGTTTTTCTATGTTGCATCGGATGACTATTTTCAATACTTAATAAAGTATTTAAATACTCTTTTTTTTCTATATTTTTTATATTTTGATTTTTTAAACTGTAGCTATTTCTTGTTTAATTATTTTTTTAGTTACTCTATGTATTCTTGGAGAATACATGTTATTTTCCTTTAATAAACTAAGTAAATATGTATACGAAACTTTTATATTATAATTTTCTAGCAACTTTTCTTGAAAGTGTTTGTAATTATAGTCACAAAATTCATCTTTATATAATTTAATTATTTTTTGACTAATATCATCGCTAATTCTTTTGCAAGACAATCTGCCAGTATTCTTATGAATAAAAGCTATGTAATCAATTTTTTTATATTTATTAATTAATATATTTACATTTCTAATTGTTTGACATAACTTTATAGAAGCTGACTCTTTTGTTATTTTTTAATGTATAACGTCTTTGATAATTTCCGTTCCCTTTTTTTCATTCATTTTTAAATATCTCCTCATTTTAAACATCCCAATAAAATAATTATAGTTTGGGAAATTTTAATTTGTTATATATAAGGAAAATATCATATGTTATTGACAAATACTACACTAAAAAAGTAGTTAAATCCCTTGAAATTACAATAAAGTGGTATATAATATATATTGTGTGGGAGAAAGTGGGGGAAATATGCTATTTGGAAGTTTTGAACACAATTTAGATAGTAAACTTAGACTTACTATACCTTCAAAAATGCGTAATAAACTGGGGGCGGTTGTTTACGTAACAAGAAGTATTGATGGGCAATGTCTTGAAATAAGATCATCTGATAATTTTCAAGAATATTACAAAAACTTGCAAGCACAAAACTCACTACTTTCTTCTGCTCGTACTGTAATAAGATCTATTTTTTCAAAAACTGATGAGGTACAAATTGATAATTCGGGTAGAATAAAACTACCTGGAAATTTACTTGAAGAAGTAGGTATTAAAAAAATGGTTCAAATCACCGGGGCTGGTGAATGAATCGAAGTATGAGACAAAGAAAAATTTATGGCTTATGACAAGGAAGTTAAAAATCAGCTTGTCGAAGCTGCCGAAAAACTGGGCGGAGTTAAATAACATGAAAAATAAACATATATCTGTTTTACTTGACGAATCAATTGAATTGTTAAACATAAATGAAAATGGAATATATGTTGATTGCACTTTAGGTAGAGGCGGCCATAGTGCTGAAATATTAAAAAAAATTAAAAAAGGTTATCTTTATTGTATTGACCAAGATAGCGAAGCAATTGAATATTCTAAAAAAATACTTGAATTAATTTCAAGTAATTTTACTATTATAAAGGGAAATTTTGTAAATCTAAAAAGTCTATTATTTTTAAATAAAGTTGAAAAAGTAGATGGATTAATTTATGACTTAGGAGTTTCGAGTCCTCATTTAGATGATCCAAATAGAGGTTTTAGTTATAGGTTTGACTCAAAACTTGATATGAGAATGGATTTGGAAGGAAATGGATTAACAGCAAGAGAAGTTGTTAATAATTTATCAGCAAATGAATTGAAAACAATACTTTATAAATACGGAGAAGAAAAATTTGCACATAATATTGTTTCAAAGATATGTTCTTATAGGGAAAACAAGACTATTGAAACAACTTTTGAACTAGTAGATATAATAAAATCTGCATTACCACAAAAGATATTAAAACAAAAAAAACACCCTGCAAAGAAAACTTTCCAAGCAATAAGAATATTTGTGAACAAAGAAATTGAAATTTTAGAAGACTCTTTAATGCAAGCTGCGAATATTTTAAATAAAGGTGGTACATTAGTAATTATTACTTTTCACTCTTTAGAAGAAACTGTAGTTAAAAAAGTTTTTAATAATTTAACTTTTGATGAAAATGAAAAGTTTTACAGTAAGTTGCCGATTAATATAAGTTTAAATAAAGAATTTCAAATTATTACAAAAAAACCAATAAAGCCCAGTTTATCTGAATTAGAAAATAATAAAAGAAGTCACAGTGCAAAGCTATGAGCAATTAAAAAGGTAGGTGAGAAAAATGTATAAAGAAGTTTATGGTGTTATTGAAATAACTCAAAATGAAATTAAATTTGCAGTTGGAGTTTTTCGAGATAATAGAGGATTAAAAGTTATATTTAAAGAACGAATAAAAGGTAATTGATTGACTGAAGACGATGAAATAATTGACGTAAATAGAGTTAGTCAAAGACTTAAAAAATTAATTAACTCATATAACATTAGTTTTAGAGATAAAATTAAGAGAGTGTCTGTAATTTTTCCTTCTAAAACATTACAAATAAAAGACTCAACTTCAAACGTTTTTCTAAACCACCCTGAAAACATTGTCAGACATGAGCACATCAATAATTTATATAGGGATGCAAATAGGATTAATTTCGATGATAGAAATGTTGTTATTAATATTAAACCTTATCTATTTTATTTAAATAATCAAATTCAAACAGGTGTAGTTCCATTAAATGCGACGAATGTAAGTAGCATTACTATGATGGCTAAAATATATACGGTTAGCAAAAAAGTACATAATTCTTTTGTTGAATTATTAAAAAACCTAGAAGTTGAAAAATTAATATTTTCAACAGATGTTTATTCAATAGCAAGACAAATTAATAGTGAAATTTCTTTTAAAGAAAATTTTGTAACTATTAACTGAGGATGAAACACTGTAGATATAGGTTATTTTTGCAAAGAAGCTCTGGTTAAAAAAGAAAGTATAAATTCAGGAATAAAAAATATAATTGACAGCCTATCAAAAAGAATTAACTCAAAATTTGAAGTTGCAAATAAATATATATTTAAGCTTCTTGATTTCTCAACAAATAATAATAGTGATTCAACCATTTATCGAAAATATGTTAATAGTGAAAAAAGATTAAGTGAGTTGACAGCTGAACAAATTAAAAATGCGGTTTTAGAAGAAATTAATTGGATAATTGATAAAGCTGATAGTTGTATAGAAAAAGAATTTAAAGAATCTAAAAATTTTAAAATACATCATGTTGGAAAAATGACCGAAATTGCAGGATTTGAAAAAATTTTGCAAAGAAGTAAATTTAAGTCGATATCAAGTGTTTATTATTCTTTAGTAACCGGAGCTAGTGAAATTTGGTTAACATCTATTTGTGGTATGATAAAGTTGTCAAGAATTAATAACAAAAATTCTAGCGAAATATTAACAAGTAATGATTGCATTAAAAAGCAAAACCATATGGGAATAAAATATCCAAGTCCAAGTCTTAACCCTAATTACCATGATTATAACCAATTAAATAGGGGTACACTTGATCCAAGAGCTTTGAATCAAGCTCAAAGATCAATTGTAAATAGAAACATAAATAACATGAATACTAGACCATTTAATAATGGAGTTCATATGCAAAAAAATTTACAAAATAATTTAAATTTTCAACAAAATAACAATAATTTAGTGCAAAATAATCATAGTTGACAAAATTACAATCATTATCAAAATGATTCGTCATTTAAAAATAACAATGGACAAATAGGCAATGGTTTCTTAGAAAACGAACAAAAAAATAGATAGTAAAGGTGAAAAATATGGCTTTAAATATGGATTTTAAACAAACTGCTAGGATAAAGGTAATAGGAGTTGGTGGCGGTGGTTGTAACGCTGTAAACAGAATGGTTGAAGACAATGTACAAGGAGTAGATTTTTTTATTGCAAATACAGATGCACAAGTTCTTTCTGCAAGTATAGTTCCTAATAAAATCATTTTAGGTAAAGAAATTTCGAAAGGGCTTGGAGCTGGAGCAAACCCAGATGTTGGTAAGCAAGCCGCTATTGAGTCAGCAGAAGAAATTAGAAAAGCGTTAACAGGTGCAGACTTGATTTTTATTGCTGCTGGAATGGGTGGAGGAACTGGAACTGGTGCTGCTCCCGAAATAGCAAAAATTGCAATGGAATCAGGTGCATTAGTTATTGCAATAGTAACTAAACCTTTTAGATTTGAAGGAAAATTAAGAAACTCTTTTGCAGTTAAAGGTATTGATGAACTTAGAAAATATGTTGATTCAATAATTACAATTTCTAATGATAGATTGTTAGATATAATTGGTGGAATTCCAGTTAAAGACTCTTTCAGAGAAGCTGATAACATATTAAAACAGGGTGTACAAACTATTACTGATTTAATAGCAGTTCCTGCCGTAATTAACCTTGACTTTGCAGATGTTAGAACTGTAATGAAAGGCAAAGGAAACTCATTGTTTGGAATTGGTATTGGTTCAGGAGAAGATAAAGCTATTGAAGCCGCAAATAAAGCTATTACTTCTTCATTGTTAGAAACTTCAATTAGAGGTGCTAAAGACGCAATAATAAACGTAACTGGCGGTAAAAATGTATCACTTAATGATGCGTATGATGCTGTTGATATTGTTCAACAAGCAAGTGGTGAAGATGTAAACTTTATTTTTGGTATTGCAATAAATGAACATTTAGGTGATGAATTAATAGTAACAGTTATTGCAACTGGATTTGATGAAGGATATGAACCTATTGAGGCTCCAAGAAGCGCTCCAAAAACATCAAGTAGACAATCTTCTCCAAATGTAAGTTCAAAACAAAAACAAAGACCACCAGTAAGAGAAAAATATGAAGAAGAATATGCTGATGATACAGCAGAAGAACTTGAAACAGTTTATGATCAAAGAACCAGTTTTATTAATTCAGGAGATAAAAGACCAGAATTTGTAAAACGTGCAGAAGAAGATAGAAACAAAATCAACAATCGTATGGAACGTTGAAAAGAAAATAGAGTTGATAATGGTCAAGAACAAAAACAAGTTGCTCAAAAAATTGAAGATACAGATGATGATGATGGTGACTTCCCAACATTTTTAAGAAAAAAATGATAAAAATAAAACAAGAAATTGTTTTATTTTTTTAATTTATTGTATTGTTGATTTTTGACGTCTACTTTGCTATTATCATTAAGGAGTTAAATGCCGTTTATATATAATTTATGTATAATGACATTTTTATGTTGCGGTTTAAATACCAATTTTTAACTTTATATTACAATAAATATCATGAATTATGTGAATTTAATTTATTTTAAGGGAAGGAATGTATTATGAAATTAGATCAACAAGATCTCATTAACGAAGAAAAAGTTGATAAAATTTTTGAAGAACTTGACTTGATGGATCAAACATCTGATTCAAAAAAAGGAAAATTTGATAAATTTAAGTACTTCTTCAAAAAAAGAGGAACCAATTTAAAGGAGTTCATGGGAAAATCTCCTCTATTGAGTTATTCTATTAAGCGGGTAATATATGCTTTTATTACTTTATACATAGCTATTTCAATTATATTCATTATGCTAAGTGCGGTTACTACTGATTCAGCATACCTTTCTGATGTTAATTTAGACAAATTGGGAATTGAATATGGTAGTGATGATTATTTTAGATTGTTAAATAATAAGAAAAAATTATATGGAGCATATGGAAGCGTTTTTCAACAGTTGTTCATTTACTTGAGAAATATTACTCCAATAATACCAAAAGAAATAATTAAAAATCCTTCAATTGTAGGTACTGAAGTTGTTGGAGATAAAGAGACAGTTTGATTTTATTTAGGGGCATTCATGAATAAAGCTAGTGGTGGTGTTCCTGGTACTTCAGTTATTGATGCTTTCAAAAAATCTATACCAGTATCATTTACTGTTGGGGGTATAGCTGTTACATTATCATACTTGTTAGGGGTTCCTTTAGGAATTTTAGCTGCGAAAAATAAAGATAAAGCTACCGATAGTGCAATTAATGGTTTTAGCTTAGTTATTACAGCAATACCTGCATTGGTTTTAATTTCTTTATTATATAAAATGTCAATATATGGTTTTTCAGCTAATGGTACTTATTCAAATTCAGGTTTAGGTACTAAAATATGACCAGTCATTGGGGTAATGCTTTTGATAATGCCTCTCATTATTGTTAATACAAGAAGATATGTAATAGATGAGATGACCTCAGATTATACAAAATTTGCTATATCTAAAGGATTAAGCTCAAGATACGTTTTCTATGTTCATATCTTTAGAAATGCAAGTATTAGATTAGTTAAAACAATTCCTGAAGTATTTATAATTACTTTATTTGGTTCAAGTATTCTTGTTGAGAGACATTGATCAATTGATGGAATGAGTAAATTTATACTAAATGGTGTGTCTAATAAAGATACTTATGTTGTGCTTGGTTATATATTTGTTTCAGCTTCAGCTGGAGTGTTTTCAAGTTTAGCTGGGGATTTATTGCTTGCAATTATGGACCCAAGAATTAAACTTACTAAATAGAAGGAGGTATTTATAATGGAACAAAATTTATATTCCCAGGATGAATTTGAACTAATTGATAAAAGTTTATTCAAAATAGTTGGTAGTAAAACTGAAGAAGCTGAAAAAATAAATAATAAACCATATAGTTATTGAAAATCAGTTTTTTCAAGAGTGTTAAAATCAAAAACATTTTTAGTTTCAATTATCTTACTTGTAATTATTATTATAATGGCTTCATCAATTGGTATTGGTAAAGAACCAGTCCCTGTTGATCCGCCTTCTTTTAATATCGCACCACCAAGTGCAGAACATATTTTTGGTTTAGGCCGATTTGGTGAAGATTTGTGATTAAAAATGTGAATTGGTACTAGAACAACGCTTATTTTTACATTTATTGTTGCAGCTGTACAAATATCTATTGGTATTATAATTGGTTCAATTTGAGGTTATTATAGAAAATTAGATATTGTATTTATTGAAACAACTAGGTTTCTAACTTTAATACCTTCTTTAATACTTTGATTAATTATAATTTTTCTTTTTGGAGGCATTTCAACATTACCAATTATTATTTTTGCAATATCATTAACAAGTTGAATAACACTGGCAAGTATTATAAGAGTTCAGATTCTTATAATAAGAAATGCTGAATATAACATTGCATCAAGAGTTTTAGGAACTCCTAACCACAAAATAATAAAGAAAAATATTTTACCAAAAATACTACCAATAATAATTCAAACTTCAACATTTGCAATTCCAACTGCAATTGGTCTTGATTCTCTGCTTGCCTATTATAATTTTGGATTTGTTACAAACACATTAGATCAAGCTTCTTTAGGGTCAATATTAAATGAATTATTGTTAGGTTCTGACTGAGAAGTCTACCCACATTTATTGATAATCCCTGTAGTGTTTGTTGGTGGTATTTCATTGTTATTTTTCTTAGCAGGTAAGGTATTTGCTGATTCACTTGACCCAAAAACTCATAGATAGGATTTAATTATGGATAAAAAAGAAAGAATTTTATCAGTAAGAAATATGGAAGTTAAATTTCAAGTAAGAGGTAGATTTTTAACTGCTATAAGAAATGTTGATTTAGATGTTTATGATCAAGAAATTTTAGCAATCGTTGGTGAATCTGGAAGTGGTAAATCAGTCGTAACAAAAACCTTTACTGGCATGATTGAATCAAATGGATGAATTAGTAATGGTTCAATTGTTTATAGACCTAGGTTGGACGATGAAAAAAGCCATTTTAAAAAACCTGTTGATGTTGTTAATTTACAAAGTCCATTGATTTCAAAAGAAGTTATTAAATCTGTAATTAAAATTGGTAAAAAAAACATTGGAAATTGTTATAAAAAAATATCAAAGTTATATGATTTAATGCCAACATTTTCAAATAAAAAAGCTTTTGAAGTTGAAAAAAAGATTATCCAATTAGAAAAAGTTTTTAATTCTGAAAATAATCAAAATTTTAAAGAAGTTTTAAAAAATAAAATTGAAGAATTAAAATTAGAACTTAAAACATTTGAAGAATTAGAATCAATTAAATCAAATAAAAAAACAGATATTATTAATAAATTAAATAACGCATTAACTAAGGCAAACTCAAGTTCTGAAAATATAAACCAAAATTTATTTACTAAGAAAAATAAAAATACTAAAATATCTAACAATTTAGAAAATATAAAGTCTTTATTAAATAAAGTTAATAATAGTTCGCTGATAAAAAATGAAATTAATGAACTATATGAAGAAATTATTATAAACGAAATAAATATTAATAAAATAAAACCTTTGAGTATTCTACAAAAAAAAGATGTATCAAAAATTATTAATATTATTAAACTTTATAATGAAAATCCTGATATTGGAGAAGAAAACAAAAATTTCTTAATAAGTTATTTTACTTCTAACATTTCATTAAACAGAATTCAACAAGAATTCCGTGATATATGCAAAGAAATAGTTGCTGGTAATAATATTGATAAAGATCATTTTGATAATATTTTATTTGACTGAGATAAAATAAAAAATGTTTCAATTATTAACAAAATTAAAGCAATTAAAGAAGTGAGAAACTTAAGGGGTAAAACAATTGCAACAATTTTTCAAGATCCAATGACATCTTTGAATCCGCTTTTATCTGTGGGATTTCAAATTTCAGAAGTTTTGAGAAAACAACAAGGACTATCAAAAAGAGAAGCTAAAAAAGAAGCGATTAATCTTTTAGAACAAGTTGGTATTCCAGATGCAAATAAACGTTACAAAGACATACCAGGAAAATATTCAGGTGGAATGAGACAACGTGTTGTAATAGCGATTGCTCTTGCATGTAAACCAAAAGTGTTAATTTGTGATGAACCTACAACTGCATTAGATGTAACTATTCAAGCCCAAATTTTAGAACTTATAAAAGAGCTTCAAAAATTATATAAATTTACTGTTATATTTATAACTCATGATCTTGGAGTTGTTGCAAAAATTGCAGACAGAGTAGCCGTAATGTATGCTGGTCAAATAGTTGAAGTTGGTACTGTTAAAGATATTTTTAATAATTCAGCACATCCTTATACTTGAGCTCTATTATCATCTTTACCTCAGTTAGGTAAAAAGGGTGAAGAGTTATTCTCAATTGAAGGAACACCTCCATCGCTTTTTAATGTAATTAAAGGAGATGCTTTTGCTCCAAGAAATAAATATGCTTTAGAAATTGACTATATTAAAGAACCACCTATGTTTAAAATAAGTGATACACACTTTGCAAAAACATGATTATTAGATAAAAGATCTCCGAAAATTGAAAAACCCGAAGTATTAAAAAATCTAAAAAGTAGAATTAAAGAAGTAGAAAAGGTAGGCTAAATTATGCTTGATAATAATGAAACATTATTAAATATACGCGACTTAGTTATTGAATTTAAAAGCAAAGGTAAAAAAAACACTGCTGTTAAAGGTGCTAATTTTGATGTCTACAAAGGAGAAATATTCGGGTTAGTTGGTGAATCTGGAAGTGGTAAAACAACAATTGGTAGAGCAATAGTTGGAGTACAACCTTTAAAAGATGGAACTGTTTATATTAATAGTGAAATTCTTACTGGAAAACCAACAAGTCTTAAAGTTTTAAACAAAAAAATTGGAAAATCAATTTCAATTATGAAAGCAAGAATGAACTTGACTACAGCTGAAATTAATAATAGATTAAGCCTATTAAAAGAAATATATAATAAAATAAAATCCAATAATTATAGTGATTTGGATTTTAAAAAATTAAAAAATGAAAATAGAATTAGTTACATTAAAGATGTTGTACTATCTGATTTAAATTTAATAAATAAAATTGTAATGTCAGAAGACAGAATGATAAAATTTGTAACTAACATAAGTTATTATCAAGAAAATATACCATTAAAACTTGAAAAATCAATTTTGACAAAATTAGAAGAAACAAAAAAAGCTATTTTAAAACTAAAAAAATATGTTGATACAATGTATAAGAGTATTCAAGCTATTTATAATGAAATGAAATCAATTAATGAAATAGACCAGTTTAAAATGAAGTTTTCATTGATAATGGAAAATTGATTATTAATTGTAAATAATCATAAAAGTTTTTTGAATGAAATTAAGTGATTTGAAGAAATGCAAAAACAATTATTGGCATTGTCTTCACCAATTAAAAAAAGAAGTAAGTATAAAGACTTTTATAACAATAAAGTATATATTGATAGATCTGATTTTTGAAAAGAGTGTAACAAACAACTTGATTTACTTAAAGAACGAAATGTTAACCCAAATGACAAAGAGTACATTAAATTACAATCTTTTATAACAGATTTTTGAATTGACAAAAACATTAATTTAAATGCATGTACTAAAATTATTAATGAAATAAAAAAAACCAATACTATAAATGATAAATGTTTAGGTTTATTGAAAAACCTAAAACAAACAATTTTTGAGCAAGACTTAAAGAAAATGATTGAAAGCAAAAAAGTAGATCAAAAAAAATTAAACGAATTAGAAAAAGAATTTATTCAAATCAAAAAAGTAGTAAAAAACAGTATTGTAAAAGATGAAGAATTAATTGAAAACTATCATAATTGAAAAAATATAGAAAAAGTTTATTCAAAAGAAGAAGAGGAATCTTTTATTGAATTGATCGATTTTTTAGATATGCCATCAATTGATGAAATTGTTAGAAGTTCATATCTATTTAAAAAAAGAACTAAGTTTGAAAAAAGAGAATATAGAAGAAATGTTCAAATGATATTCCAGGATCCTGGTTCTTCATTAAATGATAGAATGGCAATTGAGGAAATAGTAGCTGAAGGTCTTGATAATTTTAAGCATTTATACAAAAACGAAGAAGCAAAACTTGCTTATTTAAATGATTACAATAAGGAAAATCCAAATAACCCAATAACTATTGATGAAGTTAAATGAAAAGATGTTAAAAAAAACATAATCTTAAAAGCAATTACTTCAGTGGGATTAATTCCAGAACATTTATCAAGGTACCCACATGAATTTTCTGGGGGTCAAAGACAAAGGGTTGGTATTGCTAGAAGTTTGGTTATGAAACCTAAAATTATTGTTGCAGATGAACCTATTTCAGCATTAGATGTATCAATTCGTGCACAAGTATTAAATTTATTTAAAAAATTTCAAGCTGAATTAGATCTTACTTACATATTTGTTGCACATGATTTATCAGTTGTTAGACACATTGCAGATAGAATTGCTGTAATATATAGAGGTCAAATCGTGGAACTTGCAAATGCAGAAGAATTGTTTAATAATCCACTTCATCCATATACAAAAGCATTGCTATCAGCAATACCTGTTCCTGAACCAGATTTATCACGAGAAACAGAACTTAAAATCTATAATCCAGAAAAAGAACATCATGATTATTTGTTTGATCTTCCTTATTTTAAAGAGGTAAAAAAAGGTCACTTCATATGAGCTAACAAAAGAGAAATAAGAAATATAAAAAACACTCTGAAATCAAAGGAGATGAGTTAAATGGCAAATTTTTTAAAAAAAACTTTATCTTTTTTTAGTATTGCAGCAATTTCTACAATTATTTCTTCTTCTGTTGTTTCTTGTGGTATGTCTTTGGATTATTTAATGAACAGAGAAATAGACCCTGAAGTATATAGAGATACATACAATTATAATATATCTAGTTGAAATACTGCGCACACAATGCAAGCGACAGATGCAATAGTTTTATCAAATACTTTTGAAACAATTTTATCTACAGATCAATATGGTAGAATCTATGGAGCTTTGGCCGAAAGTGAATACGGTGCTGAAAATGCTACTAAAAAGGATGCAATTTATAATTATGTTGGAATTCATAATGATGATTTTAGTGAATGAGAGTATAAATTTAGGAAAGAAAACTATTGAACTTCATGAGATGGAAAAAAAGTTAGAGAAGTATTACCTTCAGATATTTTAAAAGCTGCTAAGTATGCTTTAATACCTAGTAACGCTTCAGATGTGTCTAGTTTATATACAAGTTTTATAATTGGTGCTGATGAAATTTTTAGTGAAATTAAAAAACTCATAGATACTAATGAAAATGTAACTCAAAATGAAATTAATGCTGTTTTTGATAGATATGTTAATGAAGGAAAATTTGGAATAATTGTTGATGATAAAAAAGGTACTGTTAAATTTAAATTAAAACAAAAAGCACCGTTTTTTGAAAGTTTACTAACATATTCTGTATTTTCTCCAATATTTGATGAAACAAAAAGTGATATTAAAAATTTTACCGATACTGCCTATAATGGTGCTTATTTACCTAAACAAATTAATGCAAATGGTAAAATGATTCTTGAAGCAAATCCAAATTATGTTTTACATGATGGTGTAAATATCAAAAGAATCGAGTTTGACTACTTAGATGGAGCATCTTCATCAAGAAATAGAACATTATTTGAATCAGGTTCTATATCTGGTTTTAATCTAAATGCTGATGATTTAAAAGGTTGAACTGATTATGTTGGGGATAAATATGAAAACCCAAAATTTGAAGGTGTATATTCAACAAAATCTGTTGAAATGGCCGGTACATTTGTTTTATTCTTTAACTATTTTAATAGAAACTTGAGTGATGCCTCTAGAGGTGAGAAAGAACAAAAACGTGCTCTTAATGCTACAAAGTTATTACAATCATTTGATGTTCGTGCATTTTTATCAACGAATTTAGATAGATCAAGAATGGTAAGATACTTTTCTAAAACTATTGATGAAGAAAATAAACCATCAAAAATGATAAGAAACGTTTATACCGGACTTTCTGTTGCTCAAGATCCAAATCAAGAGAATAAAGATTACACAGAGTTTGTTTCTGACTACTTCAACTCTAAAACATCAAATAAAGAAAAAGATGCTTTAAAAGATGGTAACGATCCACTACTTAACAAAAGTAAAGATTTAGAGATCCAAAAAGATAAAGATGAGCTATTAAATTCAATAAATGAATATATAAAAACAAATAATATTACTTCTTCAAGAAGTGATGGAAAAATTGAATTAAGTTTTGCTCTTAGTCCTACAACAAGCAACTCTTTAAATCCTTATGTTAATTTCATGGTTAAAGCATTTAACAATATTGAAAATAACCCAATTTACATAAAAACTTGAACTCCAACATCAACAGATGATTATAGAGGTGTTGGTCAAGAAGGAAGAACAGATCTATTTATTAGTGGTTGATCTCCTGATTATAAAGATCCTTCTACATACTTAGAAACTTTATTATTAGACGGAGCTTATAGAGGTTATACTGGTGTTGGTAGATTATTTGCAGAAAATAAAGCAAATGATAATAAGTATGAAAAAATACCAAATACAGATTATTATATAAATAAAGCAGTAAAAACTACAGATTCATTTGACATTCTTAAAAAAATGTTAGAATTCAGAGAACAAAACGATGCAAATAATCAAGAAGTAGATATTACAAAAAGATATGAAGGTTATGCAAAACAAGAGTATGAATACTTTTATAAAAACTTCTTTATGTTAACTCTTTATACAAAAGCTATGCCAATTAATTACACTGTAAATTATATACAACCATTTTCAAGATCTTATGAATCTTTTGGTACTGGTCAATATAAATTCTATAAAGCTTATCAAAATAAAAAATTATTAAACCGTTCTCAAATAGAAGAGTTTATGAAAAAATATAATAGCGCTTTAGAAGAAGTGAATAAAGATTGAAATTCATGTAGATATGGTCCAGAGTGAAAAAATAGTAATGAAAACAACAATTGTTTAAAATAAAGCATTCTTTTATTAGAACTTTCTAATTTAAGGGTGTTTTTTTTATATAATTATATTTAAAGGGGTAATTATGGATTTTTTAGTTGAAAATTTATTTAACATTATTAATAAAAAAAATAACGATTCAAGAGAGTATTTGAGTAAATTTAAATCAAAAGATTTGATTAAACTCTATGATGAAGCAGTCCAATCAGAAATAGGAAATGGATTTAATTTAAATATTGATTACGATAGAATAGAAGAAGTTTCTTTTAAAACTTTTGATGATAAACAACTCAAAGGAGTATACTATAAAAATAAAAATTCTAAAAAATGAATTGTTGCTTTACACGGTTATTCTTCATCAAAAGAATCTTCTTTCATATCTAGTTTCTTTTTAAGTAAACTTGGATACAATGTTTTTGCATTTGATTTTCGTAATCATGGTGGTTCTGACCCATCACCTATCACTTTAGGTGTTCATGAACAAAATGATTTAAATTATGCATTAGATTTCTTGAATAAAAATTTTAAAATAAAAAAAGTTGTTTTAATTGGTTATAGTATGGGAGCTCATGTATTAAATAGATATTCTCTTTCTAATCAATATAAAAAACACAAAGTAAAATTAGGGATATCAGACTCAACTTTTTTACATTTAAGTGAAGTTTTAAAAACTTTATTGTCAAGTTATGCTAAAATCTTAAATAATAAAATGTCTGAAGGTATTGTCAAAAAACTTTTAGAAATTTATAACAAAAAACATAAAATTGATGTACTAGAAAAATCAATTATTGAATCTTCGTCTATTTGTAAAAAATCATTTCCAATTTTCTTTATTCATTCTAAGGAAGATGTAATTACAAGTTATAAAGATTCAGAAAAGATTTATGATTTAAGAAATGTTTTTGTTAAAAATGATAGAATCAAAATATTTGAAAAGGGGGAACATATTAGAACTTATATTGAACACAATGAAGAGTATACTAATATGGTTTTTGATTTTGTAAAGAAAAAAAAGTAAGAGGAAGAAAAGATGGAACATAACGATTGGCTTGTAACATTAGAAAATGTCTCAAAAGTTTTTAATAAAAAAATTTGAGCAATTAAAAAAGTAAATTTAAAAATATATAAAGGTGAAGGTTTAAGCGTTATTGGACCTAATCAATCAGGTAAAAGTATTTTAGGTAGACTTATTGCTGGCCAAATAAAACCAACTGGAGGAATTCTAGAATATAATTTTACACAGGAAGATGCTCTTTCTTCAATTGGTTTTCAATTTAGACAAACAACTTGACCTGATGGTTTTAAAATTAGAGAAATATTTAACTTATATAAAGAAATATACAACATTAATGATAAAGAATGACTAGATGAAGTTATAAATACTTTTGATATATCTTCTAGATGAAATCAATTATTAAGTAGTTGTAATACATCATGACTACAATTATTTTCTATAGCTTTAGCTATAATGCATAAACCAGAATTGATAGTTCTTGATGAGGTTTCATCAACAATTGGTATTGACTTTAAAGTTAGAATACTAAACTTTTTAAAAAAATATAAAGAAAATAATAATGCAACCTTTGTAATTATTTCACCTGATGATTCAACCTTCCATTATTTATGTAATAGGGTAATAGTTCTTGATACTGGTTTAATTATGTCAGATGATTATACAGATGAGTGAGATGTAAATTTAAATTTCGAATCTTACTCTCTTAAAGTAATGGAAGCAATACAAAATAAAGAAGTTTCTGTAAAACCTGATCCGATTTTTAAACCTATTTTGCAAAATTTTGATGTACACTATAATTTATTTAAAGAAAAATATAATAAGTTTTTAGAAATTAATGAACAGTATGAAAATGAAAAAGAAGTAGTTGAAATAAAAAATATAAATTATTATATTAATGAGTTAAACGAAAAATTAATTTATGTATCAACATCAGCTTTAAACAAAAAAAATATAGATACTTTAAAATCGATGATAATTCAACTTATTAAATATGTTAAAAAGTTGAGAAAAAAAATGTCCAAAATAAGTAACGACATAATTTATAAAAAATCAATATTTGTGTTTCTTGATAAAATAAGTTTTTTTATTTATTATCTTGATAATACTTTAATTAAAATATTTAAGTCTAACAATATACTTGTTTATGTAAATGAAAAAAATGCAAACTTAAGTGAAAAAGAAATAAGTAAATTAAGTATGTTAAAGAAAAAATATATTCAAGAAGAAATTAGGTTAATGAAACAAGAAAATAGAATTATTAAACGTATAGAGAAAAGAAAATAGAGGGGTCATGAATATGAAATATAATAGAAGAAAAGTTTTTAAAATAATATTTGGTATTCAATGATCTAATTACAAGGGTGACATATTTATAATTTTTTCTGGATGGTTTATTACAATTATTACAATGGTAGTTTGATTAGCTTTTAAAAACGCTGGCGAAAATATTGTGTATGATTCATTTATTTTAGCTAGTGCAATTGGTATTGGTACAATAAGAAACTGTTTATTTAATTTTATTAAAACAATACACGATTTTCAAAGACATGATTTTTTTCAAAGATTATTTAGCACGAGAATATCTAAAACCTTAGTATTTTCAACTATGATTTTATTTAATCAAATAGTTAACATTATAGTTACAGGATCACTTATTTTAATAGCTATGGCATTTGAAGATCAAAGAGAAATTATAAAACATGTTAATTGAGAAATATTTTTAGTTGGATTCTTTTTATTGGTATTCTTATCAAATGCTATGGCTTTTGCGATTGGTCTGAGTGTAAAAAAATTGGAAACAGCTTTCGTAATTGGTAATATTTATTATTTTGGACCTGTATATTTAATTGGTTTAGGTATTCCTTACAAAACATTAGAAAAATCTGAAGGAGTAATAATAGCAAGTTTTATATTTCCACAAAGATATATGCTAAATATAATGGCTTCAGGTTGAGTAAATGATCCAAAAATGCTTGACAATACTTTTAGTTATGGGGGTAATTATTGGATTCCATATGTTGTTAGTGTTGTTTTAATTTTACTTGCATTATGACTTTTGGTTTATATTTTTAAAAGTAAATATGAAAATGATAATAAAAAGTTTAAAAGATACTCAAATACAAAAAAACACCTTGGAATTATTTACGCAATTAAAAGATCTTCATCTATTGAAGAATTAGACCGTATCATAGAACTTAGAAATATGCTTAATAAAAATGTTAAGGTTAAAACTCCAAAAGGTAGGGTGAAACACAAATGGAAGAATCAAAAAAATTAATTACAAGCCCAAAAGGTTCAAACTACAGAGTTTTTAATAGACTATATTTTTTATGAATAAAATCTTTTATTTTTTCTCCTTTAAACATGTTTTTAGGAGTATTTTTAATAATTTTTACACAATTCATATGACTTGCTTTTAAAAGTTCTGATCCATTTATTTTCGCAAGTGCACTTGGTAGTTTGATTGTAAGAAATAGTTGTCATACATTTTATAGAACACTAAACTTAAGTCGAACAACTGGCTTTACAAATAGACTTATATATACAAAAGCTAATAACTTTTTAAGACCATTATCGCATTTGGCGGCAAGTTTAACAATTAATTTTGTTGTATCTATAATTATGCTTGGTTTAACAGTTATATTTTTTGAAGAACAAAGAGTTTTATTATCAGGTGTAAATTGATTTATGTTTATATCAGGCGCTTTTTTGCTATGATTATTATCAGTTTTAATTTGCTATACAATATATATATTTTTTAAAAACTATATGCTGGGAAACATTGTTGCAATTATACTATATATGCTTTGTTATAATTTACTTGGACTTGCATTTCCATACCAAAGTATTGCAAAACTTGAATGATTAAATGTTATTTTGTATTTGCTTCCACAAAGATATATGATGAATGTAATGCAAGCTGGTTGGGTTAATGCTACAAATTTAGTTTATCAATCAAATGAATTTCCATGGTCTAATGTAGATTTTAAACTTACAAACAATTTATGGTTGCCATATCTTGTTACATTTGGTTTTATTCTAATATTCTTTTTTATTAATTATTTACATTTAGCAAATAAATCAAAACAATTTAAAAAAGATGATTATGGGTCAAGTATAATAGTTAAACTTTCAAATAAATATATAAGAGAAATTAAAAGATGTACAACAATTGATGATTTAAATCAATTACGTAATAAACACCTTGAAGAAACTGGTCACAGTGTTACTATTAAAAAGAATATTGAAAAAAAGACTCAAAAAGTGACAAAAAGAAAAGAGTAATATAATATGGATAATATAGATCAATTAAAAAAAAGAGTTCAAGATTTAGAAAATGAATTAGATATCTTTAAGAAAAAAGAAGAATATTTAAATAACGGTATTGAAAAAGTTAAATCAATTTACGATATTACAAGACAAAATGCTGAAAAAATTATATATAAATCTGTTGTTATTGCAAACTCTCTGAAAGATGATGCAAAATCAACACTTGAAAAAATTAAAAATAACCCAAATGACTTAGATAAATTTATTGATGAACTATTACATAAAAATAATCATTTATTAAATAACGACATTAATAAAGTCAAAAAAAATATACAAGAAATTGTTATTAAAATAATTAATAGTAAATAAAATTGTATATAATTATAATTGTATGTACAAAGTGTATAGTAAGACAAGGATTATTGTAAAAGTTTTTTAGAGAGCTAATGTTTGGTGGAAATTAGTAAACTTCCAATAATTTATCACTTACTTTAAGCACAGGAGAAGAAAGGTTAATACTGATTAGAACTCCTCGTTATGATTGCGTAAATATCAAAATTAAGAGATGTTTTAAATGCATCTGAAGTAGGATGGTACCGCGATTTTTCGCTCCTATATGGAGTTTTTTTTGTTTTCAAATAGATGGAGGATAAAATGAAAAAAAATTATAAAGATACTTTATTAATGTATAAAACTGATTTTGATATGAAAGCTGATTTAAAAATCAAAGAACCTTTAATAGAAAAAGAATGAGAAGAAGAAGATATTTATAACAAAAAGTTAATATTAAATAAAAATAAAAAACAATTTATATTACATGATGGACCGCCATATGCAAATGGAAATATTCATGTAGGTCATGCTTTAAATAAAATTTTAAAAGATATTATAGTTAGATGAAAAAATACAACTGGATTCTATTCGCCTTATATTATGGGTTGAGATACACATGGTTTACCAATCGAAACTGCTATTACAAAAACAGGTGTAGATAGAAAAAAAACAGACCCTATAAAATTTAGAGAACTATGCAAAGAGTATGCTTTAGAGCAGGTTGCAAAACAGAGTGAACAGTTTAAAAGACTTGGTATATTTACTGATTATAATAAAAAGTATTTAACACTTTCAAAAGATTTTGAATTAAGTGAACTTAAATTATTTAAAAAAATGGTTGAAAAAAACTTAGTTTATAGGGATTTGAAACCAATTTATTGATCACCATCAAGTGAGTCAGCACTTGCCGAAGCAGAAATAGAATATAAAGAAGTTAGGTCTCCAAGTATTTATGTAGCTTGTGAAATCATTGATGACAAAAGATTTAAATCAACAAGCTTAGTTATTTGAACTACAACACCGTGAACAATACCATCCAACCAATTAATTGCAGTTGGAGAAGACTTGGGGTATTCGTTGATAAAAAATAATAAAACTAATAATAACTATATTATTGCAAGTGACTTAGTAGAGAGTTTTACTGAAATATTAGAGTGAGATAATTTTGAAGTTTTAGATAATTTTAAAGGTAGTGAGCTAGTAAGAATTAATTATAAACATCCATGATATTCTGATAAAACTGGATTTACAGTTTTAGGTCATCATGTTACAAGTGAATCTGGAACAGGTTTAGTTCATATTGCAGGTGGTTTTGGTGAAGATGACTTTGAAATTGTTAAGTCTCATAATATTAAACCTTTTGCTCCAATTGATAATCAAGGTAAATTTGACCAAACTGTTAATGATAAAAAACTTGAAGGTGTTTTTTATGAAGATGCAAACAAAATTGTAGGTGAAGATCTAGAGAATAGAGGAATTTTATTAAAATTAAAATTTGTTAAACACTCTTATCCTCATGATTGAAGAACAAAAAAACCAATAATATATAGAGCTACAAGTCAATGATTTTTAGGACTAAATTCAATAAAATCAGAAATTGACAATGTAATATTAAAACAAGTAAATACAAACCCCGAATGATCAAAAGAGAGATTAAGAAACATTATAAAAGAAAGAAATGATTGAACAATTTCTAGACAAAGACTTTGAGGTGTACCAATACTTGCATTTTTTGATGAAAATAAAAAACCTATTTTAAATTCTGAAATAATTGATTATTCAATTAAAATAATTGAAAAAGAAGGGATTAATAAGTGATTCTCAAAAGAAGTAGACTTATTTTTACCAGATAAATTTAAAAATAAAGGTTGGACAAAAGAACAAGACATATTAGATGTTTGATTTGATTCTGGCTCATCGAATATTGCTTTACAAGAAGAATATGGTTATCAAAGACCTTATGACTTATATCTAGAGGGAAATGATCAGTATAGAGGTTGGTTTAACTCATCAATGATAAATTCAGTTATATATGATGGAAATCCAGCTTATAAATTTGTAATTACCCATGGAATGACTAATGACGAAAAAGGTAAAAAAATGTCTAAGTCTATTGGTAATGTAATTGACCCAAATGAAATAACTAATGATCTAGGGGCTGACATTTTAAGACTTTGAGTATTTACAACTGATTTTACTGATGATCAAAGATTAGGTAAAGATATATTAAAACAAGTAACTGAATCATATAGAAAAATAAGAAATACTTTAAGATTCTTGTTGAATAACTTAGTTGATTTTGACCCTAATAAAAATTATAAAAAAGATCTTGAAGAAGTTGATCAATATGCTCTTCATAGACTATCTAATGTAAAAAACAAGTATATTGAATCAATGAATAATTATAATTTTAACCAATCATATAAAATACTTAATAATTACATTATTAATGATTTATCTTCATTTTATTTAGATTTTATAAAAGATATTATTTATGTCTATGGAAAAGATTCATTGAGACGTAGACAAGTTCAAACAGTAATGTATGAACAGTTGTGATGTTTGGTTGATTTATTAAAACCTGTTTTAGTACATACAATGGAAGAAGTTTATAAAACTGCAAACTTACTCGAAAAAGAACAGTCTGTTCATTTATTAGATATAAGTAACCAAGATTTCTCAATGAATGAAACTTTTGATACTAGATGAAGTTTGGTTATGGAACTTAAAAATAAGGCTTTAGAAGCTCTTGAACAAGCAAGAAATAATAAAATTATAAAGAAAAATTTTGATGCAGTATTGAAAATAAAACTTAATAAAAACAATGATTTTATTAGAAAAATTAAAGATTTAAATAAAATATTTATTGTTAATTCAATATATTTTTATGACGAATTAATTGATGATGTTACAAATATTGCCGATATTGATGTATCATTAAAAGAAGGCGAAAAATGTGCAAGGTGTTGAACAATAAGCGATAAGCTAATTGATGATTTATGTTCAAATTGCGCAATTGTTTTAAAAGAAATAGGTGATTTTTAAATGAATTCAAAGATGGCGTTTATAAAAAGTTATCTTAAAAATTATAAATATCTTTGAAAGTTCAAAATTATTATTTGTGCTCCAATAATTGCTTTCTTGTTGTTTTTGGATTGACTATCAAAAGGTTTAATTAACTCAAGTATGATACAAGGTGAAAAAAAAGACTTTATTAAGGGTTTTATTGGTTTTGAATACAAAATAAACCCTGGAGCTGCTTATGGTATGAATTCAGGGTCTCCAACTCTTGCGATATCTATAGCTGCAGTTGTTTCTATTTTTTTATTAATTATTTTTCTTTTTTTAAAGGATAAATATTGATTAATAGGATTATCATTTATGATTGGTGGTAGTTATGGAAACTTATTAGCAAGAATTTGAGCACCATTTGATGAATACTCAAAAGTTTATGGGGGAGTTATTGACTTTCTAAAATGAGACTTTAGTTTTTTAGGATCAAATGAATATATATTTAATTTAGCTGATTTATTTGTTAATATTGCAATTGGTTTGATTATACTAGCATTAATTATTTATTTAGTTGATGAATTAATTAGAGTTTATTATAAAAAAAATGATGTATTGTACGAAAAGTATGTAGAGTTTCGATCAACAATATCAAAACTTTATATAATTTATTGACATAAATTTTATAAAAAAGATAGTGAGTTTAAAATGACTTTTAAGGAATATTATATAAAAAGAAAGCAATTGATAAGAGAATTTAAAGAAGATAAAAGGAAAATACTAAATGGATCAGAAAATTAATTACTATTTTGACTCCAAGCCTACAAGACTAGATAAGTATTTAACAGAAAAGCTACAATCAGAGTATAACTTTTCAAGAACTTATATAAAAAAAATAATAGAATCAAACAACGTTAAAGTAAACAAAATTATTGTTAAACCTAAATATCTTTTACAGTTAAATGACTTTATAGAAATTGATATTCCAAACCCAGAAAGTTTAGAAACTCTTCCAGAAGACATTGACTTTAAAGTTATTTATGAGGATAGTGACATTTTAATAATAGATAAACCAAACGGATTAGTTGTTCACCCTGCGCCTGGAAACTTAAGTGGAACTCTTGTTAATGGACTTTTATATAGAATAAAAGATTTATCTTCAATAAATGGTTTTTTTAGACCAGGAATTGTTCATAGAATTGATAAATTTACAACCGGACTTTTGATAGTTGCAAAAACAGATTTAGCACATAAAAACTTAGTAAAAATGCTTTCGGAAAATAAAATATATAAAGAATACATTGCTTTAGTTCATGGTGTAATTGATAGTAATTCAGGATTAATTGATGCACCAATTGGTAGGCATCGAACAGACAGAAAAAAAATGGCTGTTACAGAAATTAACTCAAAAAGAGCTATAACAAAATTTAGCGTAATAAAAAGATTTCAAAAAAACACCTTAATATGTTGCAATATTGAAACTGGCAGAACCCATCAAATAAGAGTTCATTTAAGTTATATAAATCACCCAGTTGTAGGAGATCCTCTATATGCTTATAAAGATGATAAAAAAATAGATTTTGGTCAATATTTACACTCTCATAAGTTAATATTTAATCATCCAATTACTAATAAAAAAATAGAATTTGTATCTGATATTCCAGAGGAATTTAATGTTAGAATAAATATGATAGAAAATTAGGTGTAATTATGAAAGTAGATTTCAACAAATTAAAGTTAAGTCTTATAAACTATTTGATTAAAGTAGAAAAATATAAATCCATTAAAGACTTAAGTAATGAATATGTGACATATCTAATTAATGATAAAAAAGAGTACAAAATTCTAAGAGTTACAATTGGTTACCCTGTTTCAAGCGATAATAATATTGTTAAATTAAAAGAGAACTTAAAAAATGCTAAGCGTGAAAAAATTAATGTTTTAAATATTGCATTTTCTTTAGAGACTGATGATGTTGTTGTTGAAGGGACCACTGTAATTATTGAAAATGAAGAAAAACTAAAGGATAAATTATCTGTTTATTTTTCAAGAATATCAAAAATTAAAATTGAATCTGAAAATGAAAATACTTCTGAAAATATTGAAGAACTTTCTAATGAAGAACTTTTTGATATATTATCTAACCCTTCAAAGTCAGATAATATAAAATTAAAGACAGCAGTAGCAAGGATGAAATCACATAGTGTTAATTCTACAATAATGTCTATTTTGTTTTTGATTATGCCTGTAGCAATTGGTATTGCGTCATTCTTTTATTTTAATGATTATAATTTTGGCGCAAAAGACTTATTTTTTGGTGCTACAAATAGAAATTTAACAGTTATCGGAAATCAATGATGAAGAATTTTAACTTATGGCTTTACAATGGATAGTTACTTTTTGTATGGTCAAATCCTTGGTGCATTTATAGTTGTTTTGATTTCGTTCACCGCAATTAAGTTATCTAAGTATACTGAAAGTTTAGTTGGTCAATGAAAGTTTTCAGTTTCAATTTTTGCCACATACATTATCTCAGGTTTATTTGTATCAGTTTTGTTACCTAGTAATGATGCTATTTTTTCAGGACCAATGGTAATTTTAGCAGCTGTTGTAGGAACTTTATGTGTAACAACATGATCTAAAAAAGCTGACCCAGTGGTTCTTTTTTCAAAAAATAGACTTGTATTTCCAATAATTCTATTGTTATTAGCTCCATTTATAATAACAAAGTATAACGACTACGTTATAATAATTATTTCATTGTTAACTTCAGCAAGCATTACACTTCTTTTTAATTATGATTGAACAAATCCTGATAGATATTTAATATTCCCATTATTTATAATTATTGCACCAACTTTAGTTTCTATAATTTGTGTTTTTTTACCAGTAGCGTCTCCAGCAACTGATTTAAATTTCTCTATTGAAGCTTTACAAATGTATTTAAAATATGGCATTTTTAGTCAAAATCAAGTAAATCAAATTCTAGAAAATAATGGCTGATATTGCAGATTTGCAGAAAATGGTAGCTTATGGTGGTTCTAGATGAGCAAGAGAACCGATTATATTGATTGAGATACATATTTTTTAGCAATGGTTAAATTAAACGCTATGAGAAGCAAAGATCCTGATACACAGGTTGGGGCGATCATAGTTAATGATTTGAAACATATTGTATCTACAGGTTACAATGGATTACCAAGGGGATTAGATGATGATAAATATCCATGATCTAGAAATGGTGAAATCGAAAATAGTAAGTATGCATATGTAGTGCATGCTGAACTTAATGCGATATTGTCATCTGGTACAAGTGTCAGGGATTGTACACTATACACTAGTTTATTTCCTTGTAATGAATGTGCAAAAAGCATAATTCAGGCTGGAATCAAAAAAATTATATACTCAAATGATAAGTATAATGAAACGGCTTTAAATAAAATCGCAAAAAAAATGTTTAAAGATGCAAAAGTTGAAACAATTTATAAAAAAGAAGTTTTTATTGAAATTAAATATTAATCATCTTTAAAATGAAGTTTTATAAAGTTTCTTGTTTCATCACCAAATTCTTTTTTATATTTTCGAACTAATAATTTAACTTCATTACTAGCCCCAAAAGGCAATGAAATTTTATATTTTTTTTCTAACATTTTAACGTTGTTTATAAAGTAATGTCTTGCAATAATACTTGCACATGCAACAGAAATGAATTTTGATTCTGCTTTTGTTACAAACTCTATATTTTGATAAATATCTTTTTCTGTTTTTAAATATTCGAAATATTTATTTTTATTTACAAACTGATCTAAAATAACCCTTGTTTTTTTAAAATGATTTAATTTATTTATAATGTCGTTAATAGTCTTGTTATGAGCTAATGCCTTTAAAATATTTCCATTTTTATATTTAAAATGTAATTTATTGTATGTGTCATTATCCATTACATAAACACTATACTTAACGACATTTTTTATATCGTTGTATATGCTTTCAATTTGAATGTCTGTTAGTTTTTTTGAATCTTTAATCCTATGTATAACACTATTATTTAATAAGTTATTGTCAATAAAACAAGCTGCAATTACTAATGGACCAAAAAAATCACCAACACCAACTTCATCGCAACCAATACTTTCTTCGCATGTGACATTTTTGTCAACTTTTTCATATTCTTCTGTTTTTGGTTTAAATAATTTATTTTCCGCTCCATTTATTTCTAATATTTCTTCAAAATTAATTACGTGTTTTGATTGTAATAAAATTGTTTTATTTTTAAAAATGTTTAGTGAAAAATCATTAGTTTTTATAAAAAAGTCAATATTTTTATTATTTATACTTACAATAAAATTAGCATACTTAATTTTTATTTGATTAATTAATTTATCGCTTACATTTTTTATAGTTTTATTAGTCATTTTTTTACAACCTTTCAAATAAATTATAATGTATTCCATTGTATAATTAAAAATAAATAATATTGATATAATAATAAATAGTTAAAGGGGTATTTGGATGATAATAAATATTGGACCGTGATGATTGTTTGACATAATCTGTTTTTTTATAATCATTACATCTACTGTTTGTGGGATTAGAAAAGGCTTTTTAGTTTTATTCTATTTTTTATTTTTACAAATATTACTTATAGTAATTCTTTTATTTGTTCCGGCATTAATCACTAATGCAATTGCTCCATCAATTATGAGGGCATTATCTGGATTGAACCCTTCGAAATGATTTTCTGGAGTTAGTTCAGAAATTGTTAATTTAATTAATGGACTTCTCCCTAATAACGAAGCATCATCTGAAGCTATTAAAACAAATGGTGATAATGTTTCTTATGAAATGGCCAAAACCGTTGTAGCTTTAGTTATATACTTATTAATATGTATATTTTTCTATATTACTATAAATTTGATAGGTTTTTTTGTATATTTAGGATTCAGAAAAAAAATACGAAGTATTAAAATATTTGGAAAAGTAGATGCTTTATTAGGCGCTGTAAACGGTTTGTTTTTAGGTATGACATTATCCATAGGAATTTCATTTATCGCGTCTTTCCCGCTTATTGCAACAGAAAACCAAAAAATAGGTGCTCTTAATTTTAAAGACATGAATTCTGAGGACCTAAAAGATTACATCAATAATGAAAATGCATATAGCAAATATTCTATTTCTAAAAGAATTAATTCAGGAATACCAAGTATTCCTACTTATAATTTCACATATACAAATGTTTGTGCAATGAAATATGTTGTCAAACCAATCACAATAATAGGCACAGAACAATTAAAAGATGGAACACTTTCAAGTTTATCTGATTTTTTTATCTACTACGAAGATGAATTAGTTGAAGGTTATTCAACAGATAACTTATTAAAAGTTCCAGTAAATTTTTGCATTGAATCGATGCCAAATGATTCAAGAAACTTATTCAGAATTGTTTCAGAAATTATGTTAATGGGTTCAAAATTATATGTTGAAGGTAATGAACCTGAAAAAACTACATTACATAGTATCAATTTAATAAATGCATTTGATAAGTTTTATTATGAAAAAATAGCAAATGATAAAAATGATCAAGGAGTCCATAAAGGCTGAGTTAATGAAGATAATTTAGTTAAGTTCTATGAATGAGCTGAAGAAAACTCAAACGGTAATGAGGAAATACTTAAAAGATTAAACCCTTTCATTCAACTATCAGAAAACATAAAAAATTCTTGAAGAAAAAATTCAAATAGTGATGAAAGAAAAATTGTTAGTTTACTTCAAAATCCAAAAAGAACTTATAATTTTTTAAAAAACTTATTTTATGTAAATTATATAACTAGAAACAATTTAGACACTTTACCAACTTTATCTTCAACTCTTTCATCATTATATTTATTTAGAGCAATGGAGTTATCCCCAACAGGAGAACTGAAGCTAGGAAGATTCAAAGATCATGCTCCAGGAGAAGGGGAGGAAGCTTATAATTTCCCAACAATTGATGATATAGTTTACAATAGTGATAAATTTTGAAATAATTATAACAAACGCGGTTATATGTGAACTAGATATTATTTCTCATTCTTATATAATAGCGCCTGAGGTTTTAATGAATAAGATTGGCATAGATATTATTGAAATTAAAAGACTTAGAAATTGAAAAAAACTTTTTAAAAAAATTTTACATGAAGATGAAATAAAAATATTTCAAAAGTTTAATACAAAAAAGAGAAAAAATGAGTTTTTAGCTGGCAGATGAGCCGCCAAAGAAGCTTTAATGAAAATATTAAATAAAGACATTACAATGAATTTAATAAATATTGGTTATAAAAATAATAAACCCGTATTTTTAAATGAGGGTTATGAAAATTATAATATTTCAATAAGTCATGAAACAAAATATTGTGTTGCAGTGGCAATTGATTTAGATTTTAAGGAGGCATAATGAAGCAATACTTGGATTTAGTTAAAAATATATTAAATAATGGTGAAGTTAGACAGGACAGGACCAATACGGGTACCGTATCTTTATTTGGTGCACAATCAAGATATGATTTAAGAGAAGGTTTTCCGTTGTTAACTACTAAAAAAATGTTTTTTAAAGGTATAGTTCATGAAATGTTATGATTTATCAAAGGTGATACAAATATAAAGTATTTAGTTGATAATGATGTAAAAATATGAAATGAGTGACCTTATGAATTATTTAAAAAAAGTAAAGATTACAATGGTGAATCAATTGTTGAATTTGCAAATAAAATAAAAACAGATAATAACTTTGCAATTAAGTATGGTGAATTGGGTCCAGTATATGGTAAACAATGAAGAAATTTCAATGGAGTTGATCAACTTAAAAACTTAATTGAAAATATAAAAAACAATCCGTTCTCTAGAAGACATATTATAAATGCTTGAAACCCTTCAGAAGTTGAAAAAATGGCACTACCCCCATGTCACGCCTTGTTTCAATTTTATGTGTCTGAATCTGGTTATTTAGATTTGCAACTTTATCAAAGAAGTGGGGATGTTTTTTTAGGTATTCCTTTTAATATAGCAAGTTATTCATTTTTATTAACACTAGTTTCATTAGAATGTAACTTAAAACCAAGATATTTTATTCATACTATTGGAGATGCACATATTTATTCAAACCATATAGACCAGATGAATTTACAACTTACAAGAAATCCATTAAAATTACCAAAATTAGAAATTCAATTTAATAATAAAAATATATTTGATATTAAATATGAAGATGTAAAACTTATAGATTATGAGTCTCATTCAAGTATTAAAGGAGAAATTGCAGTATAATGATTAGTTTAATTTGAGCACAAACAAAAAATAATGTAATTGGTAATGATAACAAATTACCCTGAGACATAAAAAGTGAAATGAAACATTTTGTGGATTATACTAAAGGCAAAACTGTTTTAATGGGAAGAAATACTTTTGAGTCATTAAAAATTAAACCTCTGCCCAAAAGAGAAAATATAGTTATCACCTCAAGACCTATGGAAAAAGAGTATAATCAATTATGGAAAAGTGATAATTTAACTAAAGTTTTAGAAAAATATAAAAATATTGAAAAGGAACTTGTTGTAATTGGTGGTGCTCAAATTTATACAGAAGCATTAAAATTTGCAGATAAACTAGTAGTTAGTATTATTAAGGAAGACTATATTGGTAATGTTTACTTTCCAAATTGAAATAAAAAAGATTTTAATCTAATTGAAGAAAAAGAAAATGATGAATTCATTATACAAATTTATGAAAGGAAATAATTATGTCAAAGAAACTAAAGTACACGCAGGATAGAGATCTACAAACTCCAGCTGAATTCGAAGAAGCGAAGACAAAAAAAGAAACAGCATATGTTAGAAAAGGGAAATTTATTTTAAATTTCTATAACATATGAAGAACCATAAAAAAAGCAAAAAAAGTTACTAAAAAGATAAAATTAGATCCAAACTTATATTCAGAAGAATGAAGATATAATTGAGTAAAAAAGAAAAGTAAAAAAGTGCTACAACTATTAAATGTATATGTTGACGTTATTGGTGTAGAAAATTGGCTAGATAGAGGTGTTATTTTAGCGTCTAACCATCAATCAAATATTGACCCAATTTTAATGTTGGCTGTAAATGATTTTTCAAAACAACAACCAGTAGCGTTTATTGCTAAAAAAGAACTTTGAACACAAAGAATTTTTAAACATTTTATGAATTTAATTGACAACGTACCTATGGATAGAAATAATCCAAGAAGTGTTTATAATTCAATAAAAGAGGGTAAAGATTTAGTTTCTGACTATAAAAGAAGTTTAGTTATTTTTCCTGAAGGAACAAGAAGTGCTAAACAAGAAATGAATGAATTTCAGCCTGCGAGTATGAAAGTTGCTCAAATGGCTTACGCTCCTATAATACCAGTAACAATAATTGATTCTTATAAATTATTTGTTAAAAGACCAAAAGGTGAGTTTAGAATAAAAATAATTTTTGGTAAACCATTAATGCCAGAAAAATTTATATCATTAAAAACTGACATGCTTACAAAAAACGTTCATAAAGAAATCGAAAAAAATATGAAAAAATATATAGATTGAGATCCAAAAAAATTAGGTATCAAACCAAAATCTGTTAACAAAAAAACAAGATGTACATATTATTAGAGGTGTTTTATGAATTTCAACTCCATTATTGAAAAGAAGAAAAAAAATATTGAATTAAATGAATCGGAAATAAATTTTTTAATTGAGGGTTTTTTAAATAATAAAATTAAAGATTATCAAATGTCTGCTTTTTTAATGGCGGTTTATTTTAATAATATGACAAAAAATGAATTATATTTTTTGACTAATGCAATGATACGTTCTGGAAAAAAATATGATTTAGAAGGTGTTGAAGGGCCAATAGCAGATAAACATTCTACTGGCGGAGTTGGAGATAAAACGAGTTTAATTTATGCTCCTCTAGTAGCAAGTTTTGGTATAAAAGTTGCAAAAATATCAGGCAGAGGGCTTGGAAAAACAGGGGGAACGATTGACAAACTAGAAAGTTGTACTGGATGAACGAGTTTAATATCAGAAGAAGAGTTTAATTCTAATGTTAAAAACAAATACATTTCTATTATCGGTCAATCAGAAAATATAGTTCCCGCAGACAAGGTGTTATATGCATTGAGAGATGTAACTGGTACAGTTGATTCAATTCCATTGATAGCATCAAGCATCATGTCTAAAAAACTTGCTGTAAGAAACACAAGTATAATATTGGATGTTAAGGTTGGGTCAGGAGCTTTCATGCAAAACATTGATGATGCCTTATTGCTTGCAAACACAATGATCGAAATTGGCAATTTATATAATAGAAATGTTAGTGTCATACTTACAAATATGAATTTTCCGCTCGGAAGAAGTATAGGAAATGCATTAGAGGTCAAAGAAGCATGAGAAACTTTGAATGGTAATGGATGTACTTCCCTTGAAGAAATATCAACTACTGCGGCTGCAATAACATTATTAGATAATGGTATTTTTAACGACTATAAAATTGCATGTGAAGAAATTAATAAAGTCATAAAAAGTAAAAAGGCAGCTAATTTATTAAAAGAATTTGTTATAAATCAAAATGGAGATTTTGATAAAATAATTAATTATGATGATAATTTTAAAACTAAGAATGTTATAGAGATTCGTTCAGAAAAGAAAGGTTATTTGAATTACGACTCAAATAGTATTGGAAACCTATCTTTGAATCTTGGAGCAGGTCGTGAAACAAAAGAAGATAAAATTGATTTTGCATCTGGAATATATCTAAATAAGTTACCAAATGAATTTGTCAATGAAAATGAAATTATTTTTACTTTATATACAAATAAAGATAGTGTAGAAATATTTAAAAATATGTCTCATGAATGTTATAAAATAACAGATAATAAAAATGAAAGTGATTTGATTTTGAAAATAATATCAAAAAACTATAATTTATAACAATTATATTTAAAAGGAGTTGAATTCTAAATTAAATTCCAATATAATATAAATGTCTAAAACAGGTAATAAACCATTAGCCCATATTGTTTATTTAGCCCTATTAAATATGTAATTTAATTTAATATATAATAAAGCTTGTTTTGGATATCTAAGTACTCCGCCCTGAGTACTTTTTATTTTCATTTTTAGATATTTAAAATAAAATTTAAAAATCATTGACATTTATTCAACAATTTTTGTATAATTGAATAGGTTCTTATTTTAAAGGACACTTGCTGACTTAGCTCAGTTGGTAGAGCAATTGACTAGTAATCAATAGGTCGAAGGTTCGAGTCCTTTAGTCAGCACCACAATGGGGAGATAGCGAAGTGGCTAAACGCGGGTGGCTGTAAACCATCTCCTAACGGTTCGGCGGTTCGAATCCGTCTCTCCCCACCATTTATTGGGCTATAGCCAAGCGGTAAGGCAATGGACTTTGACTCCATCATGCGCCGGTTCGAATCCTGCTAGCCCAGCCATATTAATTTCGTCTCGTTAGCTCAGCCGGTAGAGCAACTGGCTTTTAACCAGTGGGTCATAAGTTCGAATCTTATACGGGACACCATTAACAACCCCGGGTGGCGGAATTGGTAGACGCACTGGACTTAAAATCCAGCGGTTTTAATAGACCGTGCCGGTTCAAGTCCGGCCCCGGGGACCAATTTAGGACTTGATTTAAACACTTTAATTAGTGTTTTTTTATTTTTTAATAAAAAAAACCTTATTTTAAATAAGGTTTTTTAATTTATTTCAAATTGTATCAAATTTATAATTTATATTACTATATTGTGAAGTTGAGAATTTATCTGTGCTCTCTCCACCTGATTCGCCATTGCCAGATCCAGAACCACTTCCTTCTCCTGAACCACTCTCTCCACCTGATTCGCTTTCACCGCTAGAACCTGTGTTAATCTTTTCGACTAACTCAGTTTCTATTTCACTATTTAAAAAACTTGTGCTAAATTTTTTAATAAGTTTATCAAGTGAGTTTTCTACTCAACCAGTTTCATCTTGGTCAAAACCAATTTCTCAACTTACAATTTTTCCGTTTCTTATTATTAAAAACATTGGTGTAGCTTTAATTTTATCAAAATACTCTTTAACTTTGCTTTTTGCAACTTTTTTTTGTATTGTTTCATTGCTTCCAATATCTAGCATTGATTTATAATAAATATCTGTCATTCTGTCAATTAGTCAATTTATTATGTTTTCACTTCATTTTTCTTTAAAGTTATTTGCTTTTTCGTCACTAACGAATTCTCTAAGATTTAAATTGTTGTTTAGTTCTTCTCCATAACCAGTAAAAGAATTTTCATCTGGTTTAATTGAACTAACTGAGTTATTGTATTGACCTGATAATTCTTCAAGTTTATTGTCAAAAAAAGTTTTATTAGATTCTAAATTTGCTTCAAATTTTTGACAAAAATCACAATCTTTAGCACCAATGTAAAGTAAAAAAGTTTCTTTATTATCTATTCATTGTAAAAATTGTTTATAGTTAACATTTGAACTACATGATATTACAGTAGTGGCAGATGTTGTTGCAAGCGTTAAAACAGATAACGTAGCAAGTATTTTTTTCAAATTAATCACTCCTAAATTACAAATATTATTTTACACATTTAATTGAAGAAATAGTATATATATTAAAGATTTTTTTGTTTATATATCAAAATATAATTTTTTGTATTAAAATTAAATAGAACATAGAAAATATTAATTTAAGCATTATCTAATAGTCCATAACTTAGGGAATTATTTAGATTATTTTATTTTTTTATGATTTAGCAAAATATGCTAATTTTTTATTAAGAGGAGGTTTTAAAATGCGCGAAGGAGTTATCTTACGTTGTTCAGTTTGCAAAGAAGAAAATTATATTGCAAAAAACGATAAAAGAAAAGACAAAATTGAAGTTAATAAACATTGTTTTAAATGTAATGCACACCAAACACATAAGCAAAAAAAATAATCTTTTGTATTTAAACCAGGAGAAAAAAATATGAAAAAAGAAATTCTAAACAAAATTTTAAAAGAAACTGGTGCTCAGGCTATCTTGTTGTATTCGCCTCAAAATAGATATTGATTCTCAAGATTTCAATCTAGTTTAGGCTATGTATTATATACAGAAGATGAAAGTATACTTTTTTTGGATGGTAGATACATTACTGCTGCAAGGGAATCAGACTCAGTAACTAATATTGATAAAATTTTGGAATTTAAAAAAATTTATGAGTTATTAAATCATGAAATTGAAAATAAAAACATTAAAAAAGTTATTTTTGAAAGCGATTGAGTATATTGTAGCCAAGCAGATCTTTTTAAAAAACATTTGAAATCTGAAGTTGAAGGTTACAATTTTGAATCTGTAAGAATGATAAAAGATCAATGAGAAATTTGTCAAATTAGAAAAGCATGTGATATAACACATGAAGTTTTTTTAGAGGTTCTATCATATGTTAAACCGGGTATGACAGAAATCCAATTATCAAATTTTGTTACAAACACTTTTTTACAAAAAGGTGCTCAAAAATTAAGTTTTGATACAATTGTTGCAAGTGGTAAAAATGGAAGCAAACCACATGCTGTACCATCTGATAAAGTAATTAATGAAAATGATTTTGTTACATTAGATATGGGTTGTGAGTATAATGGATATTGCTCAGATCAAACAAGAACATTTGTAATGGGTGAAAATGGTAACCCTATAATAAATGAAATTTATCAAATAGTATATGAGGCTCAGGAATTAGGTATAAATAGTATTAAACCAGGTGTTAAAACAAGTGAAATCCATAAAATTTGCTTTGATTACATAGATTCAAAAGGATATGGAGAATATTTTACACACGGAACTGGACACGGTTTAGGGATTGAAATTCACGAAGAACCATATAATTCTGTTGCAGGGGACAAAATACTTGAAGAAGGTATGTGTGTGACTGTGGAACCTGGAATATATATTCCTGGTACTGGTGGAGTAAGAATTGAAGACGACATTCTTGTAACTTCAAAAGGTTTTGATTACTTAACAACACCATTAAGAAAATTACAAATAGTAAAATAATAGGTGATTTATATTTCAAAAATTGAACATATTGCTCTAATTATTGATGGTAATGGACGTTGAGCAAAAAAATTTCATAGACCAAGAACTTATGGTCATAGAGTTGGTATACAAAATATATGACCAACAATTTTAGCGATAAAGAAGCAAAATATAAAATATGCTTCTTTTTATTGTTTTTCTACAGAGAATTGAAATAGACCTGATAAAGAAGTTGAATTTTTGATCAACTTCCCAGTTGACTTCTTTAATAGAAAAAAACAAGAAGAATATTTAAAAAATGATATAAAGGTTGTTTGAGTTGGTAGAAGAGATCGGATGCCAACCGAAACAAAAAAAATAATTGAAGAAGTAGAAGAAAAAACAAAAAATTGTAGTTCATTAATTTTTAATTTGTGCATTGATTATGGTTCATTCGATGAAATTCAAAATGCAATTAAAAAAATAATGGATGATTGTGAAAATAAACTATTAAATAAAAATGATTTTGAAATTAAAGATTTATTTAAATATTTGTATACTGAAGGTACCCCACCAATTGATTTGTTAATTAGAACCGGTGGGGAACAAAGATTAAGTAACTTTATGTTGTTACAAGCTTCTTATGCAGAATTATATTTTACAAAGAAATATTGACCAGAATTTAGAGAGCATGACTTGTTAGTTGCTATTGATAACTACATAAGTAGAGAAAGAAGATATGGAGAAATAAAAAATGGAAAATAACCAAAAAGAAGACTTAGTAGATAAAAATCAGGAAGTTGGTTCCAATAGATTTAAATCTTCTGTTGCAATATCAAATTTTAAAAAAAGAATAATAACATCCATTATACTATTAATATTTCTTCTAATTTATGTTTCTTTAGGTGCTATTTATACTCTATTAAGTGAATTAAAAAATATTGAAATTGCAGCATATTTTTTAATTTTCCTAACATCAATAATTTTGATTCTATGTCAATTTGAAATTAATTCTGCTACTAATTTTAAAAAATGATACTTTCAACTTGTTATTATATCAATATCTTTAATTATGTTTTTTTATCCTATAAACATAAATCTTTATAGAAATTTATCATTTTATAGTTTAATGAGTTTAGGAGGTTGATTAAGTTCTTGACAACTTCCATTAATAATATTTTTATTCTTTTTAATTTTATTGTTGTGTGTATACCTTTCAAAATCTAAAAACTATAAAGGTATTATTATAAACTTCGCAATAACTTTAATGATTGTATTTGCTTTCAAAGCATTTACAATCATATCATTGAGTAGAATTGATTTTGGAGGCAAAATTGTCGGTAGATTTTCATTTAATACCATTGTTTGGGTTTGACTAATCATTATATTTAATGATTCATTTGCTTATTTGGGAGGAATGAGATGAGGTAAAACAAAATTAGCTCCAGTTATTAGTCCTAAAAAAACCTGAGAAGGTGCTGCAATTGGTTTATCATGTTCTTTTATTTTTGCAATTACTTATGCTTTAATATTTTATTTTTGCAATCCTGTTAATAAACCTCTTTTTGAAATGATGGTTTTTTTAGGAAATAATTCAAAAGCAGGAGAAATAATTGTTTATGTTATATTATCGTTATTATTTCCTGTAATTGGATTATATGGCGATTTATTATTTTCATATGTTAAAAGATTATTTAATATAAAAGATTACTCAAATCTTCTTCCAGGACATGGTGGATTGTTAGATCGATTAGATTCAATAATTTTTGCATTATTCATACTATTTATAATAATAATTTTAGGGAGTAGTGTGTTTTAATGAAGAATGTAATTTTGTTTGGAGCTTCTGGCAATATTGGTATGCAATCTATAGATATATTAAAAGAGAATAAAGACAAATTTAAGTTAATTTCAATATCGATTGGGAATAACACAAGTGTTTTAGAAAGAATATTAAATGAATTTGACTCAATTAAAAAAGTTTATTTAAATATTAAAACTGAGGAATTAACTCTTAAATTTCCTAATGTTGATTTTATTGATACAAATATACTTGATTTGTTTAATGACAAAGTGGACATTATTATTAATGCATTAAGTGGTGTATTTGGATTGAATGTATCTGTTGAATCAATTAAAAAAGGATTAATCTTATTAAACGCAAACAAAGAATCTATAGTAGTTGCCGGGAAAATAATAAACAACTTACTTAAAAATAATAAAAGATCTCGACTTTATCCAATAGATTCTGAACATTGTGCAATATTTCAATGTTTGGAGTCAAAAAACAAAATCAAAAAAATTTTATTAACTGCTTCGGGCGGGCCTTTTTTAAATCTCTCACTAGAAGAAACTAAAAATATTAAATTGGATGATGCTTTAAAACATCCAACCTGATCTATGGGAAAAAAAATTACTGTTGACAGTGCGACTATGTTTAATAAATCATTAGAAATTATAGAAGCTTATCACTTATTTAATACTGAAAATATAGATGTTATTGTTCATAAAGAATCTATAGTTCATTCAATGATAATGTTTGATGATAATAGTGTAAAATCTCAAATGTCAAAACCTGATATGAAGCAAGTTATTAATTACTTTTTAAATTATCCTAATCGTACGTGTTTTAAAGATCAAAAGGATTTAGACTGAATTGGCGGCTTTGAATTAACTTTTAAAAAAATAGATGAAAAAAGGTTTCCACCTATTAGTTTTGCTTTTGAGTGTATTAAAAGTCATAATTCAAAGTCAATTGCATTAAATGCAGCAAATGAAGTTTGCGTAGATTATTTTTTAAACAATAAAATTAGTTTTTTTGATATAACATTTATAGTAGAAAAGATATTTAAAAGTATTGAAAACAAAGAAATCAACTCTATTGATGAAATTTACATTTATGATGCTTTTATAAGAGAAAAGACTATTAAAATGATTGGAGTTAAATAATGAGTGCAGGAATGATAATTTTAGGTATAATTGTTGGTATTTTTACATTACTTATAATTATTACAATACATGAACTAGGTCATTTTATTGTTGCCAAAATTTCAAAAGCTTATGTATATGAATTTTCAATTGGGTTTGGTCCTAAAATTTTTTCAATTAAAACTAAAGAAACATGAGTTACATTTAGAGCTATTCCTCTTGGTGGTTATTGTTCAATTGCATCAGATAAAGTTGAACCTCCAAAAGGTAGAGAAAACGAAATTGTACCTGATGAACGAAAATTAGATTACATTGCAAGATGAAAAAAAATGTTTTTTATATTAGCTGGACCTTTTATAAATTTATTATTAGCAATATTTCTTTTTTCAATTATTTTTGCTGCTGTTCAGCATAAAAAAAATGATATGACTTTTTTTGGATCTATATATGACCAAGAAAAAGTTGCTGCAAAAGCAATAAAAGATGCAGAAGGCAATATTAATTATGTAGGTCAAGAATTTGTAATCTGAGGATTTAAATTAACATCTAAAGAAAGAAATGATGAAAATCCTATTTTTGATAATATATGTAAAAATAAAGATCAAAGTAATTGTGAAAATTCAATCAATTATAAAGAAAATGATAAAGCTGTAAATTACAAAAAAACAGTATATAACTTTATCGACAATTTAAAAAAAATTGAAGATAATGATACAGATGTCAAAATAGAATTTTCTTATAAAGAAGTAAACAAGTACCATGGGTATGCAATATCAGAAATTAAATATACAAATAAATTTAGTATTGAAAAAGGAGAAACAGTTGGTATATCACCTCCAACAAGATTATATGAAAATGCAGGGGCAGCATATGGAGCTGGATGAATAGAGGCATTTGACTCTTCGGTAACTTTTTTAAAAGCAATCGGAAATTTATTCATTGGAAATTTTGGTGGATTAGCTGGGCCTGTTGGTGTGGCGAAACAAACCGCACAAGTTCTTAACTCAGCTGAGGATTATTTTTTATTTGCAGCTGCAATTTCTGCAAACTTATTTATATTTAATTTATTATTTTTCCCGCCTCTAGATGGTTATAGATTGATTGAAAACTTTTTAGAAATGATTCTTAAAAGAGAATTGTCTTTAAAATATAAAATAATTGCAAATACGATTGGATTTGTTGTGTTCCTGTTATTAATAATTATTGTTACGGTAAAAGATATAATTGGTTAGCTGAGGTGCTTTGTGGATTTAATAACTTTTTTTAATAAATACAATATTAGTTTTGAAAATAAAGAATTATTAATATTAAATAAATGCATTCTTGATAGAAAAATTGTTGTTAATACAAAAGATAAGTTTATCAAAATTACTTTATTAAGTGATTATTTTTTAGAAACATCATTTTTAAATAGTTTAGAAAACAAAATTGATTCTATTAGTGACTATATAATAAAGTTTTGCATTAAAGTTAAAAATCAAAATTACAATAAAAATCTTATTTGAGAATACATTTCGTATATTAAAGAAAATAAAGCAGAAGTCAAGGGTGGGGTTATAAGCTCGATAGATTTTGACTCAATAAGTTATATTGAAAACGAAAACAAAATTGTTTTTAATGTATCTAGTTTTATGGAAAAAGAAGTAATTTTAAAACATATAGATTACTATGATTTAAAGTTAAAAAAATATGGTTTTAACAATTTGGCATTTGATATAAAAGTTTTTAATAATCATTTTGAAATATTAGAAAAAATTAAAGATGAATATAGTGATGAAAATGTTATAAATAATAAAATATTCACAAAACAAACAAAAAAAACATTTACTCCAAAATATAAAACTAACTCTTCAATATTAGATTCATCAAGCTATAAGTGCTTAAATGATTTAGAAGAAAATGCTCAAAATGTTACAATTCATGGAAAAGTTATTTCAAAAGAAATTAGAAAATCAAAATCAAATAGAAATATTTATTCTCTTTCAATAACTGATAAAACCTCATCAATTAATTGTGTTTTTTTTCAAAAAAATGAAGAACCAACTTTTTTTGACTCTTTAAATGAAAATACTAAGAAATTCCTAGATAATTTTAAGGACGATTTAATAGAAGTTAATGATTGAGTTTCGTTTAATGGTAATTATAGTTATTCAACATATGATAAAAGTTATATTTTCTATATAAATAAGTATAAGAAAATTGATTCTAAGGATTGCAAAAGAGCAGATAAATCAACTCAAAAAAGAGTTGAATTACATACACACACTAAAATGTCTGTAATGGACGGTGTTAGCAGTGTTAAAGATTATTTAAAGGCTGCTAAGGATTATGGGTGAAATGCAATTGCAATAACAGATCATTTAAATGTTCAATGTTTTCCAGATGCTTTTAATGCGCTTAATGAAATAAATAAAAAAGAATCTGAAAATAAATTAAAACTTATATATGGAAGCGAACTATCTATGTTGAATGAGGACTTCTGAATAGTTAAAAACGCTAAAAATCAAAATTTGAGAAAAGCAAAATTTGTAGTTTTTGACTTAGAAACAACTGGTCTTTCACCAGAGTTTGATGAAATAATTGAATTTGGTGCAAATGTTTATGATTATGAAGCTGGAACATCAAAAAGATACGATATTTTGATTAAACCAACTATAAAAATAAGTAATTTTACAACTGAATTAACTAACATTACAAATGAAATGTTGTCAAATAAAAATCCAATAGAAGTTGAGTTTTTAAACATTTTAAAAATAATTGAAAATGGTATTTTAATTGCACATAATGCAAATTTTGACTTTAATTTTTTACAATCTTGATCAAACAAATTAGGTCACGGAGAATTAAATAATACTATTATTGATACTTTGACGCTTGCAAGAGTAATGAAACCAGATTTGAAAAATCATAGACTTGGTACTGTTGCAAAAGCTTTTGGCATAATATATGATGAAAAAAATGCCCATAGGGCTGATTATGATGCAGAGGTTTTAACAAATGTTTATGAACATATGTGAAATGATGCTAAAAAAAATGTAGCAATTGATTTTGATGTTGATTGAAATAAATTTACACCCGATAATATTTTTGTAAATGAACATTATAAAAGGATTAAGGGTCAACACATTAACATACTGGCAAAAAATCAAGAAGGACTAAAAGATTTATATAAAATAATATCTTTTTCACATGTCAAAAACTTTTTAGGTAGTCCTAAAATTTTTAAATCTATTTTAAAAGAGTATAAAAATAAAAATAATATTTTAGTAGGTTCAGGTTGTCAAAATGGGGAAGTTTTTGATATTTTACGAACAGGAACGAATGAAATGCTTGTTGAAGCAATTAAGTTCTACGATTATATTGAAATACAACCAATTAGTGTTTATAAAAAACTTTTGCAAACAAAGGATCTGGAAGTAGATAGGTTAAAATCAATTATTATAAAAATTATAGAAGAAGCTAAAAAACAAAATAAACTTGTTGTAGCTACTAGTGATGCTCATTACGTTAACCCTGAGGATAAAATTATAAGAGATATTTATATTAATACAAAAGGCCTTGGGGGAGCTTATCACCCCTTATATGACTTTAAACAAAGAGTTAATGATAATCCTGATCAACATCTAAGAACAACCGATGAAATGTTAAAAGAATTTGATTGGTTAGATAAAAACCTTGCATTTGAAATCGTTGTAACTAATACAAACAAAATTGCTAATTTAATTGAAGAAGATATAAAACCATTAAAATCAGGATTATATACTCCAAAAATAGAAAATGTTGATAAATTATTAACAGAAGAATGTTATAAAAATGCAAAAGAAATGTATGGAGAAGAAATACCTGAAATTGTTAAAGAAAGGCTAGACAAAGAACTTGCTTCAATAATTAAACATGGTTTTGCCGTTGTTTATTGGATTAGTCATTTATTAGTAAATAAATCAAATAAAGATGGTTATTTAGTTGGTAGTAGAGGATCTGTTGGTAGTTCATTGGTTGCAACAATGTCAAATATTACAGAAGTAAATCCTTTAAAAGCACATTATATTTGTAAAAAATGTAAATATTCAAACTTTGATGTAGATAATAAATATAAATGTGGATTTGATCTGCCAAAAAAACTTTGTCCAAAATGCGGATGTGAACTTTTTGGAGAAGGTCATGATATACCATTTGAAACGTTTTTAGGTTTTGATGGGGATAAAATACCTGACATTGACCTTAATTTCTCGGGAGAATATCAAGGAGTTGCTCATAATTTTGTTAAAGAGCTCTTTGGTGAAAATAATGTTTTTAGAGCTGGAACTATATCAACTGTTGCAGAAAAAACTGCTTATGGTTATGTTTTGGGGCACTTAGAAAAAAATAATGTTGCTCAAGAGTCTGTTAGAAGAGCTGAAGTTAATAGACTTGCTTTGCTTTCGACAGGTGTTAAAAGAACAACAGGACAACATCCTGGTGGAATTATAATACTTCCCAAAGAATTTGAAATAGAAGATTTTACACCAGTTAATTATCCTGCTGATGACGATTCAAGTGATTGATTGACAACACATTTTGATTTTCACTCAATCCATGATAACTTATTAAAAATGGACGTTTTAGGACATGTAGACCCTACAGCGCTTAAAATGTTAAAAGATCTAACAGGTGTTGACCCAATTAATATACCAACCAATGATGATAAAGTTTATGCACTGTTTGCAAACTTGAGTTCATTGAATTTAAAATCTGAGGATATTAATGGCGAAACCACGGGTGCACTTGGTTTACCTGAGTTTGGAACACAATTTGTTAGAGCAATGTTAAAAGAAACACAACCAAAAACATTTGCCGATTTAGTCCAAATTTCTGGATTAAGCCACGGAACTGATGTTTATATTGGAAATGCTCAAAATTTAATTAAAAATAATATCGCAACAATTTCAACTGTTATTGGTTGTAGGGACGATATAATGGTTTATTTAATGAATATGGGAATCGACGCTTCTAACTCATTTAAAATTATGGAAGATGTTAGAAAAGGAAAAGGATTAAAACAAGAATACATATCTTTAATGAAATCAAACAATGTACCTGAATGATATATTGATAGTTGCCAAAAAATAAAATATATGTTCCCTAAAGCTCATGCGACCGCTTATGTTTTAATGGCTTATAGGGTAGCTTGGTATAAAGTTTATTATCCTGAAGAATACTATGCTACTTGATTTTCAACCCGAGCAGATTTCTTTGACATTGAAACAGCATTAAGTGGAAAAGAAGAAGTTTTGAAAAAAATAAAAGAAATAAAATTTAAACAAAATAATAAAGAAGTTGTTTCTGCAAAAGAATCTGGTTTATTGCCTATATATGAAGTTATATTGGAAATGTTTTCTAGGGGTATAAATTTTAAAAATATTGATTTTAACATTTCTAATGCAACAACTTTTAAAATTGTTATTGATGAGGAGGAAAATAAAAAATATATATATCCTTCATTTAACGTTATTGATTCACTTGGGGAGACAGTTGCAAATTCAATTGTTAATGCAAGAAATGATAGACAAATAGTAACTTTAGAAGATTTAAAAAGAAGAACTCAAGTCACACAAACTCAAATTGAAATATTTAAAAAATTAAATATTTTAAATAGTTTAAGAAATGACGACCAATTATCATTCGATTTTTAGTATAATACCTTTAAAGGAAATTAAAATGAATTTAAAAAATATAATACAGGAAAATAAAAAACTAATAGTTAGCGAAATTGAGAGTTGCGGTTTAAAGTTATATGAAATTAACTTTACAAAAGAGTTTGATTCTAATGTTATTCAAATATTAGTTGAAAATATGGATTCAAGCAAACTAAATGTTGAATTTGATAATTTAATTTCTGCAAATGAAAAATTATCAACTCTTTTAGATAAAATTGATAGTACAGATGAAAAATATCTTTTAGAAGTTTCTAGTGCAGGAGCTGAAAGAAAGATTAAAAATGAAGATACATTGAAATTATCAATGGGTAAATATTTGTATTTAAAATTGAAAGAACCAATTGATGGATTGGATGATTTTAATGCAACACTAATTGATGCAATAGATAATTATACATTTAGCGTTAATATTAAAGGAAGAATTAAAAAAATAAAATTAAAATGAGATCAAATCGAATTTATTAGATTTGCAATCAAATTTTAATTTTTTTTTATCGATTTTATTTATGGGTTAATAATGAAATTTAAATTTTTAAAACAAAAAAATATAAATGATTGTGGAGTAGCTGTATCTGCTATGCTAATAAATTATTATTGTAATAGAAATTTTAGTTTAGAAGACATAAAATATGAAAACAAAATTCAAGAGGAGTTACTAAGTTTTTTAGACATTGAAAATATTTTGTTAAATTATGGTATTGAGTTTATTTCATATAGTTGTACATTTAAAGAATTGAAAGAAATTGATATATCTAAACCACATGTTTTAAGTTTATGTAATGAAAATAATGAAACACATTTTATAATTATCATTAAAAAAAATAAAAATAAATGTTTAATAGCGGATCCTAACTCAAATGATTTTAGCTGAATAAAAATAGATGACTTAGAAAATAAGTTTAGTGGATTTTTAGGTTTAACTAAATTAAATAAGAAAATAAAGTTTGAAAAAAGAAAAGTGTTAAATTGATATTGTTATTTGAATAGCAATAGGGAGGCTATTTTAAGTGTTTTGTTTATTTCAATAGTAATAAATTTTTTAATTTTATTAAATAGCAATTTTTTAAAAAAATATATAAATGAGTTAAATTTTGATAATCAAAATTATAAAATAAAATTTTTTATAATTTTTATAATGCTAAGCTTATTTGAAATATCATTAACATTTACTTATAAAGTAATTTCAAAAAATATAAAAAATAAAATTATTAAAAATATATTTTCAGATTATATAAGTAAATTAAATCAAATATCAATTGAAGAATTTAAATCTTTAAAAAAGGAAGAGTGATATAAAAAAATTGCTTATATTAGAGAATTAGCAGATATGATTGTATTTTCTTCAATAAATATACCTGTTGAATTAATTTTATTTATATTAACTTTAATAGTTATTTTAAACCTGTCTCCTGTACTGCTAATAATAATTTTGATAGATAACTTTATAGTAATATTAATATCGATTTTATTTAATGGGGTTTTAAAAGATAAGTATCTAAACGCAGAAAGAAAAACAATAAATTTTTCTAAAAAAATTACTGAGTACTTTAATTCATACGAAGAAATTAAATATAAAAAACTAAATAATAAATTTATAAAAGATATTAATGTTAAGGCTAATAATTTTTATTACTCATCAGATCAAATTGAGGAAATAAAAATAAAGATTAATTCTTTAATAAGTTTAGTTAATATATTTTTTTACTATTTGTTATTTTATATTTCATATCTATTAATTTTAAAAAACACTTTTAACGTAACAGAACTTTTATTTTATACAACAATAAGCGTACATATAAATGGATTCTTTAATACTATAAATGGATTCTTGAACAATTATGAGTCATATAAAATTGCGAGTAATAATTTATTTTTTATATTTACTTTAAGTAAAAAAAATAATGAAAATGCATATAAAAAAATTAAAGAAATTAAATCCATTGAATTTAAAAATATAACAAAGTACATTGGAGCAAAAAAATGTATAAAAGATTTTAATTATACAATAAACGATAATACCCTAATTTATGGAAAAAGTGGAGTTGGAAAAACGAGTATTTTAAAAATAGTTACTGGTTTTTTTAATTCTTTTGACGGTGAGTTATTAATTAATGGCACTACTTTTAAAGATATTGATAAAGAAAATTATAGCAATAATGTAATTTATTTAGGTCAATATGATTTTATATTTGACGGAACAGTTTGAGAAAATATACAACAGTTTAAAAATAAAATTGATGTAAATTTGTTTAAAAGCTATTATTTTTTTGATATTTTAAAAAATAACTCAATAGATATTGATAAAGAAGTCTATGATAATGGTGCAAATCTTAGTAAAGGTCAAAGGCAAATCATCAATTTTATGAGTTTGTTTTTTATAGAAAAACAAGTATATTTAATTGATGAACCATTAAGTAATGTTGAAAAAGAAACCGCATATTACTTATTTAAATTATTTTATGAAAAAAATAAAGATAAATTAATAATAATGACTGATCATGACCCAATTTACAGAAGTTTTTTTCCAAATAGAATTGAGGTAATGTAATGAATAGTTTTAAGATTAAAATAACAATATCAATATTTTTCTTTTTTGTTTTAGTAATACTTTTTTTAAATTACTTTAAAATAGACGAAGTAATAATTGGGAATATAAGTATAGAAAAAAAATTAGACTATTTTGACCAACTTGTAAATGAATATTACATAGTTTCTAAGGAAAAAATAAATATAAATAAAATTGAAAAAGTAGAAGCAATTGTTGATACTTATAAAGTAAGTATTAATAGCGATAAACTATTATTGGTTAATGGATTAATAAAAATTGAAGATGAAATACTTTTTACAAATGCAAAAAACAATGATTATATTTATATATATTTGGGAAAAATAAGTATATTTTCATATTTGTTATATGGATAATATAAATTGTTATAATTAATTTGGTGAAAAAATGAAAGATAATATTGATTTTATTTACGAAGTTGAAATAAAAGAATTAAAAAAATACGAAAAATTATTTTATAAATTATTAAAATATGTAAAAAAGTATACAAACTTAAACAATAAATTATCATTGTCAGTTAATTATATATCAGATGAAAAATCAATTTACTTAAATAATAAGTATAGAAATAAAAACTATGTTGGTGATGTTTTGTCATTTCCTATAAATGATGAATATAATATATACTCGCAAATGAATTTCAAAGAAATTGGGGATATTTTTATCGCACCCAATGAAGCAGCTAAAAAAGCAAATAAATTTAATCATTCACCAAAAACAGAGTATTCATGACTATTTGTTCATGGCCTACTTCATATATTAGGTTTTGATCATGAAACTAAGGAAGAGTCTGAAGAAATGTTTTCGTTAACTGATAAAATATTAAGCAAAATAAAAGTAAAATATATATATTTATAATTTAAAATATATAATTAATATAAAAAGGAATTATTATGGCAAGAAAAAAAGGTTCAAAAAGAGCAAAGGTTAGAACAAGGTTAAAAAATAAGTTCACCAATGCTGCGAGAGGTGTTTATACTGCTTTTAAGGAAGAGTCAACTCTGATTGTATATCTTATTGCAATTATAATTGCAATTGGATTAGGAATTTGGGTAAAACTTGATGTTATTAGCTGATCAATAATTATTTTAACAATTGGAGTTTTGTTAGGTTTTGAATTCTTAAATACATCTATTGAAAATTTTGTTGATTTGCTTAGTTTTGAATACGACATTAAAGTAAAAAAAATAAAGGATATATGTGCCGCTGCAAGTATAATAAATGCCATTTTATCAGTAGTTATTGGTTTTTTAATATATTTACCACCTTTAATTGAAAAAATTAGTGATATGGTGGGCGTTTAGTTATGAATCTAGAAAAAGTATTTAATGTTTTAAAAGATAATGAAAGGTATTGTTACACACCATACTCAAGATTTAATGTAGTTTGCTCTTTATATTTAAAGGATGACACTATTATAAATGGCGTAAATATTGAAAATGCAGCTTATAATCCAACTATTTGTGCAGAAAGATCGATGATTGCACAATTCATTTCAAAAGGGTATATTAATAGTGAAGTGGACTTTATTGCTTTATATGCCAATTCAGATAAACCTGTGTACCCATGCGGTACTTGTAGACAAACATTAGCAGAGTTTTTCTCAGAAAAAACTAAAATTTATATTTTTAATAGTAATGGTTATAATAGTTCGCATATGCTGGGGGAATTATTACCTTATTCATTTAATAAAAATAATCTTGAATAAAGTATTGATTTTATAAGGAGATTTATGTATTACACTAAAGAAAATTTTTGAGTAAAAACTGGTACACAATTTATATGGTTTTTTTCAACATATAGAAATATTGATATTTCAATTGACGAATTAGAAGATTTTATAAGTAACAGAGATTATTTAAGTACAAAAGAATCCAATATATTTACAGATGACGTAATTAATCTCGTTAAGGCATGAGATTACATTAGACTAGTTGTTTTAAATTTCAAAGATGATTTAGAAGGTAACAAAAAATTTACTGATGCTTTTAATTTGGATGTTTTAACTACAATTTATAAAATTCTCGATCCATCTGAAGAATATTGCAATCAATTCATAGTAGAGAATGATAAAAAAACTATATTTATTAAAAAACTGTTTATATTAATAAAAGAATTAGATGATACTTCTGATGTTAATGAAATCTTAGAAAAATTTTGTTTTTCTTTGTATGATTTTATTGTACATAAATATATTGGAGAATGAACAACAATTATGTTTTTTTGTTATTTTACACAAATGGCATTTATTTGTAAGGATATAGGACCAATATTATTTAATGATATTGATGATTTAAATTATGTTTTAGAATTAAGCAAAAAGGTAACAACTTTTCTTGAAACAAATGATAAAAGCAAATGAAAAAATTGTGAAGAATTAAAAGAACTTGAAACAATATGAAATGATAAAATTGAGTTTTTTAATTTGGTTAAAGATAATTTTTAAATAGAAAATGATTGAAGGAACTATTATGTTATATAAGAATAATAAATTTTGAGTAAAATCCGGAGTCGATCACACTTTAAATTTCCTTAAGTTTATAGGCCAAGAATCAGGAAATATTGATCTTGAATGGATTTTTACAGAACTATTTGTAAAAAATAATAGAGGTATAACTCTAGGTGACCGAAGATTTAAAGCATTTGTATTAGCATGAGTTGAAATTAAAAGCATTATTGAGTTATGATACCAAAGATACAAAAAAACAAAAAAATGATTTATAAAAATTAGAGACTTAGAAAATTTATATCTTACATTAGATTGCAATGGTACTTATTGAAAGTTTTTTCAAGAAGAAAGTTTTGAGAGAAAAGAATTTTTAAATGATATAAACAGTTTGCTTAAAAACCTTTTAAAAGCTAAAAATTTAAAAGCAGCACTTGAACCAATATTAATATTTTGTCATAAGCAGTATTTAGAAGGTACTTTTGGTAGATACACAAGTCAATTTATTTGAATATTGTTGCAAACATTTTTAATATTTAAAGATTATAGTCCTATAATTGCAATGGTTGATAAAAATTCACAAACTTTATGATTGTTTCCTTTGATAAACATGTTATATAATGAATTAAGCACTATATCAATTTCAAAATGAAAGAAATCTTATTATTTTAAAAAAATATATGATTTTTGTTATAACAATTCAACGCAATACAGTTTACAATTAAAAAAAATTATATAATTAAAACTATTCTTTTGAATGGTTTTTTTATATAATCTTAAATAATAGGAGTTAAATCATGGTTAGTTTACAAACAATTGTCTTGGATGTGTTATCGGCATTAGGTTTATTTTTTTTAATGTTCATTCCATTATATTTCTGTTTAATTCAAGGTAGAATTTTAAATGGTAGATTACATACTAAAGTTGATGGTGAAAAACTATTTGAAAAATTAAAAACTGACCTTAGACTTTCTAGAATTACAGGTGTAAACAAAAAAAGACTTTATAAAGATTTGGATTATGCTTCTACAATTTTTAGGGGTGCAATGGAATATAATTCACGTGAAGTTGTTTGATATTTTAATGAATATTATGCAAAAATGTATATTAAAAGAACGCTTCTAAGAAAAGCTGCTCTACACTTATTGGTATGAAGTGTTTTTATAGGGGTAGTTCTTGGTGGTGTATTTACAGATGGTTTATGATGATTATTTAATGTTAAGCAATTAACATCAGAAACTGGAGTTGCTTCAACATCAGTTTTATTTGTAATTGCAATATTGATTAGTGCCTTAATAAAATTTCTAGAATATTATCATGTTAAAAAAGCTATAAATGATGATATTAGACAAATTAACCTTGTTAAAAAAGAAAAAGTATGAAAAGATTTTATTATTGTTTATTATATATCGATAGCGTCTTGATTTTTGGGCTTACTATTTATTTTTATTAATATGATTTTGAAATAGAGGTATTTATGAAAAAAGTTGAATGATTAATAAATAGTAAATTAGGAAATTTGTATACAGCAAGGTTTTTAAAATCTAAACATGTAAATATGGTTTCTGAAACTGACTATTTAGCGCGATTAAAAAGTGTGTGTAAAGCAACTTTTAGTATGCCCTTTCAGTTCATATGGTTTTTATTTTATGTTTATGCAGCTTTTATTGCATCTAAACAATATGGTTATGCAATTTCAAATGGTGTTGAAGATGCTTGATTATACAGTGATCAAATAAATCTATTGAATCTTTTAGCTGGAATTCAAGTTTATCATATGATAATTTTAGCAACCGTAATAATAGTAATGCTAAACATGACTTTAGGTAAAGGCACAACAATATTTGTTACAATTTTTAATGCTTTATACATTTGTGAATTATTATTTTATGCAAGTTTAATTTTTATATTTGATTGAGTAGGGTTAATTCACAAATTCTCAGATGTTTCAGAGTTCCTTAAAGCGTTGCAAACACAATGGATTTGAATTTTTGCAATAATAATAGGTATTTTTTCTTTTGTTCCATTGAAAACAATCTTTGTTGATTTAAATATGTGAAAAAGAGAATGGGTAAGAATTGATAGATATCGTAAAACTGAAGATCGAGAAAATGCATTCATATTTAAAACTTGAGTTACTAAAGGGGAAATTAAAGCTAGAATATTAATGATTACAACAGGTTGACTATGTATATTGATTGCAAGTGTATTTCAATTATTTGATATTTTTATGACTACAGATTTTCAAGTTCTTAAATATGTTATTTTATTTTTTGGTTACTTTGTATTTGTGTCTGCTTATGTAATTCCATATAATATATATAGTGTTGCATTTTATTGATTAAATTTTGCATTATTATTTGGTTTATTATGTTACAGCCTTTATGTTATTGAAAATGTTGCTTGAAAAGATGAACAATATTATAAGTATTTATTAGCTTTAGTTATAATACCTTTTATAATAAGTTTGAGATCTGCAATTTATTATACTTGGTCTTTAAAAGGAAGACATGAAATTAAAGCCGTAACTATTAATCTTTTTGAAAATGAAGGTGATTTCGAAAAATACTTAGAAGAAGAAAAAATTAAACAAAGTGACGACATAATATAGAGGAGAAAAAACTTGGAAAATTTTAAATCAGGATTTATAAGCATAGTTGGTAGACCAAATGTGGGTAAATCAACATTACTTAACACAATTTTAGGTAAAAAAATATCTATAGTAACAAACAAAGCGCAAACTACTAGAAACAAAATTAATGGTATATTGACCAAAGATGATTTCCAGGCAGTATTTTTAGATACGCCCGGTATACACACGCCTAAGCATGAACTAGGTAAATTTATGAATAAGGTAGCTCTATCATCTGTTAAGGGAGTTGATGTAATATTATTTTTAGCACCAGCTGATGAAGTTATAGGTGAAAATGACAAATTTATATTAAAAAATCTTGCTAAAGTTGAGGCACCAGTATTTTTGGTGATTACAAAAACTGATTTAGTTTCAAAAGATCAATTAGATTTAAAAATTAGAAGTTGAAAACAAGAAAATTTTAATTTTAAAGAAGTTATATTAATTTCAAATAATAATTTTGATAGTATATCTAATTTACTTTCGATTATCAAAAACGAACTACCTAGTACAGGAATTAAGTATTATCCAAATGATGACATAACAGACCAACCAGAACGTTTTTTAATCAGAGAAATTATAAGAGAAGAATTGCTATTACAAACAGATAAAGAAGTTCCATTCTCCATTGCTATTCTTATTGATAAACTTGAAGAGGATAAAAGAATTATAAGAATATTAGCCACAATTTACTGTGAAAGAAAATCACAAAAACCAATTATTATTGGAAATAAAGGTAGTAGAATTAAAAATATCGGTATTGAGTCTAGAAAAAAAATTGAAGAATTGTTTGGAAAACAAGTTTATTTAGAACTTTTTGTAAAAATTAAAGAAAATTGAAGAAGTTCCCCATCGTTAATAAAACAACTAGGGTATGATAAAGATACTTATTAGGAATTATAATGAGCACAAACTTAATTAATGGAATTGTAATTGATAACACTGATTATGAAGACTATGCAAAAGTTGTTACTATATATTCAAATTTATACGGTAAATTATCTTTCTATGCTCCAGGAGTTAATAAATCAAATTCAAAGAATAAGAACTCTATTCAATTGTATTGTTTAAGTGAATTTGAAATATTCAAATCACGTACAAAAAATACTTTGAGTAAGTTAAAAACTGGGACCTTATTAGAAAGTTTTTATAAAATATCTAAAAATTATTTAAATTACATATATTCTTCAATTATTTTAAAAGTGCTTTTGCAAATTGATGAAATTTCTTTTAAACATAATCAAATTTTTGAAATTTCATTATTTGCTTTGCGTAATATTTCGAAGGAAAATAACTCTTTTTTAAACTATTTAGTATTTTTATTTGAAGTTTTAAAATTAACAGATTATAGTTTAAAACTAAAAAAATGTGCTAGATGTAGAAAATCTATTAGTATTGTTAGATTTGATTATGTTGAAAATGAACTTATATGCAAAAGTTGTATTAAAAAAGATGAACAAATTCAACCATATTCTTTTTTAGAGTTACTAAGAATTTTTGATACTAAAGAAAAAGATGTGATTGTCAAAATTAAATTTAACACAAATGATTTATTAATTTTACATAGTATACTGGTAGACTTTTTTGAGGATATAATTGGTTTTGATTTAGGACCTATCAAATTGCTTAAATCAAACCCTTCATTCACATATGACAAACAAGTTGCAGATCAATATAAATAACACTTATAGTTGGTTGACATAGTGTTGTATTTATTGTTAAATTACAATTGTATTTACAAATGCAAACTAAGTTTGCGTTTTTTTTATGTAGGAGAATTTAATGGCTTTAGATTTTGAAAAATTAATAGCGCATTTAAAAGCACAGGGATTTATATTTCAAGGTTCTGAAATATATGGTGGACTTGCAAATTCATGGGATTATGGTCCATTGGGTGCTGAATTAAAATATAAATTAAAAAATCAATGATGAAATTTTTTTGTTAGAAGAAATAAATATAACATTGGTATTGATACTTCAATAATATTAAATACAAATGTTTGAAAAGCTTCAGGTCATTTAGGAAATTTTAATGATCCTCTAATTGACTGTAAAAATTGCAAGTCAAGATTTAGGGCTGATAAACTAATTGAAGAAAAGTTTCCAAATGTTAATGCTGGAACTTTTAGCAATGAGGAATTAGAAAATTATATTAAAAAAAATAATATAAAATGTCCTAAATGTAATGAAATAACTTTTACAAATATTAGACAATTTGATCTAATGTTTAAAACTTTTCAAGGACCAATTGAAGACGATACTGCAAAAGTATATTTAAGACCAGAAACAGCACAAGGAATTTTTGTGCAATACAAAAATACACAAAGATCATTGAGAAAGAAACTACCTTTTGGAGTTGGGCAAATTGGTAAGTCATTTAGAAATGAAATTACACCAGGTAATTTTATTTTTCGAACTAGAGAGTTTGAACAAATGGAATTAGAATTTTTCTTTTCGCCTAATGACAAATATAATTGATTTGATCATTGATTAAATGAAGTTAATGAATTTTTAATGAATGAATTAAAAATAAATAAAAATAATTATGTAATACGTGAACATGATAAAGATGAATTATCTCATTATTCTAACAAAACTGTTGACATAGAATACAATTTCCCATTTGGAAGAGGCGAATTATGAGGTATTGCTCACAGATCAAATTTTGATTTATCTCAGCATCAAAAATTTAGTGGAGAAGACTTAAGTTATTTAGATCCTGAAACAAATGAAAAATACATCCCAAATGTAATTGAACCAAGTGTTGGTGTTGAAAGACTAATGCTTGCATTGTTATGTGATGTATTCTATGAAGAAAAAATCAATGAAAATGATACTAGAACAATTCTTAAACTACCTATAAAACTAGCTCCATTTTTAGTAGCGGTATTACCATTACAAAAAAAACAATCTTCATTTTCTATAAACTTGTTTGAAAACTTATTAAAAAATTTTGATGCAACTTATGATGAAACTGGCAACATTGGTAAAAGATATAGGAGACAAGATGCTATAGGAACTCCTTTTTGTATAACTGTTGACTTTGATACTGAATTAGATAATTCAGTCACAATTAGGGATAGAGATACTATGAACCAAGATAGGGTTGCAATAAAAGACATAAATTTATATCTATATAATAAAATAAATAATTAAAAGAGGTATAGTTTGATAATAAAGCAAGATCAAATTGATAAGGTTCTAAACAATGCAAATATTGTGGATATCATATCTAATTACATTGATTTAAAAAAAAGAGGACGCAATTACGTGGCGATTTGTCCATTTCACGATGATTCTGACCCCTCATTAAATGTATCGATAGATAAAAAAATATTTAAATGTTTTGTTTGTGGTACTGGTGGAAATGTGATTACTTTTGTACAAGAGTTTAATAATCTATCTTTCTTTGAAGCTTTGATATTAATTGCAAAAGAACTAAAAATAACTATTTCAGGTATACAAGATTTTAATATAAAAAAAAGCAATAATACCTTAGAAGCGAAACTTTATGAATTAAACCAATCTGTAACAAATTTATTTAATGGTTTGCTTGCATCTAACCAATCAATTGGTGCACAAAACTACCTTTTGAAAAGAAAAATAACTCCAAATCAAATCTCAAGATTTAAAATTGGGTACTGTCCTAAAACTATCGATGTTTATGATTACTTAATAAAATGCGGATTCTCACATGAACTGATTGTGGAATCGGGAGTTATATATCAAAAAGGGTCAAAATTCTCACCATTTTTTGAAAATAGAATTATATTTCCGATAATGGATTCGGATTCAAACATAATTGGTTTTTCGGGAAGAGCTATTAATGATATAGATAAACCAAAATACAAAAATAGCATAGAAAATAAAATATTTAAAAAATCAAATCTAGTTTATAATTTTAATAATTCTAAAAAGAAGGTAAAAATATTAAATGAAATAATAATTTTAGAGGGCTTTATGGATGTAATAAGTTTAGATAAAATTGGCATTGAAAATAGTGTTGCTATTATGGGCACAACGCTATCTGAATTTCATATTAAACAATTTGCTTCTATTACTAAAAATTTTAAATTATTTTTAGATAATGATGATGCAGGAATTAAGGCTACGGCTAAAATTGCTAAAATTCTAATGCAAAAAGATATTAAAGTTACAATTGTAAATAATGATTCATTAAAAGACCCTGATGAATTGGTTTTTGATAATAAGATTGATTATATTAGAAAAATTATTTCTGAAGCACGACACCCAATTGATTTTTTTATTGATGTTTATAAAAAAGATTTAAATATGAGTGATAATAGTAGTTTAAATGACTTTATTAATAATATTTTTGACATATTAAAGTATGAAAAAAACAATATATTGTTTGAAAATGCAATTTCAAAAGTTTCAGAAGTAACAAATATTGAACGAAATGTACTTAAAGATTCGTTTTTAAATAGCGAAAAAAAAGAAATAAATAAACGTAATGAAATACATAAAAATAATCCAGAAAATGTTGTTTTTTCAGATATTGAAGATACATATTTTGATTATTTTGAAAAACCACAAACAAAGATAATTTCAAATGTTGAAGATAATTTAAAATATCTAAAAAACTCAAAGAATTTTGCAGAAGCATGAATAATATGAAATCTATTAGAAAGTGACGATCTACTAGAAGAAATTGAAAAAAATATAAATAAGATACAAGGAGTTATTTCAAAAAAAATTATTACTTTTATCTTAGAACAATATACAAGCAAAAATTATTTTGGAAACAATTGAGAAATTATAGCAAATAAAATTAAAGATGTTAATAAATTATATTGTGAGAAAATATTTGAAATAAAAAATCAATACTTTACATACCTAAAAAAAACTTTAACAAAAAAAGGTATATATGATTGTTTTGATGTAATTGAATTATATAGAATTCAATTAGAAATTGAAGAGTTCAACAATAAAATTAAAGTTTCTAATAGTCTTGAATTAAAGAAAAGTTATTTAGAACATATTGAATATTTAAGAGAACAAAGAAATATAATTTATCAAAAAAGGAGAAATTAAAAATGGCATTAGGTAATAAAAAATATAATAGTTTTCAGGAATTTAAAGATAGTTTATGAATATATTTAGAAAAAAATGATAATGAAATCGCACAAGAGGAAATACAAGATGTATTAAATAAAAACTTCGAAGATATTGATGAAGAAGAAATAGCACAATTATTTCAAGATTTAACTGAAAAAGATGTTGTCTTTACTGATGAAATTGTTGATGAAGAAGATTTAGAAGACTTATCAGACGAAAAAGTAGATTTAACAGATTTAGAAGATGGATTTAAATCAAGAGACAATGAAAGAAAAACTTTAAAACAAGCAAACATTAATAGTGGTCCTGTAAAGTATAGAGTTGGAGGAATTAGCAACGAAACAAAAATCCAAGACATTATCAAATCATATTTTAACCAAATTGGATCATCAAAAATATTAAGTAAGGATGAAGAAGTTGAATATGCAAAAATGTTAGAATCAAGTGATCCCGACGAAATAAAAGAAGGAAGAGATAAACTTATTACTTCAAATTTAAAACTTGTTATTTCGGTTGCTAGAAAACATTTAAATAGAGGGTTGGATTTTGCAGATCTTATTGAAGAAGGAAATATTGGTTTAATGAAAGCTGTAGATAAGTTTGATTATAAAAAAGGTTTTAAATTTTCTACATATGCAACATGATGAATTAGACAAGCAATTACCAGAGCTATTGCAGATCAGGCTAGAACAATAAGAATCCCAGTACATATGGTTGAAACAATTAATAAACTTACAAGAATTGAAAGACAACTTACTCAAGAACTTGGTAGAGAACCGACACCAAAAGAAATTGCAAAAGTTTTTGGTAAAGGAATAACTGCTCAAAAAGTGGTAGAAATTAAAAAACTATCAATTGAACCAATAAGTCTTGAGAAACCTTTCGGAGATGAAGATGACACTCATTTTGGAGATTTTGTTGAAGATAAAGATATTTCTTCACCAGATGATTACGCTGAAAAAGAAGCGCTAAGAGAAGTGATGGATGATGTATTTGCAGAGATATTAGCTCCAAGAGAAGAAAAAGTTGTTAGAATGAGATTTGGAATTTTACCAACAAAATTAAGAACTTTAATCAGACTTGCTAAAGAGTGTGAAGATGAAACTTATGAAGATTTAACAAAAGAGGTAGCTAATTTAGATATACACTATGATACACCAATTGAAAAAATCCAAAAATTTAGAAATTCATTAATTCAATTACATTTGTCAAAATATGATTCTCCAAAAACATTAGAAGAAGTTGGGAAAGAATTGAAGGTAACAAGAGAAAGAATCCGACAAATTGAAGCTAAAACAATTCGTAAGTTTAGACCAACAGCTTCAAATCAAAAAGCTAAAGTTTTAAAAGATTTTTTTAAAGGTTAAAGAGGAAAAAATATGAGTTTTTTAACACCAAGATTATTTGCGCTTGCAAAATTGATTAATGAAGACGATATTGTAGCTGATATTGGAACTGATCACGCTTATTTGCCAATTTATTTAGCAAAAGATAGAAAAGCAAAAAAAATTTATGCAACAGACATATCTGAAGGACCACTTAACACAGCTATAAATAATATACGTTCATTTGGAGTTGAAAATATAATAGAGACTAAACTAGCAGATGGTATTGAATGAACAAAAAATAATAAATTTGTTATAAATACTTGCATTATTTCGGGTGTTGGTAGTAACACAATGCTAAATATATTAAGTAATGATAACAAAAATATTGATAGTTATATTTTTTGTACTAACACTAGTCTTGAAAAAATAAGAGAATGATCAAAAAATAAAAAATATTTTATAGAATCTGAAACTTTAGTTGAAGATAATGAAATAATATATGAAATTATAAAAGTTAATAAATTTGCCGGAAAAAGAGTTAAAAATAAGAAAGATCAGTATTTTGGACCTTGATTAAGAAGAGAAAATAATAAAATGTTTATTAACAAATTGATATTAGAAGATGAAAAACTAAGAAATATTATCAATCAAATTCCAAAAGAAGATAAAAAATTAAAACAACTTATCAAATATAAAAAACTTATAAATTCAACACTTAAGAGAGGTATTAAACTTAATGACAAAAATAAAAACTAATGTGTTAATTAACTATTTAAATGATTTATTTCCAAAATATTTGGAAGCAGAATGAGATAAAGCTGGGTTTCAATTAGAAGAAGTTTACAATATGAAAAGTCAAGATGAAATATCTGGGATTGTAATATGTTTAGATGTTACAAAGGATGTTGTAGATTATGCTATTGAAGTAAATGCAAATTTAATAATTAGTAGACATCCGTTTATATTTAATGATATTGAAATTGAATTAAAAAATAAAAACAAAAAATTAATCTATGATTTGCTTGTTGAAAAAGAAATTCAAATATTTTCAGTTCACACAAATTATGACAATAGTTCTAATCAAGGCTTGGTAAGTCTGTTAGAAACACAATTTAATATTAAAAGCAGTAATATAATTGGTGAAAATGAAAAATATTTTGAAATAGAATTTTTAAGAGAAATGCAAGCTAGTGAAATAACTGAAAAACTTATTTTTATTTTTGGAAGTTCAAACCCTTTAATAACTGATAACTTTAATTTAGAAAAAGAGTTTATAAAATTTTATATTGCTACCGGATCTGCTGGAAACATTATAAAAGATATGAACTTAAAAGATATTTTTTATGTTACTGGTGAAGCAAAATGAAATGAGTGACTATATGCTAATCAAAATAATGTTAGCATGTTAACTCTTGGTCATTACATGGAAAACTATTTTATTGATGATATTCAAAATAAAATTCTTAAAACATTTAATGAATTAAAAGTATTAACTTTTGATATTAAAAATCAATTTAAAAGGTTTAATTAAAACTTTCAAGAAATGCAATAACTTCGTTTTGAATTAAACTTGGTGTAGAAGCTCCTGCTGTAACAGCTACATTAACTATATTATTTAAGGTATTTAAATCAATATCATTTTTTGAATTAATTCTTATTGAATTTATGCCTTTATTTTTTGCTAATTCAACTAATTTAAGAGTGTTATTGCTTCTTTCATCTCCAACTACAAATAATAAATCTACACTAGAAGGATCTAATTCTAGAACTGCTTTTTGTCTTTGTAATGTTGCATCGCAAATGTCATTTTTATAAATAACGTTTTTATACATAGAATTAATTTTATTAAAAATTTTCTCTGTATCAATTATTGAAAGAGTAGTTTGATTTGTTACAACAATATCAGTCAACGGACTCAAATTTATATTTTCAACTTCAAGTTCATTTGTTACTAAATGAATTTTTTTTTCATCTATTGATGTTAAAGCAATTGTTTCTGGATGACCATGTTTTCCAATGAATATAATATCGAAGCCCAATTCTAAATAATCTTTAATTAATTCCTCGGTTTCTAAAACTCATTTGCATTTTGTATCAACAACTGTTAAACCTTTTTTTAATGCTAGATCAATTACTTTATCGTTAGTTCCATGAGCAGAAAATATTACAACGCTTCCCTTAGGGATTGATTCAATTAGTTCCAATCTTGTTTTTTTTCAATCATCTAAAACAATTATGCCACTCTTTTCTAGTTCTTCCACAACAATCTTGTTATGAACTAAAAGACCAATCATATAAATATTTTTATTTGGATAATTTTTGATGGTATCTTTAGCCATTTTAATAGACTTTACAACTCCAAGACAATAACCTCTCGGAGTAACTTTTATTACATTCATAAAAACCTCTTAAGTAATATATATTATAATTAATATAATATTATATTAAAATAATTTAAAATAATAATTGGAGGAAATATGAAAAAAATATCAGGTTTCTTAATTAAGTTAAAACCCTACAAAAGGTTATATAAAATATTTTGACTTCTTTTTACTTTGGTATCTCTTTTTTTATTTCAAATTTTTATGCTATTATGCTCAACTATCGTTGAACACAATAATAGTGGATTTTATTATTGAATAAGGGGGTTCCATTCTTTGTTAATTGATAGTAGAAATGAACCTAATTCAGCTCAAGGATTTATTTTTGCAGCAACAATAATTGGAGCAATACCTTCTATACCAATAATTCCTTTTTTATATTTTATATTTATGAATTGATTTATTCAGGAAAAATTAAGTAATAAGTATATAAATGTACCAAAAGATAAATACTTATATTGGTCTAAATATATACATTTTACGTCAATTGCAATAGTTTTTTTTGTCTTATTTGGTTTACTATCATATATTGCAGGTGGGGGCATTTTACCTCATCAAACTTTTTATGCTATACCATTTGCGTTTTCTGACAATTTTTCAGAAAGAATTGGTGGTATTTCAGCATTTTTATATTATGGAGTAGGCTGTGTTTTTCTTTTAATAATGATTGTTTGAAATATAATAATAGTTTTCTCATGAGTTTTTAAAAAAATTGGAATTTTGCTTGAAAAATGAAAAAATGCTAGATTGCTTAAAAAAGAACAAAAAATGGCTAAAAAAATTGAAAAAGTTGAATCTAAAAAAATAAAATAATATTGTTATAATATAATAATACAAAAGGGGTCTTACAATGAAAAAAATACTTTCAATATTATCTGTTTTTTCTTTTTTTTCATTTACTGTAACTAATGTTATTGCATGTGAAAATAGACCCAATATTTTTAATGAATATTCAGATGAAGAAAAAATAATGAGTATAAGAAACATTACAAGTGAATCACTTAAAAATTATGGAGTTAAAGTAGGTAATACATTAACTAATCAAGAAGTGGACTCATTAATTGAAAAACTTAACTTAAAAGAAATTTTAACTGAAGATGAATTTGCAAATTTATCACCAGAATTAATAAACATGTATATAATGGCTAACTCATTTTTAAATGATATATCCTCTAAAGTTCCAGGATATGATTGAATATCAAGAAAAGTTGCATGACAATCACAATGAAGTTTGAGAGATTTGTTTGAAGAAAAAGAGTGAGGAGTAGCAAATAATGTAAGTGGATGATTAGACCAAATTTATTTGTTAAATGGTTGAACTTTATCCGTAACTTTTTTAGATGAGGAAAAACTTGGTTGAATGGGTCAGGGCGAACCTGCTTATGCAAGAATAAATATAAATAAAAGATTAGTAGCCAACAAAGATGGTGATATCATTTATAATGAATCCAACCCAGATGCTATTAGAGAAGCCACTGCAACATCATTAGACCCAGTTTTTAATTCTAAGAGAGCTGTAGGACCAATATATAATGGTTATGCTTCTTCAAGTGATTTAATTAACTTGAAAGGTATTTACTCACTTGAAAATAATGGTTTAAACCCTGGATTTATTAATTATTCACCAAGTGTTATGGATTTAATAAATAATTTACCAGTAAATTTTGAATTTGGAAATGATGTTCTTAAAAGATCTAAAGAAAAAATTCAAGATAGATTAGATGAATATTTATTAAATAATCCAATATATTTAAGCGAAAATCTTATAGATAATTCAAATATCGTGGAAATAAACACAATTTTTAAAAATCAAATTTATTCGATTTTATTTAGTGAAGCTCTTAAGAGAAGAGAATTTGTTGATGACAAAGGAGAAAAATATACTAAAGAACAAATGGCTGTTGCAAATAGATTTGTCAGAAAGTTGTTCACTAATTTAGACTCAACTATTGAACAAATGTCTAAATTTGAATGAATTCAAAATAATAAAGAAAATAAAGAATTTTTATTAGAGTTTACCAAACAATTAGATAATTCAAATTCAGAAGGTTGAAGAAAAAAAGACTCAACTGAGGACGGTTTATCAACTGACGAAATTAAAGATTTTTTTGATAAATTATTAAAATTGATAGAGTTATCTAGAAATGAAAATGACCCGCTATCAAAACAGTTAGATTTTGCTAAAACTCTTCTTGTTGTTGCTAACAATAAGTTGGTTATCAATTCTAATGATGATGAATTAGAACAAAAAGATGATTCAAATCAGAGTTTAGAATCAAACCTTAAAGTTTATACTGATTTTGAAGATTTTGGAATAGATAATTCTTATAAATTAGCAACAACATATTATTCTGAAAAAGTCCCAAAAAATATTGAAGAACAAAAATATGAACCTGATAAAAATTCTCCAAATAACAAGCAATTTAAAACTGATATTTTCTTTAAAAGTGTATTTTTTTCTCATAGATTTTCAATGGCTGAAGATTCTATGATATCAAACTTTAACCAATTTTATAATGCTTCACTCGGAATAGAAAGTTCTTCATTTAATAATCAATTTATAAATATCGAAGGCGTACCAGCAACCCAGGAAAATGCAAATAAATTACTCGATAATTTATTGCGTGAGTACTCAAATTTACCAGAAGGAACAGAAGTTAATTCAGAAGATTGAAGAATATATATGGTTATAGATCTATATATTTATAACTTAACAAAAACTGTTCAAACAATGTTTTCAACACCAGAAACTTTTCATCAAGCAAAAATTTCTTTAGATTTCGCAAAAGAAACGGGTGTGGAAACAAATTGAGCATTAGCGGATGACGATATTGCATTTGCTGAATTAATCAAAAACCAAGAATATAATTTTTTCTTTAATGAAACAAGTTTAAAAGGAGAAAAATCAGAATTTGCTTCAACAATTTATAATGAAGGAATAAAAGCCGCTTTAAATAATAAAGATTTTGATTTTTACTTATTTAAAACAACTGTTAATAATTATGGTAAAAGTTTATCGCCTAAATTTTCAATGAATCAAGATTATTTAAAAGAGGAATATTTCTTTAGTAATTTTAAAACATTTACAAAACTTGCTGACAATTATTTAAATCTATTAGAAGTATATTGAGATAAAAATGTCAGAAATAATCCTAAAAATCCAGATTACTATGAGCAATAAAAAAACACGGATTAATCCGTGTTTTTTATTATGCTTTTTTGCACTTATAAATTGTTGATTTGCTAATAATTAAAAATATATGAATGAGTAATAAATAAGACTTTTTACTAACTATGGCAATATGTAAACAGTCTCGTCGAAAGAAAGGATGTTATAAATTGTATAAAAAAATGAATGTATCATCTACTGAAAGTGATGTAAAGGGAGATGATTTCATTTAATTGCCATAGTGTCCAAAGGACAAAATTAATATATCAAATATTTTTAAAGATTTCAATATTTTTTATAAAAATATTTTATTTTTTTAAAATGTTTTTATAAAATAATGTTATATAAAAAGGACACATAAAATGATTAATAAAAGCTTCGTAAAATTGCTTAATGATATTTTGGATGACAAAAACACTTCTTATTTTGATATATTTGATATAAATAAGGATGATTTAACTAAAGTTTTTGATTCTTTAAAAAAGGTTAAAAACCAAATACATGAATATAAGAAGTTTATTTTAAAAAGTATTGTCGATAAATACAACTATTTCTCAAATTTTGTCTTTGAAAAAGGAAAATTTAGGGATTCTATCTCGGTTAAAGAAAAAAAGGAAAATAAAGCTTTTATCAATAGCTTAATATTTTTAGGGGTTAGAATTATAGCTAGTAAATATAATGAAATCAATGATAATGAAGATTACATAAATATAAGTAAGTTCAATATACCAATATTTGATGATGAAACAAACGATATATGGCATTATAAAGATAGTTTATTGATGTTTTATTGTTCTTTATTTAAATGTTTAAATTTACTTGTTAAACTCGATGATGAAACCGTTGATTTTTTGCAAAAAATGGATGGTTTCATAATGATAGGTATAAATAGAATAAGAACATTTAAATCACTATTTATTCTGATTTGAGTATATGGAATAATTGAGAGAGGAATTGAAGTTCATGATTATGCTCAATCTATTACTAATATTGAAGAAGAATACACTATAAAAAATATATTTCAAAAAAATCCATTGGACCCAATAAGTATTTTTAAAATAACATCTTATTCAAATATAAATTACAGTATAAATGTTAGAAAAGTATTTTATTCACATAAGTCACAAACAATAAGTAAAAATTATAATAAAAATTTACTTACTAACATAAAAAATAAAAATCTACTTGAAAATGATTTTGACTATTATTATAAAGTTTTAGAAAAAATGTTTAATTCTTTTGAATTTTTCTATTTATATGAAGAAAAAAAATATTTTAAAAGTTTAATTAATGTTTTAAAGACATCAACAAATTTCGATATTGATAATCAAGTAATAAAAAAAATATTTAATAGTCATATTTTAAAAAATAATGAGATTAATGAATATTTTAAGTTAAAAAATATTATATCTAGTATTGATAGTATGAAAAAGGTAATTTTTGAAGTTAATGATAAAATTGATTCACAACAAATTCTTTCATTTCCAGAGTTAATGCAGTTAACCTATAACATTGAGAAAAATGAATTATTTTATCAAAATATTGATCAAGATTTAATTTCAACGGTCGTTTCAGAGTCAATAAAAAATACCATAATTCAATATTTTAATTCAACAAAATTTAGAAATCCAAATTGTATTATAAAAGATATTAGTGAAATAAAATTAAAATTAAATAAAAAAGTTGATGGAACCGAGATAAATAATAATTTTGATATTGCATTTGTTGATAAAATAAAAAATAAGTTATATTTAATTAAATCAATTAGTATCAGAAAGTATGGAAATCTAAATAGCAGAATAATAAATAATGTTTTACTAGGAAGAGATATAGAAAATTTCGTACAAAATAATATATTTAAAACATATGAAATTTATCAAAGAAATTGATATAAATTAAAAAAACAATTAGAGAATAAAGAAATAAATCAGACTGAATTTGTAATTGTTATGGATGAAAATATAGATTATGTTGTATCTAAAAAAATTGATGGGAAAGTTGTTCATTTTATTAAATACGATGATGTTGATTATTTCTTTAGAAGTTACATTTTTAAGGAAAATAGTATAGTAGATTAAGTTAAAAGTAGTAAAATAATCATATGAAAAAAGAAAATGATTTTTTGCCATATGTTGCAAGTGATTTAGATGGTACTATAGTTAGAAATGAGGATTTTAAAATATTAGATGAAACAGCTAATGATATTATTGATTATCAAAAAGCTAGTGGTCATAAATTTTTTATAGTTACAGGAAGAGCTTATCAAAATCTTAAATTTTATATTAAACAACTTGATGTAAAATTGCCAATAATTTGTTCGAATGGTTCTGCTATTATTGATCCAACCAACCACGAAGTTTTATACGAGTCAGAAATGAATGAAAGTATTGTTTTGGATTTGCTCCATAATGCTGATAAATATAATTTAGATGTTAATATTTATACTGCTAAGGATCTTATTTCACTAAAAACATCTGAGAGGTATTTGAAATATAAAGAATTATATGCTCATTATCCAAAAGAACTACAACCAGAGTTTATTTTTTATGATAATTATAAAGATTTAATAGAGGATTATAAAATTAAAAAATACAAAGCTTTAAAACTAATGTATTCTTTTGACCCAATTAATGATGAAAAAGCTTTTGATAATCTAATTACATTTTTAGACCAAAAAAACTTATATCACCCAAAAACTTATATTCAATCAAGACTTATTGTTGATGCAATGGAAAAAGGTACAAACAAATGCACTGGTTTAAAAAAATGATGTGAAATAATGAATGTTGATTATAAACAAATTCATGCAATTGGTGATAACAATAACGACATAGAAATGGTTAGTTTTTTTGAAAATGGTATATGTGTTGGAAATGGTGTTCAAGCTCTAAAAACAGTTGCAAGCAAGGTAATTGACCCAATTAACGATAATGGTGTTGGCAAATATCTTAAAACTATGATAGAGTCATAAAGAATGAAAAAAATTGCATTATTTGGTGGTAGTTTTGACCCTGTTCATACTGATCATCTAAATATAATAAAATCATGTAGAGAATTTTTAAAATTTGATGAGGTATGATTAATTCCAACATACTTAAATCCATTTAAATTTTTATCGACTTCAAGTGCTTGTCAAAGATTAGAAATGCTTAAAATCGCAACTAAATCTTTAAATTATGTTAAAATAAAAAAATATGAAATTTCTAAGACTGTAAAATCTTACACATATGATACAGTTTGCTATTATAAAAATAAATATCGAAATTTTAGTTTTTCATTTATTATGGGTTCTGATCAATTGGATGATTTTGAAAAATGAGACCATTTTGATGATTTGATTAAAACAATTGATTTTAAAGTCTATAAAAGATCTGAAAACTACAACAAAATTATATTGGATAAATATAATATTGAATTATTTGAATTTGATAATAATTACTTAAGTTCTACAAATATTAGAAATGTTGAAAAATTAGAACTACAAATAAAAGAAGTTAATGATTATGTTAATAATAATTTAATGTATTTATATGAGCGCCTAGAAACTAAAATGACACACGAAAGATATATTCATTCTTTAAATGTTGGGCAGTTTTCTCTAGAATTAGCTAAATTAAATAATTATGACTTAAACAAGGCTTTTATAGCTGGAACTTTACATGACATTGCTAAGGAATGGGATTATGAAGCAATGGAAGAGTATATTATTAAGTACGGTTCTTCACTAATTAGCGAACCTAAAAAAGTTTGACATTCCTATGTTGGTGCTTTTCATCTTAAGTATGATTGATTGTTTGATGATGAAGAAATTATTAATGCAGTTTTTAATCATACTGTGGGAAGTAAAGAAATGTCAGTTTTGGATATGATTGTTTTTTGTGCAGATAAAGTCTCACATGAGAGAGACTATGTTAATGTTGAGAAATATAGAACAATTGTAAAAAATGATTTAAAACTTGGTTTTAAAGAACTATTAACGAGACAATATGAATTTGCTGTTTTAAAAAATGGTAAAAATGGAATTGGAGAAAAACTAAAAGAATCTTATGAATATTGAATTGGTAAAAAAATCGATGAATAAAACCATTTGTTACATTTTTGCAATGTTTGAAGAAGCTGAAGCCACAATCATAAATAATAACTTTGTTTTAATTGAAAAAGAACCATTTTTAGTTTATAAAAATAATAAAAGTTATTTAACCATTACAGGTATTGGATTAATTAATTCTGCAACTTGTTTATCTTGTTTGATTAGTAAATATGATATAGATTATTTTATTAACATTGGAACAGCTTGTTCAATTGATAAAGAAATCAATGTATTGGATGTAGTTGTAATAGATAATGCTTATTTAGGCAATGTTGATGTTACTGGTTTTGGTTATAAAATAGGGCAGGTTCCTAAAATGCCTGAAAAATATAAATCATCTAGTTTTATTGAAGCATACAATATATCAAAAAAGCAAGCAAATATATTTTCAAGTGATATTTTTATTAATTCAACTGAGAAGGTTGAAAAATATGTGTATGAAGTTAATGATTCAATAAAAATTATTGATATGGAATGCGCTGCTCTTTTTCAAACTTCGTTTATACTTAAAAAAAATATATCATCAATAAAAATAATAAGTGATGTAATTGGCAGCAAATCAAACGAAGAAGAATTTAGTATATTTTTGAAAAAATGTTCTTATAAAATTAATGAAATAATTAGAAAAATAGAGCAAAATAAAAAATAATGGAATATTTTCCATTATTTTTTATTTTTAATAATATAATATATATAGTATTAAAATTTTTTTAAATTTTATTAGTTATTTTTAAAACAATTATTGAAATTGCAGCAATTCAAGCAACTAAAAAAACAATTAAAATTAAAAATTTTGATCAAGAAAAAAATTTATGTAAAATTTTGTCACAGAATCTTAATATTCCTCATATCAAAAATGGTAATGCAAGCAATACTCCTGCTATAATAAGAATCACTTCTGTGCTCATAAAATTACCTCGCTGCATTGATTTTATAATAAAATAAGAAAGGAAATCAATATGAAAAAAAAGGAATTTATATATTCTACATCTTCAAATGCATTTCAAATTGAAGGTGCTAGAAATCTTCATGGAAGAACAGATTCAATTTGAGATTGATTTACGAAAACTTACTATAAAATACCACCAATTAATTCAACTGAAAGAGAAATTAATTCAATAGAAGTTTCGAGTGATTTTTATCATAAATACAAATCGGATGTTCAAATTATGAAAGATTTAGGTTTAAATGCATTTGTTTATAATATGGATTGAACAAGAATATTTCCTAAGGACGAAAACTATATTAATCCAATGGGAATTCAATTTTATGATAATTTATATAAAGAATTAAGTGAAAATGGAATAAAACCGATTCCCATATTATTTCATTGAGATACACCATTATGGTTAGAAATAAAAGGTGGCTGGTCTTCAAAGAAAGTTCTAGTAGCATTTAGAAATTATTGCAAAACAGTGTTTAAATATTTAGGTAAATATAGTGATATATGATTTGTTAATGATGAGAATAAATCCTTTACTCTTGATGGCTATCTAGGTGACGCATTTCCTCCATGTAAAAAAGACCCAAATGAGTTTGTTAAAGCAATTCATAATCTAAATGTTTCTGCTGCAATTGCAAAAGAAGAATTTGAAAAAGCAAAAATTGAAGGTTATATTTCAAAAGATTCTATACTTGGAATTGATGATGACTGATCACCTCCAATTATATGAAATAATGGAAATGATGAAATAGTAAATAAAAATTTAATGGATAATTATAATGCTTGAATGAGAGATTTTTGGATAGATCCAAATATATTAGGAGAATATCCAAAAGTATTTTGAGATTACTTAAAAGATAGTAAACTTGATCCAAATATAATTGACGGTGAGTTAGAATATTTAAAAAAATATAAACTTGATTTTATAGGCTGAAATTTTTACAGGCCATATTTTATAACATCTAAGAAAAATAATTTTGATTTGAAATTACTACATAAAGAACCTGTTGAAAACGATTTTGGTGATTTTAGTATTGTTTTACCAAAAGAGCATAAAAATTATACAAAATGATTATGACCAATTGTCCCTGAATATTTGGAAGTTGGTTTAAAAGCCTACAAAGATAAATATGATTTACCAATTATGATAATAGAAAATGGTTTTGGTGATTTTGATGATAAATCAAAAGATATGATTTTGGATTATGAAAGAATAAATTATTTAAAACCAATACTAAAATCAATAAAAGAGTGCAAGAATAAGGACTTAAATTTAATAGGTTATTCAATGTGAACTTATTGTGATATTTTTTCACCAAGTGCAGGATATAGAAAAGATTATGGGTTAGTTTCTGTAGATTTCAATTCACCTATAAAAAATAGAAAACCTAAATTAAGTTATTGTTGGTATAAAAATGTTATAAAATCAGATTGTAAAAATATAGATTATGAAAAAGATGTACTAGAAAAAGAATTATCAGAGTTATTAGCAAGGTGAGATATAAAATGAGTCTAAAAATAATTAAAGATGGAAGTTTATCAAAGGATGAATCAGCACTAGCGCAAAAAAACTATGATGAAATAGAAAAAAAACTTAACAATCAAAAATATACTTCATTTCTTGAAGAAAGAAAAAGAATTAGTAAACTTTTTATGTCTATGAAAATAAATCGTCCTGTTGAGGAAGTTTACAATGCATTTTTAGAAATATCATTAGAGGATTTAAATCCAAATTTAAATCCAACAAATTTTACTCAGGACTCTTGATATAAAGCAAGTAAAAAGAATAACAATAATGTATTTAAAGTTCAAAAGCTAGTTTCAGATAAAGAAATTTGTTTGACATGAGTTGTTAAAAACCAGCTTTTTATAAAACAAGTAAGATTTAAAAGCAATAAATTAAACACAAAAACAAAAATAATATATTTTGATTATGCTAAAGGCGATACCTCGATTATGGGATTTTTTGAAAGGCATATATTAAACGCATATTTAAAAAAACAATCACTTGCTTTTAGAGTACAAATTTTAAAAACAAAACTAAAACTTAAAATATATAAACCTAATAAAGAGCAAAATATAAACAAAAAAATTGATAGCTTGCTTCATTATATTAAAAACATAATTTAATTTATAATAACTAATTTTTAATTGTGTGCAACATATTTAAAAACCTATTATTTTATAGTAGGTTTTTTTATGCTCTGCAATCATATTTGTATAATAAATAATTAAATTATTACTTATATTTCCGAAATTAAAATAATTTCCATTTTATATACCAATTTTGGAAAATATGATATATAATTTTTTTAAGGAGGTTATATGAAAAAAATATTATTAGTTTGCTCTGCAGGTATGTCTACAAGTATGCTTGTTAAAAAAATGCAAATGTATGCAACAATTAAAAAACTTGAATTTGAAATTGTTGCCAAAGGTATTGCAGAAGCAAAACCAGAACTTTCATCATATGATGCAATTATGATTGGCCCACAAATCAGTTATGCACTTGATGAAATTAAGAAAATGGCAGTTGGTAAACCAGTTGAATTGATACCAACGCAAATTTATGCATTAGCTAAAGGAGAAGATGCCATAAAACAAGCTCTAAAAATGCTAGGGCTGTAATATTTAAGAAAGGAGAAAATTATGGACGATAAAAAATTTACGCCAAACGAAAAGTCTAGAGTAAAAGAAAAACTAGGCTTTAAACAATGGTTTAAAATTAAATTTATCCCAGCAATGGCAAGAGTCGGAAATCAAAGACACCTTGCTGCAATTCGTGATTCATTTGGTACGATGATACCATTGATTATTGCTGGGTCAATAGGTGTTTTGATTAATGCCATAATATTCGGTGGTGCTGGATCAGGTTATGTTTCGTTACTTGGTTTATTTGCAAAAGCTGCTCACTCAGATTACACTTGAGAAGAAATAGGTAATTTAATTAACTCTGGTGTAGCTAAAGATGGTAGCGAATTACTTGGGTGATATCAAACATCTAAAATTTGTGGTTTAGCATTCGGTCATATGAACACTGTTACAGTAGGAATGATGTCAATATACTTTTCATTCTTATTTGGTTACTATATCTCACTTGGAAAAGGATTTAAATCACCAATTATAGCAGGTATGGTTTCAACTGCTGCATTTATGTTAGGGAGTTTAGGAGAAGTTGCTTTCTTCATGGATGCAAAAGGACTTATAGGAGCAATTGTATTTGGTATTGCAGCAACAGAGTTATTTATGTGACTTTCTTCACTAAGGATGCTTAATATTAAGCTTCCAGATAGTGTACCTCCAGCTGTTGGAAAATCATTTGCGGTTTTCCTACCAGTTACTTTTACTTTATTTGCTGTAGGGGGTGTCAATCTAATTGTATTGGCAGTTGCTATAGTTAAAGGAAACGTTTATGTTACAGGTAATAATCAAGTACCAGGTCTTTCTAATGTAAACGAAATTGATAGTTTATTAGCATCAATTAAAGGAATGGGTGCTGAAAACATTGCAAAAAATTTAGGTGGACTTAAACTTGAAGATAATCAATGAATAAATGATTTGTTAAATAATTTAGACAGAAATACATTTGCTCAATGATATAACAACCAATCATCAGAAGTTCAATCATATGTAGCTGTATTGGTAATGACTACTGGTTATAATAGTAGCGGTGCATCAATGGTATCGGGTATCAGTGCATTCAATAATTTAGCAAGCGGAAACATTTTAAACTTTGGTATGGATGGAGATTCAATAAGAGTTCTTACAGGATCATATATTGGAAATAACTTAGGCCCAACTCAATTTGGTTTAAGTGCTGCAATTTATCAGTTCATAACATCATGATTTATTGGTTTTGCAACTGGTAAGGGTGGTCTTGGATTAGGAATAGCCTTTATGATATTGGTTGGATTCTTCTGATTCTTTGGTGTTCATGGATCAAACATAATGGGTGGAATTTTTGAACCTATATTCTTAATGGTTTTAGGAATAAACAGTGCTCTAGTTACATCACTTGGATATGATGCTGCTGCAGCAAGTGGATCAATGGGTGTATTTGCAAAACCATTCTTTGATGGATATGCATATGTTGGTGGTAGTGGTGCAACTCTTGGTCTTCTTATAATGACATTCTGTTTCTCAAAAAGAAGAGAATTAAAAGAGATTGCAAAATATTCTACTCCAGCTGGAGTTTTCCAAATTAATGAACCAGTTATATTTGGTTATCCAATGGTTTTAAATGTTGTTTATGTTGTACCTTTCATATTCACTCCAGTATTAAACTTATTGGTAGGTTGAATATTCTCACCAGATGTATTAGGGTTTGTTAAATATTCATATGTGGCTGCACCTTGAACTGCGCCTTGATTCTTAACAGCGGTTATTACATCACTTGATGCTAAGGCTATAATTCCTGCAATGATTTGTTTTGGAGTAACTATTACAAGTTATATGCCATTTGTATTATTGGATAATATACTTTATTTCAAAAAATTACAAAAAGAAAATCCTGAAAAATATGAAATGGAAAAACGTTATTACAGTGATAAATTATACAGATTTAGTGTAAATACTGAAACAAAATATGAAAACTTACAAAATAAAGCTGAATATGTTGTTCTTAATGCAGAATCTTCAAATGAGTTCTGAGCAAAAAGAATGGTTAATTCAGTAAAACTTGAAGAACGTAAAAAACAACAAATTGAAAACGCTAAAGTAAAACGTGAAAATATTTTAGCAAAAGCAAAAACTTATAAAGAAAATAGAGATAAAAAATATGCAGAAATGCAACAAAAAGTTAACTCTAAAAAACAATAAATAAAATAATAAATAAAAATAATTAAAAAAAACTGTCCTAAGCGACAGTTTTTCTAAATATCTACAAATAATGCAGTAATTACAATTGCAATTACTATTATTGTACAAACTATTATACCAATTACGTATACTTTTAATTTATATGGTAAATATTTATGACCTATTTTTTCAATTGATTCAAAAATGATATAAACTACAAGGCATAATATTATTGGTATTAAACTAAAATAAGCTAAATCAGAAAGATGCATGTTTAAAACCTACTTTCATTAAGATTATAGCAAAAATACATAAAAGGAGAAAAAATGGCAGATTTAAATTTTGAAGAAATATCTTTTACTATTATTGCAAATGCAGGAGAAGCAAAAGGTCGTGCAATCAATGCAATTAAACTTGCAAAAGAAGGTAATTTCAAAGAAGCATCAGATGAGATGGAGTTATCAGAAAAAGCTTTGGGTATTGCTGGTCATAGTCATATGGATGTTATATCTGCAGAAGCAGCAGGTGAAAAAATTCATATCCCTGTTTTGTTTATGCATGCAGAAGATCAATTGTTAACAACAGAAACAGTTATTTTATTATCTAAAGAAATGATTGAATTATATAAACATTTAAAAGAAAAAAAATAATTAAAATACATTAATTTTATTAAAAATACATATTAATGTATTTTTTTATTTATAATAATTATGTTTTGTGAGGTTAAAATGCTAAATATGAATAAACTTTCTTTACTAATTAAGAAAGAAGAAATTAACGCTGAAATAAATAAATATGCAAATAAATTAAATGAAAAGTATGAAAATAAAGAACTTTCAATAATTGCAATTTTAAACGGTTCATTATTTTTATTTTCAGATTTATTAAAAAAACTAAAATTTCCTATAAAGATTGACACAATAACTGTTTCAAGTTACAGTGGTGTCAAATCTTCAAATGAACTTTTATATCATAAAAAAATTGTTAAGCCAATTATTAAAAACCAAGATGTTTTAATTGTTGAAGACATTATTGATACAGGTAAAACTATGAATTCAGTTTATGAATATGTAAACTCTTTAAACCCTAAAAGTTTAAATGTTTTAGTTTTAGCGTCAAAAAAAGATACTCCAACAAAATTTAAATATAAATATGATTCATTATTTACAATTCCGGATAAATATATTGTTGGGTATGGTTTTGGTATTGATGATTTATATAGACAATTAGAAAATATATATACAATAGAGTCAAATGAAGAATAGATATCTTAAATTAAGCAGTTTGGTTTATAACTATAATAACCCAGTAGGACACTCCATTGATGGTGATATAGATTTTTATAAAAAAGAATTAATACCAAAAAGTGGAAACGTTTTAGAATTAGGTTGTGGAAACGGAAGGATTTGTATTTATTTAAATAAATACAATGTAAATATTGAAGGATTAGATAATTCAACTGAAATGCAAAATTTATTTAATATAAATTTATGTAATGAAAGCCAACCTAAATTTATTAATAAAAATGTTTTTGAATACACTTCTGAAAAAAAGTATGATACAGTTATTTCGCCCAATGGTTTTATGAATTTTTTTAACCAAGATGATTGTGTTAAATTATTAAAAAGTATTAACAATTTACTAAATTTTAATGGATATTTTTATGTTGATTTAATATTCCCAACCAAATTTGTTGAAGGTAAAGTAACTACTTCAACTTTTAATATAAATAAAGAAGTAATTAAAGTGGAAAATTTTTCTAATAAAATTGATTTTTTGCAACAAAAGTCAACAAATATTATAAAATATTATAGAAATAATGTTTGTGAGGAAAAACAAATAATGGAATTAAACTGGTATTGTACTTATCAATTTATTAACTTACTAGAATTAAATGGATTTAAGTATTTAAATAAATATTTCAATTTTGAAAAAAAATATAAAAAAGAGTTTAATACAATTACTATTATTTCTCAAAAGAAAGAAGGAATATAATGAAATTAGCAGTTGACATTGGTGGTACTTGCATTAGGTTAGCAATAATTGATGGTAAAAAAATTATTTGTAAAGAATCAATTATTTCTGAACCAAATAATTTTGAAAAAAATTTTGATGAAATTACGAATATAACAAAAAAATGAAATTATGAAATAGATTATATTGGAATATGTTGTCCAGGTCCATTTGACCCAGATACTGGAATTATTATTAATTCTAATAATTTACCAGGTTGAAATGGTTTACCACTTAGAAAAAGATTTGAAGAAGCTTACAAAATTAAAAATATAAAAATGAACAATGACGCAAATATAGCTGCCCTTGGTCAGTATGTAGTAAGAAATAATTTACATTCATTATTATATTTTACAATTTCAACAGGTATTGGAGCAGGGTTTGTTTTTGATGGAAAAATACTAAATGGTTATAAAAATACAGCATTAGAAATTGCAAATGCAATACCAGATTTAAGTGCTGAAAATATAACTAAGTCAGGGATTGAGTTTATTGCAAGTGGAAGAAATATTTTTAATAATTTAAGATCAGAAGGAATAGAAATTAAAGATACTAAAGAAGCTTTTGATATTTATTATAAAAAAGATAATAAAATAGTTAATGCATATTTTGAGTACATTGAAGAAAAATACATACAGTTTTTCTCTACTGCTATTTACTTTTTCAATCCTGAAATAGTTGTAATCGGTGGCAGTGTTGCAATGAATAATAAAGAGTGATATGAAAAGATATTTGATAAAGTGATTGAAGTTACAAAAGATATTGGATATAAAACAAAACTTGAATTTGCAACAGATTTAGATGATTCTACATTACTTGGTTGTGCAATGATGTAATTCTTTAAAAAATAAATATATATTTTATATGATATTATTATAAAAATCTAAAATATTTTAATAACAATATCATTTTTTTTGTTTCAAATAGTGTATAATACTAATTCCTACTTTAAAAACCTTAAAAAATAGTGTATAATCAATTTAAATCTAATTTTAGGGGGTAATTTATGGCATCTAACAATTCTGAAAGAAAACCTAGAGATACAAAAAAAGTTGATCAAAATAAAAATGAAGTTGAATATGTATATCAAAAATTTGGGCAAAAAGCTTTAGCGCTTATAAATAAATATAATCTTCAATCTGATGAAAGTTATAAAAAATTAATATCTTCTTTTGAAAGAATAGATTCATTACCAAAAGATGATCCAAGAAGATTTAATCTTATTGATCTTTGAGAATCTGAATTTAATAGAATATTCAAATTCTTTTGAGAAGGCCAAGTTAATACAAGTAAAAAAAGCAACCCAAATTCAGGTAGCCAAATTGATGGATGAAAAGATAGACTTGATGTTAAACCTGTTTCAATGTCTCCAAGCCAAAAGAGACAAGACTTGTTAAACAGATTAAGTGGTGGAAATAAAACCATTAATAGAAACACAAGAGAAGATATACTTAATAGAGCAGGTTTTCAAAGTCAAACAAAAGTAGAACAATTTAACTTTACAGCTACCCCCAAAACAGGTAGAAATTTACATGAAATTGAAAATATTTTAAATGATTTAGATACCACTGTTACAGGTACATTAGAACCTGAAAGTTTCTTGAAAAGTGGATATACAGCTGAAAAAAACTCTTATATAGATGATTTGGACTCAACCATTGATAGCGATTTTGATTTTGATGAAGAGACTAAAATTATGACTTCAGAAGCTGTGCCAGACCCAAATTTAGAAGAATTTGTAAAAGGTAACAATGATTCATTGTTTAGTGCAAATAATAACTCAAATGCAAATTTATCAAATACAACACAAAGTTTTGAAACTAAGGTTGAAGAAAATAATGGTTATGTTGCTAGTGAACAAATGAGCAGAGAAGAATTTAATACAGTAAACAAAATTGATTATGATGAAAGTTATGTTAGATCATCAGATGAAACTGTTGCTGCATTAGAATTGGGTCTAGACTTTTTCCAAAGAAACCTTGCTGATGGTTTCTATGATAAAGAAAAATTAACTCCAAAAAATGATGATTTTGAACCTTTTAAATATACACAAAAAGATGAAATGATAAATCCATTGAAAAAAAATGTTCTTTCAAAAGATGGTTTTGAATTTTCAAGAAACGAAGAAAGATCTGAATTGTTTGGTAGAAAAGAGAACAATCAATTAATAGAAACTTCAGAAACTAAAAAACCTTATCATGAAATAAAACCAATCGGTCATTATCCAATGAAATATGATGTTTTAAAAAGACCATCTATGAAAGAACTTTTAGATGATCATCAAAATCAATCAAAAGCAATTGATGAAATGACACAAAAAATTGAGTTTTTAAGAGAATTAAGAAATGAAAGACGTCATAGAATTAATTTATTAAAAATAGAACGTGCAAACAGTTATATAGTTGCAAGATCTAGAAAAATTGCCGAAGCAAGAGAACTTAGACGTATTAAAAAACGTGAAGAAATCAACTTGAGAGCTATTCAAAAAGCAGAGAGATTGAGAAGACTTCAAGAAAGACAACGTCTAATTGAATTAATGAAAGAACGTCAAATGAAAAGAACTGAGGAAAAAAGAATAGCCACAGTTCTTAGACTTGAAAGAGAAAGACGTCTTGAAAGAGATGCTAAAAACAGAGCTGAAATTGCAAGTATTGATGCTCAAATTAGATATGAACAGGAAATGATTAAAAAAACTGAATTAAAAATGAAAGCTTACTTTACTAGAGTTCATGATGATGAATTATTTGATGAATCTTTAAAAGCAGCAAGAAAAACAGATAAATATAAATCAATTGAAGAAAAAGCTTTAGAAATTCAACAATTAGAAGATCAAAAAAGAAAAGATAGAATTGAAAAAATTAGTAAGAAATTTACTAAAAATATCAAATAGTTATAGGCAAGTTTATTAATAACTTGCTTATTTTAATAAAATGTTATATCTGTTTTATACTTTTAAATTTAATGATAAAATTATATTTATAAGTACATTAAAACTTAATTATTATTCTTTTCGTTACGGAGGCTTATATGGTTACAAAAAATATAAAGAATAAATCAAGCAAAAAAGTGAAAAAAAATTTAAATGAAAGCAACATGTTTAAGTTGATTTCGGATAAGACTAAATTAAGAGTAAAAGGTCTAATTGAAAAAAGATTAACTACAAAAACTATTTTAATTTTTGCACAGGAATATGAATCATACGACCCAGAAATTAGAAAAGAATTAATGGCATATATTACTTTCTTGTTTAATGAAGAGGAAGAAAAATTCCATAAAGATTATAAAAAAGTTATGGACCCAAGAGCTCAACATTTACAACAAATTAGATGACTAGAGCTAAGTGAAAAACGTGAAAATATTAAAAAAATTCAAGAGATTCTAATTAAATCAGATCCTGAAATCGTAGAAAAAAACTTGAAAGTTAATACAAAACCACCTGTTGAAGAAGAAAAAGAGAACCTAGATAAAAAAACTAAGAAATCTAAACCTTTAAAAATAAAAACAGAAGAAACTAAAATTGATAAAATGCTTAGAGAAGCTCAATTACGAGAAGAAAATGAAGCTGTATTAAGACAAAAAAAATTAGAACAAGAAAAATTAAAAAAAGAACAGGCTGAAAAAGAAAGATTATTAAAAGCTAAAAAAGCAAAAGAATTAAAAGAGAAAAAAGCAAATACAAAACCAAAATCTATTGCAAATGATTCTAAAAAAACAGAAACAAAAACTGTAAAACCTAATACTGAAGAAATTGAAAAAGCAAAATTAATTGAAAATATTTCTTTAGAAAAAAATGAAGTTAAAAATAAAGAATTAAATCAAAATACAATTCAAAAGGAAAAAGAAATTAAAACTTCAAAAGTAGATAGAAACTATGAAAGAGAACAAGCTGAAAAAGAAAAACTTTGAAAAGAACTTTACGGTACTTCTAGAAACGAAAATAACAAAACTTATTCAGAATCTGATAATACAACTACTAAAAAATCATTTGTACCGACTGATAAAACACCTACTTTAGACTATGATGAATTAACACATTTTATTATTTGTGGAAGATCATTTGACTTTGATGAATATTCTAATCCAAGTAATAGATATTTTAACTTTTGAAGAAAAATGGCAAGAAAATTCAGAATGTCTAATCTAACAGTTTGATTAAGTTTGAATACTTCTAAACAACCCAAACTACTTAAAAAAAGATTGAAAATACAGAAAAAAATTGAAAGAAAACTTAATATTAGCTCAAATAATTCAAAAACTAAAAGTATTGTAGAAAATAAAATCAACAAAAAAGAACTAAAAAAACAAGAAGCAATAACAAAAAATGAATCTATTGAAGTTAATGAATAGTTCATTTTTTTTGATTTATGTTAGATAAAGTTTTTATTATAACCTTAGCTTCTTTTTTGTTATTTATTTTATTATTATCTATAATTGTTATTTTTTATGTTAAATCTATTAAAAATAAAATTTATTATAATGAAAATATTGATAAAGATTTTATTTTTAAAAAAACAATTCAAAGAAAATGGTGAGTTAGTAAGAAGGGTAAAATTGAAAATTTTTGAAATATTACACAAAATAAAAAAGTAGATTTAAAATTATTGGGTATAAAAGAATACTTTAACAAAAATTTTTGCAATTCAAACTATTTATTTGTTTGAAGGAAATTGTATAAAAATTTTGGTTATAAAGTTGCGCAAAACATAGTAAATAAATTAAAAAACTATAATAACATCATCGAAAACCTATGGTTTAAGTTTTATAAACCAAAATTAAATAATAGATTAAAGAAACTAAAATTAAACTTACAGTCACCAGAATATTTTTTTTATAAATATTATTTTCTTTTTATTTATAAAAGTCGTGAATTAATTGTAAATCAAATTATAACCAATATATTACCTGCAATATTAAAAGAGGAGTTAACTAAAGAGACTTTAAATGAATATGAAGAATTTATAAATATAAAAAATATTGACCCAGATTATTGCATTAAGAATGCTTATTTGTCAATAAAAAAGGACTTATTATTATTGTTTGAAAGAATCAATTATGAATGTGATTTAGAAATCTCTAATAAAGGTAAAGAATATGCAATTGATTATAGTAATATAAATATAATTTTTGATATAATACCCATTGAGCATTTAAGTAAAATTATTTTTAATCAAAAATTTATAAAACTAGCAAAAAAGTTTAAAATAAATATGAGTGAAAGTAAAAAACAAGATATTGAAGAACTTATCGATAAGTTAAAAATAAATAAAATTGATTATGATGAAAAACTATTAAACAAATATATTAAATAATTGATAGGAGTAACTATGAACTGTTGTAAATGTAATGTTGAAACTATTAAAAATTGTATTTGCGCAATTCAAAACTGTGAATGCAATATTAATAATCTTGCAGATTGTTGATGTTGTGTTGAGGATATGTGATTAAAGTTAGTAGACAATAATAACTCTTTTAAATATTTGACAAACATTTTAGAAGAAGCGATTAAAAATAAAAAAATTGAAAAAATTGTAAGAGAAGAATTTTCTCAATTAAAAAAAGATATTTTTAGTAATAAAAAACAAAAGAGTAAAACTATTAACAAAAGTTATTTGGACTTGATTGAAACCAATATCGATCCAGTTTTAGTAGTTCAATCATTTCATGCAAATTTGATTACAAAAATCATTTATTTTGTAAATGAATTAAATTATTATTTAGAAATAATAAATTTAGTTGTTGAAGTTTTTCCAAGTTTTAATATTTCAATAGATTATGAAAAAATTGATCAATATATTAATAGTGTCGACAAGATATTGCCATTCATTGTTAATGAATTTAAAAGCATAAAAAAAGAAATTGATAACTCATTTGAATATGAAATGTTGAAAGCTAAGTTATTTGATTTAGATGAATTAGTTATTAGAATTAAGGATAAGATAGAAGTTAAAACAATATATAATAATAAATAATTTGATATAATTAAAAAAGTTCATTACAAAGGAGAAAAAAAATGAAATTTAGTGCAAAAAAAGAGTTAGAAAAAGGTCAAGGTTATTGAACAGTTATTATTGAAGGTGAAAAATGAATTGAAGCAGTTAAAAAAGGAAAAAACAAAGTTGCTTCAACTATTACAATTCCTGGTTTTAGAAAAGGAAAAGCTCCAAAAGACAAAATAGAGAAATTTGTAACACCAGTAAAATATTTAAATGCTGCTTTACAATCAATTATTGATAGTGCATGAAAATTTGCATTAGATCAAAATTCTGATATTAAACCTTTTAATTCGCCAGTACCAACACCAAAAAAAATTAATGATACTTATTGTGAAATTGATTTTATTTTTGATTTAAAACCTGAAATAAACATTAAAGATTATAAGGGAATCAAAGATAAAGACCTAGTTAAAGAAGAAGTTAAAGTTTCAAAAGAAGATTTAGACAAAGCAATTGATCAATATAGAGAAAGATTTGCAATGGAAAAAGATAAAGATAAAGCCGCAAAAATTGAAAAAGGTGATGTTGTAACATTTGATTTTGAAGGATTTATTGACGGAGTTGCATTTCCAGGTGGCAAAGGACTTGATTTTAAACTTGATATAGGAAGCGGTAAAATGGTGCCGGGCTTTGAAGATAAAATGATTGGTAAATCAATTGGAGAATCTTCAATTGAAGTAACTTTTCCAAAAGATTACACACCAGAATTATCAGAAAAAAAGGCTGAATTTAAATTAAATATTAAATCAATAAAAGAAAAAATACTGCCAAATAAAGATGATGAACTTGCAAAAGATTTAAATATTCCAGAAGTTAAAACCTTCAAAGAATTACAAGATTATGTAAAAAAACAAATTAAAGAGCAAAAAGAAACACAACAAAAAACAATTTTTGTAAATAAGGTAATTGAATTAATATCTAAAAACTCTACTATTGAAATCCCTAAATCGGTTATAGATAAAGAAGTTGATAATTTATACAAAGAATTTGAAAATAAAGTTCAAAGTCAAAAATTAACTATGAAAGATTATAAAAAACAAACTGGTTTAACTGATGAAAATATTCGTGAAGAGTTAAGAAATGATGCAATTAAACGATTGGAAAGTTATTTAATTACTGATAAAGTAAGAAATACAGAAAAATTTGAAATTACTGAAGAAGACATTAATAATAAGTATTCTAGTTTGGCAAAATCATTTGGTGTTGAGCCTGACTATATTAAAAATAATTTACTTCCAGTTGACAATATAAAAGAAGAAATAACTAAAGAAAAAATAATCAATTTCTTATATGAAAATAATGGTTAAAATGTGAAAAATCACATTTTTTTTATTTTTTAGCACTTAATGGTTGCAAGTGCTAAAAAATATGTTATTATATTTTTGACCAAAGGAGGAATAAAATATGTCAAATCAAAGATTACCAATGCTAGTGACTAGAGGAAGTTATGTTTATCCAACATTTGAACAAATTCTTGAAATAGGGCGTGATAAAACTACACTCGCAGTAAAAGAAGCGGTTGAAAAATATGATGGACAAATTTTAATAGTTTCACAAAAGAAACCTTTAGAGGACGACCCACTTATAAAAGATTTATACGCATTTGGTATTTTAGCAAATGTAAAAATTAAAAAAGAATGAAAAGATGGTACATTAACAGTAAATATTAAATCAGTCTCAAGAGTTGAATTAATGAATATAGAGCTTGATGCCTTTTATACTGCTGAATTCCAAGTTAAGGAACCTTTAAAATCAGAAGACAAAGAAGCTTTGAAAAAAATAACAAAATATATTAAAGCTATGATCAATTCTCAAGAAGAGTTTCCTTCTGAGATTGAAGAAGTATTAAAAATGGCTTCTACTAATGCTGATCCTAACTATATTGTAGACTCTGCTGCACATCTAATGACATTTATGCCAATAAACAAAAAGCAAGCAATTCTTGAGGAGTTAGATCCAATTAAAAGAATTGAAATAATTAATGATTTTTTAGATGAAAAGAGACAGTCTGCAGACATAGAATCATCAATTAGTAAAAAAATAAAATCAAGGGTTGACGAGCAACAAAGAGAGTTTTATTTAAGAGAAAAATTAAAAGCAATCAAGGAAGAATTAGGAGACATGGATGGAGAGGGAGACGATATGAAAAAATATCGTACTCGTCTTGAAAATGAACCATTTCCAGATAATATTAAAAAAAGATTAAATCAAGAAATTGATAGATATGAAGGTTTACCCGCAGCATCTTCTGAAGCAAACATAATTAGAACTTATATTGATTGAATGATGCAAACTCCTTGATGACAAAAAACAAAAGAAAAAACTGATTTAAAATATGCAAAAGATGTATTAGATAAATATCATTATGGTCTAGCTAAAGTAAAAGAAAGAATTATTGAATACCTAGCTGTAAAACAAAATACTAATTCTGTTAAAGGACAAATAATTACATTAGTAGGTCCTCCAGGTGTTGGTAAAACAAGTTTAGCTAAATCAATTGCAGAAGCAATGGGAAGAGAATTTATTAAAGTTGCTCTTGGTGGGATTAAAGATGAATCTGAAATCCGTGGTCATAGAAAAACTTATATTGGTGCAATGCCGGGTAGAATTATTCAAGGTATGAAAAGAGCCGGAGTTAAAAATCCAGTTTTCTTATTAGATGAAGTTGATAAGATGGCAAGTGATTATAGAGGAGATCCAGCTTCTGCAATGTTAGAAGTGCTTGATCCTGAGCAAAACTCTAAATTCTCAGATCATTATTTAGAAGAGGAATATGACTTAAGTGATGTAGTATTTATCGCAACTGCAAACTACCCAGAGAATATTCCTGAAGCTCTATATGACAGAATGGAAATTATAGAACTTTCTAGTTATACTGAAATTGAAAAAATGAAAATTGCAAAAGAATATCTAGTTCCAAAAGTTCTAAAAGACCACGCTTTAAACTCTGACCAAGTTAGTTTTACTGAAGAAGGAATAAGCGAAATTATTAAACATTATACAAGAGAAGCAGGAGTTAGACAACTTGAAAGATGAATTGCGTCTATCGCAAGAAAATTTGTTGTAAAAATGCTTAATAAGGAATTAGAAAAAATTACAGTTACTCCAAAAATAGTAAATGAGTTTTTGAAAAAAAGAATATTTGAACATACAGAAAAAGACAAAGAAGCACAAATTGGTGTTGTTACAGGACTTGCTTATACTCAATTTGGTGGAGATATACTACCAATAGAAGTTAATCATTTTCCTGGAAAAGGTGGTCTTATATTAACAGGTAAATTAGGAGACGTTATGAAAGAGTCTGCTACAATTGCTTATGACTATGTAAAATCAAACTATAAACAATTTAATATACCAAAAGAAGTGTTTTCTGAAAATGATGTTCATATTCACGTCCCTGAAGGTGCTGTTCCAAAAGATGGACCAAGTGCAGGTATAACATTAACAACTGCAATTGTATCTGCTTTAACAAATAAACCAGTTCCAAAAGATTTAGGAATGACTGGTGAAATTACACTAAGAGGACTAGTATTCCCTATTGGTGGACTACGTGAAAAATCAATATCTGCACATAGAAGTGGATTGAAAAAAATTATTATTCCATTCAAAAATAAAAAAGATATTGATGATATTCCTGAAGAAGTTAGAAATGAATTAGAAATAGTTCTTGTTCAAAAATTCTCTGAAGTATATGAAGCGATATTTAATGAAAAATTGAAAAAAGTAGAAAAAGAACTTCCAATCGGAACACTGGCAAGTGATAAAAATAATAGTAAATCTAGTTCACAAGAAAAGCAACTTTAATAGTTGTTTTTTTAATTCCTAATATATACTTTTATTATAAGAAAGGTGTTAATTATGGATGGAAATAGTAATTTAGAAAATTTGTCTTTTGTAAAAAATTCTCAAAATCTTTCTAGTAAACCATTAAGAAAGAAAAAAACTGCAGATGAAAAACTATATAATTTCATGGACAAAAAAAAGAAACTTACATTTTTAAAAATTGTTTTCACATATGGGTTCAAACATAAGAAGTTATTTTTTACAGTTATTGGCGTTGTTATATTCAGTGCAATTTTAGTTAGTATTAACTCATTGTTAATTAATATAACATTAAACCAAGCTCAATATGATTATGATAATAAAATGGGAAAAAATTATAATTTAAAATGGTATTGGTGAATGCTAATTACACTTGGGGATTTAGTACTCTTATATATCTGTACTTTTATAAGAAACTCATTTTCAATTATACTTGCTGTTACAATAGAAGTTGAGTTAAGAAAACTAACAATTAAAAGATTACTTGAGTATGACATTTCATACTACTCAGATAAAAAAACAGGTAAACTAATGACAAAATTAGTAGGAGATACAAATATTGTTGGTAATGAAATATCTGGTCTTGTATCATGAATAATTCAAGCTCCACTTGTAGTTATTTTTGGAACAGGTGTTTTATTTTTTGTTGATGTTTATTTAGCATTAATTTCATCTGCTGCAGTATACTTGCTAGCTTTGATAATAATAATTATTGCTACAAGTTATCAAAAAAAAGTTACAGTTGTTAGAGAAGTCATTTCAGATATAAATGGTGATGTTGTTGATAGAATAAATGCTATAAAGTTAGTAAAATCATCTGCAACACGTAAGTATGAAGAAGATAGAATTGAAAATCTTCATAAACCTTATATTAAAGTATTCAAACCAATTTCTAGAATTGATGGAACACTTTTGGCTATTCTAATTGCATCAGATGTAATTATAAATTTATTAGTTATATCTTGTGCAGCTTTGTTATATGGTGATAATAACGTTAGTTACTTTGTTGCTGTAATTATCCCGATAACTACAGCGATGACTGGACTTACAAGACCGCTGTGACAAATAGCAGCAATTGTGCCAGGTCTTTCAAGAGCTTCTGCTTCTTCAACAAAAATATACGAAGTAATATATAAAGATCCGATTTTATTTGATAATAATGAAACCGGAGTATTATTTGATCAAGAAGTTAATAAAATAGAATTTAGAGAAGTGAAATTTAACTACCCTGAAAAACCTGAAATAAATATAATTCCCAACTTAAATATAACTCTAGAAAAAGGTAAGAGTTATGCTTTTGTTGGAGAAACTGGAAGCGGTAAATCAACTATCTCAAAACTTTTACTTAGATTTTATGACCCAACTGATGGTTGTGTTTTGATAAACGATATTAATTTAAAAGATTTTAATCTTAAAAGCTATTTAAGTCACGTTGGATATGTTGAACAAGAGCCACAAATTATTTATGGATCAGTATATGATAATGTTAAATATGGATATTTTGATGCAACTGACGAAGAAGTGCATGAAGCATGTAAAAAAGCGCAAGTTCACAATATAATAATGAGTTGACCAGAAACTTATAATACAATACTTGGTGAAAGAGGATTACTTTTAAGCGGAGGTCAAAAACAGCGTTTGGTAATTGCTAGAATGCTTCTGCGTAATCCAGAATTATTAGTTCTTGATGAAGCTACAAGTGCTCTTGACAATATTGTAGAAAAAGAAATTCAATCTCAACTTGATGAACTAATGAAGGGAAAAACAACAGTAATAATTGCACATAGGTTAACAACAATAAAAAACGTAAATAAAATTTATGTATTAGAATCAGGAAAAGGAATTGTTCAAGAAGGAACATATAATGAACTTGTAAAAACTCCAGGAAGATTTAAAGAACTTCACGATGCTGCAAATTCATAAACAGGAGGTTTTTAAATGGATAAGCCATTAAGTTATTTATTAAGACCAAATCATATTGAAGATGTAATTGGACAAAGTCACTTGCTCAATAATGATAATGGATTAATTTCAAAAATGGTAGAAAAAAAATTTGCAACTAATTTGATATTTTATGGTCCTCCAGGAATTGGCAAAACAACTCTTGCTATTAGTTTAGCTAATGACTTAGAAATTGAATATGATTTTTTCAATGCATCAAATGATAAAAAAGAAAAACTTCAAAAAATTATAAGCAATAATAATCAATCAATATTAATAATTGACGAATTTCATAGAATGAATAAAAATTTACAAGATTACTTACTTGAATATATTGAAAAAAAACAAATAATAGTTTTTATTACAACTACTGAAAATCCATATTTTGTAATAAATCCAGCTGTAAGAAGTAGATGCACAATTGCAAGATTAGAAGAAATTAGTGTACCAGAATTAATTATTGGAATTAAAAAAATATTAAAAAAAATTAAATCTAATACTAAATATGATAATGAAGCAATAAATGAAATTGCTTCTAGGTCAAATGGAGATTTGAGGTTTGCAATTAATATAATTGAAAATATTGAAAAACTATATAGCGATAAAAAAATTGACAAAAAATTTATTGAGCAATTATCATTTATTTCATCTGCAAAAGGTTCTAGTTATGGAGATGAATTTCATGACCTAAAATCTGCTTTACAAAAATCGATACGAGGTAGTGATGTTGATGCTTCATTACACTATTTTTCTAGATTATTAGAAATAGGAGATTATGAAACTCTAATGAGAAGGATGATAATTACTGCATATGAAGATATTGGACTAGCAAACCCTTCAATACCAGTTCGTGTATTTAATGCTTGTAATGCTTTTAGACAAGTGGGCATGCCAGAAGGTAGAATAATTTTAGGTCTTGCAATAATCGAAATGGCTTTGAGTGAGAAATCAAATTCAAGTATAAACGCAATTGATCAAGCATTAAATGATGTTAAAACTGGGAATGTTCCACCGATCCCTGGATATTTAAGAGATAATCATTATAATTCTTCATCTAATTTAAATGAAACGTATAATTATAAATATGCACATGATTTTGAAAATGATTATGTTGAACAACAATATTTGCCTGATAAAATTAAGAACAAAAAATACTATATAGCTAAAACTCATAATTTATATGAAAAAAAACTAATTGAAATATATAATAAATTTACTAACAAAGATGTCAAAAAGAAATAGAAGGGTAATTATAATATGAAATCGGTTTCTATAATTAAAAATGAATTAGAGAGTAATGGATATAATTGATTACCTTCTTATAAAAATATATATGAAAAAGTTTGATACAATATGGAAACCTATTTCGACGATGACGAAAGCGTTTTGTCAGCTTTATGAGCAAGCTTTAAAAGATATGACGAGGAAATGATAGGTATTGTATTTATAACAACAAAAAGAACTTTTACTTTAGAAATCATAGATAATCAAAATAGTACTCAAGTAAGATATTTACCTTTCGATTCTTATTCATTACACAAAATTCTTGTACAATATTCAAAGAGTGATTCAAAACTAAATTATTTATCATTACAAAACGATAGCTTTGGTAATGGTATTACATTTGCATGTCCGAATAAAAAAGTGATGAAACACTTTGTAGATACTTTGAGAGGTGTTACTGGAGGAGATATTGAAATTCTCCCAGATTCAGATGACCCACTACTAGCTAAAAACGAAAAAGAACAATTGATTGATGAGGATCTAGAGAAAGCCAAAGAAGTTGTTCCACATAAATATGAAGAAAAACATGAGGAACAAAAACCTATTCAAGAATCAGATTTATGAAAAAAATCTTCATTTGTTAACGAAGAAAAAGAAGTACCAATTCAAATTGTTCCAATTAAACAAGAAAAAAAACAAAAAAAAGTTAGTGAATATGCTTCAAAATGAAAATCTAAGTTATGACTTTTATGATTATTAATACCAATTTTCATTATTGTTGGTTTTGTGCTTTATGTACTATTTACGAGATCAATAATTTAACATAAACATATGTTATAATATTTTAAAGGAGTATTTAATTATGAGTGAAAAAATATATCAAATAAGCTCAGAACAAATAGGAGTAGTCTCTTTTTCAGAACCTTGATTTTTAGCGCATGTTGAAGTTGACGGTTCAGAACCTTTTCAAATGTTTTACCCTTCTCTTGATGAAGGAATTAAACGATTTGCACCATTTTTTGAAGAGCATGTAATAAACGTATGAAAAAAACTTGGTGAAGATGGTGAGAAAAAAATTAGAGAATTAAAAGATTATGTTATAAATGAGTGATATGATCCTGGAGTTGAAACAATGAGGAAAGCAATGTTTGAAACTTATGGTTATCCAGAATTTAGAGATAAAACAGGTAAAGAACTTATTGAAGACGGTTATGATTTTCTTGCCATAACAATTGGACATATATGTATTAGATTTAATAAGTTAAACTTCTATTTTAAAGACTTACATATTTCAACAAGAATAGTTGATAAATTTCTTGCAGTTGATTTTTGAACTAAGGCAAAACAAGATGCCCTTGATGAACTTGCAAATACTATTTTAAAATAAATTACTATTAATAGTAATTTTTTTTATGAAGAAATAATTATTCTCTTTATGATTAAATAATATTAGAATAACTAGGAGAAATTATGAACAATAATCTAGCGATTGAAATGAAAAATATCACAATGATTTTTAATAAAAAAATTATTGCAAATAATAACATAAACTTAAAAGTTAAAAAAGGTGAAATTCACGCTATAATTGGCGAAAATGGTGCGGGAAAATCGACTTTAATGTCAATTCTTTTTGGTTTATACAATCCAACATTTGGAGAAATATTCATTAATGGTAAAAGCCAAATTATCACAAACCCAGTTAAAGCAAATAAATTAGGAATAGGTATGGTTCATCAGCATTTTAAATTAATCGAAACTTATCCTTTTTGAAAAAACATATCACTTGGTAGTGAACAGACATTTCTTAAATTTTTTATTAATAAGCAAAAAACAATAAAAAAAATAACAGAAATAATGAATAAATATAATTTAAATATTGATTTAAATAAGAAACCAATTAATTCAAGTGTTGCTTCTCAACAAAAAGCAGAAATTTTAAAAGCGCTTTATAAAGAATCAAACATATTGATTTTCGATGAACCAACAGCCGTGCTTACTCCTAATGAAATTGATGGATTTTTAGAAGTTTTATTAAATCTTAAAAAAATGGGTAAAACAATCGTTTTTATAACTCACAAAATGGCAGAAATCAAAAAAGTTGCAGATACAGCAACCGTTCTTAGAAATGGCGAAGTCGTTGGCGAATTTGATGTAAAATCTACAACTGTTGAACAATTTGCAACTTCTATGGTTGGCCGTAAATTAAAAGAAGTTCATGTTAATTACAAAGAAATAAAAAAAGATGTAATTTTATCAATCGAAAACTTAAGTATGCAAAACCATAATAATCATAAAATTACAGCTTTGAAAGATTTCTCTTTAGAAATATCTAAAGGAGAAATTGTCTCAATTTCGGGTGTTGAAGGTAATGGTCAATTAGAATTAGTAAATGCAATTACAGGTTTATCAAAAATAAAAAAAGGTAAAATATTTATAAAAAATAATTTAATTAATAAAGCTTCTGTAACTAAAAGATATCATAAATATAAAATTAGTCACATACCAGAAGATAGACATAAACATGGATTAGTTTTAAATAATAATTTAATTGATAATATGGTTCTTCAAGATATATCACAAAAAAAGTTTAGCAAATTTGGGTTTATTAATTTTAATGCTGTACAAGAGTATGGACAAAACATTGTAAAAAAATATGATGTTAGAAATTCTCAATCTGGTTATGCAATTGCAAGACAATTATCGGGTGGAAATCAACAAAAGGCGATTGTTGGAAGAGAACTTGAAAGAGAAAGTGATTTAATTGTAATATTTCAACCAACCAGGGGATTAGATATCGGATCAATAGAGTTTATTCACTCAGAAATTTTAAAAGCTAAAGAAAAAGGTAAAGCAATTTTACTAATATCATATGAGCTTAGTGAGATCATTGCTTTATCAGACAGAGTTATCGTACTAAATTCCGGTAATAAAGTTGGTGAACTTAAGGGTAAAGAAATAAATATTGATAAAATAGGTTTAATGATGATGGGAGAAAGAATTTAAATGAAATTTAATACAAAATTTTGAATAAAGAAACAACATTTAATAAATTCTTTGACTTCTGAAAAAACTAAGAATAGTTTTTCAATTATTAAAGCGTCAGTATTGTCTATATTATTTGGTTTATTGATTGGTATAATAATTATATTTATAAATGGTGAAAATGGATTTGCTTTTATTGCTTCTTCAATTGAACAATCATTAAGTAATGACTCAAATACCTTTTTACCAACAACACTAAATTATTTTTCGACATATGCATTAATGGGAATAGGTCTAGCTCTTGGTTTTAAAATTGGTTTATTTAATATGGGTGGAACTGGACAAGCTGTAATAGGAATGACGCTAAGTGTATTAGCAATTGGGAACAAAGCGTCTGCTGAGGGAATGAGTTTTAAAGACATTGATAGTTCTTTTGTTATAAATGTGTTTTTTATATTTATATTTTCTGGAATTGCAATTTCATTAATTTCAGGGATACTAAAGGTCGCTTTTAATATACACGAAGTAGTAACAACTGTTATGTTAAATTGAGTAGTTTGAATTTTTTCAAATTGGTTATTTGATAGACCTACTTGAGAATGAAGTACTAATCATTCTACTGAAAAATTAAATAAAAATTGAGTTGCTATCGGGGATAATATTTGAGTTCTTGGTGTTATATTAACTTTAATATCAGTATTGTTAGTTTATATTTTGGTTAATTTAACAACTTTTGGTTACAAATTTAAAGTTGCAGGAAAACAACCAACAGCAGCAAAGTATGCAGGAATTAATATGAAATATTACATAATATTAACAACTGCATTACAAGGTTTATTTATAAGCATGGGTGGTTTTATCTACTACATGACAATTCAATTAAGTATAACAACAGGAAATGTATCAATGCTACCAACAATTGGTTTTGATGCAATCCCGATTGCATTGGTTGCATTTAGTAATGTTTTTGGCATATTACCTGTCGCATTTTTGTGAGCTATGTTAAAAAATGGTTCAGATATTGCAAAAGCAATTGAGTTCCCATTATTGTCAAAAGATGTTTCTACGTTAGTATTTGGTGCTATTACTTATGGTGCAGGTATTTCAGCGTTATTTTATAAATTAAATTTATATCAATATATTTACAAGAATACTTTTATATTCAAAGATTATAATTTTACTAAAAATTGATTTACTAAAAATAAATTAATTTGAAAATTGCGCAAACAAAAAATACTTATATATAAAAACGAAGAATTGCTAAAATTTAAAAATGAAGAAAATAATAAAAAAAACATTTTAAAATCTGATATTAAAAAGAATTATGATGATTTAATTAATCTTAAAAAATCAAATCAAAACTTAAATAATGATGAATACAAAAAATTGTTCGAATTAATAAAAAAACTAAATAATGATTTGAAAAGTCAAAAAACTTATTTTAGAAAAAATTATAGATACTTAAAAAAAGATATTAAAACATATATTAATTTCGAAATCAAAAAAGTTAAAGAAGAACTAAATATAAGTTGAGATGAATCAATAATTGATCATAAAAAATATTCCTTAATGGGTTTTAAAAAACAAAGTAAATTAAATATAAAAAATAAAAAATTCGATTTATTAAATAATTTAATATTTTCAATTAATAACGTAAATTCTAAAAAAATTAATCTTTTAAATGAAGTAAAAGTTCTAAATAAACTTATTAAAGATGAAAAGAAAAATTATAATATCAAAATTAAAGACTTAAATAAAAATTCAACAAAGGAAGAATATATAAATAAAAATAATGAACTAAAAAATAATTTCAAAACAATTATTGACCAATATAAAATAAAAAAACATGAATTAAAAAAAAGTAATTCAGAACTTATTAAAAAAATGTTACATGATATTAATGTACAAAATAAAAAAAGTGTAGATGACTTTATTGATATGAAAAATAATGTTAGTGCTAAAACTAAAGAAAATGTAGAACAAATTAAAAATAAATTTAAGGAATTAAAAAAAGATTTTAATTCTAAAAATAAATCATTAAATAAAATAAATGATAAATCTAAAAAAATATTTGAAAGAGATAAATATATTAATAAAGTAGAATATTATAATAAAAAACGTGAGGTGGTGAAAAATTATGTCAGTTAATATTTTGTTAGAGGCAATTTCAATTTACTTCGTAATCTTTTCATTAGCTTCTCTTTCTGGACTTATATCAGAAAGATCAGGTGTAATAAATGTTGGTATTGACGGAATGATGGTTATTGGTGCTTTAGCTTATGCAATAGTTGGTAGTAAAATGTATAAAAATGATAATACTCCAATTTTACAATTAGTTCCAATAATTGTAGCTGCAATTGTTGGTGGTTTATTCGCTCTTTTGCATAGTTTTGCTTCAATAAAATTAAAGGCAGATCAAATAGTTTCGGGTACTGCAATTAATTTATTTGCACAAGGAATTGCAATGTTTTTAACAACTACTAGAGGTTGAACAGAGTCTAATGGAACTTTAATTACATCTGGATATAAAATTGTTTCATTTTCAGGTACAAATAATATATTTACTTTATATCTGTTAATTTCAATTATAATTACTTGTTTTTCAGGTATATATTTTTCATTTACCAGAACTGGTGTTAGGCATATTGCAGTTGGTGAAAATCCTCAAGCTGTAAGTTCTTCAGGTATAAATGTTTTAAAATATAGATATTTAGCAGTTTTAACAAGTGGGTTATTAGCGGGTATATCAGGAGCATTTTTTGTAATATTAAAAAATAATGGTAACTTTTATGGAACAGTTAATGGATTTGGTTTTATCGCTTTGGCCATAATGATTGTTGGACAATGAAAAATCAGATTTACAGTTGTTGCTTCTTTCTTGTTCTCGGTATTTTTCACAATTGGGGAAAAAATATTTTATCTAACAAGTAACGAATGAATCAAAAGTAATGGTAATCTATTTAACATGATGCCATTTATATTGTCATTATTAACTATGATAACAATTTCAAAATTTTCAAAACCCCCAAAAAGTATTGGGGAACCATATGAAAAATCAAAAAGATAATTGTAAATTTATACAAATAAATTATTAATATGGTTAAATATAAGTATAAGTAATTTATAAAAAAAGGAGGATAAAGTTTATTTTTTAAATACAACCTCTTTTTATTTTGTAATTTACTTTAGAAATAGGAGAATAAAAAATGAAAAAATTATTATCAGGATTACTTGCTTTTTCAATTATTGGTTCAAGTATGACAAATGTTATTTCTTGTTCTAATAATAAATCTTTTAATGACATATTTTTAATAACTGATGCAGGAAGGATATCGGATAAATCTTTTAACGAAAGTGGAAAGGTAGCTGGAGACAAATTTATAAAAGAAATTTCAGAATTAAATAAAGATGACAGCTATTCTGGTATTGGATTTACTGAGCCAGAAGATGTTTCAAAAATACAAGATGGATATGATATTGCAAAAAAAGCTGGAGCTAAAGTTGCAATTTTACCTGGTTTTCATCATGCTGGAGATAATTTAAAAGCAGCTGCAAATGCACTTGGTGAAAACTCAACTCAGATTATTATAGATGGTAACGATGAGGGAATCAAGACTGCTATAGGTTTACTATATAAAGCTGATATGTCAGGATTTTATGCAGGAATGGCTTCGATATATCAAAGTATAAAAGATAAAAAGTGAAATACAGTTGGTGATGAAAAAATTGTCAAATTAGCTACATTTGGTGGTCAATCAAATTATGTTGCAGTTGAATTATTTATGGTTGGATTTTTATCTGCAATTGATGTTTATAATGAATTAAGTACAAATAATAAGGATGTTTTAAATAATATATTTGGAGAAGAAGTTCAATATGATGGAATCAAAGCTTCAAGAGTTTCATCTCAAAAAAATGCTCCAAAAGATGGTAATGACAAAAATTGATATTCTACATCATTTGCAGCAGGTGATGGTAAAGTAATTTCAGAGTCATTAGTAAATGATGATGCAAACGTTATTATGCCGGTAGCTGGTCCTCAAACCGCTGATCTTCTAGGTGTAATTAACCAAAAAAATAAACAAAATGATGTTAAAGTTGTTGGTGTAGATACTAATCAAGCAGAAGCATATGCTAGTGATTATTCAAACTCATTTATTACATCAGCTGAAAAAAATATTGTTGATAGTACAATCATTGCTTTAGCAGGTTCAAAAGAGTATTACAATAATGATACAGTTGTTAACAATATTAAAAAATATTATAAAGATAATAATTTGTCTCTAACATTTGATAAAAAAAGTCCATTAAAAGATAAAAGTGTGGAAGAAATGTTAGGTAGTGATTTAACAGGGAATACTTTATGAACTCCAGGAGATATTTCATATAGTGATAATAGTAGTTTAAATAGTATAACTAAAGAAGTAGCAGATAAAATAAAAACTACTTTTTCTTCAAGTGTTTTAAATTCAGCTTCAAGTAATTTTTTCAAAGGTGTTGAAGAAAATACATATACTCCACAAAAACTTTTAGAAATAACAGAAAAATATGCAAAAGATATAATAGAAAGCATTAAAAAATAAAACCCATTAGTGAAATTGTCAATTAAAATTGACATTAAAAAGATACTTTCTCCATACGAATTTCGTATGGAGTTTTTTTATGTTTTAATGAAGGTCTAACATAATTATAAAACTCTATATAGTCTGAGATAATTTTATAAATATTTGAATGATGTAGTTCTTTTACTTTATATGTATATATACATTCATTTTTAAAAGTTCCAAAAAAAGACTCACAGGCCCATTATCTGGTGAATTTCCTCTTCGTGACATAGAAATATTTATATTATTAGTTTTACATAATCTTTCTCAAGTTTCATTTGTATATGGTGATCCTTGATCTGAGTGGATTATCTTTGGTGCACCTCTTTTTTTAATGGCGCTTATTAAATTTGTATGACATAATTTATTATTAGGACTAACCGATAACTTTCAATCAATAATTTCTGAATTAAACAAATCCTTTATAACAGATAGATATACGTTTCCATTAATAGTTTTTATATAAGTTACATCTGTTACTCATTTTTCATTTATATTTTTAGATTTAAAGTTTCTATTTAGTAAATTTTCAAATCTTAATGGACCTGATTTATCATAGTTTGGAACTTTCTTTTTCTTTGCTGCTTTTAAACTCATTATTTTCATATATCTATAAACAACTCAAGGGTTTAATCTTTCTTTAAAGTATTTGTTTAAAAATAAAGTTATCATATTATAACCATATCTTTTTTTAAACAAGTAAAAAAGGCATCTTATCTTAATTGCTAAAATTCTATTATAATTTTTATACTTTGGTTTTCCGTTTTTAAGTCATTTTAAATATCCATACCTTGAAACTTTTAAATATAAACAAGATAATTTCAAAGAAAACATTTTTTTAACATTAAAAATGGCGAAGTACTTTTCCTTAGTTGTCTTCGCCAAATGCTTTTTTAAAGCTCTTTCCAGTTTCAAAGCCTCTCTTAATTCTTCAATGCTCATATCATCAGGTTCTTTAAAAATTCAATCATGAGATTTAAATTTTTTGATATTTCCTTTTGCTTGTGTTCCGCTACCTCATTCAAGAGCGCTTTCACCTCTGATTTTCATCTTTTAATTGTGCTAGTACTAATATCAAACTTTAATGCCGCATTTAAAATACCAATTTTTTTTGATTCATTAATTATATAAAGTTTTTCGTTTTTTGTTCATTGTTTTTCCATATAAAAAGAACACCTTTCAATAAAATTTTAACAATAAAAGTACTTTTTTACTGTCAATTTTATTTTAGATGTTCATTAGGGTTTTATTTTTATTTTGATGTAGTTAAAAAATCATTTTTTTTAATATTTAAATATTTATTTGTATTATTGGCTAAAACAAATATAGAATATGTATCTTCATGTAAGCTTGTAAATTTATTAGGTTTGAAATTTGAATATATTGCTGTTACTTGTGAATGAATATTGCAAAATATAACATCTACTTTTTCTTTAAAACCAAAAGAATTAAACCCTTTTGAATAAACAAATTTAAAACCGACCTCTTGTTTTAACTTATCTTTAAAAACTAGGCTGCCAGTTTTATTATAAGAATTTTTAATTGTTCGAATTGAAATATCTAAAATGTTATTATTGTGAACTAGTTTTTTTGTACTATTTATACTAACAAATTTATTCGATTCCTTGTAATTCATTAATCGGACAGCTGTTTTTAAAAATTTAAATATACTCATATTTTCACCAATTCTCTTTATTTATTATATAAAATTAATATAATAATAAAAGAAAAGAGGTAAAAAAAATGGCAAATATTGCAATATTCTTGGCTAATGGTTTCGAAGATACAGAAATGGTAGCTACAAATGACATTTTAAATAGGGCTAAAAAACAATTTCCAGGTAGTTTTGATATTATTGATATTGTATCAATTACAAAAGATAATAAAGTAACTGGTTCATATGGAACTACAGTTGTTGCTAATAAATTAATAGATGAGATTAATTTTGATGCTTATGATTGCTTGGTATTACCTGGAGGAGGACTTGGCGTTGAAAATCTTGAAAAATCAGATAAATTGCTAAAAGCACTTAAAGATTTTAAAGAAAAAGAAAAAACAATTGCAGCTATATGTGCTGCACCACAGATACTTGGTAAATTAGGTTTGGTTGATGGTGTTGAAGTTACTCACTACCCAGGCTGTGTTGAAGGTCTTGATAAGGCTATAAAAAAACCACAAATGGCTGCAATCTCGGATAAAAATGTAATTACAGGATCATCAATAGGGGGTGCTCTACAATTTGCTTTGCAAATTGTAGATCATTTTACCTCAACCGAACAAATGTTAGATATTTATAAAAGTCTAGTATTTAATTACTAAAATAAAGTGCATTTTTTAAGTTAATTTAGTAATTTGTATGTATAATATTAATAGTCATATTTTTTAAAAGAAGGCGCAAGTCTTCTTTTCTATTTGGATGGAGGATAAAAAGTGATAGATGGCGCAAAATTACTTGATGCAATTTTTGAAATTGTTCAAGACAAAAAAATAGATAAAAGCATAATATTTGAAGGTATTAAAGATGGTTTCCAAAAAGCTTATGAAAAGTTTTTTGACCCAGAAGCAATCATAAAAGTTGAAATAGACGAAAATATTGGCTCAATTAAAGTTTTTAAAGAACTTGTTATAGTTGAAGAACTTGAAGATGAGTGATTGGAAATTGAACTTGAAGATGCTGTAAAAATTTATGGTGATAATTTAAAAATAGGTGATAAAGTATACGAACCTGTTGAATTCACTAATGAATTTTCAAAACTTGCTGTTATGCAAGTAGGTCAAATTATAAAACAAAAAATTCGCGAAGCTGAAAAAGCAATGATATACGAAGAATTTTTACCTAGAAATCACGAAATAGTTGGTGGTACAGTAAAAGACATAACTGAAACTAGTTATTTAGTTGAAATTGATGGAGTTATAATTCCTATTTGAAGTAAAAAAACAATTCCTGGCGAAAAATTTGATATAGATGATATTATTTCATTTTATATTGAAGAAATTTCAAAAGATAATAAACATTCACAAATATCTGCTACAAGAATTCACCCAGATTTTTTAGCAAAATTAATGGAAATTGAAGTTCCAGAAATTATGGAAGGTATTGTTGAAGTAAAAGCAGTATCAAGAGAACCAGGTAAACGTGCTAAGATTGCAGTTGTATCTCATGAAGAAAATATTGATCCAATTGGTAGTTGTGTTGGTGCATCTGGAAGCAGAATAAAAAATGTTACTAAACAATTAAATGGAGAAAAAATAGATGTTGTTTTATATAATGATGATAAAAAGATTTTTGTAATGAATTCTCTTGCTCCAGTTAGAGTTATAAGTATAAGTATTGATGAAGAAAATAATGAATGCTTTATTGTTGTTCCAAATGAACAATTATCTTTAGCAATAGGTAAAAAAGGAATGGCTGCAAGATTAGTCGCAAACCTTGTTAATATGAAAATAAATATTTATTCACTAGATGTAGCAAATGAAAAAGAAATAGAAATATTATGAAATGGTAATATTACTAAAGAAGAACTTGAAACAACTAACTTTGTTGAAAACACAAACAAAAGAAGAGAATCTATTAAATAAAAAGTTTTAGAAAGTTTTTTATGATTAAAAAAAAAGAAGTATTAAGAAAAGATATAGCTACAGGAAAAATGTTTCCAAGAAATTTTTTAACTAGGATTGTAAAAAACAAAAAAGGTGAAATTAGTGTAGATTTATCATACAAAGCTCATGGTAAAGGAGTTTATATTTTGTTAAATGAAGTTTCAATTAAAAAACTAATTCAAAAATCTCTTCTCGATAGAGCATACAGAACTTCTATAAATAAAAATGTTTATCAAAAAATAGAAGAAGAATTATTGGCATTATTGAAAAATGAATAAAATAAAATTAATGAATTCATTAGGGCTGGCAGCATCAGCTAACAAAATTTTTGTGGGAACTAAACTAATTGAAAAAATCCAAGATAAAAAAATAAATTTAGTCATTATTGCAACAGATATAAGTGCAACACAATATAAAAAAATTACTAACAAGTGTAATTTTTATAATATTAAATATTATGATAATCTATTAAGTGGAATAGAAATAAGTAAATCAATAGGAAAAAATAACATTAAAAATGTTGGTCTACAAGATTTTAATTTCATAAAATTAATAATTAATAATATTTAAATATGAAAAGGAGATGGTGGTATGACAAATAAAACAAAAAAAAATAATAATAAACAAGTTGATAAATCTAAGTCAAAAGCTCACACAACAAACATTAAAAATAAACTAAGAGAAACAAAGGAAACAGGTTTAATTGATGGAGTCTTTATTTTTACAGAACCTTTATCAATTGCTGATTTTGCAATAAAAATTGGCAAAGAACCAGCTGTAATTGTAAAAATGTTTTTTACAAAAGGTATAATGGTAAATCAAACATTTACACTGTCTGAAGAGCAAATGGGTGAACTTTGTTTAGAACTTGGATACGACTTTAAAAAAGAAACAAATATTACAAAAGAAAATATTTTCGAAAATTTTGATGAAGAGGACAAACCTGAAGATTTAACAACAAAACCACCTGTTGTTACAATTATGGGGCACGTAGATCATGGAAAAACAACATTACTTGACTCAATTAGAAATGCAAATGTAATTGATGGTGAGTTTGGTGGAATTACCCAACATATTGGCGCTTATCAAACTAGTATAAACAAAAATAAAATTACATTTATTGACACTCCTGGACATGAGGCCTTTACAGAAATGAGGGCAAGAGGTAGTGAAGTTACTGATATTGTAATAATCGTTGTTGCAGCAGATGACGGTGTAATGCCACAAACAGAAGAAGCAATAGATCACGCCAAGGCAGCTAATGTTCCAATAATAGTTTTTGTTAATAAAATTGATAAACCAGGATCAGACCCAAGTAAAGTAAAAATGGAATTAATGAAATTTGGGATAGTTGCTGAAGAATTTGGTGGAGACACACCTTTTATTGAAGGATCTGCAAAAACAAAAATTGGTTTGGATTCATTACTTGAAACAATACTTTTACTAGCAGAATTAAAAGATTTAAAAGCAAACTCTAATAAATTTGCAAGAGGTACAATTATTGAAGCTCATATTGATAAAAATAGAGGACCTATAGCAACGATTCTTGTTCAAAATGGAACTTTAAATATTAAAGATATAGTTATTGCTGGGGCAACTTACGGAACAATAAAAGATATTGAAAATGAAAATAAAATGAAACTTAAATCAGTTAGCCCAGGTCAACCAGCTCTAATAGTTGGTTTAAATGAAGTACCAAGAGCAGGAGATAAGTTTATTGTTGTTTCTGAAGAAAAAATGGCAAGAGATATCGCTAAGGCACAATTTGAAAAACAAGCAAATGATTCAAGAAACAAAAACTCTGCATTTACATTGGATTCTATCAAAAACCAAATTGAAGCAGGTGAACTTAAATCAATTAATATTATTTTAAAAGCCGACGTTCAAGGAACAGTTGAAGCCGTTAGAAATGCTATGTTAAAAATTAATATTGAAGGAGTAAGAATCAATGTAATTCGTTCAACAGTTGGTGCTATTTCAATTAGTGATATTACATTAGCGCTTGCCTCAAATGCAATTGTTTATGGTTTTAATGTAAGACCAAATGCTCAAGTTAGACAAAAAGCTGAAGAAGACGGTGTTGAAATTAGATTACATAATATAATATATAAATTATTAGAAGAGATTCAAGAAGCTGCAACAGGATTGTTAGATCCAGTTTATGAAGAAAAACAATTAGGTGAAGCTGAGGTTAGACAATTATTTAGACACTCACAAGTTGGAACTATTGCTGGATGTAGGGTAGTAAGCGGAAGTGTCTTAAGAGGCTCAAAAGTTCACGTTATTAGAGATGGTATTGTTATATATAGTGGAGAAATGGCTTCGTTAAGAAATAATAAAGATGATATCAAAGAAGCTAGAACAGGCCAAGAATGTGGTATTACAATAAAGAACTTTAATGATTTAAAAGAAAATGATATTATAGAAGCATATAAGATAGAAGAGGTGAAATAATATGCCAAAAGATGTAAAAATAGAGCGTGCTCAATCAACAATACTTAGAGAACTAAATCTAATTTTGCAAAGAGAATTTCACGATTGCGAATATATTAAATTTTTATCAATTCATGAAGTTAGGCTATCTAACGATATGAGCCATGCAAAAATATACTATTCATTTTTGAACCCAAATTTTGATCTTGAAGATGTAAAAAATGAAATAAAAGAAAATTTAAAAGAAATAAGAATGCTTCTTGCAAATAAAGTTGAAATGAGAAGTGTTCCAGATCTTACTTTTGAATATGATGAAGCACTTGAAAATGCAAATAATATTGAAAAAATATTAAAAGATATTAAAAAATAATTTAACAAAAAAATTCAGTATAAAACATACTGAATTTTTTTTATTTTTTAATTGGATTTTTATTTTCTTTGTATTCTTTTAATTTTGTAACATAATTTTCTTTTAAAGTCTTTTTGTTTTCGTTAAACTCTTTTTTTAAATTATTTTTGTCTTCAATTGAAAGTTCCTTTTGTTTTAAATTAACAATAAGTTCTTTTCTTTTAGACTCTATAGTTCTTTTTAATTCATCTTTTTGATTGTTATGAAATAAAATATCTTTTTGTTTTTCTAAACCTCGAATTGTTAGTAATCCTGAATCCTCTCCAATGAGACCCTCAGATTTTGCGACAATCGTTGCAGTTGATACTCCACCAAGAACGTTCGCACCAGTTCTTCCCATATCAAATAAACCATCTAATGGAGCAATTACAGCAAGAACACTACCTATAAATTCAGAAAACCCTATACCTCCAATTACACCAACAGTAACAACAGTAGCAGTACCTGGGACTCCTGCAATACCTAGAGACGCTACAATTGTAACAAATAAAGAAATTATAAAGTATGTAAATAAACCCATAGAATGAGGAACATCAGAACCTGTTCAAAGGATACTAGTTGCAAGTCCTGATTGAATTCCTGCACAAGCTATTAAACCCATTGTTGTAGAAATTGGGGTTATACTACTTACAACCTTGTCTGAAATTTTCATTTTTTCAAGTGTGTTCATTGATACTGGTAATGTTGCATTTGATGATTGTGTTGCAAAACCTTGTATTAATGGTCTTCAAGATTCTTTTCATCATGCACCAATTTTAATTCGAGCTAAAAATATTTGCAGTGATAATCAAATTATGGCAATAATAATTGCTAAGTATCCTATACCAATTACTTTACCAATATTTGCAAGCTCACCAATTGGTCTTGAAGTAATTGATGTTGATAACATTGACATAACAGCTAAAGGCATTATTTTCATAAAATTAGTTAACATTGAAGATGTTACTTTTCAAGCTGTATTAGCAGCCTTAACTATCGCTTCCATTTCAACTTTATTTCTTTTTGCTAAAATCTTAACTGAAAATCCAGCAAGGGCTGCAATAACCATTACTGGTATTATAGAATTAGATGCTAATGCTGCAAAAAAGTTAATCGGAATGTAACTTCATATTATTTCTGGTAATGGTACGTTATCTTTACCCTTTGGAATATCACCATCATTAACTCCAAGAACTCCGCTACCTACCTTTGTTACAACTCCAAGAAAAAATGTAATTGTAAACATTACTGCAACATTTATCAATAATATAGCAATACCTTTTCCTGTTATTCTTGCTAAACCTGTTTCACCGGGTTTAGCTGTTATTTTGAATATAGCAATAAATACAATAGGAATTGTAAGTAGATAAACACCTCTAATGAAAATGTTTTTAAAGAATTCAGATCAAATATTTAATTCATTAACTCAATATAAACTACTATCACTATCTTTAAAACCACTGTCAAGTTGCTCTTTGTTTGGAAAACCTATTATTGATTGAATTATTATCCCAAATATCAAACCAATTAGCATACCAATAATTACTCTATACATAAAACTGATTTTTATTTTTTTTAGAAAAATATAAAATCCAATTTGTAGCAAAGCAAAAACTAATATTGCAACAGCTGATTGTCACTTACTAATTGCTAAAAAATCTCTTAATATATCATTTTTATTATCAGCTAAAAAATACACTTTTTTCACCTTCTCTCATAATAATTTATTTTAGCACTAAAATTAACTTATAATTTTAGAAAGTGCAATATGTATTATGTCGAATGTTCTTGAAAATGGAGGCGAGTAGGGAAGGTCTATTTGTTCAATTTCTTCATTTAACTTTGTTTTATTTCAGATTAATGTTGCTATAGAATAAAATCTTAAAATTGAGTTTTTATTAGAGTACATTTGAGCACCAATTAATTCATTTGTATCAACATTTTTAATTAGTTTTAAATAAATATCACTTTGACCATCTAAATAATGTGTATGATTTTTATCTTTTATAAATACTGTTTTTATATTTATGTTCAAATCTTTTGCTTCTTTTTCAGTTAAACCTGCTCTTGCTACTCCGCTATCAAATAATTTAATTATCGAACTTTGTATACTACCATAAAATTTAGAATTAATATTTGATATATTATTTGCAATTACTTTAGCTTGTTTAGAAGCAACTGTTGCTAAAGGTGAGTAACAATGATTATTGGTTATTTTGTTTTTTATAACACAACAATCGCCCCCAGAATAGATATAATCAATGTTGGTTTTTCCATAATCATCAACAATTATCGCATTATTTGCAGATAGTTTTAATTCTGTGTTTTCAAATAATCTTGTATTTGGTCTAAAACCTGAAGCAACAACAACTAAATCAACTTTAATATCTCTATCCATTAATTTAGCAATAATTTTATTATCTTTCTTTATAAATTCTTTAACACTATTATTTAAAAATAAATTTATTTGATTTTGTTCTAAATTATTTTTAATTAAATCAGATACTTCTTCATCATAAATTTTTGAAGCAATTCTTGAATCTAATTCAACAATGCTTACGTTTTTATTAATATTTTTTAGATTCTCAGCTAATTCCATGCCAATAAATCCAGCTCCAATTATTAAAATATTATTAATTTCTTTTTTTTCAACAATTGCTTTCAAATTAATCCCATCTTCATATTTTGTTAACTTATAAAAATCAATAGTATCAAGACCTTTAATAGAGGGAATAAATGCTTCTGCGCCAGTAGCAATTACTAATTTATCAAAATTGATCTCTTTATTTTTAACTATTAACTTTTTGTTTTTTATATCTATTTTTTCAATTGAAGAATTTAAATGTATTTCAATTCCAGATTCGTTAAATTTCTCAACTGACCTTGCAAAAAGTTTCTTTGAGTCCTTAAATTCGTCTCCAACATAATAAGGAAGACCACAAGCTCCTAGTGAGACATAGCTGCCATTTTCAATAACAGTTACTTCAATATTGTTATTATTTCTTTTTATTTTGGATGCCACACCCATACCGGTTGCTCCACCACCAATTATGACTACTTTCATTTCACATTTCCTTTCGTAAGTTTAAACAAACTTTTATAAATGCTATAATCAACTTGGTTATAACAATTTAATTATAATTCATAAAATTGATAACCTAAAGCAATTATAAAAATAGAGGTAAAAATGAAAAAATGAGTTACTACTAAAAATATTGCAACTTGTGGAGTATTAACAGCAATTATGTTTGTGATGGGTGCAATTGTATCAACAATTGCATCTATGACTGGTAAATCAATTATTCAATTTTCAGATATTATTTATTTAATTTTATTTGGAAAAGTTAATTTATTTACATTAATTTTAAGTGCTGTCATTGCTGGTTCGATGATCGATTTATATTCCGGTGGAGCAATTTTTATACCAATAACAATCCTTGTAAAGATTTTAATAGGTCTTACATATAAGTTATTAAATAAAAAACTTAATATACATTTAATATATATAATAAGTTACTTATGAGTATTTATATATAATTTATATTCTTATATATTATGAGACACTTCTGTGCTAATTGTAGAATTAATAGTTAACTCAATACAATATTCTGTTACAGTAGGAGGAGCTTGTTTAATTATTCTAACAAGTTCACTAAATATTTTTAATAAAAACGAGGCAACGGATTATAAAGTTGAAAATAAGAGTTAATATAAAAAACCGCTAAAGCGGTTTTTTAATAATTTAAGGTTTTTGATAATATCATTTGAATTCTATTTGTAGTGAGTGTGAATAATATAATTGCAAATAAATCAAAAATCATAAAACTAACCCATGCTTTAAAAAATGCAATTATTCCATAAGCTGCACCTAATTCAACATAAGTTTGGAATGCTTTTAATATAGCAGAAAATAAAGGTGCTATTATAAAAACAAGAACTGAACCAGCTAATAGTCCAGTAATTCTCCTAAAATTGTTTTTTACTTTATATACATTAAATAATCGGCTAAAGAATAATCAAAATAAGAATACTCATAGCATCAATCCAATACTTGAAATCGCTCTAAAAAGAGGACTTTGACCTCAAATAATAAATTGTAATAAACCATCTAACAAACCTACTATCATACCCCAGTATAAACCGACTACTTGAAAGCTTATAGCAATTATATAATATTTTAGTGCAAATCCAAGATTTACCATTGTCCATCCAAGTGGCAATAAAATATCAATAAAACTAACAGCCGTAGACATACTTAGTAACAAACTGACAAGAGTTATTTTTAGAGTCTCACTCTTAATTCTTGCATGCTTGTTTGTTTTGTTAAGTTTGCTGATTTCATAATCCATATCAATTTCATCTTTTACAGAATCTTTTTTATAAAGATTATCATCAACTTCTTTCATTTTCTCTCCAATCTAAACAAACTTGTATTTAGAATTCAAAAATTATTCACCTCTTAAGTATTATAATATAAAGTATTAGGGGAAATTAAAATGTATCAATATTTTGCAACTAAAAAGTATGGTGAAAAATTTATATTAAAAGACAATGACTTTCATCATATAAAAAATGTAATTAGATTAAAAGAAAATGAAAAAGTAACAATTGTTTATATGAATGATAAGTATATATGTAAAATTTTAAATTTTGATCAAAACCAATGTAACTTAAAAATATTAGAAGTTCTAAATATAACTAAATCTAATAAACCAATAGTAAATTTATTTTGTGGAATTATTAGAGAGCAAAAATGAGATTATTTATTGCAAAAAACCACTGAACTCGGGGTCAATAATATATATCCAGTCATTTTTAAAAGAAGTATAATAAAAATAGAACCTAAAGATGAAGTTAAAAAAATTACAAGATGACAAAATATTGTTTTAACAGCATCAAAACAAACAAAAAGTACAAATATACCAACAGTTATGCCTATAATAAGAAATTTAGATGATGTCATTTGTAAAAATGCAGATTTAAATATAATATGTTATGAAAATGAAAAAAATACTACTTTAAAGTCTTTGATAAGTAATAAAAAAGACTCATTTAACTCTATAAATATATTAATAGGTCCAGAAGGTGGTTTTGAAAATTATGAGGTAAAATTATTAGAAGAAGCAAATTATAATATAGTTACACTTGGTAGCAACATATTAAGAGCAGAGACTGCACCATTATTTGTACTCAGCTGTTTAAATTATGAATTTGAAACTTAATAGAGGTGTTTTATGAATAAAATTGAGCAAAATAATAATATGATTAAAGAAATGTCTATTATAAATGAACAACTTGATAAAGTAAAATTAGATACAGAGTTGGTAAACTTCATCAAAAAAAATATGTTTTTAATAAAAAATAAGCTTAAAGGTTTTTTGGATATTAAAACTCATGGCAGTTATTCAATCAACAATTTTTACAATTTCGATGATTCAATAACAATTGATTTATTAGCAATTAAGTATGTTAGTAAAAAAACATATAATAAATACCAAAGAGAATTTGTTACAAATGATCACTTCGTTAGTTGTATTATATGCTCGCTCAATAACCAATTAATGAAAAAATTGTCAACTTTATACCTAAAGGATAAAATGACGAAAGTAAGTTGAAAAGAAAAAAATTATAAATTACCTACTTCATCTGAAATAATTAAGTTTACAGACTCAATTTTAGTAAATTTTCAGGAAATAAAAGATAAAGTTCTAAAATTTAATATTAGAACTGTTATTAAATTTAAAGAATACCCAGTAATAATTTGTAGTAAAACAATGTATAAAAGATCTTTTACATTAGAATTTGCAAAAATGTATAAGACACTTAATAAATTAACACTAAAAAAAGTACAATTATTATTTTTTTATATAAGAGTAAAATTTAGAAATAAGTTAAATAAGAAAAGGCAGCTAATATTAAAATTGGAAGTATTGCAAGATATCCAATTGCAACTTTCTAAAAATAAATACTTTCAATTATGGCTTGATAAAACTTTTGATAATGTTTTTAAATCCAAAAAAGAAGTTGAAAATTTATTAGAATCAAGACAAATATATTATAAAAAATTTAAAAAAACAAATAAATTATATAATTTAATAAAATTAAAAAATTTAAAATGAGTTTTTATTAAATCTTATAATTCTGTAAAAAAATTTTTAGATTTTTATTTAGGTTTCTGCAAAGATTATTCAGAAAACTTACCAGACATCGAAAGTGAAAATTTATATTTTTGATATGATTCAGTTGCTTATCTAAAAAATGAATTTGATACAAGCAATTTTACTGTTAAAAAAGACAACAAAAAGTATGATGAAATTGAAGATTTTAAAATTATAACTAAAACCGTATATCCTTTCGACAAAAATAATGGTTTATTTCTTGTATTTTTAAAATATTTTAATTTTGAAGTTATATAGAAAGGTATTTATGAAATTAAATTACGAAATTAACAAGTTTAACGATTCAATTAAAAAATTAACTTTTAAAAGAAAAGATTTAAAAACATTTATTAATGAAAATTTTAAAATGTTGAAATCTGAAGTTAATAAATTTAATATAGATATAAAAAAAATGGGGGATTTTGCATATGAAACTTATACTTCTAATAATAAAATCCTTAATTTTGACCTTTCAATAATAAGTTATAACAGTAAAAAAAATAATAGTCATGATTTGTTAAAAGATCAGTTTATTGAAATATTAAAAAACATAAATTCAATTTCTGAAATTCACACTCATAAAAAGAATAGTTATATAAATATTATTTATAAGTATAAAAATGTAACAATAAATTTCAGGGTAATAAGTATATTATACAAAAAGTATAAAACTGGATCTTTTTACGTAATAGATAAAAATGGCGAAAATTTTGAAGAAATGGCAATACAATTGCAAAAAGATTTTATTTATGCAAACAAAATTAGTTCGGGATTATTATTTTCTTTAAAAAGATTAATCAATTATATAATTAAGAAAGAATTTGAGTACACTTATAACATTGATATGATTATATTAAGATGATTTTATGAGTACATATGTAGATCGATTGATGATTTTGTAAATAAAAACTATAATTCTGATAATAGTCAATTAAATGTGACAAAGTTTTTATCTCCATCAAGATTAAGGAAATGAATAAAGTTAAACATTAGTTTTCAAGATTTAATATACTTTATATTTGCCAAATGAAATTCAACTAATACTTATTATTTTAAATCTAATGGATTTATTGATGAAGAGATGTTTGAAGATATTTCAAGATGAAGTCAAAATACATACTCAACTTTTAGTTTACCAAAAAACTACATATCTAGAATTAAAATTTTTGACGCAAATAATTATAATGAAAAAACATTTATGAGAGATAATTTATCTGAAACTGACGGTTTTTCAGAAGTTATCTGAACAAAATATAAAGATGAAGGTATGGATTATATTGTCACTCCGGTTATAAAAACTGGAATACCCAATTTTATTCTTTTTAAAAAATGACTAGTGGCAAAATCTAACAATCTTTATTTAAAATTAAGTGATAATTTGCAATTAGAAATAAAAACTACAAAAACTAGGGAAGCTATAAATGAATTAAATCATATCGCAAATATTTGACTTACAAAATATAATTTAATGTTAAAGTATTTGCAACCTTTTTTTGATAAAAAATACTCATTTTTTAATAGTTTTAAGATCGAAGAGTTAATTGCTTATATTTTAAGTTCCATAGACAAAATAAAGGGTAACGATTGGTTGATTAAAAATTATTTCTAAAAATGAAATTTATTTCTTGGAATTTTTTTGATTTTTTATTAAAAATATGGTATTTTTTTATTGAGGAATTAAATCTCATTCCTCATTATCAGTTAATATGGTTTTATAAGTTGAAAAAAACCATTCAAATGTAGTTCACTACATTTTAATTAATTACAAATAATAAAATTTTAGATATATGTTTATTCCTTCTAATAAATTCTATAAAAAACAAGATCCCGGTTTTTTATAGTTAAAACAATTCAAATAATATTTTAAATGTAATTAATTATTTTCACATATAATTCATAATCAAAAAAAATGCCATCGGCATTTTTTTTTAACTATCTTCGCTTCTTTTACTTTTAATAATTTCACTTCTTTTTTTAACATAGTCTTTTTCAGCTGAACCAATATTATGATATAAATCTCTACTTACATTAGTTCTTAATTTTTTAAGTTCAGCGTCACAGAATATTCATGTTAACCAAACAATATGAAAATATCTTAAATATTTCAACTCTTTTTCTGAATATAAATCATAACTTAATTCACTTGCTTCTTTTTGAGCGAAGTCAATTCATTTTTGTGGATCGATATCTTCCTTATATGCTTCTTTTGCAAGTCTTTGGTATTCAAAAGCTTTTTTTACAATTATATCCTCAAGTGATTGCAAAGTATTTGCAATTTCTGTTACTAATGCTTGATCAAAATCATCAAATGAGTTAAACTGGTGTTTTGATAAATAAAACATCTTGGTACTTAAGTTACTCATTGCGTTTCCGCCATTACCTAAATGTTCTTTTTCTGAAATTACTTTAAATTCAGCTTCTATTTCTTTATAAAAATCTGATTTAATTCTCATACATTCACCCTTATTTAGTACTAATTATATCATAAAATTATATTAAATATAAGGTATTCTTATGGCCAGCAATATGTATAATAGAATTATATGGTAATAAAGGAGCGTATAACAATGAATGAATCTGGTATTTTTTTAATAGATAAACCTAAAGGTATTACATCAAATAATTTAATACAAAAGTTGAAAGCAAAATTTAAAATAGATAAAATAGGTCATGCAGGAACGCTTGACCCAATGGCTCGTGGATTAATGGTTGTCTTAGTAAATCAAGCTACCAAAATATCAAATTACCTATTAAGCAGCGATAAAAGATATATCGTAACAATGGACTTTTTTACAAAAACAGATACCATGGACATAACTGGAACCGTAGTTGAAACTCAAAACTTTGAAAAAATTGATAAAAAACTTATAAAAGAAATGATTGAAAAATATGATGGTTATATGTACGAACAATACCCACCAATGTATTCTGCAACAAAATTAGAGGGTAAAAAACTTTATGAATATGCAAGAGCTGGAAAAGAAGTAGAGATAAAACCTAAAACAGTCACAATAAAAAAATGTACACTAATTGATTTTGATCAAAAAAATGGAAAGTTAAGTCTTGATGTTTCATGTAGTAAGGGAACGTATATAAGAAGTTTAATTACTGATATGGCTGAAAGTATTGGTTTTTTAGCTACTATGTCTTCTTTGAACAGAGTGGAATGTGGTAAGTTTAGCATAAATGATGCAAAAACAATTGAAGAGGTTGAAGAGAAAGATATCATATCAGTATATGATAGTTTAATGTTGAATGGTCATAGTTTAGTTGAATATCATAAAAAAAGTGATATTCTTCAAGGGAGAACTATTGAGTTGAACGGCATTAATTTTCCTTTCATTTTTATTATTGATAATAATAAAGAAGTTATTGCAATTTATAAACATATTGCTCAAAACATTTACAAGTGTCAAAGAGGACTATGAAGTAATATTGATCAAAGTTTATTGACAGATGCTGAAAAAGAAGGATTGAATGATTAAAATTGAAACTGATTTTAATGTTAAAGACGATTTAAGTATACTAAATAAAAACTATGTTGCGTGTATTGGTTTTTTTGATGGAATACATAAATACCATAAAAAAATTATTTTGAAAACAAAGAAATTGGCAAAAAAGTTTAATTATGGATGAACTATAATAACTTTTTCAAAAAAAATAAGTAATTTCATTCTTAATAGAGATGAATATCTATATAAATCTCATATTAGGTATGATTTTTTTGAAAAAGAGTATAATCCAGACTTCTTAATTGAAATACAAGTCAACAAAAAAACTATTTTAGTTGATAAAGATGAATTTTGTAATTTTTTATTTAATATTTTACATATAAGAAAAATTGTTATAGGTGAGGATTTCAAATTCGGACATAATAAAAAAGGTAGTATTGATGATTTAAATAATTTTTTTGGAAAAAACAATATATTTGTATATAAAAGAAATAAAAAAGTTTCTTCTTCATTAATTAAAGATTATTTAAAAAAAGGTTGTATTAGAAAAATTAATAAAATTTTAGGCGATAAATTTAGAATAACAATAACTTATGTTAAGAAAACAAATAAGTATTTTATAAGTAGTACGAGTATAAAAATAAAAGATGGGTGATATTTAATATTAATTAATAATATTAAAACAAAAGTGTTTTTAAAAAATAATTATATATTAAATCAAAATGCAACTTTAGTTGCATTTTTTTATTTCCTAATAAATATTTATATTATTTGATATAATAAAAAAGTGTTTTTACATTGTCTTGATCAAACCCTAAAATCATTACTTTGTATTTACATTTAATTATAGATAAAAGGGGAAAAAATATGGTATCAAAAGAGGAAAAAATTGAAATAATTAAGAATTTCGGAACTGATAAAAATGACACAGGTAGTGCAGAAGTTCAAATAGCTATTCTTACTAAAGATATTCAAAATCTTACTGAACATTTAAATTTACATAAAAAAGACATTACTTCAAGAAGAAGTTTATTGAAAAAAGTTGCTCAAAGAAGACACTTGCTTAATTTCTTATTGAGAAAAAATGTAAATAGATATAAAAGTATTATTGAAAAATTAAACATAAGAAAATAATCTATATCCTTTGCATTATCATTTGCAAAGTTTTTTTATATAAAATAAATAATTAATGATAAAATATTATTGATAAATTTAATTTTATGCTATGAGTGCTATTTAAATGCACAAAAATAGTGTATAATAAATATATGTTTTGGTGTTTATTATGCTTAAACATTAAAATTTAATTTATTAGAAAGATGGTGCAAGAAATGGCAAGTTCAAAAAATGGAACTGACAAAGCAGCGATAAAAAGAGCTGCTTCAAATAAAAAAAGAGTTGAGCATATTCAAACAAGAAAAAAAGTCAGCGACCCAAAACCTGTTAAAATCCCAAGTACAGTAGCTAAATTATCAGAGGGACAAGCTAAATTTATTTGAGAAAAAACAGATAATGTGTCTGCAACTAATTCTGCTATTTACAGACAAGATGTAGCCGGAGCAATTATTAAAATTAATGAATTTAATCTTGAGTCTGAATTTGGTTGAGTTTTCGCATTAATAGACGCAGAAGGTGAAGTTGATGATGTAAACAACATCGTAGCAATGCACTGAATGAACGCAAAAGTTAAACGTAAACCTTTTGAACAATGAACAGCTGTAGTAACAGGTGGTAAAGATGTTACTGGTTTATTTAATTACAAAAAAGAAGTAAAAATTCATGGTATGACATTGGCTAAAACAAGAAAAACTGTTTTATTCCAACCATCAGTGGTTGAACCTAAGAAAATTAATATTGAAATTAGAGATACTATGAATCCAACTCAAACTAAAAAATAATAAAAAAATATTTACATATGTAAATATTTTTTTATTATATAATTATATTGTCCGTAAGGACACCAAGAATATTTGTTATTCTTAACGTTTGTGTGAGATTTTTTAAAACCGCTCAATAAATAAATATTTCCTTTCTCATGCATTTTATAGCGGGTGGAAGTATTTTTTTTTTTTTTTTGTTTAAATAAAGTGTGAGGTATTTATGAAGCCGATAGTTGTAATTGTAGGACCGACTGCAAGTGGTAAAACTGATTTGTCTATAAAAATAGCAAAAAAATTTAATGGAGAATGTATAAACGCAGATTCAACACAAATTTTTAAAGGTACTGACATTGCAACAAACAAAATATCAATTGAGGAAATGCAAGGAATAAAACACCATATGATTTCAATAAAAGAAGTTAATGAAAATTATTCTGTTGCGGAATTTCAAAAAGAAGCAAGAGTTATAATTGATAATTTATTAAAGGAAGACATAATGCCAATTGTTGTTGGGGGAACTGGCCTTTACATAAATGCTTTAATAATGAATTATAACTTTAATAATAAAGATCATATAAATAATTATTCAGAACAGTTTAGTAATTTAGATAATGAGAGCTTATGAAAAGTTTTATATAAAATTGATGAGAAAGAAGCCAATAAAATACATCCTAATAATAGATATAGAGTTTTAAGGGCGTTAGAAATAAACGAATTAAATAGTAGAAATAAATCAAGTATTATTAAAGATAATAAAAGTTATTATTATAAAAATATTATAATAATTGGATTAGACCCAATTCGAAATGAATTGTATGATAAAATTAACGATAGGGTCTTGAATTTGATTGAAAAGGGATTGTTTGAAGAAATTATTGAGGCATATGAAAAATGCTCAAAAAATGAATTATCTCAAGCCCTTAAATGTATTGGTGGTCCTGAAATAATTAAATACATTAATAATCAAATATCATACCCTGAATCAATTGAATTAATGCAAAAAAATAATAGACATTATGCACGAAGACAACTGACTTGATTTAAAAACCAGTTAAAAGATGTTAATTGATTTGAATATACATATGATGATTTTGAAAACATATGTGAAAAAATTTTGCTTTTTTTAAAAAATAAATTGTTAGATTAGGGGTTTATTATGGTTTCTGTATATGAAAGAATAGAAAATATAGTTAAAGACAATAAAAATACAACTTTTAAAATAATAGGAAAACAAATATTAAGTGATTGACATTTAGGAATATTTAAAACTCAGTATGAAATTTCAGAGTCTTGTTTTGTTTCGCTTGCAACTGTAACTCAGTTTGCTAAAGCTTGTTTATGTGAAGGTTATAAAGAATTAATAATAAGACTTAGAGTTGAATACGAACAAAGAATGCAAACACAACAAGTTGGCGAAAGCATGCAAGATATTGAGAAATCTAAAATCATAAATGAAATATATTCATGAATTGAAAATAATAATGAATTTATCGAAAAATTAGTTAAAAAAATTAAATCAACTAAAAAACTATGAATTTGTCCTTCGTCACAAGCTATTTATTCATGCAAATATCTTGAAGATATTTTAACAAACGCAGGAAAAGATGTAAAGCTTGTTGATTTATCAGTTAGCTTAGAAATGGCTAGATCTAGAGAATTTAAAGGAGAACTTATCCTTGTTATTTTATCAGGTAGAGATACAGAAACATTAGATAGAACAATAGAATACTTATTAAATTTTAAAAATGATCTATTTATAATCACAACACCAAATAATATTTATGAATTATCAGATGAGCAACAAGCAAATTCAATGGTTATAAATTTCAAAGATAATAATTTTTTATATAAATATAGAGCATACGCACTTATTACATTGTTTTTAAAAGTATCTGAATCATTTTAGTATTTTTACATAAATATATATTTTAAATTAAAAATATAAGGATATTTTATTGACATAGTATTGTAGATTATATATTATTATTAATGTGATTGTAATGCGGGTGTAGTTTAATGGTAGAACTTCAGCCTTCCAAGCTGACTGTGAGGGTTCGATTCCCTTCACCCGCTCCAAATAGAAATTAACAACTCTTAGTAAAGAGTTTTTTTTATTTTAAAGTATATAATTATATAAAGGAATTATTTATGAGAATATTCAAAAATTTCAGTGATTGTAAAACACCATTTTTTAAAAGTTTATTATTTATAACTGTTGAATCTATAATACCAGGACTATTAATATGATTTTTAATAGGATATGACTTTTCATATTCTTTTAAAAACAATCTCCCAAATCCTAAGGCATTATATATATTCTTAGTTTTATTTTTTTATTTTATATATTCTTTTGTAACTACAACAATTTTTTATTACTCAAAGTTTCATAAGGCAGATAATTTTACATATTCATTAACTATTACAATTTGTTTAATAATGTTATACATTATTGGTATATTCATAGTTAATGAATCTTTTTGAATATTTGTTAAATTCATAATTATTTTTGCAACTGCAATTTTATTTTTACCAATTTCAGTTTTTATTACGATGTTTTTTAATAATCTAGTTATCAAGAAAAATGAAGAATACGATCAAATGCTTTTAGCATATAAAAATGGTGAAATAATACCTACAAACAAACTTATCAAGGCACAAAGATACAGCAAATTTATAATTAATAGAGAGCAGAAAAAAGAAGAGTTAGAAAAATTTAAAAAGAGTTTAGAAGAAAAACTTGAAGAAAAAATTAAAGAAAACGAACTCAAAAAAAAAGAAAAGGAAAAAAATATAAATTTAAAACTTGATAAAAAAGAAGAAAAACAAAGATTAAAAGAAATTGAAAAAAATAGTAAATTTAAAAAGTAATAGGTTTTCTATTTTTAAGTCTATCAAATTTATTTGAGTAAATTTCTTTATATATTTCATCTCCTTTGTTCTCATACATATAATTAGCTCATAAAGTTCATAATAAATCTTGATATTTAATAACAAAATTTAATTTATCTAATTCGCTTTTATCAAGCAATATCATTCTTTTTTTTATTAATTGATTTATAAATATTTTTATATTTTCTTCATTATCATTAAGTGTTTCAGTTATAAAACTTGCATAATCAAAAAATTTATCATTAAGTGTAATAAAATCATAATCAATTAGAATAAAATCATCGTCTTTGAACATTATGTTTCCAGGAACTAAATCATTGTGAGACAAAACCTTTTTTAATCCCTTAACAGTGTCAATTTTTAAAACTATATTTTTATAGTATTTATCTAAATTAAAAAAAGGTTTTTTTATTTTTTTATAAAAATAATCTAAAGTACTTTTATAATTAAATTGTTTTAATGAGTTAATTCTTTCATCTTTTATTTTGTGAAAAGAATTTATCAATTCAGTTACCTTCCTAACATGAAAGTCTTCAATTTCTACATTTGATAAATTTAAATATCCTTCTAAAATTTTAAAATAAGAAATTAATTTTGTTTTTTTTAATACCATTTTTTCTGCTTTTATTATTACATTTTGGTCAATACTTTTTAAAACATTCAATACTTCAAATTCATTTTTTTTATCTAAGTAATCATTTTTTTTAATTTTGTAATTTTTAATAATTAAATCATTCTTTACCTTTATTTTGTTTGTTAAACCAATATATGTATTTTTTTCCATAGTTCCTCTTATGTGATATTATATAAATATTGTATCATTAAAGGGGTTTTTATATTTGGACATTGTTTTAGCAACTAATAATAAAAATAAAATTAAAGAATTTAAAAGTTTATTAAATGTTAATAATCTATATAGTTTAAAAGACATGGGGATTGATGAAGAATTACCCGAAAATGGTAATACATTTATAGATAATGCATTACAAAAAGCAAGGTATGTTGCAAATATTACAAATAAAATTGTTATTGCAGATGATTCAGGTTTATCTATTTGTAATTTAAATAATTTTCCAGGTGTTCATTCAGCGAGATGAGCTCTTCCTATAGAAGATTATAAAATAATTAATGAAATGATATTAAAAAAAATGTCTAACAATAATTTAAATTCTATTGATCAAAGAAAATCTTATTTCACTTGTGTCATAGCTTTTGTAGATCCGATCAATAATGTTGAAAAAACATTTGAAGGTCGATTAAGTGGTTATATATCATTTAAACAAAAAGGTTCACAAGGGTTTGGTTATGATACAATATTTTCTATATGCAATAGTGATTTAACACTTGCAGAAATGTCTTTTGAAGAAAAAAATAAACTATCCCATAGAAAAATTGCTTGTGATAAATTTATAGATTTTTTTAAAAATTATAGTTAAGGATTAAAATGAGAAAAGTTAATATAGTTTTATTTGAACCTGAAATTGCAGCAAATGTTGGTGCAATTATGAGAACTTGCGCACTCATTGATGCTAAATTACATTTAATTGAACCATTTGGTTTTATATTTGATAAAAGAAATTTTGCAAGAACAAGTGCTAATAATTTTGAAGCTTGTGAGTATGAAAGATATGATGATTTAAATGATTTTTTTGATAAAGTTAAACCTAATAAATCTTTTTTTTTGACGAGATACGGAAAAAAACCTTTAAGTAGTTTTAATTTTAATGAAATAAATGAAGAAGTATACTTATTCTTTGGTAAAGAATCTACTGGGCTACCATTAAATTTACTTAAAAATAATATTAATCATTGTTTTAGATTCCCTATGGTTGATAATGGAAGAAGTTTAAACATCTCAAATTGTGTTGGTATTGCTTCATATGAAGTTTTAAGACAATGAGACTACTTAAATTTAAGTAAAGTTGAAGTTGAAAAAGGTTCAGATTATATAGAAAAAATAGATAGCAATTAAGAGGTGCGAGATGAGTTTTGAAAAGTTTGGATTTAAAAAATTTATAAATGATGCAATTGTCGAAATTGGTTTTAAAGAACCAACAGGAATACAAAATAAAGTAATACCTTTATTAAAAAAATATTCTTCTGTAATTGCTCAATCTCATACAGGTACTGGTAAAACTCATGCTTTTTTGTTACCTGTTATAAATAATATAAAACAACAAGAAAAAAAAGTTCAGTGTTTAATAATAACACCAACAAGAGAACTTGCAAGACAAATTTTTAACAACACAAAAGAATTGTTAAAATTTAATAATGATATAAATGTTTCAATGTTTGTTGGTGGAGAAGATTTTGAAAAACACACTAATTCTTTATTAGATAAACAACCACAAATTGTAATTGGAACCCCTTCAAGACTTAAAAAATTATATGAAGAAAATTATTTAAAATTAACAACTTCAAATTATGTAATTATTGATGAATGTGATATGATATTTGACCTTGGTTTTATAGATGAAGTAGATTTTTTATTATCAAAGATCAACAAAGAATGCAATATATCTTTATTTTCTGCAACTTTAAATAATGAATTAAAACCTTTTTTAAAAAAATATCTAAAAAATGCACACTACATAAATAATTTAGAAAATTTATCAACTAACAAAAATATAGAACATATATTAATATGAACTAGAAATAAAGATAATAAGGAAGTTATTAGAATTTTAACAGAAAAAATAAATCCCTATGTTTGTATTATTTTTGTAAATAAAAAAGAGGAAATTAAAAGTATTGTAAACTGATTTAAAGAGTTCAAGATTGATAATTTTACAGAATTGCATGGTGATTTAGATCCAAGGCAAAGAGTAATAATACAAAAAAGAATAAAAAATATGGATTTTAAATGAATTATAGCAAGTGACGTTGCTGCTAGAGGAATTGACATTGATGGTGTAAGTCACATAATTTCTGTTAATTTACCAAATGATTTAAATTATTATATTCATCGTAGTGGGAGAACAGGAAGAAATAAATATGAAGGAATAAGTTATGTTCTTCATAATTCTGATAACCAAGATAAAATTAATAAATTAAAAACTAAAAATATTTCTTTTACAAATATGAAATTAGTAAACGGTGAATTGATAAAAATCGAACAAAAACAAAAAAAACAACCCAAAGAAAACTCAGCACTTGCGACTGAGACAAGTAAAATAATAAACAAATATAAATCAAAAAAAATTAAACCAGGTTACAAAAAAAAGCGTAAACTTGAAATAGAAACATTTAAAAAACAGTTAAAAAGAAAACACATTAAAGAATCAATTGAAAAAATTAAAAAAGCAAAATACATAAAAAGAAGAGAAGATTTATTTGAAGAATAATAATTTTCATATAGTATTAATGTAAAGTAATTTAATTTATAATATTAATGTTTAAAGGGGTTATTATGGAAATTAGCGAAAGAATTGAAAAATTATTGAAGGAAGTATCTTACCAGGTTTATGAAAAAGAAACCATTTTTAAATTAGCAATGTTAGCATTGTTAGGTGAAGAATCAATATTTTTACTTGGAAAACCAGGTATTGCCAAATCACTTATTTCACGTAGAATGAAATTTGTTATTTCAGGTGGTACAAATTTTGAGTACTTAATGAGTAAGTTTTCAACACCAGAAGAAATATATGGTCCAATTGATTTAAGACTTTTAAAAGATGGTAAATATGTAAGAGTTGTTGACGGATATCTTCCATCAGCAAATATAGGATTTTTAGATGAAATTTGAAAAGCAGGACCAAGTATACAAAATACATTACTTACTATAATAAATGAAAAAATATTCAGAAATGGTGGAGTTGATATCAAAGTTCCACTTAAACTATTAATCTCAGCTTCAAATGAATTACCTGCTGAAGGTGAAGGGCTTGAAGCTCTATTTGATAGATTTTTAATTCGTTATGTTGCAACAGGACTAACTAATAAAGATAACTTCGAACAATTACTTGATGGGGAATCATCTCTAGATGTAGAAGTTGACCCAAATCTTCAAATTACTTTAGAAGAATTAAATGCATGAAGAAAACAGTTAAAAGAAGTTAGATTAAGTAGAAAAGTACTTGATTTTATTCACTACTTTAGAAATAAATTACATAGAGATACAAATGGTGAAGCTTATATATCAGATAGACGTTGAAAAAAAATATCTGGTTTAATAAAAACAAGTGCATTTTATAATGGTAGAGCACAAGCCGATATACCTGATTTATTTATAATTCCATATTGCATTTGAGATAATGTAGATCAAGAAGAAAAGTATAAGAATATATTTACATCTGCATTTCTTGAACAATTTGGTTTAGAATGAAGAACTGAAAAAAATAATTTATTAAACCAACTTGATGTAATTAATTCACAAATTGGACAAATTGAAGCTCAATTTTTAAGATTAACACCATTTGACAATCCCTTCAAAAATAAATTAACTGGGACTTATTATTTAATTAACTTTACTGATGGAGGTAGTGAACATAAATGTTGTTTCATTTCAGCGGCAGATTGAAATAAAATGCGAAATTTACCTTCAGAGAACTTTCAAATGGATTTACATTTTGGACCTAATCAAATGAAATATGTAGGTACACAAAAAACGTTGGTACGTGCATATAAAGCAGACCAAATTTTATTTGTTAATGAAAACAAAAAATATCAATTAAATAATGAAAGTTCAATGGAATACAATAATCAAATTAAAAATTTAGGTATGCAACTAAAAGAATTTGAAGCAAAGTATAAAGAACTATCATTTAAGATGTTATCAGAGTATAAAAAATATACTCAAATGAAATGTATATTTTTTAATGACGAATACAATAAAAGAATTGCAGAAGCCTTCGATTCAAAGCTTAAAGAGGATAGTCAACAATTAGATAATTCTCAAATTAATAACAATTCTGAAATGAGTGCTATAAGTTAAAAAATATTGTTTTATTTTAAGGAGCGATTATGAAATTTGATTCTGAAATCCCAATGAGTGAAATTAACAAAGAAATTGAAAAATTACGTCAAAAAGATTTACACAATAGTGATTTTTTAATGTTTAAAAAGCAAAATGAATTTGCTGCCGAACAATTAGATGATAAAATTAATAATTTTTATAGCGCTTCAAACTTATCAACCATTAAACAAATTAAATTACCCGAACCAATAAGAAAAGAAATTATTTATTATAACTATATTTCTGATAAATTTGATGAAGTTAGCTTCGCAAATAACTTAAGTTTATTAAAGAGTAAATTAATTGAGTTCGATTCACCTTTTTCAACTTATATTGATACAATGGAATGAAAAATAGAAAATGGTTATTTTGAGTTAAAAGGAAGAGATTGATTAACTGAGTTTTTTAGAACTTGGACTTTTATGCTTACTAAAAGAATCCTAGATTTTAGAATGAAAGCAGTAGAAGATTTAAGATATAACTATTTAGTTGAAGTTTATTCAATTATAAAAAACTATGGGCGATATGCAAAAATTTATAAAACAATGTATGACGTTTTTGGAAAGTTAGCTAATATTGAAGATGAACTTAAAAATCAAAATATTGAATCAATATCTAGGTTTGCTGAATTTTTATATAAAGATCCATCGATATTAAGAATTGCAGAACTTTTAGGTCGTTTAAATGGTGAAGATGACTTAATGGAAAAAAACATAACAGAACAAATCGTAACTTATCCAACATATAAAAAACTACCATATAACCCTGAAGAAATAGTTGGTCTAACAACTTCAAAAGACATTGAAAGATTATTACCAATGGAATTTGCAAGTTTATTTGATGAAGATTTTGAAATTGTTTTTTTTAAAAAGTATATAGAATCACAATTACAAACTTTTTTATTTGAATCTAACGAAAGAGTTATTGAGCATGATATTGAAGAAGTCGAATACGAGGCTCCTATACCCTTAGAACAAGGTAAATTTATAATTTGCATCGATACATCAGGTTCAATGGAAGGTGCTGGTGAATATATTTCAAAAGCACTTGCATTAGCTGTTTCAAAAGTTGCATTAAAAGAAGAAAGAGATCTTTTATTTATAAATTTTGCAAATGAATATGTTGATGAATTTAGTATTAATGCAAAGCATTTAAATATTAAAAAATTACTAGACTTTTTATCTAAATCTTTTTATGGTAGAACCAATTCAAAAAAAGCATTTTTAAAAATGGTTGAAAAAATGCATACAGAAGAATTTAGAAGAGCTGACTTAATAATGATTTCAGATTTTATGATGGATTCGCCACCAAATTCAATAAGAAAAAAAATTGCAGAGCTTAAAGAAAATTATAATAGGTTTCATTCATTAGTTGTTGGCACAATGCCGAATGTTGAAACTCAAGAAGTTTTTGATAATGTTATGTATTATGACCCTAATGATCCATATGCTACAACACAAATTGTTAAATCACTAAATGATACTTTAAGAGATTTAAGGGAACTTAAAGATGAAGAGGTTGCATTCAGGGATGAACAATTTGCAAAACTAAATGCTGTTAGAGACAAAAAAAGGTTTAGAGAAGTTCAAAAAGAATCACCAAAATTTAAAAAACTAGAAGAGAAAAAACGTAAGTTAAAAGAGCTTGAAAATGAAGCATAGAATGTGAGTAGGGTTATGGAAATTGAAGAAAAATCAAATCAGTTAATAGTTTATTTAGAAAATGATGAGGATCTTTTTGCACAAATAACAGAAATCATAAGACTATATAGGTTGGTAACTGTTAGGTTGACTGGATATGGTTATTTAAAAAGACTAGAATATGGTGTATTAAGCACAGTTGAACCATTTTTTTTAAATAAGCACCTTATTGAAGATTTGATAACAGTACCAACAGTTAATGGTATGATTTACAACAAAGATGTTAATTTAATGATTTCATCAGTAGATAAAGACAATAATAAACAAGTTGGTAGATTAATTAGTGGCGTTGTTGTTGATTCTTTTACTTTATTTTTTGATGTCTTAGCAACAGAATAAACACTTATATTTTTATAAACTAAAATATTTACTTTAAATGTATTTTTTGAAAATAAGGTAGTTATTTTTTTAAATTTTTAGTATAATCTAATTAATCTTTATGCAATTGAATTTTAAGCATCGCATAGAGGTAAAATGAGAAAAAATGAGGTGAAGATAAAAAATGATTGGTATTGTTTCAACAGCATACTTCACAGTAAAAGACCGTCCAGGTATTAAAACAGTGAAAAAATATTGATGGCGTAATGTGGTTATTCAACATCTGAAATTTAGAGGAAAAGCATTTATTATAGCTACTACAGGATATGGTAAAGCCAATGCTGCTATGGTAATTACTTATTTGATGGAAGAATATCCAAGTCTTGAAACAGTTGTTAATGTTGACTTAGCTTTATCTACAAATGATAAGTTTGATACAACAGACACAGTTCTAGCAACTAAGTTTATTTATAGAGACGCTGATTTAACTGTTTTTAAAGATATAAAATATGGACAAATCGTACATGAACCAGAAGCATTTTCATTTAATACTGAATTTGTAAACCAAGTTAAGAATTTTAAATTAGGTGTTTCTGATGGAATTGTTGGTACAGCAGATATGCTTATCTATAATTCAAAACAATTTAAAGAAATGGTTGATAAATACGGTCAAACAATTGACGTAATTGATACAGAAGCAGGAGCAATTGCTCAGGTTACTAAAAAATCAAGTGTTAACTTTATTGCTTTAAAAATTATGTATAACAATGCATTATCTCCATGAGATAATGATCCACTACATAAATTTAAAATTTATGAAACTACTAACACTTTAAAATATCTTTTAGCAAGATTGTTTAACTTACTTTCATCAAGACTTGTTTTAGATTTTACAAAAAACAACAATGATGAATTAGAAATTATTAACGAATTATTTGAATTAAGTCATGACGCTTGACCAAAAATGTTCAAGAAAAACGTTGTTAAACTTGTTTCAGGTTTAGGACCTTCATTGATGTTAATTGATAAAAAAGGAGTTACTCCTGAAGCTCTTGACATTGTTGAAGTAATGAAGAAAAAAATTGAAGACGAAGGACCAAGTAAAATTATTCTTGGAGAAGATGAATGAAAAAACGCTCCAAAAAAATGATTACGTAAATTAATGTTCTTACAAAATATTCATGTTAATGATGATGAATTATTGTGAAATAAATCAGCTAAATATGATTTACAAACTGAAAAAATGTTTTCAATTGAAGAACTTGCAAAACAAATTGCAAAAGTAATTGCAGATCGTTCACAAGATAAATCATCATATACTTATGATGGTGGAACAGTTATTAAAAAACACTTACTTGTAGCATTGGATGCTTCTATATCATTCTACATTACTCATAATGAAACACATGAGTTTGTAGAAACTGCAAGTCAAGGTTCACAATTAGTAGCAAATGAATTTATGAAATTCTTAAACGAACAATTAGCAGAAGTTGAATCACCATTTTCAAAAATAGTGATTTATATTAAAATACCAGCAATGGGAGCTGCTAAACTACCTGTATATATAACTACAAAAAATAAAGTAAACACTCCTATTTCATTCAGTGGTTACTCACAAAAAGATCAAAAAGTATATACAGTTGTTGATATTACTAGAAATGATTACGACCCATTAAAAGTTGGATCATTTAAAGTAACAATTCGTTTAAAAAACGATAAATAATTTCAAAAAATAATAAAAAAGCACCCGAGAAGGTGTTTTTTTATTATTTTTAATTTATACTATTTTTATTAGAGGTTTAAAAAATGGGCAAAAGAAAACTTAGTGAAGAAGAAGTTACAAATTCTGCAACTCAAGCATTTCAAGATTTATTGGATTTGGTTTTCATTGATTTAGAAAAAAAAGATAACAAAAAACAAAAAAATAATGAAATTGATAATTCTAAAAGTATATATATTAAAGCAGTTAATAGCCCAAAAAAAACTTTAGACAGTATAATAAACAATGCAAAAAGTGAAATAAGCAACATAAAAAGTAAATGTCAAAAAAACTATTTCTTAGACCCTGAAGAAGAAATTATCAAAAAAGCAAAAGATAAGGGTAAATCCCAATATGATTCTGACGTGTTACGAGAATTAATATTAAATAGACAAAAAAATAAAAGACTTTCAAATAATGGCTTATTGAAAGTAATTGAAAACGCCAAAAAAAATAATTAGTAAATTAAACAAGGTTGAGGAAAATATGGGAATAGATACATTAAATAAGGATGAAACAGAAGTAACTGTTGATTATAATAATCAAGATAATGAAGTTACTGTTGAAGAAACAATAACTCCAATTATAAAGAAAAAAATAGATAAAAAGGTAGTTAAAACATTACTAAAAAAAGATGATCAAGAACAATTGTTTTATATTGAAAATAAAATAATATCAAAAAAAGAACAAACATTGCTTGTTCAAGAATATTTTAAGAAAAAGTTTTGAAAAGAACTTTTGTTATTAATGCTTTCATCTTTATTGATTACAATTGCATTCGACTATTTTGTAACTCCAACAGGTAGAACAGGACTTTTTCCTGCTGGAATTGGAGCTATGGCAAGATGATTTTCTATTTTAACTTTCCCAATAGATAGACAAATGCAAGGTTCATTTTACTTTATATATTATTTTTCAATAAATATACCTTTATTTATTTTTGGATACATTAAGTTAGGAAAAAATTTACTTATACAACATTATTATTTATAATATTTCAAATTGCATTTGACCAGTTTTTCCAAAATATGCCATATATTAACCCCTTAGAGTTTAATTTTATTGTTAATTTTTATGAGGTAAATAGTCTTCCGGGTGCATTCAATACATCAATTTGACTGTTTATATTTGCTGTAATTGCTGGTTCAATACTTGGTGTTGCATACTCAATTGTATACAGAATTGGTTCATCAACTGGTGGTAGTGATTTTTTAACAATTTATTATTCAAATAAAACAAATAAATCTATAGGTTCGATAAATAGAAATGTTAACTTAATAATTTTAGGAACAATTATTGTCTTAAATACAATAATTTTACCAGTATCGTTAATTAACAGTGATATTAAAATGAGTGTTTTAAAAGGGGTTGGAGTTGAAGAAGCCTATAATTCTGGTCTACTAGAGCAAATGTGAAATTTTGCAAAAGCAGCTAACAATGAAAGACCAGATTATAATATGACAAATATATTAAATAATTTCAATTCACCATTAAATTTAATGGATAAAAATACCTATGATTATTTAGTTGAGTATATATGTAAAAATAAGTTTGATGGTGATTTATCAGCCGGATTAGTTGCTAAAATGAAGGTTTTATTCATATTTGGTCCTTCTTTATTTTCATCAATTGTGCTTGTTTTAACAGCAGGTATAACAACTAATACTATGTATCCAAAATTTAAAATAAGAACTTTTATGATGGCAACTAATAAACCCAAAGACATCAATAAGCTTTTGGTTGAAAAAGGTTATCAAAATGACATATTGAACTGAGATGCAACAAACAGAATAAGTGGAAATTATTTGCATAGAAGTGTAGTGATGGTTGCGATGACGGTTTTAAACTGACACCAAATTGAGAGAGAAGTTTTTTTAAAGGACCCTGAAATAAAAGTGACAATATTAAAAACTAAAAAAGTTAAGGGTATTTTTAAATATGATATTAAAAATAACGAACAAAGAGATACTGTTATGCATAAAGTAAGAAATAATGAAAAAGAGCTTGAAAAAATTAAACAAATTGCCATAGTTAGATTAAATAAAGAAAATGAAAAGTTAAATAAAAGATTAAACAAAAAAACTGGAAAATCTAAAAAGCAACAAAACTAATGTAAATAATTTTAATTATTTAAACATTTAACACATTTTTTGTTTATAATTATTTAGGTAATGGTGATTAAAAATGAATTTTTCAGAACTAGAGCAAGTAGTTATTAATATGTTCGATTTGAAATTAATAGAGCTAAGAAAAGAAATTCCATCAATTAAATTTTCAGATGTAATAGGTTATTTCAATAACATAATATTAAAAAACAACAAAGTTATTGATCTCAATGATATTGCATTTTATATTATGAATATAAAAGTTAATAAAGTTTGTGAATATATAAACTTTTTAGAAATATCATTAGCAAATAATTCAAATATTAAATTGGATTTAGAAAGCATCTTAGAGGGATAAGTGATTTAAGTGAGTAAAAAGAATAAGAAAAAAAGTATTAAAAAATCATCAATATTTAAGTTTTTTTCTATCTTTATTATATTAAGTTCATTAATTGTTGGTTTATTTTTCTCGTCAACAGCTTTTGCTGATAATTATAAATTAGGCTCAGATTTTAAAGGATACTATTCGGCTCTTGTTAGTGTGGACAATAATAATAATGAAAAAAATAGTGATAATCAACCAAATGGTGATGCTAAAGAGGGTGCAAAAGTACTTAATGATAGACTTAACCCAATGGGTAGCAATCAAATAATTATTGAAACAGCAGGAAAAAACTTTTTAAAAGTTATGTCTCCAATTGACATATATGAAAGTGAGACTGTTTTTGCCAACCAAATTCAAAGAAATGGTGGTATAGTTCTTTTAAATAGTGATAACAAAGATATCCAATTATCTGGTGAAGATGATAAAGTAACAAGAAAAGGAATAAATGAGTATTTTAAATCTGCATCTGCAACAACTATAACTGGTAGAACTTCAAAAGAACCTGCAATTTCTTATGAATTAAATGGTGATAGTTTTTCATCTTTATTTCCTTCTGATGAAAATAATGCATCTCCACTTAATTTAAAAATCATGATTGATGCAGATGGTTTTTTCAATGACATTAGAAACTTTTATAAACTAATATCAGGTGATAAAAAAGACCGTGTTAATGCGTTTTTTGATTATATAATAGACCCTTTAAGAACAAAATATAAAGGTAGTGATGATGATACAAAAGCTATATTATATGATTTATTTTATGGTAAATGAAAATCTGAAACTTCTGGTGGTATTTCAGATTTTCGTTACGGATCTTTAATGAACGATACAGAAATTACTAGAACAAGTTTTGTGAATGAAATAGTTGACTCATTTACTTACGAATCAGACACTTCTAAATATGTTTATGATGCAAATGCAAAAACTGAAGATTTTACAACTGATGAAGGACAATATAAAAATAAAATTAAAATTTATAAAGAGGGTCAAGGTCATAATTTAGTTGATTTTAAAAGAATTGACAGCGCTTTTGGTTTGTTAACTTCAAATTTAGTTAGCTTCTACAACGATAATAAAGCAACAATTCAAAATAAACAAAAAAAATACTATACAACAATGGAAAGTTACTTTTTATTTAGTGGTTCTATTATTAAAAATGGTTCTGAAGGTAATGACGGATATATAAAAGATAATAATTTATATACAAAAGTTGAAAATGATTCTAAAGCAAGAATTGGTGCATCATTATTCAATAGTTCAGGTAAAGGTTATGTATTTAAAGTTAATAGTGTTGCAACCCATAAAGCAGCAGTTACTAACATAATGCTAATAATTGGTATTGTTTTTATAGCAATTGTAACTTTATCTTTAATTATATACATGTGTTTCTTCTATAGAATTCTTGGGCTTTTTGCAATGATAATAACTTTATCAATAATAGGAATCACATTAGTAACTTTAACAATGTGATTTGGATTAACAATTGGTCCTGAAACAATAATCGCTTTATTTATTATTACAGCAATTAATGTCGAAATATTCACGATGATATTTGAAAATATGAAAGAGAGTTACTTCTTAAAACAAAGAGGTATAAAAACTAGTTTTAATATTTCATTTAAAGAGAATATTTCTTTAATGCTTGATATTTTAGTTTCATTACTTATACCAGCAATAAGTATGTTTTGAATAACTTCAAATACAATTCAATCATTTGCAATTATCTTGACAATCGGTAGCTTAGCATCAGTTCTTTTAAGCGTTTTAATTGGTTTGATATTATTTAAAGTAACAGTCCATACAAATTTAATGTCTAAATTCCAAAATTTATTTGCATTAAATACAACTTCAACAAATTATAGTTTTTCAACTTTATTTTTAAATATTAAAATAAACAACATTAAATCTAAAATTGAAAAAAATATAAATAAAAATAATGAGTCAAGTAATATTACATTAAATGAAAAATTAAAATTACTAGAAAAAAAACTTGATGATAATATTCTGAAAAAAGAAGAAAAAGCAAAAATAAAAAATGATAAAAAAATAAATAAAATCAACCTTAAATTGGATAAATTAAAGGTTAAAATAAATAAACTAGACAAAGAAAAAAATGCTTATAGATATCAAAAAATTGAATTCAAAATTAAAGATCTAAATTATCTTTTAGGTAATGAAAATATTGATATTCTTGATAATCAAAATGATGTTATAGTAACTTCTACAAAAGAAAAAATAAAAATCAAGTCTTCAGAAAAAATAATTTACACAGGTTTTAAAGCCATACCTTTAATCTCATTGATTTTTATAATTTTATCAATCGCTCTTGGTTTTTTAATAGGTGTAAAATATGATAATACTTTTGGTGGAAGAACTGAATATACCCTTTGAGGTGACAGAATTGATACTGTTTATGATCAATTCTCGAATAGCGATTTCGATGAAGCACCATCAAATTTAAAAGATAAAGTAAATTCATTAATTAAAGAATATGAAGATTATAAAAGTGAAAGTCATTCAAATGATGAAAAAACTTTCAAAAAAACAGAAGTTGTTAGCGAATTTTTAAATTACTCATTCCTAAATGAAAGTGTTGTTAACTTCTTTGCTAATGCAGCTTCTACAAAACAATATAAAAATACAAGTTTTGATGTAACAAACGGTACTTCATTCGCATACAAAAATGATAATACTAATCAACAAAATAATGTTAATTGAATTACCTTGAGTGTATTTACAACAGATAATACTCAGTCTTCAATTATTAAAAGATTTTTTAGTAGTTTGTATGTTTCAAAAGAAGATGAATCAACTCAAGATTCAGGATTTATTACAAAACGTATTGCGCCATCAACAATGCTTGATCTAACAATACAACTTGCTTATAGTGTTTTAGCAATTGTACTAGCATTGATAATATATATAATTATTAGATTTAAATGAACTTACTATGTTGCAATGGCAATTGGTATTGTCTTAGTTCCTTTAGTTTTAAGTGCGGTTATAATAGCACTTCAAATACCTTTGGGTAGTTTAACAATTATTGGAATCACTGTATCTATTATCTTTGCAATTACAACATGTTTTGCAATTTTTGGAAAAGTTAGAGGTTTAATATCTTCTAAAAATGAAAAATCTTTATTTACATACTTTAGCAAAGAAGTTGAGTATGCCTACCAAATTAGAGATAAAAAAAGACAAATAAACCATGAAATATTTTTAGAAAAACAAGCAATTAAAATTAAATTAAGTGAAAAAGAGAATACTCGTGAAGAGATGAGAGAACTTAATTTACAGTTTAATAAGTTTGTTTATGAAAAAAAATTAGAATACAAAAAATTTGCACGTGAAAATAAAGAATTAATTTATAAAGTTGCAAAAGAAAATAATTATTTGTCAGAAGTATTAGCAAAAACTTTCAAATTTGGTATTAAAAGATTTATGTTAGTTTCATTACTATTTTTATCACTATCTTTATTATTGATAATCGCAATTAATCCAATAATTTATTTTGGAATATCAATAATTTTAGGAGTTGTATTAGCAAATCTGTTTGTATTATTTGTTTCACTACCAATATTTATTTTCTTAGAAAAATGAAGAATTAGAAATAATCTTGCAAGAAAAAGATTTATTAATAAGTTAGTGGTTACAAACGAAGAACAAATAATTGAAGGTATTAATGATTAAGAGGTTTTAGATGGATCTAAAAGAATATGTAATTGAAATAAATGATTATCCAATTCAAGGTGTAAATTTTAAAGATATCACACCACTATTAAAAAATTCTCAGTCATTTAAATATGCAGTTGATAAGATGTCTGAATATGTTAAAAAAGTTGGAGCAACAATAATAGTGGCTCCTGAAGCAAGAGGTTTCTTATTTGCTTCTGCAGTTGCTTATGCTTCCAATTGTGGTTTTGTAATTATTAGAAAACCAAATAAGTTACCAAGAGAAGTATATGAAGCATCATATGAACTTGAGTATGGGGTGAACAATCTTCAAATCCACCAAACAGATTTAAAAAAAGAAGACAAAGTTGTAATAATTGATGATGTATTAGCAACTGGTGGTACAATTCATGCAATAATTGAATTAATTAATAAAAGTGGTGCAAGCATTTGTGGGATGGCTTTTTTAGCAGATTTAACATATTTGCACGAAGATGAATTATTCTCAGAATACAATAAATTAAGCCTTATACACTATTAATATATAAAAAAATAATCTTTTTGAAATTGTCAATTAAAATTGACATTAAAAAGATACTTTCTCCATACGAATTTCGTATGGAGTTTTTTTATGTTTTAATGAAGGTCTAACATAATTATAAAACTCTATATAGTCCGAGATAATTTTATAAATATTTGAATGATGTAGTTCTTTTACTTTATATGTATATATACATTCATTTTTAAAAGTTCCAAAAAAAGACTCACAAGCACCATTATCTGGTGAATTTCCTCTTCGTGACATAGAAATATTTATATTATTAGTTTTACATAATCTTTCTCAAGTTTCATTTGTATATGGTGATCCTTGATCTGAGTGGATTATCTTTGGTGCACCTCTTTTTTTAATGGCGCTTATTAAATTTGTATGACATAATTTATTATTAGGACTAACCGATAACTTTCAATCAATAATTTCTGAATTAAACAAATCCTTTATAACAGATAGATATACGTTTCCATTAATAGTTTTTATATAAGTTACATCTGTTACTCATTTTTCATTTATATTTTTAGATTTAAAGTTTCTATTTAGTAGATTTTCAAATCTTAATGGACCTGATTTATCATAGTTTGGAACTTTCTTTTTCTTTGCTGCTTTTAAACTCATTATTTTCATATATCTATAAACAACTCAAGGGTTTAATCTTTCTTTAAAGTATTTGTTTAAAAATAAAGTTATCATATTATAACAATATCTTTTTTTAAACAAGTAAAAAAGGCATCTTATCTTAATTGCTAAAATTCTATTATAATTTTTATACTTTGGTTTTCCGTTTTTAAGTCATTTTAAATATCCATACCTTGAAACTTTTAAATATAAACAAGATAATTTCAAAGAAAACATTCTTTTAACATTAAAAATGGCGAAGTACTTTTCCTTAGTTGTCTTCGCCAAATGCTTTTTTAAAGCTCTTTCCAGTTTCAAAGCCTCTCTTAATTCTTCAATGCTCATATCATCAGGTTCTTTAAAAATTCAATCATGAGATTTAAATTTTTTGATATTTCCTTTTGCTTGTGTTCCGCTACCTCATTCAAGAGCGCTTTCACCTTTAACTTTCACCTCTGATTTTCATCTTTTAATTGTGCTAGTACTAATATCAAACTTTAATGCCGCATTTAAAATACCAATTTTTTTTGATTCATTAATTATATAAAGTTTTTCGTTTTTTGTTCATTGTTTTGCCATATAAAAAGAACACCTTTCAATAAAATTTTAACAATAAAAGTACTTTTTTACTGTCAATTTTATTTTAGATGTTCATTTGATTATTTTTTTATATATTTAACTATTAAATAATATTGGGTTGCTTTATTTTACATAGCTCTAAAATTAATATAAAATAATAAAATAAGATTTAATCTTAATTAAAGCTTTTAAATTTAAATTGCTTATGTTTATTATTTGAATTATATTTTATATTTATTTTTTGTTTATTAGAGAATATATACTTTAATCATTTGAAAGGTTGTGATTGCTATTACTTCATTAGATTATGAATTTGATTATGTTGAGTGTAGAGATGTCAATATTTTAATTTCTGAAATGCGTAAATACATTAAAAATAAAAAGGCAATTGACGAAGTTAAAAGAGCATATTTTTATGCTGAAGAAAAACATAAAGAACAAAAAAGAAAAAATGGAGATCCATTTATTATCCATCCACTTTCATCTGCATATTATCTTGCACAATGACGTATGGGACCAAAAACAATAATTGCTGGTTTATTACATGATGTTATTGAAGATACACCAGTTACATTCTCTGAAATTGAGGAAATGTGGGGTACTGAAGTTGCTGATATTGTTGAAGCGGTAACAAAAGTTAGCTATTTTACAAAAGAAAATAGAGAGCAAATGAAGGCCAATTACTTGAGAAAATTATTTCTTTCTATGATCAGAGACATAAGAGTTATAATTGTCAAAATTGCTGATAGAATGCATAACTTGTTAACTCTTAAATATATGAGTCCTGAACGTCAAAAAGTTATTGCAAAAGAAACTCTTGAAATTTACTCTACTATTGCACATAGAATTGGTATGAAATCAGCCAAAAATATTTTGGAGGACTATTCTTTTCATTATTTAAATCCAGCAGAATATGAAAAAATAAAAAACTTACTAGAAGAAGACATTGAATCAAGAAAACAAATCATTGCAGATATGATAAGTGACATATATAAAAAATTTAAACTTTATAATTTACCAAACGATACTGTAGTTTTTGGTCGTTCTAAAACAATTTATTCAATATATAGAAAAATGAATCAATTTGGTAAAGCTTTTTCAGATATAAATGATATTTTAGCTATTAGAATAATAACACCAAAAATTGATGATTGTTATAAAATATTGGGTTGAATTCATGGTATGTATACTCCTTTATCAGGTCGTTTTAAGGACTATATTGCAACTCCGAAAAATAATTTATATCAATCATTGCACACAACTCTTGCTAATAAAGATGGAATCATTTTTGAAGTACAAATACGTACAATTGAAATGGATGACATCGCTGAACATGGTGCTGCCGCTCACTGAAAATATAAAGAGGGCGAAAGAAACGTAAGTATAGAAGAAAAACAAAAAGAAATTGACCAAAAAGTTGATATGTTTACAAGACTGATGAACTTAGAAAAACTTGCATATGAAAATTTAGAAATAGAATACAATGATGATCATAATTTTGATTTTGAATCAGAACTTGAAGAAACATTTAAAAGTGATTATCTAGCTCCTTTAATATATATTCTTACCCCTGATGGTACTGTTGTTACAATGCCTTTTGGTTCAACAGTTCTAGATTTTGCGTATAAAATTCATACTGAAATCGGAAACACAACTGTTGGTGGAAAAATTAATGGTGTTTTTTCACCATATAATACAATTTTAAATTCCGGAGAAATGGTAGAAATCCAAACCTCAAAAGAAGTTAAACCACAAGAAAAATGACTTAGATTTGTAAGAACTGCAGCAGCTAAAAAAGCAATTGAATCATATCTTGCAGAACAAAGAGTAAAAGATGAGAAAAAAGAAAAAATAACTAATAAAAAATTAATTCTTAAAACAAAAAGAGAAATTGATAAATATATTATTGATAACCAATTAAAATGAAAAGTTTGTTCTCATGAAGAAATTCTAAAAAAGCTAGAAGAATTAGATTTTAAAAATATTGATGAATTTTTATTAAATGTTGGAAAAGGTCATTATTCAATTGATGAAGCTGTAAAATATGTCTTTGTATCAAAAGAAGAAATAAAAGACATTGAGGTTATAAATGATATAAAAACAAGAAAATTCAAATCTTCAAAAGCCCGTAATGACCTAATAATAAATGGAATTGAACAAGTTGAATGTACATTGAGTAGTTGTTGTTATCCAATACCATATGAAAAAGTTGTTAGTTTTATTACTAAATCAAAAGGAATACAAGTTCATAGAGCTAGTTGTATAAATATAAAAAACACTAAGTCAACAAAAAACCTTTTAACAACATCATGAAATAAAGAAGTGTCAGATGAGCATAAATATAATACAAAATTAAGAATTGAAACTTATGATAGACCTGCTTTGTTTTTAGATATTATTACATTAATTTCAAATAGAAGATCAGGAATACAAGAAGTAAGATTAATTGTAAACAATGATACATACACTGTAAATATCGGTTTGACAATTCTAATTTCAGATTTGGATGAATTAAATACAATTTTAACAAATTTGACTGAAATTCCAGGAGTGATCAGTGTAAAAAGACTAACAAATGAAAAAGATGATCTTAAAAGAATATAACTAAATTATATTTTTTTTATTTTATACAAATTGTTATATAATAATTTAAATATATTAAAATTAGTGTTAAACAATATATGTTTAAACACTTAATTATGTACTAGTAAAGTGTCTTTAATTAAGGTATAATATACATATAAATTTTTGAGGTGAATTTTTTTGGAAAATGTTGTTGAATTTAGAAATTACGTGAAAAAGTTTAAGAGTACTAAAATTGGACCAATTAATTTTGAAATTAAAAAAGGAACAACCACTGCAATATTAGGGGCAAGTGGAAGTGGAAAATCAGTTGTTATTAAAACAATAATTGGTGCGATTTCTAATTTTGATGGTGATGTATTTGTATCTGGTTTTTCAAAGAAAAAAAGAAAAGCTCATTTAGCAAATAAAGAAATTAGTTTTTACACTCAAATGGATTTTTCGTTATATGAAATGAACGTTGTAACATATTTAAAAAATATGTGCATTGTTTTAGGAATTGATAAAAAATCAATTAATCAAAAAGTTGATTACTGGTTAGATTTTTTTGATTTAAAAAAAGATGCTCATAAAAAAATAAAAAACTTTTCATGAGGTATGCAAAATAGATTAAGTTTAATTTTATCTCTTATAAAAGATACAGAAATTATTATTCTTGATGAACCAGGAGCAAATTTAGACTCTTCATGAAGAAATAAAATGAGAAATTTATTAATAGATTATAAAAATAGAAACAGGACTGTTATTATTACTTCTCATAATATTGATGAAATAAATGATTTAATTGATTTTTATGTTGTTTTAGAAAAAGGTAAACTTGTATTTAAGGGAACAAAGCTTGATTTAAATATGTATGCCAAATATAAAATGTATTTTTATGAGAGATTTGACTATGAGTCATTCCAAAAATTTTTAAGTGGTAAAAATATAAAGGCATTTAAATATGATGAATTAGAAAACTCAATTGTTTTTGCAACTAATTCAACAAAAGAAATAAATTGAATTTTCTTATATTTAATAAAGGAAACAACTCCAATATTAAATCTAATAAAATTACCTGTAAATATGGATTCTATTTATAAAGCTCTTGAAGATAACAATGAATACAAGAAAGAAATAGAAGACTTAGCAACAGCTCCGGTTGATAAAAAAAGCAAAAAGCTTGCCTTAAAACTTGAGAAGAAGGCGCAAAAAGAACAAAAGTTACTTGAAGCAAAAGAGAAAGCTGAAAATTTAAAAGAAATAAAAGTTGAAATTAAACCTGAAAATATAGAAAAAGAAACCAAAAAAATCGTAGAACCTGAAAAACCAATCGATGAAAAAAAAGTTGAAACTAAGTTAGAAAGTTCTGAAAATGATCCAAAAAAAATAATAGAATCTGAAAAACCAACTGAAGATAGCAAACCTATTTCAGAAGAAAAAGAATCAGAAAAATCTATTTAAAATTATTATAAGCAATAGTCAAAGTCTTTTATTTATAAATTATTAATGTAACAAATTTTACAATATGATAATTATTTTTTAGTATACTTATTTCTATAATTGTAAAATTTAGCTAAAGTTAGGGATGAAAATTATGTATTATGTTATGTGAGTTAGAGATAATATTTTTTATATTTTAGATAAAAATAGATATTTTTGTGGAATGTTCGATAATTTCCAAAAAGCTTTGTCTGTTTGTCAACAAATGAATAACTATGTTTTATCTGGTGGACCTACAGTTACACCATATCAAATACCTTTTAATAGTTATCCTATTTATCCACCAGTTCCACTAGTTCCTACAAACAATTATGTTGGTTATAATTATTACTCTGATTTTAATTTACCTCAATTTAATCCAAAGGCTTATGAAGAACAAAATTTTAATAACATTAATCAAATTAATAACCAAAATAACATTAATGATGAATATTTAAGAAAAGCAAGAGCCTACGATCAATTAATAAATAATCAAGCAAATAATTCATCTACAAAAACTGAAAATCTAGATAATAAAGATTTAAACCTTAAAACAGAGGATAAATCTTCAGTTAAAGATTCAATTAAAGAAAAAAATGAATCAAAAGATAATAAAAATGAAATTATCAGTACTAAATCCAAAAATGAAGAATTAATTAATTATGATAATTCAATGGAAGAATGAAACATTGATTCTAAAAAAGTTAATAGTTTTATTGAAAAATTTGCAAAAAAATAATAGAACCCAATGATTTGTTAACTGAAAGTTTATGTGTTTTTATTTATTAAAATTAAAAAAAGTCAAAATAATTTTGACTTTTTTTAGTTAATATATATAATTTGGGTTATAAGTTGTATGTTTAAGAATAAAAAGATATTTAGTTTTTCAATCTCTAGTTTTTTAGTGTACAAATTGTAAACGATTATAATGGTGACTAGATTTTGTATCCTAATATATGGTATAATACTTATTAGTAGGAGGATTTCTTATGAAAAAAGAAATGATCTATTTACCAGTTCAAGAATTCATTCAAGCAAATCTTGATTTTAATATTGCATCAAACCGTAAGGAATCAGAATGGGATTTTAACTTTACAAGATGAAAAACAATTATTTTTTCAAGTCAAAAACTTAAGTTCATTCTTAAATACACTCAATCTGTGTTCCAATGACTAAGTAAAGTTGTAAACGTACAAAATTTTAATATTTCAATTGATACAACTACAGTTGATAGATTTAATTTATCTATTTATGAATTTGATAGACATGTATTCAATTGTTCTTTATTTACTAATTTTTATTTAATAGAAGAAAATGATTGAGCAACAAAAGTATTTGAAATGCACTTTTCAAAATATGATCTAGCAAATGGAGAATTAAATTTAAAAGATCTTACTAGCTTTTGAAAAGGGGAAGAAGGATTTGAAAAATTTGTAAATATATTATATGCAATTCTTAAAGAACCCTATAAATATGAAAAAATATCTCCAATTCAATGACAAATTGATTTTAAAGATAAAAAAGTATCATCATCACAAATTAGAATGCAATTAGCTTCTTTGGTTCAAACAGGTAAAAGACCGCAAGACCCTTATCTAACAATTGAGCAAGCAGAGCAAATTGAAAATGGTGCTAACCCTTATGCTATCGCTACAAAATTAAAAGAAGAAACAGAAAAAAAAGAAATTATTAACCCAATATGAGATGAAGCAATAGAACAAGAAAAAAGGTATAAAGATTTAGATTTTGCAATGAGAAAATCTAGAGGTATAGAAATTAAACCAAAAAAAAGAAGAAGACGTTAAATAAACCTATGGTTTATTTTTTTTAAATCAAAAAAAACCAAAAAAAACTAAAAAATGTTATATTTTGGTTTATTTAGGTGTATTATTTAATTGAGGTGAGTAAAAGATGTTTAAAGAAAAAAGGCTCGAGTTAATAATAAATTATGTTAATAAACATGGTTATGCAACAAATGAATCAATTTCTAATGAACTTAAAATACCTTTTACCACTTTGAGACGTGATTTAAATGAGTTACATAAAGAGAACTATTTAGTTAAAGTTCACGGAGGAGCAAAAGTTGTTAAGGAAAAATCAATATTAGAAGAAAATTTGACTGAAAAAATGTCTTCTAATATTGAAGCTAAAAAAAATATTGCAGAAAAAGCTTTGCATTGCATAAAGCAAAATGAATCTGTGTTTTTAGATGCTGGTTCAACAACATATTTTTTAGCAAAAATAATCAAGAAAGAATTAAACAATAAAATTTACACAAACTCCATTTTAAATGCACAAATTTTAGCAAATAATGGAGTTGAAGATATTAATTTATTACCAGGTAAACTAAAATTAAAAACAAATGCTATTGTTGGTGTGGAAACTATAAATTCATTAAAAAAATATTATTTTGATGTTGCATTCATTGGTACAAATGCAATTGACTCAGAATATAATTTTTATACAACTGATGAAGATGAAGCTGAGGTAAAAAGAATTGTCATAAAAAACTCAAATCTAGCATTTGCTTTAGCTGACAAAAGTAAACTAAAATCTAAATCTTTTGTAAAATATGGTGATAAAACACAACTTGCATTAATTAATGAAGAGGAGTAACAATGATATACACTATAACATTGAACCCTGCCATTGATCATATTATTCTAGTTGATAAAAATATTAATTTAGGAATGACTAATTATTATTCGAATGATTATGATGTTATTGGTGGTAAAGGTATAAATGCTGCAATTGTACTAAATAATCTTGAGGATAATGTTGAGGCAATTGGAATATTGGGAAAAGATAATAAAGACATTTTTATAAAAAAATTTAATGAAATAGGTTTGAAAAATAATTTTTTTATAAATGAAGGTAGTACAAGAGTTAACTATAAAATTAAAAATTTATCTATTAACCAAGAAACTGAATTAAATGGAATGGGATTTAAAACGCAAGAAAGTAATCTATTAAATATTAAAGACTACATTAAAAAAAATGTTAGTGAAAAAGATATTGTAATAGTTACTGGAAGTATTGCGATGGGGATTAATGACAATATTTATAAAGAAATTGGTGAAATTGTAGTAAATAAAAAAGCATTATTAGTATGTGATTGTAAAAACGAATTATTAAAAAATGTTTTAGAAGTAAAACCCTACATAATTAAACCTAATCTGGAAGAAATATGTTCAACATTTAACATTGAATATAAGGATAATTTCTCATTTGATGAAATTGAGAATCTTATAAATAAATTGAAAATTTTAGGAGCAAGAAACATTTTATTAAGTATGGGATCAGATGGAAGTATGTATTTTTCAGAAGATAATAGTGTTTATAAAGTTGGGGTTGCAAAAGGTAAATTAGTAAACTCAGTTGGTGCTGGAGATAGTATGCTTGCAGGTTTTGTTTATGGAATAAATAATAATTTAGATATAGAAAATACATTAAAATATGCAGCATCATGTGGAGGAGCAACTGCTTTTACAGAATGATTAGCTAATAAAAAAGAAATAATTGATTTATTAGAACAAATTAGTGTTACTAAAATTAAATAAGAAAGGAGGAATTTAATATGGAATTAAAAGACTTATTTAAAAAAGAAATATCATTTTTTGAAAAAGATTTAAAAACAAAAGAAGAAGTTATAACATTTTTATCTAATGAACTTTTAAAAAATAAATTTATAAACTCAAAAGAAGAATTTGGAAAAGCAGTTTATAGAAGAGAATCAGAAGGTTCAACTGGTGTTGGAGATGGTATTGCTATACCGCACGTATTAAATTCTACTGTTAAAGAATCTGCAATTGCATTTGTTAAATTAAAAAATAAAATTGATTGACAATCATTGGATGATCAACCAATTGATTTAGTTTTTATGATTATGACAAATGGAAAAGATGGAAATGAACATCTAAGTGCGTTAGCTGATTTATCAGGATATTTAATGAAATCAAATGTTCAAAAAACTTTAAGAAATGCTAGCAAAATTGATGATGTTAAAAAAGCATTATCAAAAAATGAAACTAAAGAGGATAAAAAAACAAATAATGATGGAGGATATGATTTAATTGGTATAACAGCTTGTCCAACAGGTATTGCTCATACTTATATGGCTGCTGAAAAACTTGAAGAATATGCAAAATCAAAAGGTTTAACAGTTAAAATTGAAACTCAAGGTAGAAGAGGTACTGAAAATAAACTTACTAAAAGTGATATTGAAAATGCAAAAATTATTATTTTTGGTCATGATAAAGCTCTTGAAGGACTTTCAAGATTTAATGGAAAAAAAGTATTGGACACTTCTACAAAAGAAGTAATATTTAAAGGTGATAAACTAATAGAAAAGTTTCAATTAGGAGAAGGATTAAAAACTATTAAAGCAGCAGCAGATACTGATGAAGGTTCAGGAGAATTAACACTTAAAAAATTCCTTGATGTAAAAGGTAATTTACTTGGAGGTTTATCAAGAATGTTACCATTTGTAGTTGCTGGTGGTATTGTATTAGGTATCGGATTTTTAATTGATTTTGCAGCAGGTAATGGTGATGCAAAAGGGTTATTTGGTGTTACAAATCCAGCTGCTGGTTGATTTTCAGCAATAGGTAAGACAGCGATGACTATGATGGTGCCAATTTTAGGGGCTTACATTGCATATTCAATAGTAGGTTCGCAAGGTTTGATGCCTGGAATGATTGCAGGTTTATTGTCAACAAATGTAATGAAATTTGCGTATGTAGGAAAGTTTAGTGATGTAAAAGAATGAGATGGATTATTTACAAAATTATTACCATCGAATATTGCAGGGAATGAATCTGGATTTATAGGAGCTTTATTCGGAGGGTACATAGCTGCATTGCTAGTATTCGGATGAAGTAAAGCGATGAGAAAATTTCCAAAATCATTAACTGGAGTTAGAGACATTGTGTTTATACCAGTTATATCATTACTATCTATAAGTCTTGTTATGTTTGCAATTAATATACCACTAGGTTATTTGATGAGTTCTATTCAGTCAGGTATACAATGGTTAGCCGTTAACAATCTACTAGTAGTAGTATCAGTTTTAATTGGATTTATGATGTGTGTAGATATGGGTGGACCCATTAATAAAATAGCCTATGCAATAGGTAATCTTGCAGTAAGTAGTGAACTTATAAAAGATAGTACTTTAGTTGGTTATGATCAACAAACTATAGTAATGGCATCTGCAATGGTTGCTGGTATGGTGCCTCCAATTATGATTGCTGCTTCAACAATTATGTTTCCAAAAGTTTGAACATTAAAAGATAAAGATGCAGCTAAAGCCAATTGATTAATGGGAGCATGTTTTGTGTCAGAGGGAGCAATACCATTTATGGTTAAAGACCCTAAAAGAGTTGCAGTAAGCGCAATGTTAGGTGGAGCAATTGTAGGACTAGTTATTGGTTTGGGAAAAGTTACACTTTCTGCTAGTCATGGTGGTATATTTGTGTTTGCGTTATTATCATCAAAAGTAGCTGACTCTTCTGGTACTTTATCAGGGTTGTCAATAGGTGCAGGAATTGGATTTACATTATTAGGTTTATCAATTGCTGTAGTTGTTAGTGCACTAACTTTAAGTTTTTGAAGATTAATTGACATTAAAAGAGGGGTATTAATACTAGATTCTACTAATGGTGTTAAAGAATCATTAAATAATAAATTAAATAGATTTAAAAATTTATTAGAGAAAAATAATAAATATGAAAAAAAAGTTTTAGATCTAAAAAATAAAATATCTAACTATGAAACTTATGAAAATAAATTAAAAGAAAAACAAAATATTTATTTAGAAAAATCAGAAAAAGCAAAACAAGAAAAACTATTAAAAATAGAAAAAAATAAAGAGTTAAAACAACAAAAAAAAGAACACAGAAGAAATTAGAATATACAACCCTAAAGAGACCAGAAATATTTTATAATATTTGGTTTCTTTTTTTATTATATAAGTAATTTTGCAAGTTATTTCTTTTAATTATAAATTGATCGAATAATAATTTGAATTCTTGAAAATTTTTAAATTCATTACCGTATTGTGCAAAAAAACATTCTTTATATCAACCATTCAAAGATTCTGTTGGTGCATTATGTTTAAACCCTGACTCAGACATTGATAAAACAACATTCGGATATAAATCAATAACATTTTTAACAGCATAAGATGTATTTGCGGTTCCTCTATCAGTTTGAATTATTGAATGGCTAACCTTATGTTTATTAATAACTTCTATTACTTCACAAATAGTTTTTTTAACAATTTCTGAATTTTCAGTTAAATCAAAATTATAAGCAATCATTTCCCTGTTATATCAATTGTAGGCAAACTCTCCTAATATTTTAACTTTTTTTCCTTTAATTATAAGGTCTAAGTAAGAACCATACATTCCAATTTTTTGAAAGTTATATTGTGTGCTAAAATCTTTTTTAATTAAGTCTGGTACAACGTTTCCTCTTTGGTGAGTGGTTCTTTTAGAATCTCTTTTAATTTTAACTAGATCAACTAACTTATTTTTTCTTAATTCATTTATTATTTTGTAACTAACATTAATATTAAAAACATCTCTAATTCAAGAACTTACATTTCTTGAACCAGAAGATCCATTCTTTTTTGAAAACTTGTTTATTAAGTCTATCGCTTTATCATTATATTTTCTTTTTAATTCTACTTTTTTATTTTCAGATAGTTCTTTTTGATTTTTATTTTTTCATTTTGCATAGTTAGCAAAATTAACAAATAAAGCTTTGCATTTATCTTTTATGCTTAATTCAGTAGAATTATCAAAATAAATTATGTTATAGGTGTTATTTTTTCAAACCTTCTTACTTGTTTCTATCTTCATTTGAGTCTTCGATAAATTCATGCAAGAAGGCATGCGCTTTTCCAAAAAATTTATTTTAGCCTTATCTTTTAGTTTTTCTTTTTTAAGTTTACTTAATTCTTTTTCAAACTTTTTATTTTCTTCTTTAAGAATCTTGTTTTCAATGTCTTTTTTCATATAAATATTAACCTCACAAGGCGAATAATCTAATTCGCTTTCTAGTTCATTAATATTATATCTTTTTACTCATTGTTTTATTTGTGGTTGTCCACTTTTTAAATTTAATTCTTCGGCAATTTTAGAAGCTTTTTCACCAGCAAGAAATTTCTTAATTGCTAATAATTTTATCTTTTTGTCTATTATTTTCGGCATAAAAAAACACCCTTTCTGTAGAAACAATTATTTAAAAAAATTTTAAATAATTTGGTCTCTTTAGGGTTGTCTATTTTATTAATATAAAAAATATTATAAAAATAATACAATTTATAGATTTAAATTTATAAATTGTATTATTTTTTATATTATTTTATAAAATTTTTAGAGTAAATTTTCCAAATTTTTTTTGTTTTATTACTTTTTAAATTGATATAATCATAAATATAAAATATTATTTATTTTATATTTATGCAAGTTTATTTTTTTTATTTTTATTGTCGAAATAAGAACAGGAAGTTATAAAATAATGAATAAACAAAAACCTTTTTTTAAAAATTCATTTAAAAACTTAATAAAAAATAAAATACAACTTGTTGCGATATTAGTTTTGGTTTTACTATCGTCTTTTATATTTACAGCAAGTTTTTCATCAACTAGTAGGATTAAAAAATCATTTGATAATTTTATTTCAGAAAAAAATAGTAATTTACATGATTTTGTAATTGACTTAGAAAATACTACTTATGAAAATGATTATTTAAAAGATAATTTTAAATCTATATCTGATGAAAATCAAAAAAACAATATGCTTATATCTTATGTGCAAGATAAACTTTTGAATTCACAAAATGAATTTTTATTTGATCGTGTTGAAACAAGAAATTTTAGCTTATCATCAAATAAAAGTATAAAAGCAATTACATTAAATCCATACCAAAATATTGACAAATTTGTAGTTTCAAAAGGTATGTCGTTAGAATTGTATAAAAACTATACAAGAGCAACAAACGACTACACCAAATCTTGAGTATATATTAATGAAAATTTTGCTAATCAAAATGATATAAAAATAAATGACATTGTTAGATTACAAGATGATGAATATGGTGATAGTGTTCTTGTAAAAAATAGTCAAAAACTAAAAGTTGATTTATCTCAGTATGAAAAAAAAGATATTAATCTTTGAAAACCTGAAAGTAAATACGCTCAACAAAATTGATTCCAAGTAGTTGGATTTGGATCATCAGCAGACTTTTCAACACCTGTAATTAGTTCTGAAAAACCTTTGCCCGATACAAAAAATGAGGCTCTTTTTTATTTAAATCCAGAAAATTTTGGGTATAAGTATTTTTATTATGATGCAATATATCCTAATAATGAATTTAATTTAACAGAACATGAAAATAGACGTATTTGAATAACAAACGCAGAGTTAAAAGCAAATGAAAAGTTAAAAGCAAACTCAAATAGTGATATTGAAGTTTATTTTGTTGGTAAATTTAAAAATGATGGAGATATTAATTACTTAAATGAGGTACTTACAAGTCAAACAAAAGCCGAATCAATTAAACTATATTCATGATTTAGCAATAAATTAATGAGTAGTACTAAAATTGTATATTCAAAAAATGATGCTAACTATAAGTTTAGTTCAAGAGTTAATTTTATAAACCAAGCGATTAAAATGTTTGAAATAATAGGGTATATAGTTACTGGTATAACATTATTAATTGCAATTGTTATGCTTATATTAATGATAAAAAATGACTTAAAAAAATCTTTTCCACAATTAGGAGTTTTGATTTCATTAGGTTATAAAAAATCTTCATTATTACTTTCAACAAGTTTGTATCCATTTTTTGTTTCGATAATAGGAGGACTGGCAGGTTATTTCATAGGTTCTAGTATACAAGAGGTTGTTGTTGGAATTTTTGATAAGTTTTTTCAAATTAATATTTTAAGCTTTGATTTTTCATGGGAATCTATTTTAGTAAATATATTTGGTATTTTTATATTATTAGAATTAATAACTTTAGTGACTTATTTTTATGTATTGAATTCATATAAACCACTAGAAATGATTCATTATGAAAATAGAAAAATTACTAGTAAATTTAATTTATTACTTAAAAAAATATTTACAAAAAGAAAAAAATTTGACTCAAGATTTAAAGGAGCAATTTTATCAAGTTCAATAACTAAATTAGCATCTGTCTTTGGAGTTATAGGTACTTCTTCATTTTTAATTACTTTAGGAACCATAACACCTGGTGTATTAAAAACAAATGTTGATAAAACTTATAACAATACAAAATATGATAATATCACTGAATATGAATCACCAATTTATAATAGTCCTAAAAGTTTTTTAAAAACTTATAATCCATATTCAGATGTTAAAGATCCTAAAAAACTTAGCTCAGGCGAATTGGCGAATATGATAATTGAAAATAATACATCTAATAAAATTTATTCTCCATCAGAAGATTTATCAACACTTAATGATTTGTCATATAAAAATATAGATATAAGTTATTTGCAAAATTTTGATTTAAAAATTGATTTTGGAGATATTAAAGATGAAGAACAAATCAAAAATTTTAGCAAAATCACTATAATGAATTTGTGAACTGATCTTAAAAACTATAAATTTGATAAATATTGAGATAAAAATGCATTAATTAAAGTTTTAATAAGTGATAGTGAGTCACTTGAAAAAATTGAAGATTTAGAATCTATTAGATTATTTTACTTAAAATATAAAAATTCTATAGGTTTAAAAGATATATTTAAAAATGAATCTAGACAAGACTATTTTAGTGAGGGAACTAATTATGTCAAAACTGGAATAAATGATGAATTAAGACCAAATATAATAGGTGACAAGGAACTTAAAGTAGTTGGTGCAACTAACCCTTTAATTGAGTTTACAGAAGAGGGTACTATTAATAACGATGATTCTTTATCAACAAGTTTATATGATATTAAGGATTCTTTAGTTTGAAAAGATCAAAGAATTAATACTATTGTTTCGATATATAATTGATTTCAAGTGCACTTCTACAATAATTTTCAACAAGCTTTTTTACAAGGTATTTATAATAATTCACCAACAAGAGTCAAAGAATATTTATTAAAAAATTATAGTGATCCTGATGGTTATTATAATGTAGGATTTGGAACAATCCCTTACAATTATAAAAGTGATGATATTGGTATATTAATAAATTCAACTATAGATAATTTGCAAACAAAAGTATATGGTGTAGAAAAAGATAATAAAACATTAAATCTCGTAAATAGAAATGGCGAAAACTTAATTAATAGTGTTTTTGAAGATGAAAATAACATTTTAGTAAATGAATCACTTGCAAAAAGACTAAACCTAAGTGTTGGTTCTGATTTAAATGTGAATCATTTAATCAATGCACTCAACTATAAAAATCAAGAATTGAGCATAGACAGCTGAGATACTAATTCATTAGATGCTTTTGATAAAACTGGAAATACTTCACCGTGAGAATTATATAATAATTCTATCTTCTCAAAAGGAGATCAAAAGGTTTCTGACTGAAAAAATAAAACAATTAACGACGAAGGAACTCAAACTGAAGATTATGTTTATAAATCTAACATTGATTTAACTTCTGAAAATATGGTTGGACCAACATTAATGTCTGAAGCACTTTCTAATGGTTCTATTAATAAAAAAATTAATAATGTAGAAAAAAAATATAAAGTAGTGGGTATTGTTGATAAATATGGTGATAACCAAGCTTGAATAAACAATGATACAGCTAAAAAAGTTTCTGGTTTTGATAAAAGTGAAAAACTATTGTTCAATCTATTCATGAAAGAATGAGAAAACCCAAAAGATAAAGTAGGTTTAGAAAACTTAATTACTTTTATTAAGGATAATAAAACAAATGCTAATGCCTTTGAAAGTTTTAAAGAATTTATAAAAGAACCTGAAAACAATAAATTTAATAATTTATTTAAAAATGAATATCCAATTTTTAATTATAAAACTTCACTTGATGAAAGTATTACAGACATTACAAAAGGTGTTTCAACAATTCAATTGTATGGTGACTATTCAATGTTTGGATTAAATGGGGGAAGCACTAATCAAAAAACGTATAATGCTTTCTCTAAGGGATCGATAAATAACCTTTCAGCAGTTAATGAAGCAAAAAAAGTTTTAGAAAGAATTAACAACACAGTAAATTCAATAATATTTTTAGTAATTTTTGTTTGAACATTGCTTAGTGCTGTAATAATATTGTTAACAATTAATTTAGTTATAAGTGAAAATAAAAAAATAATATCATCTATGAAAGTTCTTGGTTACAAAGATTTATATATAGCAAAATTATTTATTTTCATATATGTTCCTGTTGTTATTGTAAGTGCTCTTCTTGGTTTTGCATTATGTTATCTTGCATTCTATTTTGCTCTTAAAACAATTTATTCTACAATTGTATTACCTTTAGTATTTCAATGATGGTATTTCATTCCTGGAATATTTGGTTCATGATTGTTATATGTATTTAGTGTAAATTTGAGCTGATTCTCTTTAAAAAGATTAAATATGCTTCACATTATTTTAGGGGGTTAGGTATATGAAAAAACTAAAATTAATTTTAATTTCATTATTGCCAACTTTATCTTTGTTAACCATTGGTTGTGGAACAGGCAGCTCTATAGATGACATTGAACGACCAGATCCAATAATGCCTATTAGTAAAACAGGGTTTGATAAAATTAATATAGACGATATTGAAATTGATAAATTCTTATATAATGAAGATCTGTTGAAGGTTATAAATACAAAATTAACCAATGCAGGATATGACTTAAATAAAATTGATTATAAAGTCTTTAAAAATGAAACTCAAATATCCATGAATGATGATTTATATAGAAATGGGAATTATAGATTTCTAATAACAAATAAAGATAATTCAAATGATACAATTACCGCTTACATTAAAATTATAAATTCATTGTATTTGCAAGATAATTTTAATATTACTGAAATTGGTGAAGTTTATGATCATAGACCAAATACGTTATTAAACAGTCTTTTATTTAGAAATACTTCTATGATTAAATATCTTCAAAAAATTGCAGATGAATTAACTCTTTTAGAAAACATTACTTATTATAAATCAGAAGTTGAAAATGATGTAACCCCATTTCATGCAAAAATACAAATAAATGATACTATACCAAAAGAAAAACCGAAAAACTTTTATGGAATGATTGATCTTTCTTACAACATTAAAACTTTTGATTCGTCACCCGGACAAAATAATATAAATTTTCCAGCAACATTTGAAGAAATAATTAAAGATGGTGATGATAAATTTAAAATAAAATATAGTCTTGGTAACTTACCAGATACAAGCATTTATACAGTTTTAATGTATTTAATTTCAATCAATTCTATAAACTATAATTATTGACCAATAGTTTTAAATGATTTAGACATTAAAAATATAAAACCAGAATACGATAAAGAAAAAAATCAATATAGTATAAGATTATTTTCGAAAAAATATAATGGAGATCAAAAATTACCTGAATCACCAATAGAACAAAGTGGAGAATACAATAATAGCTCTCATTATATAAACGATGAGAAAGGTATTTTATTTTACTTTACTGTAATATAATTAAAACTACATTGTTATGTGGTTTTTTAAATTTAAAAATGCTTTTTAATTATTGATTTAATCTTATATAATCATAATGTTTATTAAAAATAATAATATTTACTTATTAATTTTATTATAGAGGGGATAAAATGATCCAGAAACCAAGAGGAACTGAAGATATTATAAATTCTAAAGCAAAACAATACTTTGCGTTAGAATTTATAATAAGAAATATAGTTGATAATTTTAATTTTAATGAAATCAAAACCCCAGTTTTTGAAAGTTCAGAATTATTTAAAAATAATGTTGGGGATACAACTGACATTGTAACTAAAGAAATGTATAATTTTCTAGACAAGAAGAATAGGGAATTAACTTTAAAACCAGAGGGGACAGTCCCGACTGTTAGAGCAGTAATTGAAAATAAGTTATATACTCAAGAAAATTTACCTTTAAAGTTATTTTATTTTTCAAATATGTTTAGATATGAAAGACCCCAAAAAGGTAGAATGAGACAGTTTAGTCAATTTGGTGTTGAAGTATTCGGACCTAATTCTCCTGAACTTGATTCAGAACTTATTTCGCTTTGTTTTATGATATTAAATTCTATCGGTTTAAAAAACTATACTTTAAATATTAACTACATAGTTATTGGTGAACAAAGATTAAAATACATTAATGAACTTAAAAAATATTTAGATTCGAAAAATCTTTGTGATGATTGTAAAACAAGAATAAATACTAATCCTTTAAGAGCGCTTGACTGTAAAATCGATAGATCTCAACTTGAAGATGTAATTGATATGAAATTGTTTTTAGAAGAAAGTGACAAAGAATATTATAATAATATTAAAAAAAACATTAACAATATAGGCATAAATTTTTATGAGGATAAAAAATTAGTAAGAGGATTAGATTACTACACAGGTTTAGTTTTTGAAATTGTTGATGAAAATGGTTTAACAATAATTGGTGGTGGAAGATACAATAATTTGTTTAAAAAAATGTCAAATATTGATATTCCTGCATGTGGTTTTGGATTGGGAATGGAAAGAATAATTTTATCATTAGAAAACCAGCAAATAAAATTATTTGAAGATCAGCAACTCGATGCTTTTATAATTGGAATTTCAGAAAAGGCTAAATCATTTTCAAGTATATTATTATTTATGTTAAGAAATGAAAATTTAAAAGTAGATTTTGAATACATGGGAAAAAATTTAAAATCCGGATTTAAAAACTCTGAAAAGTATAATCCAAAAAATATAATAATTATAGGTGATAATGAAATTAAAGAAAAAGTAGTAATAATTAAAAATCAAAAATTAAAAACTGAAAGCAAAATCAGTTTTGATAAAATTGTAGAATTTTTGAAAAAGGAGTAAAAAATGAAAAGAACACATACTTGTGGTGAGTTGAATATAAGTAATTTAAATGAAAATATAATTTTACAAGGATGAGTTTCAAAAATAAGAAAAATGGGAGCAATGACTTTCATTGACTTAAGAGACTTGTGAGGCATAACTCAATTGGTGATTGAAGAAAAAGATTTAATTGATATTTCAAATATCAAACCAGAATTTGTAATTGAAATTAGTGGTGTTGTAATTGAAAGAAAATCAAAAAATTTTGATATCCCAACAGGTGAAATTGAGATAAAAGTATCTAAAATAAATATAATTAATAAATCTGACCTGCCACCATTTGAAATTAAAAATAATATTGAAGCCCAAGAAGATACAAGACTTAAATATAGATATCTTGATTTAAGAAGACCTGAAATGCAAGAAAAATTTATCATTAGACATAAAGTATATCAGGTTTTAAGAAACTTTTTTTCAGATAATAAATTTATAGAAATTGAAACACCGATTTTTGGTAAATCAACTCCTGAGGGTGCAAGAGATTTTTTAATTCCTTCAAGATTAAATAAAAACAAATTCTATGCTTTACCTCAGTCTCCACAATTATACAAACAATTATTTATGATTTCAGGTTTTGATAGATATTTCCAAATTGCAAAATGTTTTAGAGATGAAGATTTAAGAATTGATAGACAATTAGAGTTTACTCAATTAGATATGGAAATGTCATTTGCAAATCAAGAAGATGTTATAGAAATGATTGAAAACTCTATTAAAACAGTTATGAAAACAATAAAAAACTTGGATTTTAAAGATAAATTTATCAGGTTAGATTATAGCGATGCTATAGAAAAATATGGAACAGATAAACCTGATTTAAGATTTGATTTAGAAATTAAAACATTAAATGATTGCTTTAAAAATACAGACGTAAATTTATTTAAAGACTTAAAAAATAAATCAATTAGATCTATTTGCGTAAGTGGTCTTTTAAATAAGAAAGAACTTGAAAGTCTAACTGAAGTAGGTAAGCAAAACTCTGTTGAAATTTTAGGATTTGCAAAATATGATTTAAAAGAATGAACCGGATCAATAGGTTCTAAATTAAATGAATCAGAAAAAAAACAAATTATAGAAATATTTAATATAAAAAATGAATCAACGGTTCTTTTTGTGATAGAAGATTATGATGTTGCAAGTAAAGCAATGGGTGCAATAAGAAATGCATGCGCAAATTTAAAAAATTTAATTAATAGAGAAGAATATAAATTTCTTTGAGTCATTAATTTTCCGCTATTTGAGTTTTCTGAAGAAGAAAACAGATATGTTGCAGCTCATCATCCATTTACAATGCCTTCCGATGAAAGTATTGATAATTTTGATATTGACTTCAAAAATGCAAAGGCAAAAGCATATGATATTGTTCTTAATGGTTTTGAGCTTGGTGGTGGAAGTCAAAGAATTACTAATAAAGAAATTCAAGAAAGAATGTTCAAAGCAATTGGTTTTGATAATGAAAAAATCAAATCAAATTTTGGTTGATTTGTAAATGCTTATAATTATGGTGCACCATACCATTCAGGTTGTGCGATAGGGCTCGACAGGCTATGCATGCTTCTTACAAATAGCAGTTCAATAAGAGAGGTTATTGCGTTCCCAAAAAACTCATCTGGTATTGATCCAATGACAAATGCTCCAGATATTGTAGAATCATCAAGTTTGGATGAATTAAATATAAAACTAAAATAGATTAATAAAAATTTTTCATTATATTGTAAGAGAAAAATGAAAATGAGTAATTAAAATTTACAAGTTCTAAGGTTGATGATGCAATCTTTATATAAATTGCGTCATTAACCTTTTTCTTTCTAAAAAGAGTTTTTGAATACTTTAATAAATTTCCAAGAATGTCGTTTACCACAAATATATTTTTGTTTGGTATAGCTACATTATCTAATAATAATTTAATGTAATCATCATTTTCTGTTAGAGTGTACATATTTTTTTTATATATTTCAAAAAAACTAAATAATGTTTTATTAACAAGATCTAAAAAGTATTCCATTTTATTTGAAACTTCTTTATATTTCAAGTCTTCATAAAATTTGCAAACAATTTCAATAAATTTTACTCATCCTAAAATATAAGAATAATCACAAAATATTTTATATAATTTTGAATATATTTTAATATCTGATTTTATATCTTTACTTTTTTGATTTAAAAAATTATTGTAATTGCTAATTTGTTTTATAAATTCAGGATAATCACCATATTTTTCTGGAACTTCTAATTCAAAATTACTTAAATGTTTAAATTTGACTTTTCATTTTTTTAACTTATTTATGCTTTTTGATACTTCTTTAGTTCAAAAAGGTCTAACATTTTTTAAATTATTAACATCATTATCAACAATTTTAAACGTTTTAAAATATTCTATCATTTTTCTTATCTTTCTAATTGAATGTTATATATTATTAATATATATTAAAAAGGAATTATTATGTTAGGAAAATATAATTTTAATAAAGAACAATATAAAAAATTTGAAGTATTTTTTGAAGAAGTTTTAATTTCGCTAGATGAACTAATGAATTTAATTCATAAAGATTTAAAAGTTGCATCAATATATAGAAAAAGTTTTGATGATGTATTTGATATTTTAAAAAGTATGTCCTTTATTGATGATTTTAATAATTTAAAAGAAAATTTTAAAATATTTTACCAAGACATTCTAAATTCATTGATTGTTGAAAATAAAAATAGAATAGTAGATAGACATATTGTGCTAAAATTTGTTGAACAAGCAGCCGAAATTATAAGAATTTCAGATCTGATTGCAAAAATAAGTTATGAAAATATTTTGTCCCAAAAAGAAGTTTTAGAAATAGATGAGATTATATATATTATTTGAGAAGAAATTAAAAAATACATGTCAAAAATTGACTATTATAACAAAAATTATCCAAAAGTATTTAAGGAAAATTGTAAAAACAAGTTATTTCAATTAAACTCATCTAAAAATTTATATGATTGAGAAAATTACATCAATGAAATATTAGAAGATTTAGAAGAATACTCATTAACAGATAAAGATTTACACAACATATTTATTGATGGAACAAGTGAATATTGATATATTGTTGGTGTTTTAAATAAAATTCTAATTTTAGTTCTCTTAATATTAACTCTATTAAAAAAACGTAAATATATTAAAAACGCTGAAATTTAGTAAACAGGTATAAGTCCATTTTCATAAGACATTCAAAAATTAGCTAATTTTTGGTATAATTATATAAATATCTTTAAGGAGACTTTATATGCACGTAAAAAAACTAATAGTTAAAAATTTTGTGACACCAGGTGTTCAAACTTATGAATTTAACAATGAAGGTTTCTTAGTTGGTGGTGATTTCTTAAATCCATACATTTTAAGAAATATAAATGATTTGGTCAATGGTCTTTGAATTGAAAATACAATTAGTTTCGAGAAATATTACCCAAAATTTGCAAAAAAACTTAAAGATGAAGATATGGACCTTCAAATTGATGCTTTATTTGAGGTTACAAAAGAAGAGCTGCAAAATCTAAATAGAATACTTAAAACATTAGGTAATAGAGTACCTTTGTTATCAAGAGTTTATTACTATTCAATTAAATGTATATATCCTTTTATTTTTCCTATTATAACAATTGTTCCAGCAGATCACCATCACCCAACGGATGTTTCTTTTGGTATTGGATTGCATTATGAAAAATTTTTTAGACCAAATATAACTAAAAAAGAAATAATTACCAATACTGGTATTAAGGCAGTTGGTTTAATAAGAGATAAATATTTTGAATACCTTGAAAGAAAAGTGGATGATGATTATTTAATTGCATATAGGGAGTATCTAGATTTAATAAAATCTATATTTAGGTTTGATACAGAATTTATTAAAAAACTAGGTAAAATTGTTTATGAAATTAATGATGGGGATATTATTAACTTTGGAGATCAAGAAGGATTTTTCTTGACTGTACCAGAATTTAATGATTTTCTAGATTCATTTAAAATATTAAGAGAAAATGAAGAGCTTAAAGAAGACTTTTTATCACTATTATTTGATACGTATTTGGTCGATTTGCAATGAATTTATTCAGTAAAATCAGCAAACGATATTTATGAAATGAAAAGAAATGTATCCAAAAATTTTTGTGATAGATCTTATTATTCTAGAGAATTGCTTGATTTTTTCAATTTTTTCTTTGATGTAAATCAAGATTTATTCGATTTTTCAAATATTGTAGAGCTTAATGAATTAAAAGTTGACAATTCATTAATTGCAGAAGAAATAGTAAAAGATAGAAAAATAATTACTATTTTTAAAGATGAAGAAGATGTTACTATTGAAAAAACTTTAGAAAAGGACAATAGAACACTAAAGGTTAAAAAATCAATGGCCGCTAAAAAGAAAAAAGATAAGGCAGTTCAACTTAAAAAAGAAAAACAACAAAGAAATAAAAGAATTAAAGAACTTATGACTAGAATTAAAAATAACTAGTTATAAGTTTTTATTTTAATGACACAACTTTAATAAATAATATAAAATTAATACTATAAAGCAATCTAAATATAGTGGGGTAAAAATGTTAATAAATGATGAAAAGAATTTAAAACTATTAATTGATAAGCAAAAAGTTTACAAAGAAGCATTAAATAATAGAATTTCTGATGATGAAGCAAGAAAGTTTGTAGATGCTTTATTTGAAAATTATTTTTTAGACAATGATAATATTAATTTTTTAGTTTCAAATGGAGTTAATTTTTTTAACATTGATAATAATGAGCAATGTTTTTGTTTAAGTAATAAACAATTTAAAGATTGTTGTTTTAAAAGTTTAAAAAAAACAAAAAAAAAGGAGTATTTAACTTTTTTAAAGGCAATTGTAAATAAAGAAGAGTATCCTAAATATTTAGAATATTCGAATAATTTATATTTAAAACACTATAGAGCTCTTGGTAAAGATGAGGTATGTCATTTTATTAATTGTGAAAAAAATGCAGTAGAAAATAACTTATATAAAATAAATTTTGAAGAAGAATCTTATTTAAGCACTTATCGTAAAAATGTTTTTGATAATCACTTTCCTTTTGGAGAAATATTTTTTAATAATGTTAACAATAACACTTTTAATTTTTATGGATTTTGTTCAGAACATTTTAACTATGTAAAAAACATAGACATTAGAGAAAATAGCTCTGATTCAGATTTAAAACTTGTTAATTACTCGAGTTTATTATTTAAACTATTTAACAATAGAGTTTATTTAAGTGCGTTAAAAGAAGAATTTTATGAAATATTTAACTCGTTAGATAGTTCACTAAAGCCATTGTATGTATATAATTTAAAAAAAGTTTCTAATAAAGTTTCTTCTCTATTAAATTTATATTCAAGATATAAAGAGTGTTTACGAGAAGAAAATGACAATTTTAAAATATTAAAATTTTCACTACCTAAATCAAATAACTTTTTAGTGTTTGATCTTATGTACCCTCAAGTTACTCCTGAGGATTTCAAAATGGTTAATTCAATTAATAATGTATTTCTTGAAGAAAAAGCTGCATTAATAAGCATGTTCAAAACAGATAAAGGTATTTTTTCAACAATCATTTATAATAAAAAAGATGAACAATTAAATAGTTATTTTGATCAATATTTAAAAATAATGGAAGGCAAACAAAAAAACTACGAGTTTTTTATCACAAATTGTGCTTTAATACTTTGCGATAATATAATTTTAAACAAAAGTTTCTTTGAAAAATTTAACGAAGGAGAACAAATATTCTACTCAGCATTAAATAAATTCAGGTTTGAACACCCCAATATGGGACAAGAATATTTAAAAATGAAATTTTTTGCTGGTTTCATAAAAGGTAATAATTTTTTTTAAAAAAACAGGAAACTAACTAAAGTTTCCTGTTTTTAAAACTACATAATCGACGTTTTTAATATCTTCAAGCTTTGTTCCGCCTGCATAAGAAATTGAAGATTGCAAGTCTTCACACATTTCTTTGTAAGTACTCATAATTTTTCCTCTAATTTTAATTAGTTCTTTTTTGCCCTCAACATATCTTTTTTCACCCTTATTGTATTCACTAGCACTACCATAATATTCTTTATATAAGACACCATCAACTTCAACTGTTTTTCCAGGTGATTCCTCATGTGCTGCAAAAAGACTTCCAATCATACACATCTTTGCGCCAAATCTAATTGATTTGGCAATGTCACCATTAACTCTAAGACCACCATCTGCAATAATTGGTTTTTGTGCAGCTTTGCTACACCATTTTATGGCACCTAGTTGTCATCCTCCAGTTCCGAAACCAGTTTTAAGTTTTGTGATACAAACTTTACCAGGACCTACTCCAACTTTAGTTGCGTCAGCTCCTCAATATTCAAGGTCTCTAACTGCTTGTGGAGTTGCAACATTACCTGCAATAATAAAAGATTGACCTTTGGTTTTTTCTTTTATATGAATGATCATATTTTTTACTTGCAATGAATGACCGTGAGCTATATCGATTGTAATAAAATCTGGTATTAAATTTTTTTCAACTAATTCATCGATTAATTTGAAATCATTTTCCTTAACACCAACACTAATTGAAGTAATTAGTTTTTTTTCTTTCATTTTCTTTACAAACTTTACAGCATCTACATTAAATCTATGCATTACATAAAAGTAATTCTCAATTGCTAATTTTTCAGCAAGTTCTTCGTTAATTACAGAAGCCATATTAGCTGGCACAACTGGTAATTTAAATGTAAATTTACCAAGTTTTACACTAGTGTCACATTCACTCCTAGATTTTACTTTACAAAAGTTCGGAATTAACTGAACATCTTCATAATCTATTACATACATATTTGATCCCTCTTTATTTTTCTATTAAAAATTTTTAGATATTTCAGATATTTTATCTATTATTGTATCAATAGCGCTTTTAGCATCCATTTTTGAAATGGGTTCAGTTTTTGTTCCTGCAAGTAATATCGGCTCATTTACTTTTGCGCCTACAAATTCTCATGTTCCTTTTAAAAATTCTGTATGATTACCAAAAGGGTATCAACCTAATGGTGCCCCTTGAGTTGTTAATATTTGAACTTTTAAGTGGTTTAATAATCCAACTGAACCGTCTTTTTTAGCGTATTTGTATGAAAATGAATGATCTGCTAATAATACATGATCTAAATAGTTTTTAATTAAACCACTAACATTAAAATTATTCATTGGACTAGATATAATAACTTTATCTACTGATTTTAATTGTTCGATATATTTTATTGCATCCTCGTCATTGAAATAAATTTGAAAATTTTCTCTTGAAAGAGTTTTTTTTGCCATTTCTTCATTATTTAAGTCTAAGTATATAAATTCATCTTCTTTATTTACTTTTTTATATTCTTCAATGAATCTGTTTGTTAATTCAATTGAATAAGATTTATCTTTTGGACTTACTGTTCCATATATAACTAATACCTTATTTTTCATTTAAGTACCTCCGTATTACATACTATTATTTTAAATAACTTTTACAATAAAATTTTATTTATTTTTATAATTTAATTTATAATAGAAATATAAATAGGGGTTTTTTGTGAAAAAGGTAACAATTATTACTATAGCAGGTGGAAGTGCAAGTGGTAAAACTACATTTGCTCAAACTTTATCAGATAAAATTTTTAAAAAACACTCAGTGACTCATTTTTCTATGGATAATTATTATAAAGATTTTAGCGACTTAAAATTAGAAGAAAGAGAAAAACTTAATTTTGATCACCCTAAATCTCTTGATATTGAATTAATATGTAAACATCTTGATGATTTGTTAAAATTTAAACCAATCAAAGTTCCTTTATATGATTTTAAAAATCATTGTCAATCTGGTGAATATAAAATTATAGAACCATCAGAAGTTGTTATATTAGATGGTATATTAGCATTACAAATTGATGAAATTAGAAAAAAAAGTGATATCAAAATATTTATAAGAACTGATGATGATATTCGTTTTATTAGAAGGTTACAAAGGGACGTGAATGAAAGGGGAAGAACATTAGATAACGTAATAAATCATTATTTATCAACTGTTAGACCTATGTATAAATTTTTTGTTGAACCTTCAATTGAGCATGCTGATATAATCGTTCCTTACTATGAGGGTAATGTAATTGCAATGGACTTGGTTGCAGCTAAAATTAACTTACTGTTATCAAATAAATAATTTATTAAAATATTTTTATATTTTACATATATTTTTAAATATCACTTTTTAGGTTGATATATCTGTTTTCAAATATATAATAATGTTATGAAAAAAGAAGAACTATTATGTAATTTACATGAAAAAAACATTAAAAAATTTAAGTTATTTTATTTACAGATAATAGTTTTTAACTTGATTTTATTAAATTTTAATATAACTACTACATTTTTAACAATGATTTATATTGAAGCATTATTTGTAATGGTTTTTATAATAATAAAATTTAAAATCAACTTATTAAATAATGATTTCAGTTTTGATAAAGTTGATGTAAAAAATAAAATCTTATTAAAAATATTAAAATTTAATTTATTTGTATTATTTAATTTATTAATATTAATTGCATTTTTTTATAAAATAAACTTTAGTTACAACTTTTTTTTATTTAAAAATTCAATAACTAACAATCATAATACTGTATTTAAAAATATTATTACTTATTTAAAATATACTTTTTTATTGGTATCAATTCTCCTAGCTTTAATTTCTATTATATTTATGATATTTATTTTTAATGTCTATAGTATTTTTATCTATTTATATGCTAGTTTGACTTTATTTTTAAAACTTTTTTATAAATTATTAAAAAATAAACTTTTATTACTATATAAATATATAAAAAATATAACCTGAGTAAGTATAAAGTTTATTTGTAATATCAAAGATGTTTTTTTAAAAGAATTTAAAAATAAATTTTTAAACTTGGTTTATTTTAAAATGATATTTTTTTTACATTCGAAAAAAGAAAAAATATACCTTTATTATAAAAAAAATAATTTATAAATAAAGGAGAAAAAGAAAATGAAAAAACTAATAAATACACTAACTGCTATAACAATTTTATTATCACCAATAACTTCAATTATTTCATGTGGTACAAAAAAAGATTCAGAAAAAGAAGTCGATAATAATTACAGTAGTTTAACTGACGTTCAAAAACAAATGTATAATGGTGCTGAGATATTAAGTAAGTTAATAATTGCAAGTAGACATGAGAATTTAAATTATAATATAAACGAAATATTATCAATGTATTTAGCACCAACACCAACCGCATTAAAAATACCTACAAGCTATACTTATAATAAAAAACAAGTTGATTTTAGTAATTCAATTGAAATGTTTAAAAGTATATTAATGCCTTCAATCTCAAAAATAGATATAGATAAAAATGCAGGTGTTTATGCCAGTTACATAATGGGAATGTATGAAGATGGTTTCTATAAAGATTATTTAAAAAATGGATATTTCGAAGATTCATTTAATAAAGAAGGTGGAAAAGGTTTTAATAAATCAAGCAACAATGAAATGGGAATACTTGCTGGTTTAGATAAAGAATTAAAACTTTCTAATGAAGAATCAAGAAAAGACCTATCATGAGCAATCCAAGATACAGGCGCATTAACAAATTATTTACTTAATAAAGGATATGATGGTTCTTACCCAGGCGATTCAAATGGTACAAAAGGTCCAACTGGCCACCCAACCGATGAAAGAGGTGGAACAAATAGTGCGGGATATCTTTTTTATAATTCAATAATTTCAAATGGTAAAGGTAGTTATAATGCCTTTCAAAAAGAAGTTACAGTCCAAGATAAGTTAGACCAAGGTAATAATTTTAAAAAAGGTGATTTTATTAATAAAATATATTCTTCAGAAATAAATGGAATAAATTTTAATAAAATAGGTTCAATGTTTTCAAATACTGCTGGTTACTTAAATATAAGTGGTTACATTAATAGTTTTGTAACATTGCTAAAAAATGTATCAGAATCAGATTTTGGATCTGAGTATCTATTAAATGCTGCTAATTACTTTACGCCAATGGTAGTTAATGTAAAAGATGAAACAAACTCAAGAGTACAATTAGTAGGATTAAGTCTTTTATATAATGCTCAAGAAGCAGTTTATAATATTATGAATAAAACAACTAGGGATGGTAAAAGTTTAAAATCATTTTTAAAAGACAATGGATTTAGTGAAGATTTACTTAGTAAAAAATATGAAGATATTAAGTCAATTGGAATTAATGAAGTTCTTACTGATGTTGGTAAAATTGATAAAATTAAAGTTACAAGGATTTATTCGAATAACAATTCATTAGAATCTTTAAAAAATACTTCATTATTTTTAAAAGAGTTGAAAACCTTTCAAACTAATTTAAAAACAGAAAAGTTAAAAAAAGAGTTCTCACAAACTTTTTACACAGATGTTACAAGTCCTTTTTACCAAGCTTATAATCTTATAATTAAACCCCCAATTGCTGGAATTGGTGGAATAGGTGAATCTGGTTGAAAAGAATTGATGTCTGAAGATGGTTCTGGCGCTGTTAATTTATTGAACTTATTATCAATTGCATATGATAACCTTTCAAATGAAGATACAAAAGAATTATTAGAAACAGTTACTTCTAAATTCAATAATGTAAGTATAAACTCTTTGAGTAGAAGTCAAAAACTAGGTTTAATAAATGATCTAGGTTATGATTCATTAAACAAAAAATACAAAGAAAATTCATATATGGGTATTTTTTATAACATTATAAAAAACGAAAACATTGCAGGTGTAAGTGAACTAAACTCTTTATTAGACTTTTTAAATGATTCAGTAAACAGAGAAATGAAGACACTACATGAAAATGCACTTCAATATATATATGATGATAATTACTGAAAATTAAATAATATAAATCTTAACTCCACAGCTCCAAATGAAATTGGTGGAGAAATGGAATTTACATTATCATACACTGGTAATGGTGATGCAGATTCAAATGCAGATCAACAAACTCAGAAAGTAAATGTACCAGACAATTTCAACCCTTATCAAACATTGATTAAACATCAAGAAGATTATGCAAATAGTGATTCTTTGAAAAATTCAATTGATAAAAATAAAAAATCTGGGATTATTTTGGGTAAAGAACAGTTAAATATGTCTGATGAAGATATATTAAATTATGATGGTAAAGGCGAAAACTACAAAGCTGTTAACCATAAATATACTATTAAATGAAAAAATATTAGTGATGACATTGACAATCCATACTGAATAATAGTAGATATGAAATCATTTAACAGTGATGGTAAAGAATTTTACAATATATATTAAAAATAACGCTCAAAAGCGTTATTTTTAATATATATTAATAGTTTTATATATAAATAAATTTGTATTGACATATTTATTATTTATATTATTATATAAAAGATATTTATTATAAAATTATAATATTCTAGTTTATTTATGAATGGTGGGGCACAATGGCAAATGAAAATAAATTAAATTATAACGAAGAAAGTATTCAGGTTCTTGAAGGTTTAGATGCAGTACGTAAAAGACCTGGTATGTATATTGGTTCAACAGACTCAAAAGGTTTGCATCATTTGGTTTGAGAAATAGTTGATAATTCAATTGATGAATCATTAGCGGGTGCGTGTAATGAAATTAATGTTTCAATTGAAAAAGATGGTTCAATAACAGTAAAAGATAATGGTAGAGGAGTTCCTATTGGTAGTTACAGAGGAACTAATAAATCTACACCTGAAATAATCTTTTCAGTTTTGCATGCTGGAGGTAAGTTTGGTGGAGAAGGATATAAAACATCAGGAGGACTTCATGGTGTTGGATCTTCTGTTGTTAATGCTTTGTCTAGTAAATTTAAAGTTACTATTTATAGAGATAATAAAATATCTACTATAAGGTTTGCTAATGGTGGTAAATTAACACAACCATTAAAAGAAACAGGTTCTACAAAACAAACAGGTACAATGGTAAATTTTTTACCAGATGAAACTATTTTTTCAACTACTAAATTTTCTTTTTCAACAATCTCAGAAAGGTTAAAAGAATCAGCTTTATTAAATTCAGGACTTAAAATCACATTAAAAGATAATAGAAGTGATAAGTATATTGAGTACAAATATGAAAATGGTTTAATAGAGTTTGTTCATGAGTTAAGAGGTAGTCAAAAAGCTTTAACCTCTCCAATAATTATAAAAGGTAATAATCAAAGTATTGATGTTGAAATAGCAATGCTTTATACAAATGAATTTTCAGAAACAGTACTAGGGTTTGCAAATAATGTTAAGACTAGCGAAGGTGGAACTCATGTAGTTGGATTTAAGTCTGGTTTAGTTAAAGCACTTAATGATTATGGTAAAAACCAAGGAATTTTAAAAGAAAGAGATAAAAAACTTGACGCATCAGATATAAAAGAAGGTTTAATTGCAGTGGTAACTGTTAAAATACCTGAAAACTTAATTCAGTATGAAGGTCAAACAAAAGGTAAATTAGGAACTGCAGAAGCAAAAGTGGTTTGTGAAAAGATAACTGAAACTAGTATTAATTTTTGATTACAAGAAAATAAAACTTTAGCGATTTCTTTAATTGAAAAAGCTCTTTTAGCAAGAAGAGCAAAAGAAGAAGCTAGAAAAGCGAGACAAGCAGTTAGAGATCAAAAAAACAAATCAAAATCAAGAAATATGCTTGGTAAATTAACACCAGCTCAAGGTAAAGAAAAAGAGTTAAATGAATTATTTTTAGTTGAAGGTGATTCGGCTGGAGGAAGTGCAAAATCAGGAAGAGATAGAAAATTTCAAGCTATTTTGCCTCTTAAAGGTAAGGTAATAAATGCAGAAAAATCTAAACTTGTAGATTTATTAAAAAACGAAGAAATAGTTACTATAATGAATGCTATTGGAGCAGGTGTGGGTAGTGACTTTGATGTAAATGATATAAATTATGGTAAAATTATAATAATGACTGATGCAGATACAGATGGAGCCCATATCCAAACTTTATTGTTAACATTCTTTTATAGATATATGAAAGATTTGATTATAAACAAAAAAATCTACATTGCATTACCTCCGTTATTTAAGATAACTGGATCTAATAAAAAAGATTTCAAATACTTATGAACTGAAGATGAATTAGCTTTATATATGAAAAAAAGCAAATCAAAATTTGAAATTCAAAGATATAAAGGGTTGGGTGAGATGAATGCCTCTCAATTATGGGAAACAACAATGGACCCCGAGAAAAGAAAGTTAATTTTAGTAAAAATAGACGATGGACTGGCTGCTGAAAACTCCTTTAGAACATTAATGGGAGATAATTCAGACAAAAGAAAAGAATGAATTGAAGAAAATGTCAAATTCACTCTTGAAGAAAACGTTGACTTTATTTAAAAAATAAAAGACTAGAATCGTGGTGAACAAAGTGAGCAAAAAACCATCATATGACAAATTAATAGGTGCAGTATTAAAAAAAATTGATGAGTATAATAAAATTAACTCAGATATTAAAAGATATAACATTTTTAATAGTTTTAGCATTTCTTATGAAATTGAAGAAAACTCACTTTATTTCGAAATCCACAATACTGAAGATACAGAGGATCTTTCTTTAACATCGCTTTCTTCAGAACAATCAATTAGAATTGATATTGAAAAATTAAATGAAGTTAATTGGTTGATGAAAACAATAAATAGATTTATAGAAAAATCTAACGAATCACTTTCTAAAGCAAGAGAACTTGCAAAACCACATGTCGGAATTTTAATTTATGATGAATTTACAGATACATATTATTTAAATCCATCAAGTGGACCTATTCTTTTAAGGACTAAAGAAATTGAAAAAGAAATTGCCGCAACAAGATTTGATATTTTTTCAATTTTCATTAATTTAAGATCGGCTCTAATTGGTAATGATAATTTGGCTGAAATAATAGGTGCCTCACCAAAAAAAATATTAGATAGAATAAAAACATCGATTGAGTTTATTAAAAATTGTGAAACAAAATTAGTGAAAATAGAAGGTATCCCTAGATATATAGTTAATTACAATGAATTTAATAATATTATTACTTATTCAACATTTGCAACAAATGATTTTGGTCCAAATATAATAACTCCAAAAAGAATAAACGAAAAAGTAATAACTGCTTCAATTGATAGATTAAGAGATTTGGATAAAGTTTACGCTCAAGTAAGAAAAGATGAAGAAGTTTCAAAAAATATGTTAGACTTAGCAAGGAGTTTGGTTTCAAAAAATAACCCAAAACTGTTTGCTTTGGATGAATCTAGTAAATTGTGAGTTTTAACTCGTGAAGGAAGAACTACAATAAAAAATCTTAATATTTTAGATTTCTTAGATAATGATATGAGTGAAATTGATTTTTATTTAAATTAGGGGGAGCATTTAATGTCAGATAATAATAAAAATGGTATTATTGATTATTCGCTTGAAGATTTAATGAGTGAAAGATTTGGTAGATATGCTAAGTACATAATACAAGAAAGAGCTTTGCCAGATGTCAGAGATGGATTGAAACCTGTTCAAAGACGTATATTATATACAATGAATGAAATTAATCTTACTCATGATAAAGCTTATAAAAAATCTGCACGTATCGTTGGTGATGTAATTGGTAAATACCATCCACATGGTGACACTTCTGTTTATGAAGCGCTTGTAAGGATGTCTCAAAGTTGAAAACTTAATATGCCATTAGTTGATATGCAAGGTAACAATGGTTCAATTGATGGAGATAGCGCAGCCGCTATGCGTTATACTGAGTCAAGACTATCAAAAATCACCAGTGTGCTACTTGAAGATCTTCAAAAGAATACTGTTTTATTTGCACCTAATTATGATGATTCAGAAAAAGAACCAACAGTTTTACCCGGTTATTTTCCAAATATTTTAATAAATGGTTCAACTGGTATTGCTGCAGGATACGCAACTAATATGCCACCACACAATCTTGGTGAAATAATTGATGCAACTATACAATTAATTAAAAAACCAAAATCAACATTGAAAGAAATTTGTAAAATTGTACAAGGTCCAGATTTTCCAACTGGTGGTATTGCAATGGGGTCTGAAGGTATTGAAAATGCTTTTGATACTGGTAAGGGAAGATTGATAATACAATCAAAGATTAGAAAAGAAGAAGACAAAATAGTTATCGAAGAAATCCCTTATGAAATTATTAAACAGGATTTAGTCAAAAAAATTGGTGATGTTGTTGAATCTAATCCACAATTAGATGTTAAAGATGTTAGAGATGAAACTGATAGAACTGGTTTAAGAATTGTTATTGAGTTAAACCCTGGTGCTGATTATGAATTCATACGTAAGTTTTTATTAAAAAATACGTCTTTGCAGGTTTCTTACAACTATAACAATGTAGTAATTGTTGATAAACAACCAAAACAACTTGGGATTATAGAAATTATTAAAGCTTACATTTCTCACTATAAAAATGTATTCTTGAAAAGAACAAAATTTGACTTAGATAAGTCAGAAAAAAGACTTGAAATAATTGATGGCTTAATAAAAGCGATTTCAATACTGGATGAAGTTATTAAAATAATTAGAAATTCTTCAAATCGTAGTGATGCAATCTTAAATTTAATTAATAGATTTAAATTTACTGAAAATCAAGCAATAGCAATAGTTGATTTAAGATTATATAGATTAACTTCAACTGATATAGTTAAGTTGAATGAAGAAAAAGACTTTTTGATAGGATTAGTAGAAAAATTAAAATCAATTATAAATAATCCTAGTGTTTTAGATAATGAGATAATAAGTAAATTATCTGAATTTAAAAAAGAATTTAGCATTCCTAGAAGAACAAAAATAGTAAGTGAAATTGAAAATATAGATGTTGAAATTAAAAAAACAATTGTTGAAAAAGATTTTACAATTTGAGTTTCACAAGATGGGTATTTAAAAGCAATTGACGACTCTCACTTAGGTAAGTATTCGTTATCTGACTTTAAAAGAAAACCAAATGATATTTGAATTGCGCAATTTCCAGCTTCGAGTTTAGATTACATATTAATGGTTTCTAGTGCAGGGACATATTTCTCAATTCCAGTATATAAAATAAATCCTAGTAAATGAAAAGAAATCGGTATGCATTTAAATGAAGTTGCTACAATTTCAGGGAATGAAAAAATTTTAGCAGCATTTGTAGTTAAAAAATTTAATGGTGCTAAACAAGAAATATTATTAGCATCAAAAAAAGGTATGATAAAAAGAACACCAATTGAAGACTTGGAAACTAAAATGTTCTCTAAAGCGTTTAGAATTATGAAACTTCAGGATGGAGATGAGTTAGTATCAGCTTCATTAGTTACTTCAAAAACTAAGGTTGTAACAATGCTAACTAAAAATGGTTTTTCTGTAAGATATGATATTTCTGAAATACCAAGCGCTGGGCAAAATGCAAAAGGGGTAAAATCAACAGTTGTTAAAGATGATGATATAATTGCTGGTAAAGCATTCGAAGAAAAAGGAGACATATTAATACTTACAAATAAAGGTAATGTTAAAAAAGTAAAACAATCACTTGTACCTTTAATGAGTAGACCTAAAAAAGGGGTAAGATTATATCCTTGAAACAAAAAAAGAGATGAGTTTGCAACTTTCTTGTATAATGTTCAAGATAAAGATGTGCTTAACATTTTAGATGAAGAAGATAATCTTGTACAATTAAATATTAAGTCATTTAAGTATGCTGATCTTGAAGATGTACCCGAAGATCTAGACATGACAAGTATTATTACAACCACTTTAGAAAAATCGTTTATTGTTAAAAATGGTGATGTTCCAATTCCTCCTAAATCAGGAGATGATGAAGGCGAAACTAACAAAGAGGCGATCATTAAAAAACCTAAAAGTATCCCAACCCCAAAACCAAAACTAGTAAAAACCAATAATACCAATGATAAATTAAATGACGAAAGTGATGATGAACTAAAAACTGAAGAGTTGAAAATAGATATTGATGATCTTGTTTAAACTATATTAAAACCAGTAAGTATTTACTGGTTTTATAATGTTAACTTAATATTTAATGTTATATAATTATATAAATAAAAGGAGCATCTATGATAATACAAATTATAGGACAACCATTTTCGGGTAAGACTTCTTTAGCGAAATATATAGCAAGAAAATTAAATATAAAATACTATTCAGCTGAAAATATTTATTACAATGAGTATAGAAATGTTACAAATGATTATGCAGATATAATTAATAACAATGTTGATTTTGTAATTGATGGTTCAATTAGTTGATTTTTAAAAAGTGCTTTTTTTAATAGAGACTTACTTATTTGAATTGATTTGGATGATTATGAAAGAATTGAAAGAATTAATAATTTAGAAATGCAAATTGAATGACTCAAAAATCAAAACTATAATAATTATTGAAAATACAATGAAGAATATTTTGAGTTATCAAAAAATATTAATGAAAAAGAAAAAATTCTTAAGTTGTTATATATGGAATTTGAAATAGCTAAGTCAAAAAAAATTATTATTGATGGTAAAACTTCTATAAAAGAACAATTTATGCTTGTTCTGAAATTAATACTAGAAAATAATAAAAAGAATTATTTAAAAGGTAATGTTGATCTTTTCAAAGTCTATGATATCGAATTTCATAAAAAACTAAAAAAATTACATTTAATTACAAAAGAGTCAAAAAAAATAAATGAAAAACAAATAAAAACTATTAATAATCAAATTATTAAATATGAAAAAATTATATCTAAAGATAAATATATTGATTATAAAAAGAAATTAATAAGTAATTTTAAAAATCATAAAAAGAAAAAAAATGATAAAGATATTGAAATTGATACTAATGAAAAATTAATTAGAATTAAAAAAGTAGACAAAACAATTAATGAATTAAGTAATTTTGAATTATTAATTAATCAATCAAAGTTTATTAAAAACATAATTAATTTAATAAAAAAAGAAAAATAACATTAAAGATTGTGGGTACATAAGTTATGAAAACATTTAAAGGTAAAATATATAAATTTATATATTTCTCAGAAACTGGATATGGAGTAGCGTTATTTAGTTTTTTAGACAATCCTAAAAAGATTATAAAAATTGTTGGAGATATAGCTCATATGAAAAAAGATTACATATATGAGATTGAAGCTGAACAATTTGAAGATAAAATTAGAAAAGAAATAAATTATAAAGTTAATCTCATTAAAAATATAAAAGACTTTGATGATAATGAAACTGTAATTAAATATCTTAGTTCCCCACTATTTCCAACAATTGGAAAAAAACTTGCTGAAAACATTGTTAATTATTTTGAAAAAGATATTATAAATAATATATTAAAAAACAAAAATGATTTATTAAATATAAAAAACATGACTAATGTTAAAGCTGAAATAATTTATAATACTGTATTAGAATTAAAAAATAATTTTATAGATATATTTATAACAAAAAAATTAAAAAAAGAATTTTTATATAAACTTACAAAAGATTTTAATGATAACAAAATAATTGAAGATATTTTAAATAATAATTTTTATAATTATGCTTTTGAAAATAATTTAGGACCTTTTGAAGAAGTTGATAAAGTTGCTTTAGCATTTAATGCCGATGAATTAGGGGAAGTTAGAATATCTTTTTTAGTTTATAACATTGTAAAGGAAATTCTTTATCAAACAAAAAATACATATACAGATATAGATACAGTAAAGAAAAAAATTAACTTAAACTTAACATATAATGAAGTATTTAATAAATTATTATATGCTAAAAAAGAAAAATTATTATATTTTAAGGATAAAAAAATTTATACAAAAGAAAGTTATGAAGATGAAGTTTTTATATCAAAAAAACTAATTGAGATAAAAAATAAAAACAATTTACAAAATTTTGAAGAAGCTTTTATTGATGAAAAAATAAAATTAATTGAAGATGAATTTAGTAAATCAAAAAAAATTGATAATTTTAAATTTAATAAAGAGCAAATTAACTCTTTAAAAAGTTTTGTGCATAATAATGTATTGATAATAACAGGTGGACCTGGGACAGGTAAAACAACTTTAATAAATGCAATAGTTCGACTTTATGAAATTATATATAACAAAAATGAAGACGACTATTCTATCCTTGCTCCAACTGGAAGGGCAGCATCAAGAATTAAAGAAGACTTTGATAATTTAAAAACTTCAACAATACATAGACTTTTAAAATATTCAGGCAATGATTTTTATGAAATTAACAAAAACAATATGCTTAGAAAAAATATGATAGTTATTGATGAGTCTTCTATATTAGGTAATCATTTATTTTCAAATTTACTAAGTGGAATTTGTGATATTGAAAAATTAGTTTTAATTGGAGATATAAACCAATTACCAAGTGTTGACTATGGGAATCTATATGAAGACCTAATAAATAGCGAATTTTTTAAAACAGAATATTTAATTTTAAATAACAGACAGTCAGAAGAAAACGACATTCCAATTTTAGCAAATCAAATTTGATCAAATTCAAATAATATTCAATTTGATAATTTTAAAAATATTACTTTTTATCATAATGATAATATTGATGAAGTATTTGATAAAATCAAATACTATTATAATAAATATAGTCCATTAGAAATTAAGGACTCAATCAATGGGATACAAGTAATTGCTCCTATGTATAAAAATATGTTAGGATTAGAAAATCTAAATAATTATCTTCAGGGATTTGCTAACCTTAATCCAAGCATAAAACTAAAAAAAGGTAGTGTGGTCTACAAAGAAAATGATAAAGTAATTTTTAATGAAAATAATATTAAGTTATTACTATTTAATGGTGATGTAGGTTTTATTAAAAAATATGTTAAGAATGATGAAGAATCTAAAATTTATTTAGATTTCTATTCAAGGAACATTGAACTCCCAATAGAATATTTAAAAAACATTGATTTGAATTATGCTTGTTCAATACATAAAACGCAAGGTAGCGAATATGAAAATGTAATATTAATATTAGATAATACCAATTCATATACCAGTAGATTTGTAGATAAAAGAATGTTGTATACTGCAATTACCAGAGCGAAAAAAAATCTTGTCATTATATCGGATAAAAATTTATTATTAAAATGTGCAAATTATTTAAGTCCTTCAAGAAAAACTACATTAATTGAATGTATTAAAAATAATTAATAATATATACCATTTAATATTTATTTTTTAAAATATTTAAATAAATTTTAGTATGTGTATAAAGTGCTTTATTTTAAGAAAGTTTTAATAAAAACATTAAAAAAATGTAAAATCTTATTAGAAATCAATTTTAAAAATTTGAGAGGAAATTTATGAAGCAAAAAGGAATATTCTTTACATTGTTGTTTTTTACGTTATTGTTTTTAGTGTCGATAATTATGAGTGTTTCATTATTTAAAAGTATAAATATTAACAAAGAGTTACAAAATTCAGGTGTTGATGAATCAATATGAAATAACATAACTAATCCATTTGAATTAGCATACTTTATTTTTGGATATAAAGGTTTTTGATCTATAATGACCTTAAACTCATTTAACTTTGTAGTATTTTCGTTATTTTGAGTTTTTTTAACACCTTTGTCTTTTTCTTTCTTCTTTCTTTTTCTAACAATATATATTTTTACAATTATAATTCATAATATAAGAAGAGATTATAAATATAAAACTGCAAAATTTCTTGGAAAATGAGGAATGTATATATCATTTATTGTGTTACTAGTTTTTATTTCAATAACTTTGGGGTTGTTTTCAGGATTAGAAGTTGAATTTAAAAAAGTTGATTCTTTAAATGATTATTTCAAAAGTGGTTTCTTTGATTCATTTTCAGTTATTTCTTTATTAAAAGTAATTTCAAATGGATACTTATTTAAAATCAACAAATTTAATACTCAATATATACTTGGTGAAAATTTTAATTATGGATTACTTGTAGCTTCTTTAGTATTTGGTGTAGTTTTCTTACCTATTATAGGAATAACATTTATAATTTTTGGATCAATTTGAATTGCAACTTTCATATCAATAAGAAATAGTTCGCACTCAAAATTTAGAATGTGATTAAAAAACATTAGAATTGACTCTAAAAGAGAATTCTATTCACTTATTTTAAAAAATGAATGATTATGAATTGTTACTGCAGCCTTTTTAGTAACTGTAGCAGTTCCAGGTTTGGTTCATCCTTACAAAAATAGTTTTCAAATAATATTATCAATCATATCAATATGTAGTATACCACTTGTATTTACACCCCTAATAATTGGTATGGCAAGAGTTGTTAAAATCAAAAGGTTTAATTATAACTTATTAATGTTTCTTCAAATTATGATTCTATTATTTACTGTTTTGTCTTTGCAACTAATTATATGAATATTATTCAAAGAAGAAATAAAAGTTCATTCCTCAGTATCATCTTTCGTTCCGTTTTTAACAATTACTGCAGCAATTTTTGCTGAATTTGGATTTGTAAAACTCCAAAAAAGATAAAATTTATTTTATCTTTTTTTTAACAATAAATTAATAATTTAAATTAAAATATACATATTGGAGGTTAATATGATTATTAAAAATGCAAAAATAGTTTTGGAAAACAAAATTATTAATAATGGTTGATTGGAAATTGAAGATGGAATTATAAAAAAAATAAATGAAGGTTCATATGATGCTGACGGTCTTGATTTAAAAGGTAATTGGTTGTTACCTGGATTTATTGACTGCCATGTACATGGTGGTTATGGTGTCGATTTTGAAACAGGTACTCTAGAAGGATTTGAAACTTTTTCTAGAAAAGTAGTTCAAGAGGGTATAACAAGCTATGTTCAAGGAAGTGTGACTAACTCATTGGATAATAATTTAAATTATATGAAACAATTTAGCCTATTTATGAATAAAAAGAACATTAGTGGAGCAAAATGTTTAGGAATTCATTTAGAGGGACCTTTTATTTCACCTGAAAAAAAAGGTGCACATGAACTTTCATTATTAGAACCCCCAAATATTAGTACTTTAAAATTATTAATTGATGCTTCAAATAATAATATAAAAATTGTAACTTATGCACCAGATCTTCAAGATGGTAACTTTACAAAGTACTTGTTAGATAATAATATAATTCCAAGTGCTGGTCATACAAATATAAGTTTTTCAGAATGTGAAAAAGACTATAAAATTGGTTTTAGACACATTACTCATCTCTTTAATGGAATGAGTGGTGTATCACAATATGAACCTGGACTCGCATCATTTTCGTTATATAAAGACGATATTTTGTGTGAAGTTATTAGTGATGGTATTCATATTAATCCTGATACTTTAAAGCTTATATATAAAATAAAGGGTCCAGAGGGGATTTGCATAATTACAGATGCAATGAATGCAAAAGGATTAAATGATGGAGAGTATAAATTAGGAAATTTAGAAGTTATTAAAAAAGGTATGAAAGTTAGTTTAAAAGATAGTGGTGTTTTAGCAGGAGCTGGGGCAACTTATGATCATAATGTAAGAACTTTCTTTAATTCAATTGGAAATATTAAAATGAATGAACTTATTAAAATGACTTCTATAAATATATCTAAACAGTTAAATATTTTTGATAAAACAGGAAGTATTGATATTAATAAAAAAGCAGACTTGGTTGTTCTTGATGATCAATTAAATATATTAAAAACAATAGTAGAAGGTAGAATTTTATATGAATCAAAATAAAATAAATCCAAGAAGTCTTATAATAAATAAATTTTTATTTACTTTTGGTTATTTATTTATTTATTTAATAAGTTTTATTTTATTACTAAAAGTTTTAAAAGAACAAAAAGATGCAAATTCTTTATTTATAGAAAATAAAACTTATTTAGCTCTAACTATTTTCTTTCTAATTGCTTCAATGATTGCTTTTACATCTTTTTTTATTATTAGATTTACAGTTAATAAAAAAACTGGCTATAAATATAGTAAAAAAGAATTAATTTATGTTTCAATTACAATTATTTTATTATTTCTATCTTATGTTATGTCAATTATTGTAATTTCTAGTATTTATTTTATAAAAAGTAATATTCTTGCATTTATTATTTCTATTCTTGTAATTCAAATAATTTTTGGTATCATATCTTCAATTTTAGAGGGTTTAACAAGAATTAAAGAACAACATATGATTAATAGTGCATGAGATGAAGTAGAACCAAAAACTAATTTGAAAAATAAATCCCAAACAAAACCTAAAGAAGACAAAATGATGGATTTAAAAAAATCTGGTAAATATGTTAACCCATTTAAAGATGGAGAAAAAGAAAATGATTAAGTTTGGTACAATTGGAACTTCTAAAATTGTTGAGGATTTTATCAAAGCAACACTAACAAGCAGTTTGGTAAAAGTCTCATGTTGTTATTCTAGAGATAAAACAAAAGCAAGAGAACTAATTAATAAATATTCTATATATGCTACTTCAGCTAATAAGTTTGAAACTTTAGTTGATGAAGTTGATGCTGTGTATATTGCTTCACCAAACGGAATGCATTATGAACAAGCAAAATATTTCTTATTACAACAAAAACATGTTTTATTAGAAAAACCACTTACACTAGATTACAAACAAGCAATTGAATTATCTGAAATTGCAAATAAAAATAAAGTAATATTTATGGAAGCCTACAAAACAATCCATTTACCACAATTTAGACATTTAATTGAATTTACAAAATCATTTCAACCTTTTATGGTAAATTTAAATTTAAATAAAGTTACATCTAGAATAAATAACTTAAAAAATAGAATCATTGATAATATATTTGATTATAATCTAGGAAGAGGATCAACATATGATTTATTAGTTTATCCTGTTGAACTTAGCGTTGCATTGTTTGGTGATGTAGAAATAGTAAAAGCTCTAGGACAAAAATTAGATAATAAAAGTGGTTTAAATGATTGTGTAATATTAAAGCATAAAAGTGGTGTACTCGTTAATATAACTTGCAGTAAAGTTTCTAATGGTACAATAAGCAACGAAATATTATCTGATGGTATAACTCTAAGTTTTGAAGATGTAATAAATATTAAATCTATAAAAATACACAAGTATGACAATAATTCAGTTAATGAAATTGACTTCCAACTAGAAGAAAATAATTTAGTATATGAAATTATGGTTTTTGCAAAAATGATTAATGAAAATGATTTTGCTTTGAGAGACTATTTAATTAAAATATCTTTAGAGGCATTAAGAACATTAAATAGAGTTGAAGAAGATCAACTAAATAGGGGTTAGTATGAAAAATTTAAATAAATATATAGATCACACAGTTTTAAAACCAGATGCTACATTAGAAGATATCAAAAAAATTTGTAATGAAGCAATTGAAAATAATTTCGCAACAGTTTGTATAAATCCTTTTAGAATATCAGATGCTAAAAGAATTTTATTAAATAAAAATGTTGGTATTACAACAGTTATAGGTTTTCCTTTAGGTGCTAATTTAACAGATACTAAGGTTTTCGAAACAAAAAAAGCAATTGAAGACGGAGCAACAGAAATTGATATGGTAATTAACATTGGTGCAGTAAAAGATCAAAATTGAGATTATGTTTATAATGATATTAAAAAGGTAAAAGAAGTCGCAAAAGATAAAGTAGTAAAAGTAATACTTGAAAATTGTTTACTAACTAAAGAAGAAATTGTTAAATGTTGTGAAATTGCTTTAAAGGCAAATGTGGATTTTGTAAAAACTTCAACTGGATTCTCTAAATCAGGAGCAACTTTTGATGATGTTAAATTAATGAAAAGTGTTGTAAAAGATATTTGTAAAGTTAAAGCAGCAGGAGGTGTACGAACTACAGAAGACGCAATCAAAATGATTGAAAATGGAGCTGACCGACTTGGCACAAGTGGTGGAGTACAGATTGTAAATGGAGAAAGCAACAAAAATAATTATTAAAAAAAGTAGTGTAAACTACTTTTTTTAAAATAATCATTTAATTTTATCTAATTTTTCAATTGGAAGTGATTTTTTTCACTCTGAGATTGATAGACCATCAATAATTTTAAGTTTAATATAATCTTCTTCTAAATCATCAAACAAGTATCTAACCAAACCACCCTTAGATGACTCTAATATTAATTTAAAAGACTCTCTTTGTAATAGTACATTTTTATTATTAATTTTTGCAAACGTAATTTTTTGGTTTATATTTAAAGAATCTTTTTTTATGCTACAACAATAACTAGTAGCATCAATACCAAATAAAATATTACTGGTTGCATAACCCATTTGCTTCAATAAACTAAATATATTATCTGATGTTTCATAAGTAATGTTTCCTACAACAATTATTCCAACTTTTTCATTTAATACTTTATATTCATAGTTATTTATAGTATGTCCGAAAAGTTTATCTAGGTACTTAATAAGTCCAACTTTTTCACTTTCAAATATTTGTCCTAATACACTTGTTTTTGTTTTACCAATAAGGAAATCTAAGGAATCTTGTAAATCAAGTTTAATAAGTGTTTTTCCATTTCTTTTTAAAATCCTATCTTTTAGTTTAGGAATATAAACTTCTACTAAATTAATGATATTGGAAGCATCAGTATAAATAGATAAATCTCCATCTGGATATTTATCTAATATTTTTTCATAGTATTCATATTCTCCTTCTTTTGAACCTGAAAAAATTATTGAATTGTCTAATGCATAGATACTTGAACCAATTAATGGAGTTTTTGTAACAATAAAATTTGTTAGGTAGTTTGATAGTTCTTTGATACTGGGAAGATTTTCACTACCTACAAAATTCATTAAATGACCAATTCCTGTTTTTATTGATCCATAATTAGTGCATATTCCTTTTTGTGAGTAATCATGAAATTGATATTTTACATGATTTTCATTATCGCAAGTTTCTATTGAATATTTTAATGCTAATTTTTTTAGTTGGTAGCTAACATTACCAGATGTTAAAATTGGTCATAATTCACTAATGAATCATGTTTCTATATAATCAACTAACCATCAATATCTTGGATTTGTATTTCATAAAAATACAAGTGGTGTATCTTCTGTTAATCTAATTTTTTTATTTATTTTTTTTTCATAATATTCAATTGTTAGAAAATCTATTGGTAATTTTTTAATTTCTGAGTGTAGATACTTAAAATCTTTTATCATTTCTGATGAAAATTTAATATTTGTATGATTTGTTAATTTATTTATATCTTCAATTACATCAGCTCAATTTTGTTTAAAAAAATTATTATTTCATTCTTCTTTTAATTTATTAATGGTGTAATCAACCCCATATGAATAAATGTATTCAATAGGATTTTTATTTATTTTTAAATCTTTATTAAAGGAGTCAAATTTTTTAGGGGTTATATTTGCAAAAAGGAATGTTGTATTTTCTGGAAAAAGATCATTGTGTCCAATCTTGTAACCATCTGTTTTAAATAAACTTATCATTATATCAAATTATCTCCAACTACATCTATTTATTGATTGTTTTATATACTTTGCTTAACAATCTAATTATATATTTTTTTTATTTCTTATTAACCTATATTTTTTTTATATAATTAAATTGTAGTTACTAGTTGTCTATAAGTGTTTATTATGCTTCTAATTACATTATTATTTATTTTTCATAAATATTTAAAATGATATTTATGTTCGGAGGAAAAATGAAAAAAATATTATCTATTATTGGAGGGATTTCAATTTTAGTAGCACCAGTATCATCAATAATTTCTTGTGGAGGAGATGATGGTAATACATTTAACATATCTTTTGTACCATCAATTAATGCGACAGATATTCAAAATACAGTAAAACCACTTCAAGATAAATTAGAAAGTTATTTAAAAGCAAAAGACCCTAATTTTACTAAAAAAGTAAAAATTACTACATCTTTAAACTATGAAGCTGCAGGAAGCTCGATGAAAGCAGGCAAATCTGATTTAGCATTTTTACCAGTAAATACTTATGATTCATTTAGAGGTGAATCAAATAATGATGGTACTTATAGTGATGCAGGAGTACTATTAATTTCATCTAGGGATGGTTTAGCAGCAGAAACCAATTATTCTGCATTTAAGGATAATGGAGTATTTTCTGACTCAAAAGGAGCAAGTCAAGACTTAACTTTAGAAAGTTTAGCTAATTTATCAATGGAATATAATGATTTATTAGACAAAAATTTTGATTTAAATAATAAAAGCAAAGAAGAATCGAAATTAGAACTTAACAGCGATAATATTAACAAAGCATTGTATGACAAAAATAATCAAGTCAGTTATTATAGATCATACATTTTTGCAAATAAAGATTATTTATCAAAAAAAGAAGATTTTAATGAGAAAAATATTCGCGAATCAGTTAAAGATAAAGATAAAATGGCTAAACTAATTAAAGAAGCAGGAAAAAGTTTATCATTAGGTCGTAGCAAAACTTCAAGTGGTTCTCTTTTATACCCATTACTTTGAATGAATAAAACATTAGGTATAGATAAACCTACTGAGTTAAGAGATATTTATAAAAGTAGTACAGAGCAATCAAATTATGTAAATGCAGCACAACAAGTAGCTGATGGAACAGTTGGTTTAGCACTTGGTTATGCAGATATAAGATATGATTTAAAAAATGACTTAGCAGAATTACAAAAAGCATTCAAAAATACAATTGTAATTGGTGCAACAACTGGAATACCAAATGATGGAATAATGTATTCAAGAAAAAAAGTTGATGAAACATTAGCAACAACTTTAAGAACAGCATTTAAAGAATTTGTTAAAGATCCAAGTTTAAAAGAAGTATTTGATTTATACGGTCACAATGATTATGTTGGAGTTGGTAATGATCAAACTTCTAAAGAATTTGAAATACAAAGAGATAAAATAATATCAAATAACGTTGAAAATCTTGCAAGTATAAAAGAAATAGTTGAAAGTTTATAATACTTTAAAATATGTAATGTTTACATATTTTTTTGTGGAGGAAAAATGATTAAATTTATAAATGTAAATAAAGTATGGCCAAATGGAAAACATGCTTTAAGTAACATTAATTTAGAAATTAAAGATGGAGAATTTTTAGCAGTTGTAGGTTTATCTGGTGCTGGTAAAACTACATTACTAAAAACGATAAATAAATTTACTTCAATTAACTCAGGTGATATATTTATAGAATTCAATGATTTAAAATTTGATGTAAATAAGTTAAAAGGCAAATCATTAAAAGAACTTAGAAAATTAGTAGGACTTATGTCACAAGAATATAATAATATTGAAAGACAAGTAGCTTTAAGAAACGTTTTAAATTCAAGAGTTGCTAAAATGAGTTTTTTAAGATCATTAATAGGATATTTTAATAAAAAAGATAAAATGATTGCACTAACTAACTTAAATAAATTAAACTTACTAGACTATGCATATGTAAGAGTTGATAATCTAAGTGGGGGTCAACAACAAAGAATTGCTTTGGCAAGAACTTTATCACAAGAGCCTAAGTTAATTATTGCTGATGAACCAGTTTCTGCTCTTGACCCAATACTTGCAAATCAAGTCATGCAAGATTTCAAAAAAATTAATAAAGAAGATAATATTACAATTATTATAAATATTCACCATATTGACTTAGCTATTAAATATGCTGACAGAATAATTGGCCTTAAAGATGGAATAATTGTTTACGATGGAAAACCTAATGATTTAAGTGAAGAAAAATTAAGGATAATATATGGAGAAGATTTTTCAAAATAAAAATGATTAAAAGAAAAATAAGTTCAGTTTTTTCACGAAATGTATTTAAGGTTGGAAACAATATTTCAAAAAAACCAACTAGGTTGTTTGGTATTTCTATAAGTATTTTAACAATATTAATTGTTATTTTTGGTTTTGCATATCTAGAGGGAAGTTGAGCAGAATTTTTTAATAGCTTTGATAATTTAGGCAAAACACTTAAAGAAATGATTAAGTGAGATTTTAAAGCATACACTACTCCAAATATATTTGGAGAGAAATTTATTGATAATGCTTTTAAATCTGTTTTAGACACAATAATAATGTCTTTTGCAGGAACAATTGTTGGGGTTATTATATCCATTCCAATAGCACTGTGTTCTTCTAATAACATAGTTCATAATAAAATAATTAATGGTTTTTTTAAATCTATAATGGCAATTTTCAGAACAATTCCAGCATTTACCTTTGCATTATTTTTAATTGGATATTTTGGACAAACTACGCTATCTGTTGCAATTGCAATTGCAATATTTACTTTTTCTGTTACAGGTAAATTATTTTATGAAAGAATAGAAAGTATTAATTTTAATATTTATAGATCTTTACAAGCTACGGGTGCTTCAAAGTTTAGATCTTTTAAAGCAGCAATTATTCCTCAAATTTCTCATAACATAGTATCAATTACGTTTTACTCTTTAGAAACTAATATTAGATATATTGCTATAATTGGTGGTCTTTCATCAGTTGGTATTGGTCAATTAATTCAAGATAATATAAGTTTACAAAAATGGGATCGAGCAGGTTTTCTATTATTTTTATTAATAATGGTAGTAATTATAATGGAAGTTTTAATCTACGTTATTAAAAAGTTTATATTAGAAGATAGTGATTATTTATTAGATAAAAGAGAAAACAATAAAATAATTAATAAAGTCAAGAAAAAAACAAGAATGAATAATTTAAGATTTTATATTAATAATGAAATTATTAGAGATTTTAATATAAATCATCCAAAAAATAGGAAATCTATTAAAGAAAAAATAAATTATTGATTTTTAAAAAAAATGAAAATTAAAGATTTTAAAAAAATTCATAATAAATTAATTTTAGACGATAAAAGAAAATTTAAGGAATTAAAATCAAAAGAAGTTAACTCCAAAAAATGATTCATTTACAATGAAGATTTATCATCATATGTTAGAATAGATAAAATATATCTAACAAGTTTTAATATTAAGGTTGAAAAAATGAAATCAGACTTGTTAGAAAAATCAAACTCCGAATTAAAAATAAAAAAAGAGAAGTATTTAAAAAATTTAACAATAGAAAATGTTTATAAAAAATCTCCTAAATTTTGAGTTAAAAGAACGCTTTTTTATGGATTAATTTTAGTTTTTTTTATTTATTCATTTTCAACAATAGAGTTCCATATTGAACCAAGTGAAACTATAAAAACAAATAATAAAAATCTGCTAGAAATATTTAAAATAAACTGGGAATCATTATTTTCAAAAACTGATAGTGCACCTTATTCTGTAATTAGTTTAATTTTTGAAACTTTATCGATAGCAATTGTTGGAACTACAATAGGGGTTGTATTTGCATATATATTAGGTTTATTAAGTTCTGAAACAATTGTAAACTTTTACATTGCAAAATTTTTCGTAGCTGTTAATTCAATAATCAGAGCAATACCCACATATATTTATGCAATTATATTTATAGTACTTGTTGGTTTGGGTCCTTTTAATGGAGCTATTGCGCTTGCTATGGGAACTATAGGTATGCTTACAAAATATAATAGAGAAATTTTTGAAGATATTAATAAAAAAATAGTTATTCAACTTCAAGCAACTGGCTTAAATAGACTACAAAGATTCAAGTATGGAATAATTCCTCAAACTTCAAGTAACATTGTTTCTTATATTGTTTATAGATTTGATATTAACTTTAAAGAGGTATCTTCACTTGGAATTATTGGTGCTGGTAATATGGGTTATTTATTAAACACTTATTTTTCAGATCATTACTTTCATGAATTTGGAGCACTATTATTTGGAATAATAGTATTTACATTTTTAATAGAAGCATTAACAACAGTTTTACGAAATAAAATTAATTATAATATAAACCCAATTTTTATAGATTGAATTATATTGATAATTAAAAAAAGAAAATTTATTTATTACAAAGCTAATGAATTTTTATTAAATCAAAAAATTGAATTATCATATGATGAATCAAGTGCACTTTATTCATATACAAATAAAAAATTGTTTAGTTTATCTAAAGATATGAAAATAAATAATGAAAGCAATAGTTTATTAAAATCTGTAAATCAAACTTTCAAATTTTACAAATTTGATAGTATGAAAAGCTTTATTAAAGAGTACAAAAAATCTTTAAAAGTAGTAAAAAACTTTAGATTTGAATATCTAAGTGGCTTAAAAAATGAATACCAAGAAAATATTGCTAATATTAAAGAAATATTTAATAAAAGCAAAGATAAAACTGAGTTTAAAAAAAATAAAAATAGTTTAAAAAAAATTTATAGATTTAAAAAAAATACTCTTAATTATTAGAAAGAAGCAAAAATATGATCAATATACTTATTAAAGAATTGTTAAAACACAATAAGATTATAATTTTGAGACATATTTTTCCAGATTTAGATGCAATAGGTTCACAAATGGGTTTATATCAATTTATAAAAGATAACTTTAGTGATAAAGAAGTTTTGGTCTCAGGTCACGTTCCACCAGAATATAGCTCAATTGGATTATCAAATGATTTAAAAAAAGAAGACTATAAAAATGCTTTAGTCATTATTACTGACACACCAATAACTTCCAGAATAGATATTAAAGACATTAATTATTTGAAAGAGGCAAAAACAATATTTAAAATCGATCATCATATTAATGTTGAGAATTTTGCTGATGTTGAAATTGTTGATGACTCATATCCAGCAACTTGTGAATTATTAACTGTTATATTTAATTCTAAAAATTATATATTTTCAAACAAAACGGCTTATTATTTATTTCATGGTTTAGTTACTGATACAGATAGATTTTTATATAGAAATGTTACTTCAAGAACTTTTGAAGCGGCTTCAATTTTAATGAATAAAAAAATTGATATAAATAAAATTTATAATAATATTTATTCATTAGAAGATAACTATTTACGAATGAAAGGTTATATATTGTGTAATTATGTTTTGACGCAAAATAATCTTGCTTATATAATTATTGATAAAAAAATTCTAGATAAATATAAAATAAAAAATCCACACCAAGTTTCTTTATGAGTAAATATTTTAGGTGAACTTAAAAGTGCTAAAATATGGATTTTCTTTGTTCAAAATGATAATCATATCAGAGTTGAGTTTAGATCTTCAAAATATTCAGTTAGAGAAATAGCTATTAAATATGGCGGTGGCGGTCATAAAAGCGCATCAGGTGCTAAAGTAAAAGATTTTATAGAATGTCAAAAAATTATAAGTTATTGCAATGAATTATTAAAAAATAACCAAAATTAAAACCAAATTATGTACCGAATATTAATAAAGAACCTTATTATGCAGAAAAAAATATTTAAAATAAAATAATTAAAATTAATATTTTTTCATAAAGTATAATAAATTCAATTTTATTTATGATTAAAATAAATGTAATTATTATTAAAAACTTAATAAGGTATAAGTAAACTTTTATTCTTTAATTTTTGTTAAAAAATATAAGTTATATTAATAACTTTAAAATTTAATTAACGAGTCAAATGGACCTTTAATTTTAACTAGGTTTTTGATATAATAATATAGTATTATCTATTCAAGAGGTGCTTTTTATGAAAAAAAATGGTTATGATATACCACATTTTAATCTATCCGCTCCAATAAGGAAAAGAATTAATGATTTAGTAAAATTAAATATTAGTCCAACTACTATTAATATTATAACTGGAGAATTTTCAAAAGCTGATGATGAAACTAAAGAAAATATAGGTAGATATATTGCTAGATTAATTGAAATTCAAAATGAAATTTTGGAAAAACATTATGAAGGTATTAAACTTAGTGGTGGAATATTAAACTTGAAACAAGAGTTAAATATAACAAAAACTAAAAATAACCTACAAAGAATACAACAAATATTTTTGAAAAAAGACATTGATTTAGAAAGAATAACAAAACATAATAAAAACTCAATTATTAATTCTGAACATACACTAGAAAATCTAAATTTTAGAGATGCTATGATGATAGATAATAATTTTTCTACTGCTGAACAACAAAAAAAAGAATATTTAGAAAAAATTGCCACTCAAAAAACTAGAATAAATAACGTAATTAGTTTAGAAAAGTCAAAATTAAAAAAAGCTAAATTATTATATTTAGAATTTCAAAAAAATAAAGAATTTGATAAAGCTGAAAAAATTAAGCTATATAGTAGACAAATTATAAAGAGAATACAATCAATTATTCATGCAAAAAATAATTGCAAAAATATTTTGGACATACCAGATAGTTTAATAGATGGAACTGCTTTCTCTAATGAAAAAAAAGAATCACAAAGCAGTGTTTTTTTAAAAATTAAAGAAAATATGAAAAAAAGCGCTACAAAAACGTCATTAAACATTGATCTTAAAACTTTTTTTGATGTACCCGAATTTGATGAAAAAAAAAATAGTTTTCTAGACCAAGAATTAATTGATAATACAGTTGAATCAAGTTTAAAAAAAAAATATAAAGATGATACTTTAGATTTATCAGATGACTTAAAGAAAATCAACGAAATAAATGACATAAAAATACATCATAAAAAAAAATATGTTGATGATAAAAAAGAAAAAATTATAAAAAAAATAAAGAAAAAATCAAAAGCAAAGGATTTAAAAATCCAACAAGTTGAAAATGATAAAAAATTAATAGAAGAAGAATTAATTCAACTTAAAAAAGATCTTAAAGTTGAAGAATTAAGGTCAATTGAATTACACAAAAAGAAATCAATTGAAAATACAAAAAAAATCTTGAAAAGAGATCGACAAAAGTACGAAACTTCATTTAATATATTAGAAAAAAAATGAAAAGCGTCTGTAATAAATAATTTTTTATCATCAAAACAAAAAGCTTTTAATGTAATGACTAATATAAAAAGTAAAGCTGGTATTAAAAATAAAAAGAATTTAATTGAAGATGAAAATAAAGAGTAAATAGTGTATTAAATACTATTTTTTTTGTATAACATTATATTGTGATTGATATGAATAAACAAAAAACAAAAAACAAAAAATTATTTTCTATTAGTCAAGAGACTAAAAATAGAATGAAAACTTTTTTGCAAAAACTATCATCTTCATTTGGCTTTGTTATAATACTTATGCCAATTTTTGGTCTTTTTTATTCTATAGGTTCTTTATTTGATGAAAATACAGCAGGTTTATTATTTAAAAGAATGGGGACAATTTTATTCTCAAACATAGGTTTGTGATTTTGTTTGGCAATAATAATTGGTTTTACAAATAATAAAGGTGCTGCAGTCTATAGTGGAATAATTTCTTATTTTGTATTTAATTTATTTATATCTGTTTTTATTTGAAAAAATAACGAAAAAACATTTACTGTTTGATTTTGAAAAGAACTAGAAACAAAAATTTATTTGACTGAATTTTTATTTGGTAAGTTTCAAACATTTAACACAGGTGTAGTTGGTGGAATTGCAATTGGGTCTTTAATTACATTTATTTATAATAAATATAAAGATCAAAATCTAATCAAGAGTTTATCTTTTTTTTCAAAAGAAAAATTTGTGATTTTATTAACTCCATTTGTATCTATTATATTAGCTTCGTTATTTATCATAATTTGACCAATAATTGGGTATTTAATGATGTGAATTGGTAAAGGTGTTTCGAAATCTCCAATAGGTTTAGATGCGTTTATTTTTAGAACAGTTCAAAGAATGTTAATTCCTTTTGGTTCAAGTTTATTATGACAAGCTCCTATGTGATATAGTTCAATTGGTGGTAATGTAAATGATTATGAGCTGCCTTTACTAGCAGAGTATATTTATAGAACAAATCCAAATCTTACAAATGATTCAATAAATAAAATAAAAGATGCAATTGAAAATTTTAAAGATTTTAATAACTTTATAGACTATTTAAAATCAAACTTATCTTCAGAAATAAACAATATATTTGAAATTGAAAGTAATTGAAAAAACGAATTTGAAACATTTTCAAAATTAGAAGGAGATCAATTTTTATCTTATGCCGCATTAACAAATAATTATATTACGATTAATGATTGCTGGAACGTGGGTCTTAGATTTTCTAGATTTATAACTGGTGGATATGTTAATTCAATGTTCACACTTCCAACTATTGCATTAGTATTATTATTAAATGAAAAAAAAGGTGAAAGACGCAAAGAAATGGGTGTTTATATAACTGCTGCACTAACTGCATTTTTGCTTGGTATTACAGAACCTATTGAATATATGTTTTGCTACACAGTTCCATTATTCTTTTTCACCATTTATGCGCCTTTTAACGGAATAGTTGCAATGTTTACATCAATTTTTAAAGTTAAAATTGGAACCATGTTTTCTACTGGATTGTTTGATTTTACATTAAGCGGTATTATACCAAGTGTCAACAACCAATCAACAAATATTTGAATACTACCAATTATTGGTATTTTATCTTCAATAACAATGTTTTTTATATCATATTATTATTTTAAATATAATAAAAATAAAAAAGATAAAATTGAAAAAATAAATTTAAAATTAGATCAAAATTAATTATACTAGTTGATTTATTTTTTGTAATATTATGTCTGCAACTTCACTTTTTTTTAACTTTTCAAATTCATAGATATCATTTGATTTTGTTAATATTTTAATTTTGTTATATTCAGAGTCTAACGTATCTACTAAATTAATAACAATCATATCTAATTTTTTTTCGATTAATTTATTTTTTGCTTTATCGATATCAAAATCATTTGCTAATGAAAAACCTACAAGAAATTGATTTTGTTTAATTTTAGATAACTCTTTTAAAACATCAATTGATTCTTTAAGACTGATTTTATCAAAATTTTTGTTATCTCTTTTTTCAATTTTTCCTTGATAAACTTCACAAACTTCATAATCAGTTAAAGCAGCGCAACAAATAACAATATCTGAACTATTATAATATTTCATCATTTGTTCCAACATTTCTACATTTGTATTTGCATATATATTATTTTCATTTTGAGTAATGTTAAGGTCATTATCTCCAAAAACACTAATAATATTATTGCATTTATTATAAAGTTTTTTTACAATTTCATAACCCATCTTACCACTAGATGAGTTTGTAATATAACGAACTTTATCTATATAACTTCTAGTTCTACCGAAGTTAATTAAGATATTCTTATTTTTTAAATTATTATAATCTTTAAAGTATTTATCTACAATTTCCAAAACTTCAATTGGTTCATGGGCTCTACCGATTCCATAATCGCCGCTTGCTAGTCTACCATATTTAGGTTCGTATCAAAATACATTTGAGAGATTGGACAAGTATTTCTTATTCTTTTCTAATGTTTTGTTAGTATACATATTTGTATTCATGCTCGGAAACAATAAACAATCAAATTTACATACTGCAAAAAGTAGGGAAGCTAAATCATCACTAATTCCTGATGAAACTTTACCAATATAATTATAAGTAGCTGGATAAACAACATTTAAATCACTGTTAAACGCTATTTTAATATGATCTGCATAATGGTGATTATCTTCATAAAATTCTTTATCAAATATATCATCATATGTGTTGATATTGTTAAATTTGACAAATTTATGAGCGTTTTTAGTCATAATTACATTAACTTTATATTTTTTACTTAATAAATCATATAAATGATTAGATTTGCTAGCAGCTATTCCCCCAGTTATAATCAAATTTATTACTTTCATTTGTTACCTCTTTAATAATGCTATTTTATACCTTATTTTACAAATATTTTTAAATAATTTATAAAAAAATATAGACATATTCATAATAGTTATTTATAATTTAATTGTATTGGAGTTGAATAATAAATGGCAAGTGTTGTTGTAAAAGAAGGAGAGCCTATTGAGAAAGCTCTTAAGCGTTTCCAAAAAGTAGCTGCTGCAAATAAATCAGAAGCTAGAAAACGTGAATATCACTTAAGTAAAAAAGAAAAACGCATTTACAAACAAAATCAAAATAAAAAATTTGGATAATTCCAAATTTTTTATTTTTATATAATAAATAGTAAAAGAAAAAAATAAATTTATTTAGTACTTTATTAAAAATCTCAACTAATATATAATTAATTTAAGCATTAATTTGAGAGGAAAATAATATGGGAACTGAAAATCAAATGTTTGATTCAAATATTGAATTTAGCGATAGTGTTGGAACTAAAAGTGACACAAAATTAAAAGCTGTAAAAAGACCAGCTATTTTAGCTGATAATTTTAGTAAGGTTGATTTGATAAAACAATCAAGAGTATTGATGTCAAGTAAAAAAGGTAAGGCAAATATTAATGAATTACCCGCTGGTGTTAGAGTATCAATAAAAAATAAAGAAAGAATTGAAAAGATTCTTAATACTAAAGATCATAGTTCAACAGAAGAGATTAGAAAAAAACTTTATATAGAAGGTAAACCTTTAAACAAAAAAAGAGCAGAAGAATTAAGAGAGGAAAGAATCTCGTTTTTTCAAAAAAACATTAATAAAAGTAAATCAGGTCATCTTGACAAAATGCCAGATTTTTCAAAACCTGTAGCAATTAAAAAAACAGCAGTAAAATCTTTAAAAGAACTAAAAATGGAAGAGATTAATAATATTGCAAAATCAGTTAAAAAAACTACAAAGTCTAATACTTCTGCTAAACCAAAAACTTCAGCAACCACTAAGACAACAAAAAATGCTTCTGCAAAGTCATCAAAATCAAAATAATTTTTTATAAAAACTCTTTCGAAAAAATGGAAAGAGTTTTTTTATTTAAAAATTATTTCATTTTATAAAATTAATTCCAAAGTTAGTTACTAATATTTTATAAAATTATTCATATGTTATTATTACCGTAGCCATTAAGGCAATGGAGGAAACTAATGAAAAAATTATTAGGTTTATTAGCGGCTACTGGTTTGATTGCAACAACTAGTGCAACAGTTGTGTCATGTGGGGAAACAGATAAAACTGATTTATCATCTTTATCAAAAAAAGATTTAGGAGATATTAATGGTGAAGGAGAAAAACCTTCAATTTCAGATATAGTTAGTGCTATAAATAGCAAAAACTCAGGATATGGATTAAAATCTTCAGACGTAGAATTTGAAGGAGAAGTAACTGTTTTAAAAGCAAAAATAAAAGCAAAAGCAGACTCTGAAAAATTCACAGGTAGTGTTGAAGTGAATTATAATTATTCAAAAAAAAGTGAGTCAACACCCGAAGCTACAAAATTATCAGATATAATCAAAAAAACTGATTTAGGAACAATTAAAGTAGCTGATGCACAAAAAGCACCTTCACTTGAAGAAGTTTATAATGCAATTAAAACTGCAAACTCAACTACAATTGGTAAATTAACAAAAGATGATCTTAAATTTAGTGGTGAAGCAAAAACTACTGAAGCAACAGTTACAAATGCAAATGATAAATTTACAGGTTCAATTAAAGTAACTTATAAATTAGAAAATAAAGAAGCAGAAGCTACAAAATTATCAGATATAATCAAAAAAACTGATTTAGGAACAATTAAAGTAGCTGATGCACAAAAAGCACCTTCACTTGAAGAAGTTTATAATGCAATTAAAACTGCAAACTCAACTACAATTGGTAAATTAACAAAAGATGATCTTAAATTTAGTGGTGAAGCAAAAACTACTGAAGCAACAGTTACAAATGCAAATGATAAATTTACAGGTTCAATTAAAGTAACTTATAAATTAGAAAATAAAGAAGCAGAAGCTACAAAATTATCAGATATAATCAAAAAAACTGATTTAGGAACAATTAAAGTAGCTGATGCACAAAAAGCACCTTCACTTGAAGAAGTTTATAATGCAATTAAAACTGCAAACTCAACTACAATTGGTAAATTAACAAAAGATGATCTTAAATTTAGTGGTGAAGCAAAAACTACTGAAGCAACAGTTACAAATGCAAATAGCAAATTTACAGGTTCAATTAAAGTAACTTATAAATTAGAAAATAAATAATTAATAACAAAATCTGCAACTAAATTAATTGCAGATTTTTTTTGTACCTAATTTAGTTTTCGTAGTTCAAAGTATTATAATTAATTTATAAGTTATTAACTTATAAAGGAGGATTGTATGATTAATATTTTAAATGAAAAATATATTATGAATAATAATTTGGAAATACCAAAAGTTGGTTTAGGAACTTATAAACTAACTAACGAACTAGAAGGAGTTGAATTAATAAAAGCTGCAATAACAGCAGGTTATAGACTCATTGATACTGCAAAAGTATATGAAAATCATAAAATTATTGCAAGAGCAATTAAAGAATGTGATGTAAAAAGAAAAGATTTATTTATAACTTCAAAAATATGAAATAAAGATCATAAATATGAGGATGCAAAATTAGCTATAGATACAATTTTAAATGAGCTTGAATTAGACTATATTGATTTGATATTAGTTCATTGACCTACAAAGTATAGAAATGAATGTTATAAGGCTTTAGAAGAAGCAGTTGAAGAAGGGAAAGTTAAATCTATAGGTGTTAGTAATTATCAAAAGCATCATATTGAAGAATTAATTTCCATTTGTAAAATAAAACCAGTTATTAATCAAATAGAACTACATCCAGCTTTAAGGAATCAAGAAGTAGTAAATACATGTAAAAAGCATAATATATTGGTTGAATCATGAGGTACTATGATAAGAGGTAAATGTTTTGAAATCGAACAAATAAAAAAACTTGCATTAAAGTATAACAAAAGCGAACCACAAATTTGCTTAAGATGAGCTTATCAAAATGGTTATGTAATAATACCTAAAACTTCTAAACCTTCAAGAGTTGTAGAAAATACAATGATTTATGATTTTCAGTTAAACGATGAAGATATTGATCTTATAAATAGTATTAATGAGTTTAGAGATGGTCCAGATCCAGATAACTTTAATTTTTAATATTTCTTTAGATATTATATAATAATAGTGGAGGGAAAAAATGAAAAAAATATTAGGATTATTAGGAACAGTTGGCATTATATCAACAACTACATCAAGCATTATTTCGTGTGGTAGCGATGATGTTGAAGGATATAAAACTACTGAAAATAAAGTATATACAAATAAAAATGACCTTAACAGTTTAGAAGATCAAATCTCAGTTTTTTTTATTATTGGTAATAATAATTTTACAGATAAAGAATATGTATTTGAGGTAAAGGCAGAAAAAGAAAATGTTGAAGTAAATTATTTTAAACTTAAAAATCTATCAAAAAGATCAAATGATTATAGAATCTATTCAGCAGATTTGGTTATAGAAGTCTTAGAGAGCAATCAAAAACCAAGCAAAAACGATAAATTTAATATTAAGTTTTGTGTTAAAGATAGTACAAATTACTTCGGTAACTTTGAACTAGTTTTTACAGGCGAATAGGGGGATAATGATGAAAAAAATTATAGGTTTATTAGCAACTACTAGTTTAATAGCTTCAACTACTACAGCTGTTGTTTCTTGTGGTGATGAAGAATCTGGATTTACAACTTATAAAGTTAACGTATACCAAGATAAAGATGATTTCATAGGAAAAACTGATAAAATTAATTTTATGATTATAGTTGGAAATGACTATTATGCAAATAGCGAACAAGAATTTAAATTAATGTTTCAAGGTTCGGTAAAAGGTGATGATAATTGAGTGAATTATTCAATGAATCCGTTTGTATCAAGTAAAATTTCAAAAAAAGATGATAACAATAGGATTTACATGGGTCAAATATATTTTAATCCAAATCCTTCTGAAGATGATAAACCAGAACAATATCAAAAATATAAAGTAAGTTTTAGCGTAGAAAATTCATATGAACTTGATTCATTTCAATTTAATTACAAAGAAAAATAAGATATTTTAAATTGACATCTAGATTAAGAGATACCTATAACGGTTAGACTTATTTTAGGTGTTTTTATTTGTAAAAGAGCCCTTAAAATATGATATAATATATAAGTTATTTTATTAAGGAGAAATTTATGAATAGTGGGAAATTAATTATTTTATCTTCATCTGCGTTTATTGCACTTGTTGGTTTTATTGAACTTCTAATCACATTATTTTTAGGCGGTAAATTATCTGTTGTAATTCCATTGGTAATTGGTGGATTATTAATTATTACTGCTGCTATGGTAAATATATTATTCTGTTTTAGACAAGTGGTAAAAATTAAAGCATCTTTAATTTTATCATTTGTTTATACAATAGTAGTATTAATTTTATTTATCACATATCCATTGGTTGTTGATTTTTCAATGAATACAATTTATGTTTATAGTACAATTCTAGTATTCACAATTATATTCTTTACAGTTTTAGTTATTACTAACTTTAGTGAAAGAATTAAAGGGTTAGAATATTAGTATAAACCAAGCTTGCTTGGTTTTTTTGTCTTAAAGTATAAAATATATTTAATATTAAAAGGATATTTTAGTTATGGATATTAAATTATTAGAAGATTTTATCTCTAAAAAAGGGATTTATAAGTTGTTTAATAAAGCTTTATTAAAAGACTTTTTAACAATAAATGAAAATGATATTTTTTTCGAAGATAAAGTAATTGAATGTTCAAAAAATTATGCGGAAAAAACTCTTAGTAAAATTAAAAAAACTATTAATATTAAAATTGAAATAAGTGAATTAATGGACATGTTAAGTTTTGAGTTTTATTCTGATACTGAGTTTTTAGTAAAAAAAATAAATAATGAGGACGAAATTAAATCTTTTATTGTTAGCGTAATAAAAGGAAAAGAAAAAAATATTAATAATATTTATTTAGAAGGAAGTGCAAGAGTTTGATTGCTTAAAAAAATTGACCTTAGTAAAGAGATTGTTAATAGAAATATAAAAAATTTATCTAGTAATATTTTTTTGTCAAAAGAATCAAAAATAATAAATGAATTATATAACATTAACAAACTATCATATGATAAAAAATATGTTACTGTAGATATAATAGATTCAACAAATAAAATTGCAAAAATTAGGCCTTGCAACGGATTTAATGGCCCTTATTATTTGAATGAAGAAATTATTGTTAATTTCTAATTATATTTAACTCTTCTTTTATTTGATCTTTTCCATTTAATCAAAGCTCACAAATTTTATTAAATATTTTAATACCCATAAATTGATGCACATATCTTGTTGGGTGTACATTATCAATATAAAAAAAGTCATCTAAATTTACATTTTCAATTTTTTTAATTGTAGTATTATGGTTTGTATAAATTTTATTCTTATTATCATAAATTAATTTATCTACACCATAGTTATTTAATGTATTAACTTCTCTATTAAAAGTTTTTCTATATAATTTTGAATATTCATCAACTAATGAACCAAAATTTTTATATAAATCAAATACTTCAATTTTATCTTTATACTTATTTTTTAACAAGTCGATAGTATTCATTATTTTATTGTAAAAATAATCACAAATACAATTAATAAATTCCATCTCTTTCTCATTTTTGTTTATAAAACTTGAAAATTCAGTAACTTCACCATATTCGTTTAACTCACCACCTTGTATCAAAGGTAATAATCTTATATCTGAAACTGTTGTATATAACACGCAAGCACCCTTGCTCATTACTTTTTCTAAAGAAATATTTATACCAGATATTGCTAAGTCAATTATATTTTTTGCACCTTCAAAATTTTTTTCTTTCAAACCTTTTTGGATTGCATCTAAGATATCATTACCACCAATTTCAAATATTATTAATCCATTCTCATCAATACTATTTTATTCTATTAATGAATCAGTTTGAGAATTTAAATCTGCACTCATTTTTTTATCAATAATATTGATTTCGTTAAATGAAATCGAAATATCTCTATGTGATCTTGCACCACCAATAGCATAATTTCTGCCATTAATATTATCTTCGTTTAAAAACATTGCTCCGCCTGGTTTCATTGGCGAATCAAATCCTAAATAATAATTAACTCATTCTACAGCGCTTGTTCTATTTGAATATGAAGGATAATTATTAGAAATTTCAAAATTCCCCCCAAATTCATATTTAATTTTGTTTTTTGTTTTATTCAAAATAACTTGTGCAATACTTTTATAACCTCCAGCATCACTTAAACTGTTACCTAAAACATAAAAATTTTTGAATTTCATATAATTCTCCTTAGATAGAACACTAATAATATTAACAAATTATTAGTGTTTTTGAGAAAACACTAAATTATTTTGATATTTAGAATAAATATATAATTTACATTTAAAAAGTAAAAATTATATTAAAATTTATAGTTTTAACTATTGTAAAAGTGTATAATTTTTTAAAGCAAAGGAACGTGAAATTTAAAATTATGGAAGATTATCTGTCGTCAGATGCAAAATCTATACAAGAAAAATATAAAGTTAGCTTAGAAGAAGGTCTATCTAGTAAACAATTAGAAGAAAATTATAAACTATATGGAAAAAATGAAATATCAACAAAAAAACAAAAACATTGATTTTTAATTTTTTTAAAAGCTCTTGTAGAACCAATTTTATTAGTTTTGCTTATTGCTGCTGTAATTTCTGTAATAGCACAGCTTTTAAGTAACGATTGAAAAGTCGAAGTTGAAGAATTTATTGATGCTTTTGTTATTGTTGCGATTGTTTTATTGGATGCAATTTTAGAAACGATACAAACCATAAAAGCTAGAAAATCAACAGATGCTTTAAAAAGTCTATCAAAACCAATAGCGGTTGTTATTAGAAATGGACAACAACAAGAAATTCCTGCAAGCGAATTAACTATTGGTGATATTGTTGTTCTTGAAGCTGGAAGATACGTACCTGCAGATCTAAGAATAATTGAACAAAGTGATCTTTTTATTGATGAATCAATATTAACAGGTGAATCTATTCCTGTGGCAAAAACGCATTTAAAAATAACTAATAATACGGATATTCTTGCAGAAATGAAAAACATTGCTTTCATGTCAACATTTACAACAAATGGTAGGGCAATAGGTATTGTAATTAAAATTGCTAAAGAAACAGAAATTGGTAAAATTTCAGAATCGATAAATAATAGTGATGAAGAATTGACACCACTAGAAAAAAAATTAAATAAATTTACTTATTGTGTAGCTGGTCTAAGTGTTTTAATAGGTCTTTTAATATTTATTACATTATTTTTTGTTGGAAATAAAGGTGCATGAGTAAATTACTTAATGGTAGGTATAACTTTATCTATTGGTGTAATTCCAGAATGTCTTGCAGCAATTGTATCAATAACATTAAGTTTAAGTACAAAAAAAATGGCATCAGAAAATGTTATTGTAAAAAAATTACAAGCAGTAGAAACATTAGGAAGTGTAAATTATATTTGTACTGATAAAACAGGTACACTAACTCAAAATAGAATGACTGTAAAAAGGTTAATAATTAATAATTCAATAGAGGATGTAAATAAATTCTTATATAAAAATGAAACCCACAAAGATTTTTTTATGAAGGCACTAGTTTTATGTAATGATTCAATTACAGAAGGCGAAGAAAGAATCGGAGATCCAACTGAACTAGCTCTAGTTGACTATGCAGAAATTCATAAATATGATGAAAAATTAGCTAGAAAAAAATGAAAAAGGGTTTTTGAAATACCTTTTGATAGTGAAAGAAAAATGATGACAACCGTCAATCTAATCGACGATGAAAATGTTGTTTTTACTAAAGGTGCAATTGATGAATTATTAAAAGTTTGTAGTAATATAATGGTTAATGGAATAGTTAGATCAATTACAAGTGAAGATATTAATTCAATGATGTCATTGTATCAAGAATTATCAGAGCATGCTTTAAGGGTATTGGGTTTTGCATATAAAAATATAAAAGACTATAATAATAAAAATTTATTAGAAAAAGAACTAACTTTTGTTGCTGCTGTTGCAATGATAGACCCGGTTAGAGAAAGTGCTGTTAGAGCAGTTCAACAAGCACATAATGCTGGTATAAGGGTTGTTATGATTACTGGAGATCATGCTTCAACTGCCTTGGCAATTGCAAAAGATTTAGATTTAGCACAAAATCAAACAGAGGTTTTAAGTTCTGATGATTTAAATAAAATGGATGATGATCAACTAGCAAAAATCATAGAGCAAATAAAAGTTTTTGCTCGTGTAAATCCAGAACATAAAGTTAGAATCGTTGATGCTCTTAAAAAACATGATTATATAGTTTCTATGACAGGTGATGGAGTTAATGATGCACCAAGTTTAGCAAAAGCAGATATTGGTGTAGCCATGGGGATAACTGGTACAGATGTTGCAAAAGAAGCTGCTGATGTTATATTAACAGATGATAATTTTGAAACAATTATAAAAGGTGTAAATGAAGGTAGAAATGTTTATCAAAAAATAAAAAGAGCAATTTCATTTATTATTGGTGTAAATTTAGCAAATGTTCTAGCTATATTTATTCTTTCAACAATTAATACCATTTCTCCTCTTGAAGCAACAAACATATTATGGATGAATTTAGTTGTTGAATCAGTTATAGCATTATCAATAGGTATGGGTTCTAATGACCCAACATTAATGAAAGTAAAACCAATCAAAGGTAAAAATCCGATTCTACAAGGTCTTTGATTCACTTTTGCAAAAATTATTGTATTCTTATCAATTGCAACAATTGGATCATTTTACATTGGTATGATATACACAACTGAGGCTGAGGTATTAGCTTTAACAGATAATAAATATACTTCTTGATACGAAGCTCTTAGATCATCGGATATAAGTTATGCTAATAAGTCATTAATTCAAAATCACGGTAGACTTACAATGTTTGTTACAATTACAAGTGCTCCATGTTTTTTTGCAAATTTTATAAAATTATCAAACTGAAAATCAAGTAAAAAAGTAAATGTACTTCCAAATAAATCATTATGAATTTCTAGCTTTGTTTCAATTGCAATAAATATTTTAATAATATTTATACCCGTATTTAATAGCGAGGTTATGAAATTACCAACTTTGAATGAATACACAACAAAAAATTGATATTTAATTCTATTTGCTGTTTTAATTTCTTTCATTCCTGGTCTTGCAATGTTAATTCTAGATGGAATTATATTTTTTAGTTATCACTATTTACCAGACCCATGAAGAAGAAATCAACTTATTTCTAAAGAATTTGTAAATGAAGATATCAAGCTTAAAAAACTTAAAAAAAGACAAAAAACAAAAAATATTGATTAATTTGTATATAAATCTATAACAAATTTTCAATTTTTTTTATTTAAAATTCAAGATTAGTTATGTAGTGTAACCTTTTTCCGGACATAATTTAAAATTAATCTAAATAAGAGTATAAAATTATAAGGAAAGAGGTTATATTATGAAAAGATACACTAAAGAAGAAAAAATAAAAATATGTAAATTATTTTTAGAAAGTAATTCTAAATACGAAAATTTTTAAAAAAGTTATAAACTATCATCAATTAGTTTAAGAAATTGAGTTAAAAACTATAATTTATTTGGAGAAGAAGCTTTTGATAATTCAAAAACACATTTAGAATAAAAACTTAAAAGTTTACAAAAAGAAAATAAACAACTAAAAAAACAACTTAATGATCAAGAATTAAGAGATGAAATGTATTCGGATTTAACAAGGTTAATAAATAAAAAAAAGTAAATAAGTGACAACTTTGCATATATAAATTCACTGTTGTATACAATAAAAAAAATTTGAGCAACGAAATAACAATAAGAAAACTTTGCAAAATAAGAAAACTAGGTAAATCAACTTATTATGATTGAATTAAAAATAAAAAACCAAAGTTTAAACATATAGATTATGAATTACTATCAAATATTGAGAAAAGTTTTATTGATTCTGGGAAAACATATGGTTCAAGAAGATTAGTGATTGATTTAAATAATATATGCTCTCATAAAAAAATAAGAAGATATATGATTTTTTCAAATTTTAAAGTAAATAATTACAAAAACCCAAAGAAAACAACAAATCACATAGAAAAAGTTGGTAAATATGAGAAATTAATAAAAACAAACGCAGATTTGAAAAAATTTGGCGATGTTTTTAGTGTTGACATAACAGAAAAAGTTATTAATAAATCAAGACTTTACACTTGTGGTTTTTATAATATTAAGCATAAAAAAATTTATGGATTAATTACAAAGACATCAAAAGGTATATCACTTGTTGTTGAATCATTTTTAAAAATGGTTGATGAGCTTGGAGTTTTTAAACCAAATAGCGTTATTCACTCTGATAATGGTTCAGAGTTTAAATCCTATACATATAAATTAATGCTGATGAATTTTGACTTAAATATAAGCATGTCTAGAGTTGGTAGATCAACTGATAATGGTTATATAGAAGGCTTTTGAAGCGTATTAAAAAGAGAAGCTATAATAGAGAATAAAAAATATAAATCAATTGAAGAATATGTATATAATTTTAATTTATACTCAAAATTTTATAATGAAAGGAGAATAAAGTTATAAAAAAAAGTGTCCGGAAAAAGGTTACAGCACAATTCAAGATTAGTTATATATTTTTAAAAAAATAAAAAATAATATAAAAATAAAATATAATGTGGTATCATAAAATTATTATGGAGGAAAACGAAAATATGTTACTTTTCAGTTTAGCTATGAATACTAAGTTGAATATTAAAAATAATGCCAAAAGTATTATGATTTTGTCATATAAAAGTAAATATTTTTCGTTGAAACAATAAAGTATAAGTAGAGAGTAGCTATGTAAATTTTTAATTTAAAACTCCTGTTTGTGATAAGTTTCACAAACAGGAGTTTTTTTATGGCTATCCTTCATAAGTAGAGAGGAGAAATTTTACAAAAAAAAAAAAAAAATTATTTTAAAGTGAATATAAAAATAATTGTAATTACTAATAAGGTTAAAAAAGTTAAAAGCAAAATCTTAATAATTCTTCGCATAAAACCTTCTTCAGTAGATAATGTTGTTTGATATCGTCTACGTTTATCATTAAAAAATTTTGCAACATAATTATTTTTAACTCAACCTGTTACTATTGCTGCTAGCAAAGTAAAAATTGTAAAACCAGCTGAAACTCATTCTGTTTTATTGATATTTTTAAAACCATATATAGAAATTAAAAATGAAATACCAATTGATACTAAAACGAGTCCAGCAACAATAAAGTAATCGTAAAATTTTAGCTTTTTGGAACTTCTAAAAGAATAAAGTTTTTGAACAGGGTTCTCAAACATTTCATCAATTTTTCCATCAACATAATTCTTATGATCTTCTTTAATAGATTTTTTTAAAGATTTTATATCTTGTTTATTATTTTTGTTCACTTTAACACCCCCAAAATATTATTATAATATATTAATTTAAAAATATTAACACAATGTAATTTTAAAATAGAAAGGTTATTATGAAAACAAATAAAAATGATGTTAATCATGAAAGCAAAAAAAAAGCTATAGATGAATTAATTAACAACATTGAAAATAAAGTCTCAAGTACAAAAGATAAGAGAGCATTTCTTGAATATGCTAAATATATTTTTTTAAAGTTTTCAAATATTAATAAAGAATTCATTAAAAAAACACCATTGTTAACATATTCGCTTAAAAGAATTGTTTATGCATTTATAACTTTATACATAACAATCGCAGTTGTTTATGTATTAATGACAACATCAATTGATGATAAATCAATTATGAATGATTTCAACTATGCGCACCCGCCAGTAAAACCAGATAGTGATGATTGAAATGAATGAGTAAAAAATAAGAAGATAGCTTTAGGGGTTTATGGTCCGATGTTTGGCCAAATTTTAAACTATTGAAAAAATATTACATTTTTTATACCAAAGGACATCTCGCTTCCAATAAAAGTTAGTCACTTAGGAATTGTTTGAGGTGAGCCTGAAAGAAAATGATTTTGATTAGGATTGATATCTAATAGTGCCAATGGAATAATTAACTATCCAGTTTTCGATGCTTTCAAAGAAGCAATCCCATTATCATTTACAATCGGCGCTTCTGCAGTAGCGTTATCATATTTATTTGGTGTTCCTATTGGAATAATCGCTGCAAAAAACAAAGAAAAACCAATAGACAGTACCATAAGTTGATTGTTTTTAATATTGATTTCTACACCAGCTACAATACTAATTTCTATATTTTGATTAATAGGAATAAAATACTTAGACTCGGCTGGAAGATGAGAAGAAAATGATTATACAAACTTCTTAGCTATTATTGGTGTAGTACTTCTAATTATGCCAAGCATAGTTATAGAAACAAGAAGATATATAATTGATGAAATGACTGCAGACTACACTAGGTTTGCACAATCTAAAGGACTTAGTTCAACATATATTTTTTATGTTCATATATTTAGGAACGCAGGTATAAGAATCGTTAGATTAATACCAGCCGCACTAGTATTATCATTGTTCGGATCAAGTATATTAGTTGAAAGTTTCTGGTCAGTTCCAGGTATGAGTAAATATATATTAAATGGTGTTTCAACCAGTGACTTATTTGTGGTTCTAGGATACATAACTATGTCTGCCGGTATTGGTGTGTTTGCATCACTATCAAGTGACTTGATTATGGTGCTAATGGACCCAAGAATTAAATTAAGTTCGAAATAGTAAGGAGATTTATGAAATTTAAATATATAAAACAAAATTTTGATATAAGTAAAATTGATGAATCTTTATTTACTTATTCAAATGAAAAAAAAGATATTAAAGTTGAATCTATTGATTCAAAACCGTATAGTTACTGAAAGTCGGTTTTAAAAACAGTTATTAAAAACAAAGTTTTTATAATAGCACTAATAATCTTGATTGTGTTCTTGGCCATGGTTGCAACCATTGCTAAAGGAGCGGTGCCAACACCAACTGACAGACCGGGAATAGGGCCTGAAAGTCCAAGTTCAGAACATTTGTTTGGACTTGGTTTAATGGGTGAGGATTTATGAAATAAAATCTGAGTCGGAACAAGATCAACATTATTATTCACAATTATTATTGCTGCAGTTGAAATATCGTTAGGAATAATTTTAGGGCTAATATGAGGGTATTATTCAAAACTAGATATTTTATTTATAGAAGCTATTAGATTTATTACATTAATACCTTCGCTTATATTATGGTTGTTAATAATATTTTTGTATAATGGTAAATCAACTATTTGAGTGTTAGTGTTTGCGATATCAATAACAAGTTGGATTGGTATGGCAACTGTAATTAGGGTTCAAACTATTCTTGTCAGAAATGCAGAATATAACGTTGCTTCAAAAATAATGGGAACTAGAGGTCCTAGAATTATGGTAAAAAATATATTACCTAAAATACTTCCTATAATTATTCAAACAGCTTCATTTGCTATACCTAACGCAATTGCATTGGACTCATTGCTATCATATTACAAATTCGGTTTTGTTAAAAATATAACTTATGAAGCTTCTCTTGGTTCAATTCTAAATGAAATTATAGTTGATACTAACTGGCAGTTATATCCTCATTTAATATTGATTCCTGTAGGTTTCATAGGAGGAATTTCATTACTATTCTTTATAGTTGGGAAAATTTTTGCGGATTCATTAGATCCAAAATTACATAGATAAGGAAATAATTATGGAAAGAAAAATACTATCTATAAATAATATTGAAGTAAAATTTCAAGTCAGGCAAAAATTCTTAACAGCAATAAGAAACGTTTCCTTGGATGTATATGATCAAGAGATACTTGCAATTGTTGGAGAATCTGGAAGTGGAAAATCAGTTATTACAAAAACCTTTACTGGAATGTTAGAAGCAAATGGTTTTATAAGCGATGGATCAATAATCTATAATCCAAATCCTGAAGTTAAAAGTTACTTTAAAGAACCTGTTGATTTAGTTGATCTACAAAAAAATATAATTGATAAATATACAAAAAAAACATTTATTAAAAGTTTTAATAAAGAATTAAAATTAACTAAAAAAGAAATAAAAAGAATAAATAAATTAAATTATGAAAGTTTAGAAAAAATAATTAGTAGCTTAAAAAATAAAATTCAAGTTTTAATTAATAAAAACAACGAATTTAGTTCTAGCAATAAATTAAATTTTAAAATAACTTATTTAGAAAAAAAACTAAAAGAAGTTAATGAGTTAAAAGATCTTATAACAAATGCTGATGAAAAAAGTAAATACGATTTAAAAAAAGAAGAGCTCCTATTCAACATAAAATTAAATAAAAGAAAATACAAAGGACTATCATTTTTTAATAAATATAAAATATATAGTACAAAAAAGTTTTTACAAACCTTTACAGAAAAATATAAAAATAATAAAGAATTAAATATTTCTGAAGCTTTATTTAAAAAATATAAGTATGATTTTATAAGTTCAATTATTTCTAAATATAAAAATAAAACTTTTGTAGAAATTCAAAAATTATATATAGAAAATAATTTAAATAGTTTTTACTCAGAAATTAAAAATAAATTAGATAGTAAAGATTCTTTAGTTCAAGTTAACATAGAATTAAAAAAAGAATTAATAAATTTATTTAAAAATAAAAAATATAAATTTATTAATAATAAAAAAATATTTAGTTTTCTATCTTACTTTGCAACAAAAGAATATAACTTTGATTTAGAAATAAAATTAGAAAAAATAATTAATGGCATATTTCAAAAAGATATAGCATGAGTAAATGATTTCCAAGAATTTTTAAACAACAAAAGTTATAAATTATTTAATATAGGAATATATCAAAAATTTAAATCATTAAAAGATATTAGAAATTTAAGAGGAAAAACAATAGCAACAATATTTCAAGATCCTATGACTTCGTTAAACCCTTTGTTATCAGTTGGTTTTCAAATCACTGAAGTTTTAAGAAAAAAATTAAAAATGTCAAGAAAGAATGCAAAAAAAGAAGCAATTTCATTATTAGAAAAAGTTGGAATACCTAATGCAAAAAAAAGATACAAAGATATTCCCGGACTATATTCTGGTGGTATGAGACAACGTGTTGTTATTGCAATTGCACTTGCCGCAAGACCTAATATTTTAATTTGTGACGAACCAACAACAGCATTGGATGTAACAATACAAGCGCAAATATTAGATTTAATAAAAGATTTACAAAAAGAATATAAATTCACAGTAATATTTATTACTCACGACTTAGGAGTTGTTGCAAAACTAGCAGATAGAGTAGCTGTCATGTATGCTGGACAAATTATTGAATATGGATTAACAGATGAAATATTCCATGATCCTAAACACCCATATACATGAGCACTTCTCTCTTCATTACCACAACTTGGTGAAAAAGGTAAAGATTTATATTCAATAAAAGGTTCACCACCGTCATTATTCAAACCTATAAAAGGAGATGCATTTTCAGAAAGAAGTGATTATGCTTTAGAAGTTGACAAAAAATATGAACCACCAATGTTTAAAGTTAGTGAGACTCATTTTGCAAAAACTTGACTATTAGATAAAAGAGCACCTAGTGCAAAAAAACCCGAGGTTTTAAATAACTTAAAAAGTAAAATTGAAGATTAATAGAAGGAAAAAAATTATGTCAAATTTAAAAAGAAACAATGCATTTTTAAAAATTAGAGATATTAGTATTGTTTTTAGAAACAAAGGAAAAAAATTAAAAGCAGTTAATGAAACAACAATAGATATTCAAAAAGGCGAAATCTTTGGTTTGGTTGGTGAATCTGGAAGTGGTAAAACAACTATTGCTAGATCAATTGTAGGTGTACAAAAATTAAATGACGGTGCAATTTATATGAACGACGTAATTATTGCTGGTAGATCTGCAAGCCTTCATAAATTAAACTCTTCTATAACTTTAAAATTAAAGGATTTTGAAAATAAAGTTTATTCAGTAACAAAATATTTAAAGTATTTATTGTTAGACTTAAAAAAAACATATGAAAATAATAAAAATTTATCTGAAATATCAAAAAAAGAATTTATAAAAAAAATAAACTTTGAAAAAATAGTTTTTATAGATGAGATGTATAAATTTAGTTTAAAAATTATAAATGAAATAGTAAAAAATCAAGAAAGGATAGTTAGGTTTGTAAAAAATATACATGTGCAAATTCCTAAAATCCCTTTAGAACTTGAAGAATCAATTTTACATAAACAAAATCAAGTAATTGATTTAATCGAAAGTATAAAAATAAAAGTTGAAGATATTTATAAAACAACTAATTCATTTATAGACAAAACAAAAGATAAAGAAAATGTAAATTATAATTTTCTAGATTTAATGAGTAACCTTTTTAAGAATATTGATTATGTTATTACAAATAATAAGGAGCTTATAAAAACAATAAATAGTGCAAAAGTTATCCAATATGAAACTACTTTGTTAACAGCTCCTGTAAGAATTAAAGATAAAAAGTTACCAAGTTATTATAAAAAGGTTTATGTATCTAGAAAAGATTTTATTGAGGAGTGTCACTCCCAGTTAAATAAAATTAAAAATTCAAATGTTGACAATAAAGAAATAGAAATAATTAATACTTTTATTAGGGACTTTTGATCTGAATCAAATATAAACTATTCAGTATGTAAAAAAATTATAAATTACTACAAATCAAATAAATTAAATTATGAGTTGTTAGATAAATTGATTTTGAAATTAAAAAATACAGATTATGAAAATAAAATAAAGGAGTTGGTTGCAAGTAGAAAAAAAATGAGTGATAAAGAAATAGCTTCATTAGATGAAGAAATTAATTATATTATTAAAATTATAAAAAGAGATGTTGTTAAAGATGATGAATTATTAGATAAATATTTTTCATGAAAAAATATTAGCATAAATATGTCTGATGATGAAATAAAAAATCTTAAACAATTTATTGAATTTTTAGAATTACCTTCGATAGATAAGTTAGTAAAAAAATCTTATGTATTCAAAACAACAAGTAAAAAAATTCAAAGAGAAAATAGAAGAAATATTCAAATGATATTTCAAGACCCAGGTTCTTCATTAAATGATAGAATGGCTGTTGAAGAAATTGTTGGTGAAGGGTTAATAAACTTTAAGGAATTATACAAGTCTGATGAAGTTAAACAAGAATATTTAAATTATTATAATCAAAACAATAATGTAAAAATAAATGATTATAAGAAGGTTAAATATAAAGATATTAAAAAATATCTAATATTAAAATCAATTAAATCAGTTGGATTACTGCCAGAGCATTTATCAAGGTATCCTCATGAATTTTCAGGAGGACAAAGACAAAGGATTGGTATAGCTAGGTCTCTTATTCTTAAACCAAAAATAATTGTCGCAGATGAGCCAATCTCTGCGTTGGATGTATCGATAAGAGCTCAAGTATTAAACTTATTTAAAAAATTTCAAAAAGAACAAGAGATTACATTCATATTTGTAGCTCATGATTTAAGTGTTGTCAGATTTATAACTGACAGGATCGCAGTTATATATCATGGTCAAATAGTTGAACTTGCTGAAGCGGATGAATTGTTTAAAAATCCAATTCATCCATATACAAAATCATTATTATCAGCAATTCCTCAACCAGAGCCATCACTTGCTAAAAATAAAAAAAGTTTTATTTATGATCCAAGCAAAGAGCATTTTGATTATATATTCGACTTACCTCAATTTAAAGAAGTTGAGAAAAATCATTATGCTTATTTAAATGAGAGAGAATTTAATAACTATAAAAATATTAAAAAAAATAATGAAAGGTAAAATTTATGAAAAAATTAATGTTATCACTAATGTCGCTATCAGTATTATCAGCGCCAGTTAGTGCTATAGTTTCTTGTGGTAATAAAGTACAAGATCCAGAAAAAACTTTAATAACAACTTTTTCAGCAAACCCAAATAACTGAGTTACTGCTCAAAGTATGAGGGCATGAGATTTTGAGTTTTTAGCAAATACAAATGCTAACCCATTATCAACTGACCAATATGGAAGAGAATATGGTGACTTATTTGAACCAGTTGATTATAAAAAAGATAATAAAGTAGGAACAGAGTCAAACTCATCTAAGACATGGGTTTATAAACTTAGAAGTAATGCAACTTGAAGTGATTATAAAGGAAATAAAGTCTCAGATATAACAGTTAATGACTTTTTAAACACAGCTAAATATGTTTTAAACCCTAGCAATAATGCTGAGGTTTATCCATTGTGAGCAGAATTTATAAAAGGCGCTGCTGAGATATATAACCTAGCGAATAAACCATCTGCAAATTTTGATGAAATATTTGAAAGTAATAAAAGTAAATTAGGTTTAAAAGTAAATGAATCAACTAGAGAAGTTACATTTGAACTTGAAAAATCAGCGCCATATTTTGAAACACTACTTACTTATTCAGTGTTTTCACCAATACATAGTCAAGTATTAGTTGACTCAACAATAAATAAAGACTATAGAAAAGGATACTATTCAGGTGCATTTGTTCCATCTGAATATGTTCAAGATAGTAAAATGGTATTAGATAAAAACCAAAATTATCATTTTGCCGATAAAACTAATTTAGACAGAGTTAGATATTTATTTAACAAAGGACCTGCTTCTACTTCTAGAGAATTGTATAAAGCTGGAACAATAAACAGTTTTACACTAAATGCAAACGATGCAAGTGGTTGATCACAATATGTTGGAGAAGAAGTAAGTGCTCCTAAAAAAACACCAGGTATGGTTAAATATACTGATTCTCCAAATACAGTATCTTCAATGGCATTGTACTTTAACTACTTAAATAGTGAATATTTAAGTGGATCTGCTGATGATAAAGCTAGAACTTTAAATTCATCAAGATTATTACAATACTCAAAAACTAGAGAGTTTATAGCATCTGCATTAGATAGAACAAAATTTGTTACTTATTATTCAAAACCATATGATAAAGGACATGAAAATATATCATCACAATTAAGAAATACATATGTTCCTGGCGAAGGATTTGTAAGTGATGAAACAGGTAAAAGTTATCAAGATATATTTGCAAACTCTTATAACAAAATATTATCACCAGAAAGTTCTGTAAAAGGTTCTGACTTGGCTGATGGTGTTGACTTTTTAAGAAATAGAGTATATGGGGAACAAGTAGTAAATGATAAAAACCAATTAAAAGTAGCTCGTCAAAAAAAAGCCCAAGAATTAAAAAGTGAAGTTATAGACAAAGACGAAGTACTTAAAAAAGCTTCAGGAAAAATAAAATTAATCGCTTTACAAAACCCAGTCTTATCAAACACAAGTGGTAAATACTTACACGATATGTATACTGAATTTAATGAAATACCTGATAACCCAATAGAAATAGTTGAAAAAACACCAACTACAGATACTGAGTATAACCAATTAAAATCTAATGGTAAAATGGACCTTGAATTTAGTGGTTGAAGCCCTGATTATGCTGATCCAATGACATATCTAGGAACAATAAAATTGGGTGGTGACCTTGATTTATATATAGGTCTTTCAAGATTGTTTAATTTCCAAACATATGAAGATATAAAAGGGGATGGAGATGCTAAAAAAGCATATGAATCTCTAAAAAGTAAAAATAAAGAAGAGTTTGAAAAAATTGTTGTAGAAGATGAAACAGGAGTATCAGATCTATTTGTTGATAGATTTAATTTCACTAAAAACTTAGAAGATTATGATAAAAATAATGTTGATACATCAAAAAGTTCAGTAAGATATTCTAAACTTTCAGAACTAGAAGTTGAAACACTTTATAAAGATACATTTATGTTACCAGTCTATAGAAGTGCACCTGCGATGACATTTTCAATATCTCCTTCTACACCATTTAGATTGTCAAGAACTGGTTATGGTACAAGTCAATATAAATTATTTAACTATAACTTTGACAAAACAAAACTTTCTTATGAAGAAATAGAAAAATTAAGAGAAGAATATCTAGCTAAAAAAGAAGAAGTTTCAAAAGATAAAACTAAATATCAAGACCCAGATATATGATCTTAATATTTAAACAAACTTTAATAAGTTTGTTTTTTTATTTTCCATTATAAAAAATATGAAATCTTTTATAAAACTTATAATTATAGGTATTTATTTTTTAAATAAAAATAACAATAATATATTTAAACATATTAATACAATTTTAATTCTTTTATAAATTAACCATACATTGTATAATTAATTCAATGATAAGGATAAAAATTAATGGATAAAAAGTGAGAAATTGTATTTGATTATTTGATGTATTTAATTCGTGAAAATAAAGTGCATCCAGGTGAAGTTTTACCAAGTCAAAATATGTTAAAAACAAAGTTTAAATATTCTGAACAACCAATAAGAATTGCATTCAATAAATTAATTGAACTTAAAATTGTTAAACCTGTTAATGGTAAAGGGTTTGTTGTTCAAGACAAGATTACTAACAATTTGTTATTTAGTTTTAGGGAATTATTTCCAGATTCTATTAATAAATACATATATTTTAGTGAAGTAATTTGTGATAAAAATTTGTCGCTAGAAAGTGGTTATTTAGAAAATTCAATTCTATATAAAATTAAATGCATTAGATGATCAAATAGCAATAAAATAATACTATTTCAAATTAGTTATGTCCTTAAAGATAAATATTTAGGTTTAACCCTTAAACTTTTAAATGAAAAAGGTTTAATGAATTTTATAGAAAATAAAACAAATTCAATTGTTAGTCATGCAACTAAAAAAATATTATACACAAAACATTTACAAGAAGTAATATCTGAATTTGAAGAAATGGATAGTGATTTAGAAGGTTTAATACTTGATCAAGGAAGAGTTTATGATATTTTTGGAGAAATACTTGAATTCAGAAAAAGTTATTATAAAGCTGAACAATTTGAATGAAACTTTGTTGAGTGAAGAAAATAATTATATTTAGAAAGGAAATCTATGAAGAAAGTAAATTATGCTGAAGAAGCCAAAAGGTTTTATGAGGCAGTTGGCGGAAAAGAAAATGTTAGTTCATATTTACATTGTGTAACAAGATTAAGATTTAACGTAATTGATAAAGACAAAGTGGATATTAACAAAATTAAAGAATCACCAATTGCAAAAGGTACCAACTGAACACAAAATCAGTTACAAATAATTTTGGGTACAGGTGTTGTTGAAACTGTTTATGGTGAAGTACAGAAAATATATAAAAAACTTGAAAATAATGATAATTTAGAATCAACTAATAAAAAAGAAAGTTATGAAGACTTTAAATTAAAAGCAAAAGCAAACAAAGAAGCCATAAGAAATAAAGGCGGTAAGTTTGCTTGAATACAGTTAAGTATGAAAGCTCTAGGAGATATATTTTTACCAATTATTCCAGCAATTGTAGCTGCTGGATTAGCAATGGGTGTTGCGGCAACATTCCAAATGATTTTTAAATATAATTCAAGTTCCTTAATGGGAAAAATAATTGAAATTATCACAAAGACTGCATTTAGTTCTTTATCAGTTTTGGTTTGTTGATCAACTGTAAAAAAATTTGGTGGAAGTCCAGTGCTAGGTATAATAATTGGACTTATGCTTATAAGCCCACTATTACCTGATAAAGGTGCAATAGCAACGTGAAATGCACAAGAAGAATTTAGAAAATCATTTGAAGGTGATGGTTGAGAAAAAGTTTGAGAAACAACAACAGGATTATCAATTATACCAGAAACAACCCCAATAAAACTTGGGTTTATACCTATAACTGGATATCAAGGATCTGTTTTACCAGCATTGATTATAGGAATTGGTGTTGCATATCTTGAAAGATGAATTAAAACTTGAATGCCAAAATCAGTAAATATTATTTTTACACCATTTTTAACTATTGTAGTTTCTATATTAGTTGCGCTTATAGTTTTAGGGCCACTATTATTACAGGTTGAACAAGGAATATTAATTGCCACTACTGCTATTTTAAAATTACCATTTGGAATTGGAACGGGTATTGTAGCTGGTATTTTACAAGCTATAGTTATAACAGGTTGTCATCAAATCCTTCAAGGATTAGAAATGCAACTTGTTATTCAAGGTAATATTCCAGATGCTACTGGACATATGACTGGATCAATATTTAATGCCATCTGAACAGCATCAATAATTTCGCAAGGTGGAGCTGCATTAGCTGTTGCATTAAAATCAAAATCAAAACAACATAGAAATTTAGGAATATCTTCTGTAATATCGACTGCATTTGGTATAACAGAACCTGCAATTTTTGGGGTTAATTTACCTAAAATAAAACCATTTATATATGCATTGGTCGGTGGTTTTGCAGGTGGATTATTTGCAGGAATATTTAGTGTTACTTGTAAAGGTATGGGGGTAACTGTATTACCAGGTCTACTTTTATATACAGGTAATATTAAAAACTTACTTCTTATAATTGTTGTTAATTTATTATCATTCGGTGTAGCATTTGCATTAACATTTTTCTTTTATTGAGAAGCAGGGAAAAAAGTTACACAAAAAAACATTGATTCATTTAAAATAAAATTTGAAAACTTTAAAAATCAATTATCTACTTTTAAAACACAAACAAGTATTGCTAATCATGAGTTGAAAATTAAGAAAATGGAAACATCTTTAGAAAAATTGAAGAAAAAAGAAGAAAAACTAAATAATGATAAAGAAAAGTATGATAATTATATAAAAGAGGTTAGAGAGTTAAGAGCTAAAGAAAAAGCTGAAGCTAAAAAAGAAAAAGAAGATAAATTAGCTCATAAAAAAAGGATTAGCGAACTTAAGACTGACCCTTTAAAATGAAAAGAATATAAAGAAAATCTTAAAAAGGAAAGAAAAAAGAATAAATAAAAAAGGTGATTATATGAATTGAGAAAAACATAGCATTATAAATGAATCAAATCTTGAGTATTTTCAAGAACTTCACGATAAAAAAGAAAAAGATTGATATAATAATCAATTTCATTTAACTGGTTTTTGTGGTTCAACAAATGATCCAAATGGTTTAGCATATTTTAATGGTCAATATTACATATTTATGCAAAATTGTCCATTTAGTATATATCATTATAATAAATCATGAGCTTTATACACAACTACAGATTTTATCAATTATACTTATGAAGGAATTACCTTAACTCCGTCTAATAAATATGATAAAGATGGTGTATTTTCAGGAAGTGCTTATGTAAACAAAAATGGTGATCTAGGAATTTATTACACTGGTAATATAAAATTCAATGCTGTTGATAGAACTAGCTATACTTTAAAAGCTTTTATAGATTTAAAAAATAAAATTGTACAAAAAGAATTATTGTTTGAATGTGACTTAACTAAATACACTGGGCATTTTAGAGATCCAGTTGTTTTTGAAAAAAATAATAAATTATTTATGATTAATGGAGCACAAACAATAGAAAAACAAGGAATTTTAAGTTTATATGAATTTAAAAACAACAGTTGAGTTTATTTAAAAGATGTAGAATTGGATGAAGGCCAAAGTGAAAACTCTTATATGGTTGAATGTCCAAATTATTTTCAAATAAAAGATAAAGAATATGTATTTGCGTGTTTTGAACAAGATGCTCCATTAGTTGAAGGAAGTCATTTTGTAAAATATAGAGAAGTAAAAATAGATGAAAAGGGCGATTTTAGTTTTCTTAGTGATCTAAAAAAAATTGATTTAGGTTTTGATTTTTATGCACCACAAGTTTTTGCAAACGTTAAAGATAGAGTTATTATGCTAGGTTGATTAGGTAACTCTAAATCAAATCCATTCCCACCAGAATTAACCACATGAAGTAACAACCTGACTATCCCTAGACAATTAACTACAAAAAATAATCAACTTTACCAATATCCAATTAAAGAAATTGATAATTTAAGAGAAAATGAAATAACTTCATCTAATAATGTGTACAAATATGATAAGGGAATTGTTGAAATAGTGTCTGATAACATTAACAATAAAGACTTTAGTATTTATTTAAAAAGCGAAAATAAAGAATTAAAAATTTCAAATTATAATAAAAATTTTGTTATTGATAGAAGTAATATGGACTATAATGATATTGAAAACCTACCTCCAAAAATTGATTTTAATAACTTAGAAATTGAATCTTTAAGAATTTTGGTGGATAGAAGTTGCATAGAAATATTTGTTAATGAAGGTCAACAAGCAATTTCTGTTAAGTTTTTTATAAAAAATCATAATATAGTTGATATTGAAAACCTAAAAGCGAGTGTCTTTCAATTAAAACCATATAAATATAAATGAAATAACATAATTTTTGAAAACAAGTTAAAGGAAGTTTAAAAATGAAAAAAATTGTATCTATTGGTGAAGTTTTAATGGATGTATATTCAGATGAAAATGGTGTAAAAGCAGAAGTGGGTGGAGCTAGTTTTAATGTATCTTGTTCAATAGCTGCTCTTGGAACAAATGAAAGTTACTTTATGGGTAGTTTAGGGAATGATGAATATAAAGATGAAATACTAAAATATGTAGATAAATATGACGTGAAAAAAGATTTTATTCAAAATTCAAATAAACCAACAACAATTGCAAAAGTAACTTTAGATGAAAATAAGGAAAGATTCTTTCAATTTATCAGAAATAGTGATGCTGAGTTTGATTTAAATAAATACAAAAATGATGAACTTAATAAAATTGATTTAATCCATTTTGGAAGTGCAACAGGTTTTTTAGAAGGCAATTTAAAAAAATCATATTCAATGTTGTTGGAGCTTGCTGTTAGAAATAATATCAAAATATCTTTCGACCCAAACTTCAGAGATAAGCTTTGAACAACTCCTAATGAAGTTGAAGAATTTAAAACTCATTGTAAAAAATATATTGAATCAGCTGATTTGATTAAACTTAGCGATGAAGAACTAATCCTTGTAACAGGAATAGAAGATGAGGTAAAAGCCTTAGAACATTTAATTAAACTTAATAATAAAAGTCTAATTTGTATAACTCGTGGATGTGAAGATACAATGTGTGTTTGAAACGGTGAAATATTATATGTTCCAGTAAAGATTTGTGATAATCTTGTTGACACAACTGGAGCTGGTGATGCATTTATATCAAACTTAATTAATGAATACGTTAATGAAAATATAAATCAAAACTCTTCTAAAGAAAAAATAATAGACATTGTTTCTAAATCAAATATATTTGCAAATAATGCAGTTAGATATATTGGTGCAATAACATTTTTAGATAATTTAAATAAAGAATAATTTCTTTATTTTTTTGTTTAGAATGATAAAATACTTTTATACAAGCAGACACTTATTTGAGAATTTTACCGCATGAACTCTTAAAATATGCACCAGATAATACACTTACAGCACTTAGAAAAGAATTTGGTATGTATGATTATTGCTTAAATGTAAATCCTAATAACCGTGCGATGCAACCATTTTTAGATTTAGGTAGAAATTATTTTAATCTATTATTATCATTTTGAATAAAGGAAATGAAGTCAAGAAATCATTATGTAAATAGCTTTCATTTATGTTACTCGATTAATAATGATTTTGTTGATGTAACTACTGACGAATATTTACTTTTAGAATGTATTATTCAATGAGATTTAAAACAATTTATTCCTTACAATACTGTAAAATCATGATTTGAAATTGCAAATCTTTTTATAACTATTGATTTAGATCAATATAATTTTTTTTGTGAATATTATAAAGAAAATTATATGGGAATTAATGATAAAGGTAAGTTAAAACCCAAACAATTAGATATAATAAAAGTAATTGACTTTATTAAAAATAATATTAATAATAAATAGTTTAAAGATGGGAATTTTTTATGATATGTTATAAAAATAATATAAAACAATTTATAGATGATATTCTTTGAAAAGATTTTGAACAAATATTCCCAGATATATATAAAAATGCATCTGAAGGCGAAATTTCATCATGAAAAGTTTCGTTAAAAGAATTATGAAACGTTATTATACTGTCAAATCTAAATGAAAATGTAGATATTTATTTAGAATATAAGTTTGAATTTAGTGAATCTAGATGTGATGCTATAATAGTTGGTAAAGTTAATGAAGTAGAAAAAGTTGCAATTATTGAATTGAAACAACACTCAAACTTTATGAGAATTAATAAAGAGAATGATATTTTATTAAGAAAAGGAACTGAAGAATTTGGTTATTTAGGATCACAAATAATTAGATATATTAATTTTTTTAATACAATTTCAACAAATAATAATCCAGACTTTTGCTTTGAAATTATTGGAATAGCTTACTTACATGATTTAAAAAAAGAAATAGCAGATAAGAAAAAACTTAATATTAATAATAACGATTGAATAGTTAAAGATAACAAACTAAAATTTTTTTTTAAAAATGAAAAAATAGAGTTTTCAAAATACTTGTCAAATTTATTTAAAGATGCTAAAAGAAGTGAATTTATTAACGACTATGAAAAAACAAAATATTTGAGAGGTTATAAAACAACGTCTGTTTTAAAAAATAAAATTAATGATAAGGAAATTATATTAACTGATAAGCAAGTTAAAATTGCAAAAGAAATTAAAACAGTTGTTAAAGCACCAGATAATAATAAAAAATTATTTATAATTGAAGGTGATGCGGGTACTGGAAAAACTATTTTTTTATACTATTTATTTTTATACTTTAAAAATATTAATAAGTATAAAGATGTTAGTTATATTATGGCAAGAAACCATACGTATGTAAAAAATGTAAACGCTCATTTAGCAGAAGGTTACAAATTTAAACCATCAAGTTACATAGAAAAAAAATTTAAAAAACAAAACCAAATTATGTTGTTAGATGAAGCCCAAAGAATTACAATGAATCAAATTATTAAAGCAATGGAATATTCTAAGGCAGTTATATTATGTATGGATGAAAAACAAAAAATAAATTCTAGAGACAATGTTACAAAAAAATGAATTATTAATCAATTCAAAGAAAAATATCCAGATGGAACTTGTTTTGAATATAAGTTAGATAATAAAATTAGGTTTTTAAATAATATAGAATATATATCAATGGTTGATTCTTTGTTTTCAGAATCTGATAATTATATTAATAATTTAAAATCAAACATAAAGTTATTTAATAATCAAAGTAAAATGCATCAAGAATTAATAGAGTTAGCTTCAAGTAATAAAAATCTAGCAATAAAAGCTTTTAGTGTTGATGATAACGATAAATTATTTGAAGTTAATTGATTAAATTCACATTATAGAATGAATGAAATTGCAAGTATTTATTATGTTCATGGTTTAGAAGTTGATTATGTGATTATATATTTATCTAAAAATATAAAAATTAATAATTGTAATTATATTTCTTTTAAAAATAAAATAAAAACGAATAGATTAAGAACGCTTCTAACAAGAGCTCTTGTAGGAGCATATATATATTGTGAAGATGAAAATTTATATAAAATTATTGATAAAAAATTAAATCCAAATTAATTTAAACACTTTTAATGTAAATTATAAAGTTTATATTGTATAATTTTAACAATATATAGGTTGAAAGAAAATATGTCTGTTGATTGAGAAAAAAAACATTTAAATCAAAAAAAACAAGTTAATAAATTTATTAACTCTCTAAGAGAAGAAAACATTGATGATGTTGAAGACTTGTTTAGTGATGATGATACAATTGGATTTTTAAACTATGATGATGATAATTTCATAAAAATTAAATTTAATAAGTTTCATTTTATTAACAATAAATTAAAAGAAATAAATTGTAATAATGTTTTTTTTGATAAATTAGCAAAAGTATATTATGATCTAACATTAAAAATAAATATAGACAATATTTTTTTTAATAGTATAGATATAAAAAACTTTAAAACTAAAATTATGAATTGTTATTTAAATATATATAAATTTCCTACTTTAATTAAATCAAATGAATTTGATTCAATATTTATTAATAATGATATTTTAAATAAATTTTCTTTTTCTTTATTAAAAGTTTGTTTTTATAAGTTTGTTTATCATATTAGTAAAACGATAATTAATGGAATTAATGAAAACATTTCTGCATTTAATGAGTATATAAAAAATAAAATATTTATAAGAGAAGTTATAAAAATTACAGAATATTATATAAATCATCTGTTAAATAATTTGTGTATGTCGTTAATAGATCATAACGTGTCTACCAAAAATAAAAATTTAGTAAATTCATTATTGAATGAAAACTTTTTATTTAATAATTATAATAGCTTCTCTAAAAGATATAAAATTTATTTAGAAAATTTCATTAGTAACATAAATGCATTTCACGTCAATAAAGAAATTCAAAATGCATTAATATTTTTTGGACTTAAAATTGATAATAGCTATGATGATTTTAAAATTGAACTTAGAAAACTGTCTAAAAAATATCACCCAGATTTAATGCATAACCAAAATGAAGATCAAATATTAAAAGTGAATTACTATCGTTTAATTTTAGAAGATTACTTTAGAAATAATTAGAGATTGTATATTTTTATATTAGATATAAATTAAATAAAAGTTTATAATTATATTGTTATTAATTAATAAGGAGTTTTAAATGAACTGAGCAAATAAAATAACATTAATTAGAATTGCTTTAATACCTATAATAATTGTTTTAATGATTTTGTGTAATTTTAATAATGATGCAAATTTATTATATGGAGTATTTAATAAAGCAATTGTTTTTGGTAACTATAGTTTACCTTATCTTTATTTGATTGCCGGAATTTTATTTATTATTGCAAGTTTAACTGATGCATTAGATGGATATATAGCAAGAAAGTATAATCAAGTGACAACTTTTGGAAAGTTTTTTGACTCAATAGCCGACAAATTATTGACAAATAGCGTTCTAATTGTTTTTTCAATAGCAGGTATTATCCCTGTTTGAATGTGCGTCATATTAATATGTAGAGATTTTTTAATTGATGTTGTAAGACAAATACTTGCATCAAATAATTCAATAATGTCAGCTGATAAACTTGGCAAATACAGAGCAACTTTTGAAATGATTGGATTAACAATTCTATTTTTTGTTGGCTATAGATTTTTTAATGGCAGTGCAAATGATAATGGAATGTATGATAACTATGGATGAATTAATCAAATTGTAATGATACCCATGTATATAACAACAATATTATGTATTGTTTCTGCTTTGAATTATATGTATAAAAATAGAAAAATATTATTTGATGTAAAAGGCAATAATAGTGGAGATAAAAAATAATGCCTAAATGTAAAAACCTTGATAATAAATATGCAGTTGTTACAGGAGCTAGTAAAGGTTTGGGTTACGAGTATTGTAAAGAACTTTTAAGACTTGGTTATAATCTTATTGGGATTGCGCGAAATACAGAAAGTTTAGAAATTTTAAAAAAAGAATACTCTAATAGAGACATCCAAAGATGAGATTATGACTTAAGTGTATTTGAAAATAATAAAAAAATTGTAGATAAGTGCATTGGGTATGAAATTGATATTTTTATTAATAATGCCGGATATGGAGTTTGAGGTTTTTTTAGTGAAAGTGATATAGATAGAGAAATGAATATGATTGATTTAAATATTAAATCTCTACATTATCTAACTAAAAAAATGATACAAAGATTTTCTGAAAAAAACTTTGGAAGAGTAATTAATGTTGGATCTATGGCATCTTTCACTCCCGCTCCAGTTTTTGCATCTTATTATGCATCAAAAGCATATGTTTTTTCTTTAGGTGTTGCGGTGAATACAGAATTAAAGAAAATGAAATCCAAAGTTAGAGTAATAACTGTTTGCCCAGGACCTCTTAAAACCGATTTTTGAAATAGAAGTAGTAACCAAAAAAACGCAAAATACAAATCTTCAATAAAAGTAATGAAAACTTCAGTTTACGCAAAAAAAAGTTTAAAAATTGCTATTAAAACTAAAAATAAAAATTATGTAGTAACTGGGTTATCAAATAAATTTATCAAAAAAATTACTAAATGAGTTCCAATGTCATGAACATTAAATTCAGTTTATAATTATCAAAGAAAAAGAAAATAAATTATTTTTTAAAACAAGAATTAATATGGTCATTTATTAAACCTGCAGATTGTAAAAAAGAATAGATAATTATTGGTCCTATAAACTTGAAACCTTGTTGTTTCAAATTTTTTGTTATATATTCAGACAAAGTAGTTTTTGAAGGGACTTCGTCTTGGTTATTATAATTATTTATAATTTGTTTTTTATTTACAAAAGATCAAATATACTCGCTAAATGAGCCAAATTTATTTCTTATTAATATAAATTTTTTAGCATTATTTACCATAGCTGTTAATTTTAATTTATTTTTAATTAAATTTTTATCGTTTAAAAACTGCATTAGTTTGTCATTGTTATACATTGATATTTTTTCAAAGTTAAAACCATCAAAAACTTTCATCATATAATTTCTTTTATTTAAAATAATATTTCAAGAAAGTCCTGATTGCATAATTTCAAGAGTTAATTTTTCAAATAGATTTAAATCATTAAAAGTTTTAACTCCTCACTCTAAATCATGATATCGTTTTAACTCTTCGTTTTTATTCGCTCACAAACATCTTTTCATTTTTACTCTTTTCTCTTGAGACATATAAATTTATTTATTTTATATAAATATATTTTAAATCTTTTATAAAAAAAATTTTATTTTATAAAATTTATATTTTTTATTTTTATTTAAACTAAAAAGTTTATGTATTGTTTTAAAAAGGAATATAATATTTTTGGATATTAAATGAAAGGAGAATATTAATGTTCATTTATAAAACTGAATGTGTTGACCCAAAATATAATTTGGCAACAGAAGAGTACTTAACTATAAATAATAAATTTGAAGAACCGATTTTATTTTTATGACAAAATGATAACACAATAGTTGTAGGAAGAAATCAAAATGCTGCTTCCGAAATTAATTTACAATTAGCAGAAGCTGATAAAGTTAATATAATTAGAAGAAACACAGGGGGTGGAACAGTTTTTCACGATTTGGGAAATATGAACTTTAGCATAATTTATAATGATAAAGACAATAAAGCTGTTTCAATGTTTTCTTCAATGTTAGAGCCAGTTATTGAAACACTTAATAAAATGGGTGTAAATGCAAAATTTTCAGGAAGAAACGATATTGTTTTAAATGATAAAAAAATATCTGGAAATGCAATGTGAAAATATAAAACAAGATTCCTTCAACATGGAACAATATTATTTAATGCAAATTTAGATAAATTATCAAAGTATTTAACCGTAGATAGAGCTAAAATTCTATCAAAGAATATTGCTTCAATTTCAGCAAGAGTTACAAACATAAATTCTGAAATAAAAAATAAAATCGAAATAAAAGATTTTTGAGAAGAGTTGGTGAAAACATATGAAAAGACAGATTCAATAAAACATTTAATTTTAAATGAAAAAGACTTGAGTGAAATAGAAAATATTTATAAAAATAAATATTTAGACCCAAAATGAACATTTACAAAAAACTCTACTTTTGATTATGCAAACAAAACGAGATTAGAAGGTAAGGGTAGTTTTGAAGTTTATATGAATGTTGAGGATAACTTAATTAAAAAAGTTAAAATATTTGGTGATTTTCTGGGGTATGCAGGTACAAACGAATTAGAAAAAAAGTTAGATGGAGTAGTCTATAAAGCTAGTGAAATAAAAAAAATAATAGACTCTATAAATATAAAAGAAGTTTTTGGAGAAAATATAGAGTCTCAAGATATATTAAATTTGCTAATACAATAAAGGAGTTAAAATGAAAACAAAATTTTTAAATAATTTTGATCCATTAAAAAATGAAAGAGTCGAAATTATGGATCAAAATGGTAAGATAATAAATCCAAAATTGATGCCCAATATTAAAGATACACAAATTTTAGAAGCTTATAAAATAATGAATTTATCAAGACGTCAGGATGATTTTCAAAATAAAGTACAACGACAAGGTAGATTGCTTTCATTCTTATCCTCAACTGGTCAAGAAGCTTGCGAAGTTGGGTACACTTTTCCTATGATTAAAGGAAAAGATTGATTAGTACCAGGTTATAGAAATAATGCTGCTTGATTAACTGCTGGAATGCCAATGAGAAACATAATGCTTTATTGAATGGGAAATGAATATGGTGCAAAGTCTCCAGATGGAATAAACTTATTACCTCCAAATATAATAATTGGTTCACAGTTTTCTCACGCTTCTGGAATTGCATTTGCTGAAAAATATAAAAAATCAGGTGGTGTTGTAATTACTACTACAGGTGATGGTGGAATGAGTGAAGGTGAAACTTATGAAGCTATGAATTTTGCAAAATTACATGAGCTTCCAGTTATTTTTATAAGTGAGAATAACAAATGAGCTATTTCTACTCCATATTCTAAATCAACTAAATCAATTAATATTGCAGTAAAAGGAATTGGAGTTGGAATACCGTCAATTAAAGTTGATGGAAATGATTTTTTGGCTTGTTATGGAGTTGTCTCTGAAGCTTTGGAGTATTCAAGAAATGGTAATGGGCCTATTTTAATAGAATTTGACACTTATAGACTTGGAGCTCATTCATCATCAGATAATCCAAAAATATATAGACCTGAAGAAGAATTTCAAGAAGCATTAAAAAGGGACCCATTAATAAGAATGAAAAACTATTTAATAGAAATTGGTTTATGAGATGAAAAAAAACAAGAAAAACTAGACAAAAAACAAGATGAGACAATTGCTGCAGAATTTGAGTATGCTGAAAAAAACAAAGATTACCCCTTAGAAGATGTTTTTAATTATATTTATTCTGAAAAAACTCCAGAACTTAATGATCAATATAAAGAAGCAAAGGATTTCTTTGATAAATATCCTGATGCAAAAGGAGGACATCACTAATGGCTAAAATTTTAAATAATATTAAAGCGGTTTCTGAAGCATTAGATGTAGCAATGGATAAATGAAAAGAAGTTGTTGTTTATGGCGAGGATGCTGGATTTGAAGGTGGGGTTTTTAGAGCAACAGAAGGTTTGCAAGCAAAATTTGGTGAAGAACGTTGTTTTGATGCGCCAATTAGTGAAGCTTTATTTGTTGGTTTAGCAATTGGTATGTCTTTGAATGGGATGAAACCTGTAGTTGAACTTCAATTTGAAGGTTTAGGATGAGCATCATTACAAAATATTTTTGGTCATATGGGTAGAATGAGAAATAGAACAAGAGGGAAATACCCAACACCAGTAGTAATTAGAATGCCCATGGGAGGAGGAATTAGAGCACTAGAACTTCATTCAGAAGCGATGGAAGCAATATATGCACATACACCAGGAATAAAAATCGTATGTCCTTCAACTCCTTATGATACAAAGGGTTTAATTTTGGCTGCTATTGATTCGCCAGACCCAGTTATTGTTTTTGAACCAACAAAACTTTATAGAGCTTTTAAACAAGAAGTTCCAGATGGATTTTATACAGTTACAATTGGCGAGGCATTTAAAATACAAGAAGGTAACGATTTAACTGTTGTTACTTATGGTGCTCAAACTATAGATTGTCAAAAAGCAATTGAAAAATTTGAAGAAAAAAATCCAAACTTAACAATAGAATTAATTGACCTTAGAAGCATTAAACCATGAGATAGAAAAATGATATTTGATTCTGTTAAAAAAACAGGAAGAATGTTAGTTGTACATGAAGCCGTTAAATCTTTTTCGGTATCATCAGAAATAATTGCTTCAGTACAAGAAGAATGTTTTGAATATCTAAAAGCACCTTTATCAAGATGCACTGGTTATGATATTGTAATACCTTTTGACTCTGGTGAAGGATATCATCAACCTAATCCAACAAAAATATTAGTAAAAATAGAAGAATTAATTAATTATAAGTTTTAGTTAATAAGGAGATAAAATTATGTTTAAAGTAAAATTTGCTGATATTGGAGAAGGTTTAACCGAAGGAACTGTTACAGAAATACATGTAAAAAAAGGTGATAATGTTAAAAGTGGAGACCCATTATTTAATGTTGAAACTGATAAAGTTAATTCAGACATTTTTGCACCAACTGAAGGTAAGATATCAAAAATCTTGATATCACAAGGTCAAGAAATAAAGGTTGGTGATGTTGTAATAGAAATTGATGATGGAAAAGATTTAAAAGATACTAAAAGTGAGCCGATTGAAGAAAATGCTTCAGTTGTTGGATCAACTCCAGTTTCAAATGAAGTTATATCAAGGAATCTAAATAATAATAATAATAATAATAATAATAATAATAATAATAATAACCAAAACAACAATATGTCAAACAAGAATAATATTATTAAAGCATCACCACTAGCTAGAAAAATGGCTGCAAATTTAGGTGTCGATCTTAATAATGTAATACCTACAGGTCCAAACAATCGTATTTTATCTAAAGATATTCAAAACTTTTCAAGTGATAATAATAAACTTGAAAAAGTTCAAAACTTTAACCAAAAAACAGAAATAGGCTTATCATTTAATAAAATTGATTATTCAAATCCAATGATTAGTGTTCCTAACTTTGATGAACCATTAACTTTTGAATCAATACCAATGAACCCAATAAGAAAAGCTACAGTTAAGGCTATGGAAATTGCTCACACAAAAGCAGCTGGATTTACAGGTATAAAAAATATTGACGTTACAGAATTGGTTGATTTAAGAAACCAATTAAAATCTTTTGCTGACAGTCAAAGAGTTAAATTAACATATTTAGCTTTTATAATTAAAGCGGTTACATTATCATTAAAAGATATGCCTAATTTAAATGTAAGAATCGACGAAGAAAATAAAGTAATCAAATTTGCAAATCAAATAAATATAGGTATGGCTTGTGACACTCCTGATGGTTTAATGGTACCGGTTATAAAAAGTGCCGATAAATTAAGTGTTTTTCAAATTGCTGTAAAAATTAATGAACTTGCATTAAAGGCAAGAACTAAAAAACTCTCAATGAGCGAAATGAGTGGAGCAACTTTTACAGTAACAAATTTTGGTTCAGTTGGTTTAGATTACGCAACTCCAATTGTGAACTACCCTGAATCTGCTATTTTGGGAGTTGGAAATATAACAAAAGCTCCTGGTGTAGTTAAAGAACAAATTCAAATAAGAGACTATATGCCGTTTTCATTAACTGCAGATCATAAAGTAATAGATGGTGCTGATGCAGGAAGGTTTTTACAAAGAATTAATTATTATCTTGAAAATCCTGCTATATTGCTAGTTTAAGGAGTTAAAATTATGTTTAAAGTAAAATTTGCAGATATTGGAGAAGGTTTAACCGAAGGAACTGTTACAGAAATACATGTAAAAAAAGGTGATAATGTTAAAAGTGGAGACCCATTATTTAATGTTGAAACTGATAAAGTTAATTCAGACATTTTTGCACCAACTGATGGTAAGATATCAAAAATCTTGATATCACAAGGTCAAGAAATAAAAGTTGGTGATGTTGTAATAGAAATTGATGATGGAAAAGATTTAAAAGATACTAAAAGTGAGCCGATTGAAGAAAATGCTTCAGTTGTTGGGTCAACTCCAGTTTCAAATGATCTATTAAAAAGAGGACGTAAAATACAGATATCAAAAAACATTAGTGAAAATGAAGTTGTTAATAAAGTTAATAGTATTTTAGATGGTCATACACCTAATGTTTTTATTAATAATACAGAAAATGACCTTAGACCTGCACCTAAATATTCACCAAAAATCATTGAAAATCATTTTGACGTAATTATGGTTGGTGCTGGAGTTGGAGGATATGTTGGTGCAATTAAATGCTCTAGACTAGGTCTTAAAACTCTTATAATTGAAAAGCAAAATTATGGTGGAGTTTGTTTAAATATCGGTTGTATTCCGACAAAAACATTACTAAAATCAGCAGATTTATATGAACAAATAATAAAATCTGAAAAATATGGTATAAAAGTTGATTTAAAAGCAGTTAAAGCAGATTGAAAGGCAATCCAAGAAAGAAAAATCGACGTAGTATCAAAATTAACTAATGGTGTTAAAGGTTTGCTTAAAAAAAATAATGTAAATATTGTAGAAGGTGAAGCAAAAGCATTAGATAAAAATACAATAGAAGTAAATAAAAAAATATACACATGTGATAATTTAATAATTGCGACGGGTAGTGTTCCAAATAGCATGAATTTGCCAGGCGCAAAAGAAGCTATTGAAAGTGGTTTTTTGGTTGACTCAACTGGAGCGTTGGCATTACCTAAAATTCCTAAAAAATTAGTCATAATTGGTGGCGGTGTAATTGGTGTTGAGTTTGCTTGTGTTTATAAAAGACTTGGAGCCAAGGTAACAATACTTCAATTTCTACCAACTATTTTAGAAATGTTAGATAGTGATGTTTCTAAAGAAATGACAAAAGAGTTAATGAATAGAGGAAATTTGGAGATAATAACTGGTGCTTCAACTAAAGAATTTAAAGGCAACTCAGTTATATATGAAAAAGATGGTAAAACATTTACAATTGAAGCTGATTATTGTTTACAATCAGTTGGTAGAAAAACTGTTACAACAGGTTTTGACAATATTGGTTTAAATAAAAATGAAAGAAATCACATAATTATAAATGATCACTGTGAAACAAATATCGATGGAGTTTATGCAATTGGTGATGTTACTGGAAAAATGATGTTAGCACATGTTGCTTCTTATCAAGGCTTAATTGCAGCAAATAGAATTGCAAAAAGACTTGGCAATAAAGATGCAGAAGACATCATTATGAACTATAATAAAGTACCAAGTTGTATATACACTCACCCAGAAGTTGCGATGATTGGTAAAACTGAAGACCAACTAAAAAAAGAAGGCATTGAATACAAAGCGTATAAATTTCCTTTTGCAGCAATAGGAAAAGCACTAGCTGATGGTAATACAACAGGTTTTGTGAAACTAATTTGTGAACCAAAGTATAAAGAAGTTATTGGCGCACATATAATTGCAAACACTGCAACTGATATGATATCTGAAATTACAACTTTGATGGAAGCAGAAGGAACAATTACTGAATTATCAAAAGCAATACACCCGCATCCAACTTTAAGTGAGGCAGTATGAGAAGCGGCAGAAGCTCTTGAATTTGGAAAACCAATTAATTTCTAAAAAAAATTTTACTAGTCTATCTTTAATAAAATTATGTCGACATTGTCGACTTTTTTAATTTATTTAAAAAATTAATTATTATTCAAGTAAGTAATTTTAAATAATGGTATATAATTATTAAAAATAAAGAAAATAGGAATTGAAAATAGAAAAAATTTAAATTAAAAGATAACTTGGAAATATTAAATTATTATCAAATAGCAATAAGTACACTTTTTAGAAATGTTTCTATTCATAAAGTGTTTTTTTTATGGAGGTATGAATGCAAAAAGTAAAAGAAAGAGTTAAATTCTTTTCAAAAGATAAATTTAAAAAATATGGTGCACTTCTTAAAGGTTCAATAAAAGCATATCCATTTTTATTTTCAACTTATATATTTTTAGCAATATTTGATACTACTTTATTCTCATGTATGTCACTTGTAATTGCGAATTTAATTAAAAATATTACTGGTGAAGGTGGTGCAACTTTATTTGGTTTGCAAATGCATTGATATAGTTGGACTGCAATTGGAATTTCAATGGTAGTTACATATGCAATTGTTGAATATTTTTTTAACTATGTTGGTGGTGTTTGAACTAGAAAAATCGAGATATGACTTAGAGTTAAATGTTTAAAAGCTTTAGTTGATGTTGATTTAACATTCTACTCAAAAAACCAAATTGGTAATTACATGACTAAAATTATTGGTGATTCACAAGGGGCAGCTGATGGTTTGAATGAATGAACAAATAACTTTATTTATATAATTATTATGTTGATTTTAATTAATATAATAATGTTTGCTCTTGACCCTTTAATTGCTGCTATTGCACTTAGTGTATTTGTAGTTTTGCTTATTTTATCTTTATTTGTTTTTTTTGCATATCGTAAGTCAACAATAGAATCAATTGACTACAAACAAAATTTAGATGCAGATAATACAGATAGATTAATGAATATAAGATTAATTAAATCAAGCGGAACAGAATTAAGTGAACTGGAAAGAATTAAAGTAAACAATAAACTATATGCAAAAAAAGTTAATAAAACAGTTTGATGAGGAACATTTCTAATTATATTTGCAAACTTTTTTGGTTGAATACTACCAGGATTAATTACAATATCTATAATTTTAATTTATAATGGCACATATAGTATTTCACAAATATCTGCTTTAATAATTCCGTTTGTATCAACGGTTACAATATTAACTGGAGCAATGTTTTTACTACCAATGGTTTTAAGAGCGCTATCAATTTCAATGAATTGTAACTGAAGGTTAAATTATATTTATTCTCAAGAAAGTTTAATAAAATATTCACTTGAACCAGTTAAAATCGATAGTATTGATAAAATTGAAATTAAAGACATGGAATTTATATACCCAGAATCTCCAAATAAGGTTATACTTCCTAAAACTTCATTAACTTTTGAAAAAGGAAAAAGCTATGCGTTTGTTGGAGAAACAGGTAGTGGTAAATCTACAATTGCAAAAGTTTTATTAAGATTTTATGATCCTTCACAAGGAAAAGTTCTTATAAATGGAATAAACTTAAAAAATATTGATATGCCAAGTTACTTGGATAAACTTGGATACGTTGAACAAGAACCTCAAATTTTGTACGGTACAGTAATGGACAATATAAGATATGCAAAATTTGATGCAACTGATGAAGAAGTAATTGCTGCTGCTAAAAAAGCAAGTTTACATAATTTTATATTAACTCTATCTGATAAATACGACACAATTTTAGGTGAACGTGGTTTTATATTTTCAGGAGGACAAAAACAACGTTTAGTAATTGCGCGTATGTTTTTAAAAAATCCAGAACTATTAATTTTAGATGAAGCTACAAGTGCATTAGATAACATTGTTGAAAAAGAAGTTCAAGCTCAATTAGATAAACTAATCGTTGGTAGAACAACAATAGTTATTGCACATAGGTTATCAACAATAAGAGATTGTGACCAGATTATTGTGTTGGGTGGTAATGCTGGTGGAATTGTACAAATGGGTACGTTTGATGAATTAAAAGAACAAGAAGGTCATTTTATAAATTTATATAAAGCTGGATTGATGGGGTAATAATATGAATACACAAATTTATGAAGAAAAAGCAAAAGCAGAAATTGCTCAAAAAATCTTAGAAGAACATAAACAACATGGTTATTTATGGCTACTATTTTCATATTTAAAACATCACCCATGAACTGCAACAATTATTTTTGTTTTATCTGCACTTGGTAGTGGATTAGCTGTTAGTATCCCATTACTTATGCAACAAACTTTATTATGCATAAGTAATTTGAGAGATGACGGTAAAGATACAACAACCACTTTTATAATCTGACAATTTACTTGAAAAGATTGAATTTATTTACAACTTGCTGTTTATGTTGCATTAGCAATTCTTGTTTTTACAAGAAATATAACTGTAGGTAAATTAGGAAGAGATATAGAAATACATTTAAGAAATGAAACTTTAAAAGCTTTAATGATGCAAGATATTTCTTATTACAGTACTCAAAAAATTGGAGAAATATTAACAAAACTTGGAGCAGACACATGATTGATTGGTGAACAAACAAGGGTAATCCCAACTATGTTATTAATGGCTGTTTTTAATTTTATAGGTTCTGCAATAGTTCTTTTGACAGTAGATTGAAAACTTGGATTAATTGCAACAGGGTTTATTTCTTTTGGTCTGATTTCAATGATATTTTTCTTGAAAAGAGTTGGAAAATGAGTTGGAAAATTAAGAACTACAATTACTTTCGTTAACGGAGACATTACAGATAGAATTGGTTCAATTAGATTAATTAAAGCTAGTGGTACTGAAAAATATGAAAAAAACCGTTTTAAAGAAATTCATGGAGAATTTTATGACACTGTAAAAAAATTTTTTAGAAGACTAAGTTTTGTTATGACTGGTGCCTTTACAACTGTTATGGCGCTTCAACTTGTTGTACTTTTATCTGCTTATGGTTTTTATTATGATCAAATACCACACTTAATTATAATATCTACAACATTTATTGCGGGTTTAGGAACAATGACATCCCCAATTTATTTATTGCTTAGATCTGCGTTTGGGTATATGATGGCAAACGAATGTACAAAAAGGGTTTATCAAATAACTACTTCTAAACCAAAATTTGATTCTCATTACTACAAGGGTCAAGGTAAATACTTACAATCTATAAACAAAGATATTGTATTTAATGGAGTGTCTTTTAATTATCCTGAAAAACCACACGTTAATGTTTTACCTAAATTTGATTTTACATTTGAAAAAGGAAAAAGCTATGCTTTTGTTGGAGAAACTGGTAGCGGTAAGTCATCAATTGCAAAATTGTTATTAAGATTTTATGACCCAACAGAAGGGGTTATACTTATAAATGGTGAAGATGACTTAAAAGATTTACATTTAAAATCATATCTTGACTTAATTGGTTATGTAGAACAAGAACCACAAATTATGTTTGGAACAGTTAAAGAAAATATAATGTATACTAATCCTGAAGCAACTGATGAAGAAGTTATTGCTGCTGCAAAAAAAGCTAATTTACACAAATTGGTAATGAGTTGACCAAATCAATACAATACAATCCTTGGAGAACGTGGATTTATGTTAAGTGGTGGTCAAAAACAACGTTTAGTAATTGCACGTATGTTTTTAAAAAACCCAGAAGTACTTATTTTAGATGAAGCTACAAGTGCGCTAGATAATATTGTTGAAAAAGAAATTCAAGTTGAACTTGATAAATTAATGAAAAATAGAACAAGTATTTCAATTGCACATAGACTATCTACAATTAAAAATTGTGATCAAATAATTGTTTTAGCAAGAGGGCAAGGGGTTGTTCAAAAAGGTACATTTAATGAGTTAAAAAATAAACCAGGGCATTTTAAAAATTTATATGACGCTGGTTTAATGAAAGAAGAAAAGCAGAATAATAATTAATATTTATTGGCAAATTAAATATATAAAAATAGAGTTCCCATTTAATGCTCTTTTTTTATATAATGAATATATTATCAATTTAATTTATTGATAAACTTAAAAGTGTTATATTGATTATTTTTTATATATAATGTATAATAAAAAAGACTCAAAAGGGGTTAGACTAATGAATAAAGAAGTTAAAATTGTTAAAAATAAAACAAAAAAAATTATGATAGTAACGTTAATTTTCTTAGTTTTATCAGTTACAGGACTTATAGGTTCAATTTTTTTATATTTAAAATTTGAAAGAATTTATCTATTGGTTCCTATGTTTATATTTTTGATTCTTTTAATTTGCTGTTTATTGTCTTTGTTGGGCGGTTTAATTTTTTTAATAAAAAATAAGAGATTAGAACAAATTAAATATATGAAAGCTAAACCTGCTCTTGAATGAGGGATATTTTATTTTAAAGTCCTATCAAATATTGAAAATTTTGTTGTTAAAAATAATAAATTAAAAAAAGGTGATGAGTATGAAGGAGAAAAAGGAAAATCTATTTAAGGATTATAAAAAAATAATTAGAAAATATGTTAAATTTATACCTCTTGTTTATATGGTTTTTATAATTGACGTATTAGTTTTTTATTGTTTAGTTGCTTTATTTATTACGAATAGGATAATTGAAAAAGACTTTTTATCTTGAGCTATTATTGCTGCGTGTTTATATACAATTTTTAGATTCTCATTCGTGAATTGATTTCAAAAAAATAAGTATTATAAAAAAATAGTTGTCTTTGACTTTAAAGATAGTGTTGCAGGTCAAGGAAGAATTATTAAAAGAGAAATATGTTTTAACTCAATTAATTTCTGAGTTATACTTGTAATTATTAACTTTACAACTGCTATTTTTGTTAATTATGAGGTTTCTACTTTTCTAACAAATCAAAAAATAATGTTAGCTGTTACAAATACCTCATTAAATATGTTGTTATTACCATCATTTATATCAACTTTCCAAAAAATTGGACAAACAGATAAAAATGTTGCTTCAAATTATATAAACTTAGTTAAGGATCAGTACTTTTCGAATAAATCATTATTTGAAAATGTAGAATTTGAAAAAAACTTTTTAAACTTAAAATTTACTAAAAATGATTTAGTTTCAAAAAATGGTATTTTTGTTTTAATTAATAAGGATGATTTAAAACAAAAAGAAATTGACAACATGAAAAAAATTAATGATGTTATATTAAAAAACTATAGAGAAATTTGAGAATCATATTATAAATTTTTAAAAGAAAAAAATAATATTAAAGTATCAAAACTTAAAATGCACTCTCAATATTGGATTGAGAGAATTTATGACCATATATTTATAGATTTTTTCGATGTATAAAAAAAATATTGAGTAATATTAAACGTATTACTCAATATTTTTTTAATTTCTAAAAAAAAAAAAAAAACAGAAATAAGTGTATTATAAAAATATAGTATTAATAGATTAATAATAAACAATTTGACAGAGGTAAAATATGATAAAAGTTTCTAACGTTTTTAAAAATTATTCAAAGAAAATTGTATTAAAAAATATTAATTTAGAGATAAAAAAAGGTGAAAAAATTGCAATTATGGGTTTGAATGGTAGTGGAAAAACAACTTTAGCTGAAATTATTTTAAAAATTTTTTCACCATCGTCTGGAGAAGTTGTTTATGAAGATAAAAACATTTCGAAAAATGCAACATTCCAAGATATAAATTTTGATGGTGAATTAAATTTAAAACAACTAGTTAACTTTTATTGTGGTGCTTTTAAAGTGAAAGTTAATACAAGTGAATATTTTAAAAAATTTGATTTAGAAAATGAAACCAAACAAAAATATTTAAAATTATCTGGTGGACAAAAGCAAAAATTTAAATTTTTAATAACATTATTGAATAACCCTAAATTATTACTTTTAGATGAATTAACAACTTCGCTTGATTATTTATGAAGGCATAAAATTGTATTATTAATTAAAGATTATATAATAAAAAACGATTGTACATTAATAATGGTATCACATGATATAGAAGAAGTGTCTCAATTATGTGATAGGGTTTTGTTAATGTCAAATGGTGAAATAATTAAAGACTTAGATTTAAAAAAAACAAAAGAAGAATCAATAAATATCTTGAAAAAGGAGATTTTATCTAATGCTAGCAATATTTAAAGTAGAATCTATAAAATTTATTAAAAACCCTTGGTCAATAATTTTTGGTATATTTTTTCCTATAATGTGAATTTTGATTGATGGATTTGTTTGAGGTAAAAACTCGGTAAACGGTATTAATGTAATGAATTATGTATTTCCAGGTATAGTTTTACTAGTTGCTTCAACATTTACAATTTCAACAATATCTTTAACATTAAGTAATGATAGAATAAACAAAAGATTAAAACAAATATCAATTACTAAAATTGGTGTAACAATGTATCTATTTGGAATTGTTTTGTGAAATTACATTGTATTTATTTGTGACTTCGTATTAATATTTTTAATTGCTACTTTTGCTTTTGAATTAAAGGTTTCCTTTTTGCAGTTTTTATTTTTAATAATTGTACCTCTATTTTTATTTATAACAAATTTTTTTATGGCAGTTTCAATTGCAAATAATAGTAAAACAACAAATTCTAACACCTTTATAACTATTTTGATATTCTATATAACAATATTTTTATCTGGTTCCTCAATACCAACTTACATTTTTCCTGATTGATACAAATGAATACAAATTTTTATACCATCTGGCAGCCCTGTTTTATTATTAACGTATTTGTCTAATGGTATAAATACAACTGAAATATGATATACATATTTAATTATGATTGCATACATTTTAATATTTGGGTTTATTGCAATTAAAACTTTTAAATGACAATAACATATTATTATTTATATATTATTTGACATTTATAACCATATATAATTTAAACAATGGTGTAAAAAAAATGAAATCAAGGATGAAAAGCAAGATTAATAAATTGTTGATAGCAGCAATTATATTTTTGTTATCAATTTATTTTATTAATGTATTATTTGGCTTAAATATAAGTTTATTTCGTGTAATTTGCATTTTAGAGCATTTTAACAATGTTATTTTTATAATGCTTATAGTCATTATTACATCGTATTTAATATATAAATTTTCTTCACTAGTTAAAATAATAAATGAGTATAAAATATCACACTATAATGATTTTTAACTATTATTTATTTTAAATAAAAATATAAGATTATTTAAAATTTATTTTTTAATATCTGCTCCTTTAATTTTAATAAGAATATGTGATGTATTTAGAATATACAGTTTAATTAATAATTATGATTTATTTGCTTCTATAATAATGCTAACTTCTTTATTTTTAATATTGAATTTAATTGTTTTTTCTCTAATAATTTCATTTATATTTTTATGTAAAAGTAAAAAAATCAAAATTATAGATAATAATTTTGATTTTGAATTAATTGATAATTTTATTAGTTTCTTAAATTTAAATCATGAATCTAATTATCTTTATGAAAACTTTGTATTTCAAAATTTTTTATTAGTTTCAATAACTTCATACAAAAACGAAAAAACAATGAAGGTTTTTAAATTGTTAAACCAAAAATTAAGAGATAAAAAGAAAAGCACAGTCCCTCCATTATTCGAATTCTAATTTTTTATCTAGTTTTAAAAAAGGAAGGAGAATAATTATATGAAAAAATTATTAAGTTTAATAGCAACAATGGGTATTGTTTCTTCAACTAGTACAATGGTAATTTCTTGTGGAAACTCAACTGATTCAACTGATAGTCAAAATGATAAAACAGACTTATCAAAAATGACAACAAAAGAATTGGGTACATTAGAAGGTAAAACAGATTTACCAACTTTAGATCAAATAGTAAAAGCAATAAATGAAAAAAATGCAAATTATGGTTTAACAACAGCTGATGTTAAATTAGATGGAACTAATTCAGTAAGCTCTGCAAAATTAATTGCAATTGAAACTTCAAAAAAATTTAATGGAAGTGTTACTGTTACATATACATACAAAAAAAATGTAATAAAAGATTTATCAACATTACCAATTAAAGATTTAGGGAACATAAATGGAGTTGGAGATTTACCATCAATTGATGAAGTTTTAGGTCAAGCAAAAGTTAAAAATCCAGAATGAGATCTAAAATATAGCGAAATTGAATTTGATGGAACACCGACAGTTGAAAAAGCTAAAATAAAAGCAAAAAGTGAATCTAATTTATTTAGTGGTACAGTTGAAGTATCATATAAATTCACTAAAGTTGGTAAACGTGATCTTAAGGATTTAAAAGTCAAAGATTTAGGAAATATTATTAGTACACAAGATTTAGTAACTAGTGTAACTTTAGATGAGATAATAACCGCTATTAATTCAAAAAATGATGGATGAATACTTACAACAAAAGATGTTAAATTATCAGGTTCAGCCACAAAAAATAAAGCTAAATTAGAAGCAGTAGAAAACTCTGCAAGTTTTAGTGGAAATGTAGAAGTAAATTATACTTTTAGAATTTGTTTCAATGTATCTATGCTTGAAGATGTTATTAATAAAAATGGTATTGGAGGAGCGGCTAGACCAAATGAACTAAATATTGGTTTTTTAATGGTTCCGAGTTATAAAAAAGCTGAAATAATGAACTCATTTAAAAGATTTGTAGTACCTTTATTGAAAATGGCAGAAATGCTTGGTATTGTAATAAGTTATGATCAAATTTTAGAAGTAGCAAATATTGATTTATTAGACGACCAAGGAAATGTTGTTAATAATGAAACTGGTGCAAAACCAGTTGCTAAAATGAAGTTAAGTGCTAAGGTAGGTAAAGAAAATTCACTTGATGGGGTTCATATTAAAGGTGAGGGGAACATATCTTTAAAAACTCAAAAAGCGGTTAGTGAAATTGCAAAACAAAAAGAGTTGGTAGATATAAAACCTTCTGACTCTACAGATTACACTGTAAAACAAACAATTTTAAATACGTTTTATGAAAAAAATAACATAACTGATGCAAATTTAAAAAAACAATTTGATGTTACAACAAAAACTGAAACTAGTGCAACAATCAACACTGTATTTAACTCTGATTACACTCCTGATAACATTGATGTTACATTTAAAATAGTTTCACAAGAAGAAAACAAAAGAGTAATTTGAGATATTTCAAAAATGTCAGAAAATGATGAAGGTGAATTTGAACCAACAGTAAAAATTACTTCAGAAGAAAAAAACACAACATTGTATACAGAGTTGTTTAATTGCATAACTAATACAAAAGAACAATTTAAAAACTACTGAACTTTTGAATATATGTATGCCTTTACAGAAGGTAAACAAGCAACATATATATTTGATAATCAAGAAAAATATGAAGCTGAATTTGAGGGAACTATAGAAGCTGGTACCTTATCCTCAACTGACTTTATTAAAAAATTTGATACTATATTTGATATAAATATTGATTCATCAAATAGTAAAATTGAATTAAGTGTAAAATCAGGTCAAGAAAATTTTGCATTAAACGGAAGTTTAACATTAAATTATACAAAATAAAATATATAAATTATATATCTTCGTATTGAATAATACGAAGATATTTTTTGTTTTAATTTGATATTGTTTAATTGTATTAATAATTTATGTATAATTTAAATAATTAATATTTTTATAGGAGAAATTATGAAAAAGATACTTACATCATTAGCTTCAATGACTTTAACAAGTTGTTCATTAATATATACTATCTCTTGTGATTCGAATGAAAAAGATAATCAAAATCAAAGCAAACCAGAAACTCCAACAAACCCAGACCCAGAAACTCCAACAAACCCAGACCCAGAAACTCCAACAAACCCAGACCCAGAAACTCCAACTTGAAATAATAAAAATCTATTGATTGGATATTGGTATGATTGAGGCGGAACATATCAAGAAAAAGTTAAATTATCAGACATCAATTTAAGTTATGATGTAGTTAATCTGTCTTTCTTATACACCTCTAAATCTTATGAAATGCCAAGTTTTAGTCCTGTCAACCCAACAGAAGTTAAAGAAGGAGTTAAAAAACTTCATCAAAATAATAAAAAAGTGTTGATATCTATGGGTGGCCAAACTGGAGAAGCAATGAGATTTCGAGAAGATCAAAAAGATAATTTAAAAAATACAATTTTAAATGTAATAAAAGAGTATGAATTGGATGGTTTAGATATTGATTGAGAAGGTAGTTGCCTTGCAGATAGAATTAGTCAAAATGTTACTTCACAAGCACTTATTGAAATTAAAGAACAATGAAAAAAAGAAAATAAAGAGTTTTTTATTACCATGGCTCCAGAATTGCCTTATTTAAAAACATCTACTGAAAACTCTGGAGGAAGTTATATACCATTTTTCAAAAAATTAGATGGTTATTATAATTGGATTAATCCTCAATTTTATAACGGTTGAGCATTTGGTCCTTATGTTGAACAAGAAGAAGCTAGTGAACTTGGACTTGGTTATGGCTCAGTTATAACAAATGATGATAAAGAAAAAAGAGCAGAATTTTATTATCTTATGACTAAATACCTTACTATAAAACATAGCAATTTAAATGGTTTTTATTTGATTGATCCAAATAAATTTGTTTTAGGAGCTTCAACGAACGAACCAGCTGGTAGAGGAGCTGCTAATGAAATTGCAATTAAGCGTACATATGAACTTCTTAAAAAAAATAATATAAAAATAAGAGGTCTTATGACTTGAGCTTTAAATTATGATGCTTATGAAGGTGAAATTGATTCAACTTTAAATGGCAAAGAATACTTTAAAAAATGAAGTTTTGCGAATTGATATCTACAAACTTTTGCAAATCAAAATATTAAATAATCAAATTTAATATATATTAATTATATTTTCATTTCATAAGTTTTAACTTTTTTAAACAAATTCTTACTTATCTAAAAACTATTTTGTTTAGTTTTATTTTTTAAATTAGATTAAATAATTGTATAATTTAAAAAAATAGGAGTAATATGTTTAAAATTAGAATTAATATTATAATTTATATTATTTTTGCTTTTTTGCATATCTTATCATATGCGTTAATAATTTATAGTGAGCAAAAAATAATTGATAATGCACAAAGTAAAAACTGAAATATTTTTTTACTTTTTTGTATTTTATTAATTACATTTATGCTAGTTGCAAGAGTTTTTAATTTATTAAGTAATTTAATCAAAGCCAAATTTATACAACTTTATAAAAATAAACTAAGGGAGTTTATTTCTTTAAAAATAATAGATGATTACAAAAAAGATAAAAATTTCGAAATCCCTATATCATGATATAGCTTAGATGTTGAACAAATAGAACACTCATATTTAAAAGAATTACTAGGCTTTTTGTTTAATTTAATTGGTGTTATCATAGGAATAGTATTTCTTGGACTGTATAATTATAAATTGTTGCTAATAACTATCTTAATTACATTTATAATAATAGTTACATCTATTTTATTTCAAAAAAAAATAAACAAATTAACATTAGAAGTAAGTGAACAGAATAATAAATTTCTTAGTATTGTGAAAGATATTTGTTCTGGTTTTTCTATATTTTGACAAAACTTGATTCTGTTAAAATTTATTCACAATATTAATAGTGAAAGTAAAAAAGTTGAAAATAAAATCAAAAGAAATTACTATATTCAATCCATTCAATCAGAGTCAATTTATACTATTTCAACAACGGCATCAATTTTAATTTTTATATTTTGTGGATATTTATTATATAAAAATGAAATTAGTGTTGGATCTGTTATTGCAATTACTCAGCTATCAGCAACTTTTACTTTTGATTCACAAGCGGCTTTCAGAGGTTTTTTTAAAATGATTTCTGGTAAAAAAATTGTAAATAAGTATTATATGTACAAAAATAATGAAGTTAAAATTAATTATAATATAGATAAAACTTTTGAATTCAAAAGTTTAGAAACAAAAAACTTAGAAATAAAATATAATAATATTAATATTTTAAAAAATATTAATTTGCATATAGAAAAAAAACAAAAAATTTTAATTATAGGAGAAAGTGGTTCAGGTAAAACTAGTTTTATAAAAGTATTTTTAAAAATAATAAATAATTATTCAGGAGAAGTTTTAATAAATGATTTAAATTTAAAAGAAATTGGTGAAAATGAATTGTTTAAAGTGTTTTATTATCATGAACAATTTCCTCATTATTTTAATGATACATTAAAAAATAATCTGACTTTATGAAATGAAAATATAGATAATAAAAAAATAAATAAAGTATTAAAAGATCTTAATTTAAATATAAAAAATGAAAATCTAGACAGTTTTAATGAAGTACAATATTCAGGAGGAGAAAAACAACGCTTATTAATTGCAAGAGCTGTATTGTCTGATAAGGAATTTATGATATTTGATGAACCAACAAGTTCTCTTGATGAAAATAATGCAAATATAGTTTTAAATTACTTAGTTAAATTAAATAAAACTGTAATCATAATATCTCATAAATATGATAAAGAAATAATCAAATATTTTGATAAAGTAGTTAATTTGAATGAATATAAATAAAAACCCATTTTTTATTAAAATTTTTAAGTTATCTAATTAATTTAACTATAAATATATAAATATGAAAAAAAATAACCTAATTTGACCAATGTATATATTTATATTTATTTATAAAAGTTAGATATAAACATAAGAATTTATAATAAAAGAAGAAAAAAATATATTTTTAAAATATTTAAATTATATAAAATGTTACTCTAATCATGTATCAAACATATTAATTTTAAAAGCAGAATAAAATTTTAAATTTCTAAAAAAGATAATTGTTAATGCAAAAATAGAAAAAAAATATTATCTTATTTCAATATAAGTAAAGAGGAAAAAATATTGAAAAAATTAATTACTATATTATCAACAATAGGTTTGACCAGCACATTAACAACAAATATTATTAGCTGTGGGACTGATAGTAATAACACTATAAATGGAGAAGAAAATATTGGAGGTAGTACAACACCACCGGGTGGAGGAGAACAAATTCCACCATCTCCATAAGAAAACTCTAAGTTTAGTAAACCAGTAAAAATTGGGGAATGTGAAATTGAAGATTTTGATGTATTTGCAAATAATGAAAAGGATTGAAATACTATCAATAATACTTATACTAAAGAAATTGAAAATATTAATAAAATAATAAGTGATGCTCAAAAAATGATTGATAGTGGGGATGAAGAAATCAAGAATCAAGGCGAACAAACAAAAGTTTTTGCTGAAGTTTTTTTAACTTTTGATAAAATTACTCAAAGACAAGCTGAATATTATTTACGATTATATAGTTATAATGTAAAAGTAAATTATGAAAGTGATGAAAAATTTATTGAAAGTATTATGGATATTAATAATATTACAGTAGTTGATTTTATAGCTAATTATACTTCTATGCTTTCGAGAGATTTTAGTTACACTTCTCCAATTTCTAGGTTTTGATTTGATTGAGTAATAAAAGGAAAAGTTAAAATTACTGAAAAAACAAAAAATCAAATTGATTATTTATGAACAAAATTATTTTTACATAAAGAACAAAAATTTGCTAAATTAACTGAAATATTAAAGAAAAAAGTCGAAGAAAATAAGATATAATCTTTATTCATATAATAAAATTTGATTATATAAATGTGCAAGTTTAATACTTGGTTTGATAATAGCGACTGTTTGAGATATCTGGTCCAAATAATTATATTTATGTGGCTAATATACTATCAATAGTTGTAGGTTTGTTTTTTGCAAAAGCGAAAAAATAAGGTATAAAACCTATTTTTTTAATGGTTTACATTCTAAAAATTTAAGGTTTTGACACGAAAATTATAAAAGACATGTAAAATTTTATATTTAATTAATTTTATAAGTAGCACATTGAAACTAACAAAAAAAATGTTACCAAAGAAAATAAAATTCTTAAAAGAAAAAATAAAGTGGATAAATAATAAAAATAGACAACCCTAAAGAGACCAAATTATTTAAAATTTTTTTAAATAATTGTTTCTACAGAAAGGGTGTTTTTTTATGCCGAAAATAATAGACAAAAAGATAAAATTATTAGCAATTAAGAAATTTCTTGCTGGTGAAAAAGCTTCTAAAATTGCCGAAGAATTAAATTTAAAAAGTGGGCAACCACAAATAAAACAATGAGTAAAAAGATATAATATTAATGAACTAGAAAGCGAATTAGATTATTCGCCTTGTGAGGTTAATATTTATATAAAAAAAGACATTGAAAACAAGATTCTTAAAGAAGAAAATAAAAAGTTGGAAAAAGAATTAAGTAAACTTAAAAAAGAAAAACTAAAAGATAAGGCTAAAATAAATTTTTTGGAAAAGCGCATGCCTTCTTGCATGAATTTATCGAAGACTCAAATGAAGATAGAAACAAGTAAGAAGGTTTGAAAAAATAACACCTATAACATAATTTATTTTGATGATTCTACTGAATTAAGCATAAAAGATAAATGCAAAGCTTTATTTGTTAATTTTGCTAACTATGCAAAATGAAAAAATAAAAATCAAAAAGAACTATCTGAAAATAAAAAAGTAGAATTAAAAAGAAAATATAACAATAAAGCGATAGACTTAATAAACAAGTTTTCAAAAAAGAATGGATCTTCTGGTTCAAGAAATGTAAGTTCTTGAATTAGAGATGTTTTTAATATTAATATTAGTTACAAAATAATAAATGAATTAAGAAAAAATAAGTTAGTTGATCTAGTTAAAATTAAAAGAGATTCTAAAAGAACCACTCACCAAAGAGGAAACATTGTACCAGACTTAATTAAAAAAGATTTTAGCACACAATATAACTTTCAAAAAATTTGAATTGATGGTTCTTACTTAGACCTTATAATTAAAGGAAAAAAAGTTAAAATATTAGGAGAGTTTGCCTACAATTGATTTAACAGGGAAATGATTGCTTATAATTTTGATTTAACTAAAAATTCAGAAATTGTTAAATAAACTATTTGCGAAGTAATAGAAGTTATTAATAAACATAAGGTTAGCCATTCAATAATTCAAACTGATAGAGGAACCGCAAATACATCTTATGCTGTTAAAAATGTTATTGATTTATATCCGAATGTTGTTTTATCAATGTCTGAGTCAGGATTTAAACATAATGCACCAACAGAATCTTTGAATGGTTGATATAAAGAATGTTTTTTTGCACAATACGGTAATGAATTTAAAAATTTTCAAGAATTCAAATTATTATTCGATCAATTTATAATTAAAAGAAATAACTTGCAAAATTACTTATATAATAAAAAAAGAAACCAAATATTATAAAATATTTCTGGTCTCTTTAGGGTTGTATATTCTATATTTTAAAAAGTATGTTTTTAAGCATATTTTTTTTATTATAATTTAAGAAAAGAAGATGTTGAGATGAGTATATTTGGAGCAGTTGGTTGATTATTAGGAATCCCACCAGCAAAAGATAGGGAAGCTAGAAAAAAATGAAATAGGGAATATGAAACTGTAAAAAGAAAAAAAGAGATAAATATGAAGAATATTTTAAAACTAATTTTTATGATCCAAATGATTTATATAATAAAGGTTTGGCAGGCACAACAGTCTTTGGTTTATTAGAAAGTTCCCCCCTGAATTTGTTTATGAAAACAGTCCTTATTTAGATAAAGTAATCGATAAATATATTGCAGACTATATAAAAGAGTATAAATCAGTTGAAAATGATGAAAAAAGTAGACTTTTAGTAGATATGAAACACGTTTATGATAAAAATAGTATTTGAAAAAGAAAAAAAACAGTTAGTGATTTAGAAAAAGTGATTGAGGAAATTGAAAAAGAAGAAAATAATAAATTAAATTATATTAATTTTAGCAATAATAAGGATCTTGATAAGGAAATAGAGATTTTAAAGCTTCAAAAAGAGATATTGGAATTAAAAGCTAAATTAGGAGAAAAGGATAAGGAAAGCGAAAATTAGTCTCATATTTTTAAAACAATAATAAGAGTTGTGTTATTATATTAATAAGCAAATAGATTGCTAGCAACACTAGCAATCTATTTTTAATTTAGAATCATGAACTATCTATTGCTAGTTTTTTATTTGCTCAGATAATTTCCCTATGAAAAATAGGAGGTAAATAAATGAAAAAATTATTAATTTTTTTAACTTTAATTAATTTAAATAGGTTATTTGTTATTAATAAAAAATATTTTAAATTGGGTAATGATATTATTAATATGAATTATAATAAAATAATTGACGACTATAATCCAACTTTTCCTGATATTGAAAGAAATACATCACAAAAAGATTTAAGTTATAAATATAATAAATTTCAACATGTAATAATAAAGTTATGATAAAGGTGAAAATTGGAAGGAAAATTTGAATAATTCGATAACTCTTTTTAATATTACTGATTATGCAAAAAATAATGAAGAGTTTGTTAAAAACTATAAAAATTTAACTATTAATGTTGAATTTAGTAGGTATTTCCATTATTGATGAAGAGGTTATGAACAATCTAATTCTACTCCAAGTTTAAATTTAGGTGGTAAAACTTAATTTTATTTTTATATCTAATCAAAAATAGTAGATTATTTATTATTAATACGACCACGTATTAAAAATATTTGCATAATTAATATTATTTGTTTATAATTTAAGTATTAGATTATATATAAATGAAGTAATTTGGAGAAAGCATGGAAAAGATAACTATAACCAAAAAATCACTTATAAATTATATTATTCTTGCTTTTTTTGGTTTGGCCTTTTTTGTTACTTCTTTAGTTGACCCTTTAAATAATGAAGAACTATATAAACGAATAACTATAATAAAGATAATCTTTGGTATTTTTATAGTTTTATGAATACTTGTGAAATTTTATTTGGAAATGTCAAGATTAATTAAAAGATTCAGAGTTAGTTATGGAATGGTTAAGAGTTATGATTGGTTTTTAAGATTTGAAAATCTATGAACTTTTACAAAAACAATACTTTTAATAACTCCTTTTTTGACTTTAAATATATATTGATTATTGACAGTTTCTAACACCATTGAGGATTTTGAAGTATTTTCACTTGAATTAGCTAATAATTTATCTAATAAATATCTAAATAAATTTAGTTTTGTAATTGATCAGAAAATATTTTTAATTGGTGCAACATTTATGTGAGCTATATTTTCTTCATTGTTTTTTGCTACCTTATTTTATATTGGATATAAAATTGCTATGGTTCGTTTTACAAATAGATTAAGAAAAAACATTGAAAAAATATCAAGTAATTGTAAAAAAACAGAAGAATGCAGTAAATTGCTAGGTGTTAATGAAAAAGAAATTAATGAAGAAATTGAAAATAGAGAAAAAACAACTATGACAACAAGAGAGTATAGAGTTTTTACTGTTGTAAAATACAAATTTTCTGAAATGTGAAAAGATGTTAAAAAAGGAACCTGACCACCACGAAGTAATTATTTCGGGGAATATTAATTTAATTTTACAAGTGTTATGACTTTATTTTTTTCATAACATTTGTTGTGAAAAAAATACTTATATTATCCATAATATAAAAGAGTTTATAACTCTTTTTTTTATTTAATTGGTATAATTAACCTAGTATTAAAGAGGGGCATATGAAAAAAGATATATTAGATAAAAAATATAATCATTTATTAGTTGAAAGTAACAAATATAAGAAATGATTAGAATTAGATTTATTTAAAGCAAAACAAGATAATAAAAAACCTAAATTTTCAATTGTTATTCCTCCTCCAAATGTTACGGGAAAGTTACATTTAGGTCATGCTTGAGATGGTGCGTTACAAGATTTATTAATTAGATACAAAAAACTTAGTGGTTTTGATACAATATGAATTCCTGGTATGGATCATGCAGGTATTGCAACCCAAGCAAAAGTGGAAGAAAGACTTAGAAAAAACAATATATCAAGATATGATTTAGGTAGAGAGAAATTTATTGATAAGGTTTGAGAATGAAAGGAAGAATATAGTCAAAATATAAGACAACAATGAGCCAAATTAGGCTTATCTTTAGATTATTCAAAAGAAAAATTTACTTACTCAGATGAACTTAATAAAATAGTAAATTATGTTTTTGTTGAAATGTATAATAAAAACCTTATATATCGTGGTGAAAGAATAATCAATTGAGATCCAAAACAAAAAACTGCACTTTCTAATATTGAAGTTATATATAAAGAAACAAAAGGGAAAATGTATTATTTTAAGTACTTTTTTGAAGACAAAAAAGATTATTTAATTGTTGCAACAACAAGACCAGAAACAATGTTTGGTGATGTTTGTTTGGTTATTAACCCAAGTGATTCTAGATATAAAGAATATATTGGTAAAAAAGTTATTAATCCTGCAAATGATCAATTAATTCCAATAATTGCAGATGAATATGTTGAGGTTGATTTTGGTACTGGTGTTATGAAATGCACTCCATCTCATGATCCTAATGACTTTGAATTATCTTTAAAACATAATTTAGATCTTATAAATGTTATGAATCTTGACGGCACAATGAATGAAAAAGCAATTGATTATGTTGGCTTGGATAGATTTGAAGCTAGAGAATTATTAATAAATAACTTAAAGCAAAAGAATTTAGTTGAAAAAATCGATGATATATTACATCAAGTGGGTTACTCAGAACGAAGTGGTGTAATTATAGAACCACTTGTTTCAAAACAATGGTTTGTGAAAATGGATGAACTATCTAAAATTGTATTAGATCTTCAAAAATCAGATAATAAAATTAATTTTTACCCAAATAGATTTTCTTCAACATTAGAAATTTGAATGGAAAATGCTTATGATTGAACAATTTCAAGACAATTATGATGAGGTCATCAAATACCCGCATGATATAACAAAAACAATAAAGAAGAAGTTTATGTTGGTATTGAACCACCAAAAGATATTGAAAATTGAATAAGAGATCAAGACGTATTAGATACTTGATTTTCAAGCGCATTTTGACCATTTGCAACAATGGAGTGAGATCCTAGTAAAATATCAAAACTAATGAATAATTATTATCCAATTTCAGTTATGGTTACAGGATATGATATTATCTTTTTTTGAGTTGCTAGAATGATCTTCCAAGGATTAAAATTTACAAATTCTAAACCATTTAAAGATGTTTTAATCCACGGTCTTATAAGAGATGAAAATGGACAAAAAATGTCTAAATCACTCGGCAATGGTGTAGATCCAATGGAAGTTATTGAACAATATGGAGCTGACGCACTAAGATATTTCTTAATAACTAACTCAACTCCAGGTCAAGATTTAAGATATAGTGAAGAAAAATTAAAATCTTCATGAAATTTTTTAAATAAAGTTTGAAATGCATCTAGATTTGTATTCATGAATAGTGATTTAAAATTTACAGAAAATGAATTTGATAAAAATTTTGTTGAAAAATTTAGTGATAATAACTTGATTGATAAATGAATATTAAATAAATTATCTTTATGTAAAGAAGAAGTGAATAAAAATATAGATAAATATGAGTTTGCAGTGATTGGTAAAGTTATTTATAACTTTATTTGAGAAGATTATTGTTCATGATATTTAGAACTTGCAAAAGTTCAATTAATAAATGATAATTTGTCAGAACAAGAAAAACTTAATACAAAAGCAACCCTTATATATGTACTAAAACAAATTTTATTGTTGCTTCATCCTTTTTGTCCTTTTATGACAGAAGAAATATATTTACAATTTGGTTCACAAGCTTCAATTTTAAATGAAGTTTATGATGATAGAGTATATGACTTTAATGTTGATCAAATTGAGAACATCTTCCAAATAATTAGCTCAATAAGAGAGTTTAGGGCAAGCCAAAATATTAAAAATAGTCTTAAATTAGATTTTGGTCTTAACATTATAAAATCAAAATTTATTTCAAATAAATATATTTTATATGTATCATATTTTGCAAAAAATCTTGCAAATTCAATTTTAAATACAGATTATAATTTTAATTCTGATTTTACAAGTATACCTGTTAGAGATTATTTTTTAGAAATAAAAAATTCTGATTTCATTAATGAAGAAGAAATAAAAAACTCATTGATTGAAACAAAAAATAATTTAGAAAAAGAAATCAAAAGAAGCGAAAATATATTAAATAATCAAAATTTTCTTAGCAAAGCAAGTAAAGAAAAAATAGCTGAGGAAAAAGAAAAATATAATATATATAAAACTCAATACGATGCCATAGTAAAAAAAATCAATAATAATTAATTAAATATCATATGTTATTGACATAAAAAAAATCAATAATAATTAATTAAATTGCAATTATATTTGATAAAATCTATATTGTATAATTGTAATTCAATATTTATAGAGAGGCATTAATTATGAAAAAAGTATGAATTGTAATGTTAATTACTTCAATTGCATTGTTGATAATATCTACACTGTCTTTAACATTGCCAGATTTCAAATATAAAAATCAGTTATTGTATGAATATTATAGTGGAATAAAATTCCCATCAAAATTAGAAAACATTCAAATATGAATCAAACTAATGTTGTCGATGTCTGTTATTTCATCAGTTATAAGCATTTTTGTGCTAGTAATGGGGTATTTTTATGAGAATACAACTTATAATAAATATGCAGCAATGACTCAAATTCCAGTAGTTTTCATTGCTTTCTTTAGTGGTCTTATGATGTTGATTGCTGGTTGTATGACACTTAGTGGGGGTACTATAAATTCATCATCAAAAACTTCTTTAATTATATTACAAGTATTTATTAATTTAGGTTATGTTTCATTAACTGGTATTACTATATGGACTTGTATTGTTGAATATAAGGCAAATTCACTTAAATAATTTATTTTAGCACTTATAAAAGGTGTATAATAAATATTGAAATTATTAGAAAGGGGCTATTTATGAAGGCATCATGAATAGTATTATTGTCAAGTTTTTTAATAACATTGTTGACTTCTGTATTGATTTTAACTTTGAGTGATAAATTTGGATATAAATATTATACTTTTTTTGAGGGAAGTAAATTTCCATCAAAAGATAATCAAGTATTTATTTGATTAATTATATATATTGCAGTTTTAGCAGTAGGTTTAATTATGGGTATTTTTACATTAATTGCTAATCTATTAAAGATTGATAAATATAATAGAATAATGAACTATAGTTTCATGGTTATAGGTTTATTATTGATCATATTTGGTATATTCTTAATTGTTGCTGGTGCTAGAGCACAATCTTCGGATAAAGAAGCGGTAATATCTTTAAGTATGTTGTGTGTTTTCTTACCAATAAGTATTTCTTCAATATGTTTTATGTCTATTGTAGATTTTAAAACACAAAAATAATATATAATCATAAATTAGTTTATAAGCTAATTTTTTTATTTTTTTAGCAAGATTATAATAAAAAAATAACATATTTAAATGCTATAATATTATTGTTCAAAATAGTCGGTGATAAGAATGAAAAAAATTTTATTTATATTTTTATTGTTTCCAATAATCATTATTTCGTTGTGCAATTTTTTTATTAGCCAAAATTTGAATGAAAACAATAATACACTTGAAGATAAATTAAATCAAATCATACGCAAAAACAAAGATTGACCAGAAGAAAATGATAAATTTTTAGATGTTTGGGTTAATTTGCACGAAGAATCTTTAAAGCAAATAAACAATTCAATTAAAAATATAGTTGATCATTATACTAGTGTTTATATTGAAAAATATTATTATTATAAGCAAAATCATTATGTAGGCGACACAGATTCATATGGTGTTCCAAATTTTGAATTAAACAAATTATTAAATGATATATATAATTCAGATGAAGTTCAATTTCAAAGCGCATATATACTTAGAGCTTTATATGCAGAATCAAAAATTAATGTCATATTAGGTAAAACTAATAATTTAATTAATCCTACAAGTGAAATAGTTTTATGAGCATTTAAGTATTATAATGCATTGGTATTTTTCCAATGAATTAAAATTTGAATTAATGAACTAGGTAGAAATATAGAATATGGTTTAAGTATTGATTTTTATTCATTTGGTGGATATGTTCAATTAGATGAAAATGATCAACCAAAATGAGACTTACCTCCATCAGATAAAAAACCAGAAGCAAAACCAAAAACTTCTTTGAACAAGCAGTTAAAAGATTTTGTTGATGAAACTTATAACTTTGTATTCATAAATAAAGGAAACAAAAACAATTTTATATAAATTAGTTAACGCATATTAGATAAGGGAATAAAATAATGTGAGCTAAAAATAATTTTAAAAATACTTTTGTTATTTTTTTAAAAAATAACTTTTCAAATTATAAAACATATGTTTGAAGTTTTTTGCTACCATTTATATTATTTTTTGCTTTAATAACAATAAATACAAATATATTTAAAAATATACTCTTACCTCCATTGTTATTAAATATTTTATCAATTTCAATATTTTGTACTTCATTTTTTATTTCAATAACAATTATTGATTGGAAAAAAAGATTTTATCTAAAAAAATTATTATTAGGAAACTTAAATAAAAGAGATTTTTTAATATCTATTTATTTAATTAATGTAATTTTAAATACAGTCAGTTTTTTAATTAATTACATAACTTATTTAATTCTTTGTAAAACAGGATATTTGGTGATACATGTAAAAATTTTATCTAACTTAAATTTTGGTGTTTGAATTTTATATATAATGACAATGTTATTAACCATCTTTTTTCTAACTGTTTTATCATTTTTTTTAACATCATTATCAAAAAAAAGATCAGTAAATTTGCTATATATAATTATAATATTGTTTTTTACAATCATATTTTCTGATACGGTATTGAACCCAAAAATAATGAACAATAACTTATTATTGTTGATAATTGGATATTTTAATCCTATTAAATATTTTGTTTGATCGGGAATGATGGTTTCCTCATATGCTATTTTTGATAAGTATGGTTTTACACAAATATTACCAAGAGAAAACTCTGCATATATTCCATTTGATAGTATGTACCAATCATTAATACCTTGCTTAATATTTGTAGCTATTATATTGTATTTATACATTAGGTTTTTTGCTTGAGGAGATAAAAAATAATGAAAAAACTAATTTATATGACATTAATTGCAATTATGCCTCTAGTTTTTATATCAGAAATATATTTTTTAGCGGACCCAAGTACCAATAAAAGTTATTACAATAATTTTAAAAACTTTAATTGAAATGATCCAATGTATGGAGATGGTATTGATTACAACCCTTACTCTGAAGATTATATTACAAAATTTAATGAATCAATTAATGATATGGGAAATATTACACCTCAATTATATAATGATCACATTGATTATGAAAATTTTAATACAGGTTTCCAATGGGATCAAAACATAAAAAAACAAAGTGTAACTGGAGTACCCTTAAATAAAGGTTTTATGCCAAATGGTAATTATTCATATGACTTTGGAATATCTTCACCAGCTCAAAGTTATAGAATGATTAATTCAATTTTAGACTGAGAGCCAAATAAAGATAACGACGCAAAATATAATAAATCAACAAAACAACCTAAACAAAAAAAATATGTTGCAGCTAATAATGTTGATACACAAGATGAAAGATTAAGATTTAATTATTTAGGATTTTCAACTAGAAAACATAGAACTTATGATAATACAGTTGTTGGTACAAAAAATCCTTTTGAAAATACAAATTTAAACTGACAATATAATGATGTTTTTATTAACTGGTCAGGTTCGTGATTTGAAGGACCGATTGTGCCTCCACCAGCAGATTTTATTGAAATTGCCCATGCAAATGGTACTAAAATATATGGAGATATTTTTCTTGATGGTTATCATGGTTTAACAAAAGACATGCTTAATGATTTTATGAAAAAAGACTCTTCAGGAAATTATTTAGTCGTGGATAAATTAATAGAAATTGCAAATTATATTGGGTTTGATGGCTGATTTATTAACAATGAATCAAATGGATCAGAACCAAATGGAACAATTTTGGATTACAAAGAAATGTATAAAATAATTAGCCAATTTCAAGAAAAAACATCAACTTCAAAAGATGAAAATATTAAAAATTTAAAATTAATATACTACAGAAATAGTGCTACTTTAAATTATTCAGATATAGAAAAAAAATACTATGATAAAGAAACAACTTATATGGTTTCAGCAAAATATGAAGATGAAAACTTTAAAAAGTTAATTGATATTCAAGTAGATTTTGGAGAAACACCAGAAAATTCAACACATTTTTTAAATGAATATAAAGATTACACAGGATCAAACATTAATACAATAGTTGATATAGGATGAAATGCTCAATCGTTTGGTTTTTTAGATTTTCAAAGTCTTGCTTATAAAAAGAATAAACCAGGGTCTTCAAATCAAAAATATGATAAATCAATTTTTAATGGTTTTTCAACATATGCGGATGAAGGTTCGGGTCAATTTGCAAATGACGCACTTAAATTAACTACTAGAAATATGAGTGATATTAGAAAGTATTTATTTCAAAATCAAATTGCAAATCATTTTAATGATATTTTATACAGTGGTTCAAATTTATTTTTATCAAACAAAGATAAAGGAGAAGATTTAAGCAGCTTGAAAGATATTTTGAATGGATTAGAATATAAAAAAGAATATATAAAAGCAGATCCTAGAATACATTTTGATAAAAAGTATGAAGTTAATGAAAAAGTAAAAACCCTATACAATTATGAGTCATTTGGTGGTATTAATCAATCAAGTTATGGAATTGGAAATTTAATTAAAGAAAAAACTATATTTATTGATGAAAATATTGATAATAGCATTATTAAAACAAATTTCTCAACAGGTAATGGAATTAAATTTGTCAATAATAACGAAATCATTAATTACCCATGAACAAATAGGAGGTTGGCTGATGCTCTCCCAACATACAAATGAAGAATATTTGATTCAAAAAATAGAAATAATCCCTTAAGAATTGATCAATTTTCAGGAGGGTATGATTATGATGAAGTATATAGCAAAGGTAATTCAATTTCAATTGGTTCTGGATTTGATGAAACAGGAAAAATATTAGATGCAGAAAATTGAAATAAATCATTAAATTATGGTTGAGACATTATTGGTACAAATATAGTTGATAACAATAAAACAATTAGCATAGTTTATAAGGATAATGTTAAACAAGTTGATCAATCACCTGATGTTTCAATGAGGTTAACTTTCTCAGACGCAAAAGGGGTTGTAAATGACAATTCTATAAAAACTGTTAAACCTGATAGAGTTATTGAAAAATCAAATGGTTGAAAAGAAGCTGTTTATAATTTAAGTAAAGATAATTTAAGTAATAACAATGTATTAGCGATGGTAGGATTAAATATAAAACCTAATGCAAATAAATTTAAATTTAATGTTGGTGAATTAACAATAAAAAGTAACAATTATCAATACAATACTAATGTTATTTTAATAAAAAACCCGAAATCAGAATATGTAGTTTATCGAGAATTTAATAAAAATATATTAAATAATATAAGATTCTCTTGAGAAACCGATAATAATGTCATATCAGATGTTGATTACTTTGAAATATATATACAATATAATAATTTATGATATAGAGCTGGTGAAACAAATCAAAATCAATACTATTTAAGAGATTTAAAATATGATAAGGGAATTACAATTGGTATAAAACCAATTTATAAAAATATTAATTTGAAAGGAGATATTTATAAATTTAATTTAAATATAAAAAATTATGAAAACAAATAAACTAAATCGTTGCATCAGTTATTTATTTAAATCTACTTTAGTATCTTCTTATACTTATATCTATATTTTTTTAATACCTTTAATATTTGAGATTCTATTCTATTTTTTATTAATCAAAAATAGAATAGATGATAATAGGATAATTACAATTGCACCCATATTACTCTTTTCGTTAAACCTTTGTTCACTATTTGTAACTCACTTAATAATTTCTTGAAGAGAAACAATTTTTTTAAAACAAATAAAGAATTTTCAAATTAATAATGTTACATTTTTAATTGCCTTAGGGGTTGTTTATTTGGTTTATTCTTTAATTTCGTTATTAATAGTTTGTATTACTTTATTACTAATTGATATTATTGAAGATATCAATAAAATTATGAATTTATTTAAAACGACTATTTCTAGCCCAACTTTTATATTTGTTTTATTCTTCATTGTTTTAAATATAATTGTAATATACTTTATTTCACTTTTAATTAGTGGTTTTATTAAAAATATCTATTTGATTCAAGCTGTTAGTTTTGCGTACTTAATATTTATAATCTCTTTTGGTGACTACTTAATAGATTCTAATTATACAAATAATATTATTTATCAATTTATTAGTTATTTCAATGTTGAAAAATACTTTAATTGGTTATTTTATATAACTTATGTTAATGCTTTTAATGGAGGTCAAAATTTATATCTAATAACATTAAATATAAGCAATGTAATACCTTTTAAAAATGTCTATGCACCATTATTTTCAATGGCTGTAATAGCACCAATTATTGGATTTTTTAGTTTTTATAAATTCAATAATTCAACAAAAATATAAGCTCAAATTTTTTTCCCTTTTTATAAAATTATTGATAATTTTACTAAAATATTGTAGAATATTTTAGAGAGGTGATATAATGGAAGACAATAAAAAACAAGATTGTAAATGCGGTACAACTGAAGGTAATGTAAGTTGTGATTGTAATTGTGAATGTAAAAAATAATAGCAGAAGCTATTATTTTTTTGAGTTAGAAATATAGGAGAAAATAAATAATGAGTCACAACACAATTGATCCAAATAGCCAAGTTGGTCAAAAACCCAAAAAAAATATATTTGGTATTTTATTTTGAATATTACTATGTTTAGTTTTAATAGGTCTTATAATACATGTTATAAATTTAAACAGTTTAAAAAGGTTAAAAGTTAAAATCGATGAGGCAGAAGCGGGTATCGATGTTCAACTAAAACGTAGAAAAGATACTCTTGTTAAATTAGTTGACGCTGTAAAAGGAAGTATTGAATTTGAAAAAGATATTCAAGTTTCACTTACTAGTATGCGTACAGGTGGAAATATTAATGATTTAATGCAAAATGCTTCTCAATTAAATGATATAAGTAGAAGAATATCAGTTCAGGTTGAAAATTACCCAAATTTAAAATCTAACGATTTAATAAAAGATTTAATGCGTGAATCAACAAATATTGAAGAAAACATATCAGCTTCAAGAAGAATTTACAACTCTAATGTGAGTTCATTTAACCAGTCTATTAATACATATCCAACTAATTTAGCAGCGAGCCAATTAGGATATACTTTTATGCCATTTTTTGAAATATCAGAATCAGATAGAGAAGACGTTAAAATTAAATTTTAATAAATTATGGATACAGAAGCTCTTAAGCAACAAATCGAAGAAATTTATTCAAAAGATGACAATTTTATCAAATTAATTAACAGCCTTAAAAAATCATATTTTATTGGTTTTGTTTTGATAGGACTAACAATAATATTTTTTCTAATTGCAGGTGCATTAATTGCATTACCATTTTTTTTAGAAAACAAAATATTTAAAGAAAATTATTTTAAAATTATATCATACGTATTTTCGATTATTTTTGTAATACTTTTAGTATCTACATTTCTGTTTTATAACACTAAAATGGGTCCTTCAAAAATATACAAAAGCTTAAAATCAAGTCAATTTGATAACGAAAAAACAAAAAAGGTTTACGAATATTATTTTAAAAGTATAAAACTTGGAGATACTGATAAAGAATTTTTAATGGATGTTAACTCTACAAATAATTATTTTGAATATAATTATGGGTCAAGATTAACATTAATTAAAAAAAGTAACAGAGATCTTCCGAAACCCAATGTAATAAAATTTACTTTTAAAGATAATGAAGTTCATTTCATAATTAATCATCCAATTAAATATACTCATGAAAGAACTATAAGTACACTAATTAGCAATAAGAATAACAATAATACTGATACTAAAGTATATTACATATCAACAGATGATTTATTTTATAAAAATACAAAATTTGATCAAAGTTATGATGGAATAAAAATAACAAAAGGAAAACACTTCGATAAAAATTTTCAAACCGAATCAGTAGTATTTAATAAAAAGTACGATATTAATCTTCCAAGCAATGATATTAGAGCTGCAAGATTTTTAAGTCCTAAGTTAATTGATAAGATGTCAACACTTAACGATAAAGATTTTAAAGAATTTGGTATAAATAAAAACTTTTATGTAAGTAAAAGTCGAAAAACAGACTACACAAATAAAATTGATTTTCAAATCGGTGCATTAAACTATAAAAAAATTAAAAATTTTGACTCATTTAAAAAACAATTAATTAATAAAGTAACAAGAGATTTTGAATTATTATCAAGGTCATTTAATTATATAGAAAAAATATATTAGTTTAATAAACTAAATAGACACTAAATTTTAGTGTCTATTTTTTTTTTTTTTTTTTAAAGTAATTAAAAAAAAAAAAAAAATGAGCGAATTATAATTGGTGATTTAAAATGAATTATAAAAAATTTTTTATTATTTTTATACTAACATTTTTTTTAGGTTTTGGTTTCATAATTTTAAATAAAGAAATAAATATAAATAAAAATATTGAAAAAAATAAAAAAGAAGAATATATTAATTTTAAAATAAAGTTCAACGTAGAATTATTAAATAATAATTTATTACCAAATAAAATACTAAAAACGAGTAATAATAAAATAAATAGTGTTAATGATTTTTTAAGTTTTAATAATTTAGAAAAAATTAATTTTTATTTTGATGTTTATGAAAATAAAAAATTTTATGATATTGGTGAAATAGTGATATTTCCTAAAAATGATAGTTTGACTAAGAAATACAATAGATATAACATTGACAATGATTTCTTTATTAAGTATGGATTAGATCGGAAGTTGTCTAAAAGTTTAAAAGAAATATTTATACGTGAAGATTCAACTATAGAAGAGTGCATTAAGATAATAAACGAAAAATATAAAAGTGTTAAAGAATTGCTAGAATTTATAAATGTTGCAACATATTTCATCTTATTTTAATAAGTATAAAATTTTATTCACTTTTATAGTTTTTGCTATTAGTATATTAGTAATTAATCTTAATAACTACTATGTCATTTATCTATTATTCATGATCCTGTGACTTCCTTATATTTTAAATATAAAAAATAATTATATATTCATCATAATCATTGTTATTTTTCAAATTTTTATTTTCATTGTATTAAAATCAAATGTGTTTATCTCCCATGAGGGAGTTTACAAAGTTACGGCAGTAAAGAAAGACTATATTCTAGTCAGGAGGCTAATGTCTAGCTACTATATAAGAGTAGGGAAGTATAAATTTTCGATAGGGGAGTTAGTTTATATAGAAGGGGAGATGAAAAAACTCAGTAAACACCATGTTAATTGGGGTTTTGATTTTAACAGCTACTTAAGAAAAAATAATGTAAGATATGAGATTTATAATATAAACCAAGTTGTTAGAAAGTATAAAACCCTCTCTTTTTATTATTGAAAAATGAGTGAAAATAATAATATTCTTTTAAAATTATTAATATTCCAAAATAAAAATGACATTACACTATTAAAAACACTCAATGACCTTGGTATATCTCATGTTATAAATTTAGGGGGATTAAATTTTTATATTCTCGATAGATTTATTGATAAAAAAATATTAAAAAAAGATAATTACAAGAAATTTAAACCTATTTTTATTTTACTTTTGCTTATTTATAATTATTTATTGGGGTTAAAACTGATAATAATTAAATCGACTTTAAGTATTTTTTTTAGGTATTTGAATAAATTACAAATAATCAATATAAAAAAATGGAACTTACAAAGTCTTCAATGGATTATAATTTTCTCTTTAAACCCAAGTTTTATTTATTCTATTGGTTTTTTTTATAGTATAGCTTTCAATTTGTTATACTTAGATCAAAATAATAAAATATTAATATCTAAAAAAAGAGTTATTTACAATTTTTTGCTAGTTATTTTCATTTCGTTTCCTTTACAAATTCATTTTCACTATAAAATTTGATTATTTTCTACTATATTTGAAGTGGTTTTATTTCCTCTAATATTTATGTCTTATATTATATGTATTTTATTCCCTTATTTAGTTAACTTATCCAATTTTTTATATAGTATTTTAGATGGTGTCTCAAGATTTTTAAACATTTTTAATAAAATTTTGATAGTTGGTAAGGTTAGTTTGTTATTTTTAATAATATATTTTATATTTTTAAAAATATTAAATGTTTATATATTTATGAATAAAAAATTTAAAATAATTTTTAGAACTATATTTTTCTCATTTTTTTTGTCATTGATTCAATATAATCAATTAAATATATTTGAAAATAGCATTGTAATGTTAGATGTTGGCAATGGAAATAGTTTTTTGTTGAAAAATAAAAATAACTATGTTATTTTAGATGCTGGAGCTGGATACGGTTATTCAGAATCAATATTCAAAAACTATCTTGATTATAAAGGCGTTAGAAATGTAAAAGCTGCAATAATAAGTCACTATCATTCGGATCACTATAATCAACTTAATGAAATAAAGAAAAATATAAAAATTAATGACATATATTTTAATGATAATATAGTTGATAAAATTATAATAAAAGATATTATTATAAGTAATTTTGTTTATCTAAATAACAAGGATGAAAATGATAACTCAATAATTTCATTTATTGAATTAAATAATAAAAAACTATTATTTGTTGGAGATGCTACTAAAAAAACAGAAAATAAATTAATTGAAAACAATGAATTTATTAATAAAATAGACAATGGTGGAGTTGATTTTTTACAAATTGGACATCATGGTAGTAAAACTAGTACTTCTGATGAATTTATTAAATTATTAAGACCTAATAATTGTTATATTAGTGGTAAACATGAAAAATATAAAGATTTTCCTTCCAAAGAGACTATAGAAACTTTAAATAAATATAATTGTAGTATAAGTGTTACAAATAATGAAAACAATTATAAATATAACATTAATAAAAATAGCTCAAAAACAATAAAAAAAACCTTGTTTTAACTAAACAAGGTTTTATATTAAATTACTTCATAAGTCTTGATTTTTCACGTGCAGCTTTATTAGCTTTAAAAATACCTTTTACAACAGATTTATCAAGTAAACTTACAGCTTCATTCACTAATTTATCTTTATTTTCATTATTATCATTTTTAGCAATTAATGCTTTTTTGATAGCTGTTTTAACTTTACTTCTAAATGATTTATTAGCAATTCTTGATTTTTCGTTTGTAAGAATTCTTTTTTCTTGTGATTTTATGTTTGCCATTATTTTCACCTCTTTTTTAAGCAAAATATATTACATAATAGAGTATATAATAAATTGTAATAAAATTCTAAAAAAAAAATAAATATTTTAATAAAATTAAGTTTTAATATGTAAAATTTATAATAGAAAAGGTGAAAATGTGTATCTTGTTTATTCGGATGATAATTATCTAATTAAAATGCAGACAAAAAAAATAATCAACAAAATTAGTGATAATTCGAATAATGAAGTGCTATTTTTTTCTTTAATTGATAATAAAACAATAGATATTTATGAAGAATGTCAAACAATGTCATTATTTAATGATAAAAAAATTATAGTTATTTCTGATTGTTGGTTTTTAACCGAAAATAAAGTGAAATTAAATAGTTCTTTCAATATTGATTTAATTAAAAAAATATTATCAATTAAAAACCCTAAAATAAGTATTATATTTACTTTGAACAATTCAACTTATTCTAAAAGATTAAAAATTTGCAAAGATTTTGAATTGAATTGCAAGGTTTTAAATGTAAAACAACCAACTTTAATAGAAAAAAAAGAAATATTAATAAAAAAATTTATTGATAATAACATTAATTATGATTTAGAGGCTATTGACTATTTTTTAGATATTTTGCCCAATGATATGGGGGTTTTTACAAATGAATTAAGTAAATTTACTACACTTAATCAAGATTTTAACAAAGACATTGTTACTTCAATTGTAAAAAAATATTTAAATTTTGATGTTTTTAATATGCTTGACTCTCTTTTGGATAATGATTTTCAATCTTTTATAAAAAAATTTAAACTATTCCAAGAATTTAATAATGATATATTTGGTTTTATAACATTGGTTGCTAACAGTTTAATAACAATAAGAAATATAGTTTTTTATAAAATGAACGGTTTAAAAGATAATGAAATAATCGATAAACTTTCGTTAAATCCATATAGATTTAAAATTTTATCAAGTAAAAAAAACAATAAGTTAGATATAATTAATGATAAAATAAATATGATATGTTATTTAGATAAATCATTAAAAAATGGAACAATTGATAATAAAATTATTCCTGAATTGATATTCGTTAAATTGTTTATAAATAATTAATATCAACTTGAAAGGTAGATAATAGTGGAAGTTAATAAATTGTATGAAATTTTAGTAAAAAATTTATCTAATACTTTTAAAAGTGACATTTTAAAAGTTAAATCATTGGAAAATAAAATACTAAAAGATCAATTAATATTGATGGTTGATAATATGCTTTCTTTGGAAATTGACCATAAAGCAACATTTTTAGATGAAAAATGGAGTAGAGTTTTTGGTAAAGCTCTTGTTAATTTATTAAAAGAAAAAATTAAGTTTGAAAAACCAGATAATAAACAAGTTGATGAAATTTTAGCGGATGTTACTTTTTTTCAAACATTTTGCTTTAATAATTATAAAATTGATCGAGAAACACTTAATTTAGAACATGAAATATCTGCCGATTTAATAAAAGGTTTAGCAGTTATAAGTGAGGAAGCCAAATCTTTACATTCTGAAAAAATTGAAGTAGAACCTGAAGTTGTAGATAAAGAAAAGGAAAAACCTAATACTGATTCTAATTCAAATAATTTTCAAGATAATTTAAATGGAAATCAATTTTTTAATAACAACATTAAGATACATCCATTTCAAGATCAAAGATTTTATCCATATACTTCAAAACCTAAATATACAAAGTATTTAAAATTTATACTTGCTGGTTTTATTGGCTTATTCATTGTTTTTTATTTGATTACGCATGTTTTTATTACTCTGAATAGCACTGTTGTTAATAATTATGATGATTTTACAAATTGAGGTTTCAACTCGTCTTTAACAAATGTTTTTAAAGAAAAAAATTTTGAATATTCTAAATGAACCATGGCCACAACTGTTGGCGTTTTACCAATTAGTGGTGTTTTAAGTATAATAACAATTATTTTACTTATATTTTTTGGTGCATATACTATATATATTCTTGTACAATCGCCAAAATTTTACAAAGATAAGTTTCATATTCAAACATTACTTCCAATTTTTACAATAGTATTCATCTTTTTTGTTTCATATAATCTAATGGGTTTATTTATGTTTGCATTTAAAGGTGATGATTATATAAAAACTTCGATAGGGTCTTTGCTTGCTAAAGTTGAAGGTAAAACAAGTCAGAACGATATAAATGATTGAATAAAGTCAAACTCAACTGCTTTAAACAACATGGTTAGTTATTTAAAGTCAAAATTATCTTATTCACAAACAAAAGCTATTTTTTGGGTTTATTTTGTTTCAACTTTATTCTGTATAATTCAAGTTATCATAATATTAATTTTAAACCCAAGACTTGATAAAGAAAAAATGATGAAAGCAAAATTAGAATATGAAAATTACATTAATGCCGCAATGCAAGGAAAAAGTTATGAAATGGATAGCACTTTATTTGAACCTGAAGAAGAAGTAAAAGAATTTGTAGATTGGTTAAATAATAAGAAAAACAAAAAAAATAAAGATGAAAAAGATAATAATTAATAAATTCAATCTAAATGCTATATAATTTAAATAATATACATATTTTATTTAAGGGGTATCTATGAGTTTTTATTATAAGCATAAATACGGTTTTTCAACTCATGCAATTCATAGAATTAAACAGAGATTAAACCTTAAAGAAGAAGATGAGTTTAAATTAAAAGACATTATTATCGATATGATAGACAATTCATCTTACTCATTTCAAACTTCTAAAACAATATATATAAAGTCTAGAAAAAATGATATATATTTTGTTGTTGACATAATAACAAATACTATTATAACCGCTACTAAAATCTCTCCTCATAAACAACTCGAATTGTTAGAAAAGGATGTTTAAAATATAATGAAAAAAAAGGTACTTAAAAAAAACTTAATATTACCAAGTGAGTTTTTAGAAAGTTGAATGAGCCGAAAACTTGATGGTTCTTACTATTTTAAATATATTGATTTTAAAAGTGATTCAATTGATGAAATTGATGTTATTAATGAGCCATTTATAAAAATTATTTTTGAAAAATTTAATAGTTTTGATTCAAATCAAATTTTAAAGCAGTTCAATCAAATTGCAAAAGTTGCAAAAGCAATTGTAGAAAAAAGAATCAAAACAAAAGAAGAACAAATAAAATTAACAAGTAAAGAACTATTGTTTTTAAAGTATTTTTATTTTTTGATCACATTATTAAATGGAGAATACAAATTTTCCATGGTCGGTGAATTAAAAAAATATAGAGCAATAGATGTTTTAAGTGATGAAATTGATAATAATATAAAAGAAAAAATACTTAATATAATTAGTTATGTTTTATTTGAAATGTATGATTATATATTTAGTCAAAGAACATTTGAAACATTATATGATTTTATTGAAAATTCAGGAGTAAAATTTGATTTATTAGATAGTCAAAAAAATATTGTGGTTCTAGAAAAAATGATTGAAGAACAAAATTATAAGTTTGTAGATTTTTATTTTCATAATGTAGTTAATAATACATTTTTTAAATTTTTTAAAGTTTCGGATTTAGATAGAAAAACATTTTTGTTAACAAATAAAACAATTGCAAACTTTATTGATAACAATACTAAAAGATTAGTAATAAGTTTCTTTGTTATCGATCCAAAATATTGTATAGGAATAATTAACTTGGGACCTGGAAGAGGGGAGTACAGACCTTATTTTAAATATTTAAAAGACAATATTTTAAATAAAAAAATAATCCCACATTGTTTGTCTCCTGAACATATTATTGAAGAAGATGGAATATCACTGATTGACAACCAAAGGTTCTACTATAAAGGTTTTGAATTAACTGAAGAACAAGTTCAACTAATAAATGATTGTCTAACATATAGGGATTTAAAATCTGACTTTGACCAATTTATTAAATACATTGAAAATTAAATGAATAAATTAAATACAAATTACAAGTCGATTGCATAAGTAGTTTAAAAAAGTCTTTAAACTATAAGTTTACACAAAAGTAGTGACCTTTTAAAAATTTGCAAAATGTAGTATAATATATATGCAATTGAGAGGGCAATAAGATGTCAAACATTAAAATATTAAAGGAAAATCGAAAATCAGTATTTATGATAACTTCTCTTATGATTTTCGCTTTTATTATGGTAATTTTTAGTCTTACAATGCTTTTTTCACCAATTATTAATATGGATAATATTAATAACATTAATAGTTTTTTTAATGAAAACTATAGTCTATTTATGTCACTTTTTTATAAATATAATGATTATCCAATTTTTGTTGTGAAGAGTGATCCTTTTTTAATAGTTTGGTTGCCATTGATAACTGGTTCGATAATTATAGCACTATTAATTTGAAGAATTATTTTACATACAATAGGGTACAAAACTAAAAATAGAAAAGGTAATTCAACAGTTGTTAGACCCATAAGAAGCTATCAAATTACAATGATTTTATGTTGATTTTTTATGTTTTTTTTAATAATTGTTGCAACTTTATCATACTTGTCAGCATCGCCATTTTTAACTGGTGCAACATGATATTTTGATTTGTCTAATGGTGCGCCATCGTTAACTGAGGAATCTATAAAACATATAGCATCAGTTCTTGAAGGTCAATTTAGCCAATGTTATTGATTATCATTCGCATGATTTTCTTCATCGAATAGTGCAATTTTAACAGAATCAACAGTATTTAATGTTTGGATGTGAATTTTAATGCCCTTCATTCTTCAAATAATTTTTATTGTACTTAGTTTTATAGGAACAATTTGCGGTGAATGCAGTTGAGGAACAATAAATAAATCTGTTTTAAGAGATATTGATATGTCTTCTGAAGGAAACGTTAAAATTTCAAATAATTTATCTAAAAAATTAATTGAAAAAAAAGTTGATTTAAACAGAGTTTCAAGTTCAGAGTTACAAGCAAGAATTTTATTGTTTTATAAAAACTTCATTAAGTTATTAGAATCTTCTAATAATACAAATATTCCTATTTATAAAGAAGCAAGATTATCCCTTGAAAAATATAGTGTAATTGAAAAAATTAACTGAAAAAAAATTGGTAATTATGTTGAAGGTTTAGTAGAATGGTATACATCGACAGATCAAAGGTTTGTTAATCTTATTAGTCAATTAGCAACCAATCCTAAACACAATTTATTCATTAACTATAAAAAACAACTGCTGTCTTTAATTGGTGAATATCAAAGTGCAATAAATAAATGAAATTTATTAGATGCAGAATTTAAAATTGAACAAATTTTTGCCTTAACTTTTGAAAGAGATGAAATACTTGCCAAAGTAGGGTATTGCTTAAAAACAAGACTAAATAGTAATTTTGATAGTTATGATAAAAAAGATGCTTATATTAATATGCTTGAGCAAGCAAAAAATAATAGAGATTACCATAACTATAGACAAATTTGCATAAAACTAATTAAAAAAATGTCTCCAGAAAAAGTTGCAATCTCAGACTTTATCAATCAAGTAGTCGCTTATCAATTTTAAAAGGGGATTTTTTTATGATAATTGTTGGTGTATATGGAGTTATAGGTAGTGGAAAATCTACATCAATTGACAAACTCATAAATAATTACTATAAAAATATTGCTTATCATATAAGTTGTGATTTAATAGGAAAAAGATTGCTTAATTCAAAAGAAGTATTTAATTTTATTAGTAAAAACTTTGAAAATGTTATACAAGAAAAAGAAATAATAAAAAATAAATTAAGGAATTTAATTTTTAATGATTTTAAAGCGAATGAGCTATACGCAAATTTTATTTGACCTATAATATCTAATGAAGTTGAAAGGGAAATAAAATTAATTTCTGAGAGTAACAAAAGTATTAAAGTTATTTTTGTTGAAGCATCAATATTAAGTGGTATTAGCACCCCTTTTAACTTTAAAATCTTATTTAAACCCTCTTTTTTTTGAAAACATAAATATTATAATAATATATTGAATAGAGATATTGGTAAAACAAACAAAAAACAAATCAAAAATATAATTAAATTTCAAAAATATAAAAATAAATATACTAAATACGATTTTAAAATTAAAAGTACTTATAAAAAACATAATAACAAAACATTAATATTATTTAAAAAAATTGTTGATAAATTTATATAAAATAGGGGTGTTATAAAATAGTATTTAATAAAAACCCCTATTTTATTCACAACTAAATCATTAGGTACTATTTTTACATAGTAATAATTATTATAAAATATAGTATAATATTACATATTAATAATTATTGGAGGAATAATGAAAACGCCAATATCTAAACCTACATTTTGCCAAAAACACATGAAGATTCATGTTTGTGATGAACAAAATATATTTAAAAAAACTCAAACTATTGAAAAAAAATTAAGCGAAAAAGTAAGACGTCTTCATGGTATTCAAACAGAAGAAGAAATTATAAAAAGAAACGTTAGAAGTAAACCGAAACCAGGTACATTAGAATATATTTTAGAAAAAGCGAAAAACAAAATAGATAAAGAAAAAAAGAAAATAAATAAAAACACAAAAAACGAAGAAGTTGAAAACAAAAAAATTGATGAAACAGAACTAACTTCAAGAGTTGAAATACTTAAACAAAAAATTAAAGAAAGCACTCAAACTCAAGAGTTCAATTTATTCAATAAGACTACAAAGAAAATTAAATCACCCTCTTCTAATTCAGATACTAAAAAAACTAAAAAAGTAAAATTATCTTCTAAAAAAGAAAATAATATATATGATATAAATTTAAACAAAGATATTCAGTTTTTAAATAAAAATGATAGCACACAAGAGGTTAGCTTAAATAAGTTAAATAACAAAATAATCAAAAAAGTACTGAAAACTGATTCTGAAAATAAAAACATAGATTTTTCAAATACATACACAGAAGAACAAACGCAAGAATTAATTAAATCAACAGTTGAATATGTATTAAAAGAAGTTGGTTATATAAAAAAACCAAAAAAAAATAATAGTAAATAAAATTATTTGCTATTATTTTTTCATTTTTTTATTACTTGATCATTAGACAAGTGAACATCGTCTTTTTTTATATACTTTGATTGTGATCTATTTTTGTTATTAATTTTTTCATAATTTACTCCGGTAAATATTACACTTTTTCCGTACTTATTTTTTAATCTATATAATAAATCTTTATTTAAATTTTCAGAAACTTCCTTTAACTTGTAACCCCAATTAATAATTTCTTTTTGTTTATAGTGATTAATCGAACTAACGAGCTGTGTAAGTCTAACGCCAACTAATAAAATTGATTCCCCTTTTCATAGATCATAAAAACATTTTTTTGAAGTTGTAAATATATCTTCAACTTCATTTGTCGGCTCTAACAACTTTTCTTGTTTTGAAATATGTTTTTTTCTATCTTTCAAATTAAAATTTTCTTTCAATTCGTCATTTAAGTATCTCAAAACTATTGAAACTGTTCAACCTAACAAATATCTTTTTTTTGCTCTATCTGAAACCTTCACAGAAAGTTCAAAAATTAAATTTTCTAATTCCTTTGGATTATTTGTTGTGTAATTTAATGTCATTTCATTTCCAATTGATTTTAAATCGTTATTATCTCATGATACATTATCACTTGAAACTCCATTTGCTCAATTTCATAAGGTATCACCTCTTTTTCCTATTAAAGAAATAAGTTTATTTTTATCGTGTAAAGCAAGATCTTTAATTGTAGTTATGTTATATAAATTTAATAATTTTTCAGTTGCCTCACCTATCATAAACATTTTTTTTATATTAAGTGGTCATAACATTTTTTGTATATCTTTTTTTAATAAAATCGTAACACCACTTGGTTTATTAAAATCAACTGCCATTTTCGCTAAAAATTTATTTGTACTAATACCAATAGAGCAACTTAAATTTAGATCTAATTTAATTTTTTTAATAATTAATTCTGCAAGTTTTTTTACAGTACCATATTTTTTTCATATGTTAGTAACATCTATATAACATTCATCAATTGAAGCTACTTCAATTTTTTTGCTAAAATTAGTATATATATAGTCAAATACTTTTTCTGAATAATTTATATACAATTGAAAGTTTGTATCTACTACGCATAAATCTTTACATATTTCTTTAGCTTTATATAGAGGCATTCCAGCTTTAATTCCATATTTTCTTGAATTATAACTAGCAGTTAATATAATTGCTCTTCTATTTGGAGAACTAACAACTAAGTTTTTATCCGCCAAAGTATTATTTTCAGCAATATGACAACCAGCATAAAATGCATCCATATCAAGTAAAAAAATAATTTTTTCATTATTTTGTAATTTGTTTTCCATAAAAAAATAATCAACACTCTTCCACAATTTTTTCGAAGTTAATTTCTCTATAATTATTAACATTATCATTTTTTGTTAAATAACACAAGTATTCAATATTCTTTTTTTTGTTTCCTAGTATTGGAGATCAATGAATATCTTTTATTGTAAATTTATTATTAATTGCATATTCATTAACTCTTTTAATTGCTTTTAAATGATATTCTTTTGAATTTATTTTGCCATTTTTAATATTTTCTTTGTCACATTCAAACTGAGGTTTAATTAAAATTATTCCTTCAACATTTTGTGATACTATATTTGAAAGAGGTTCTAAAATATTTTTTACCGATATAAAACTAACATCACAACAAAAAAAACTAATATTTTTTTTAAATAAACTTTTATCAACATATCTGAAATTTGTATTTTCTATTGACTGTACCTTATCATTATTTCTTAATTTTCAATCAAGTTGATTTGTTCCAACATCTACTGCATAAATAAAACTAGCACCATATTTTAAGCAACAATCTGTGAATCCGCCTGTTGAACTTCCAATATCAAGACAAACTTTTTCACTTAAATCTATATTTCATTTTTTTATTGCTGAGTCTAGTTTTTTACCTGCTCTACTTACGAACTCTGATTCAATATTTTTTATAGTTATATTAATCTTACTTGAATCAAAAAGTGTTCCCGGTTTCATTACTTTTTCGTTGTTCACAATAACTTTACCATCCATAATTAATGATCTTGCTTTATTCCTGTTTTCTACCATCTTGTTATTTAAAAGTATTTGATCAAGTCTTTCTTTCATGATGCCTTTCTTAGAATATATTTTTTTTCTTCTTTTCTTTTCTTTTCTTTAAATTTCTAATTTTATTAGATCTATCAATATTTTCGTATAATGCATTTTCTTCTTGAACTACATTTTTAATTCTTGTGAAAATTTCTGAGCCGTATGTTTGAATAAAATTTTTCTTCAAATGTTTTAATCTATTCATATATTTTGAATAAGAAAGTGAGAAAGTTTTTTTTAAATTTAATTTATGATAGTTACCATCTTCTAAAGTTTGTTTAATTGCTGAAATTACATCTTGCTTTTGTTGTTCTGTGCTAACTAATAAATCTTTTTGTTTTTCTAAAATTTCCTTGCCTTCAGTTTTATAATCTACGAGTAAATTATCAAAATGTTCTACTTTAATTTTTATTGGATTATTTAATAATTTATTTTCAAATTCTTCAAATTCATTAATTTCTTTTTTAACTAATTTTTCACTTTTTTCTGTTTTTAAACTTTCGATTGAATCATTTTTTAGGAAATCATTAATTTCTTTATTTTCTAAAACTTTATTCTCGTTAACTACTTCTTCATCATTACTTTCGCTTAATATACTTTTAGGTAACTCTATATCTTCAATTTTTTTAATTGATTGTTCATTTTCTATTATTGAATTAGGTAATTCAAATTCTTCTGTAGAATCTTCAATAACTGGATTTGATAATTTTAAAATATTTTTACTATAAGTTTTTGTTTTTGGTTGTTGAGGTTTAATTATTGTTTTTAAATTATTATCTTTATTTTTATTTTCATTTAATATATCATCAAAATCTAATGTATAGTATGTTGGATAGTCATCATACATTTGTTTATTAAAAATATTTAACTCTCTAATTAAAGTTTCCTCAGTTCCAGTTGGAACAATTATGTGCATATCATATTCTTTTATAATTTGATTATCGACCTTATTTTTTAAATGAAGTATATTTCTTATCTCTTCAATATCTTTTAAGGCTTCTTTTTTTTCTTCAATAGTCAAATTTTCTAAAATACTATTAATTTCTTTGTCCTTTTTTAATTTATCAAGAAAGTAATTTCTATCTGCAACTTTATTTATCATATATTCTTTAGTCTTCCTTTAAAATTATTTTAAAAACCGCATCTAAATCTAAACCTATTTTTTTAATAACTGAGTCTTTATCTCCGTGCATTACATTATTACTTTTTATATTAAAACCAAATATATCTTTTTTACCTTTTAATTGAAGGGTAATTTTTTCGTATAAAGAATTAGTTTCGTAAAGTTCTTCATATACATATATTTTATTATAGATATTTTCATTTAACATGCTTAAATCAAGCGGTTTAATAAACCTTGCATTAATAAGGTTTATGTTTAAGTTATTAATTTCTATATATTTTTTAAATTGCTCTAATATTGAGCCATATGATATCAAGGTTATTTCGTTGAACTTATTGTATATTAAATAAGATCATTGTCCTATTTTAAAGTTAATTTTATTATCAGTAATTGGAACATTTTTGTTCTCATATCTCAAAAAAAACAAGCCTTTATTATGAGAAAACATAAGTTCTACCATATTTTTGATATCGTTATAATCATAAGGATTACATATTATACTATTTTTTAAATTTGATGCGATAGAAACATCATAAATTCCATGGTGACTAACTCCCCCACCATAATTTAAACCTCCCCTATCAATTAAAAAACCTATTGTATTGTTATTTCTTGCAGCATCGTGTATTAATTGGTCAAAGCATCTTTGTAAAAACGAAGAGTATATTGATACAAATACTCTTTTTTTTAGATTTGCAATTGCATTTGCTGTCATAACAACAATTTCTTCATTTATACCCATATCAATAACATTATTTGGATATTTTAATGATAAATTATAAAAATTTGAAGGTTTTAGCATTGAGGGGTTTAATAGAAAGTCTTTATTAGTAAAAAGATTTTCAAACTCTAAAGCAACCATTTTAGGATAGCTATTATCAATTATTTTTTCTATTGTATGATTAAATAGAATGTTGTTTTTTCCTGTATAACCAATTGATTTTATTGTTTTAAAATGAATTAAAACATGCTTTTTGCTATTATAGTCTAATTTTTCAAATACTTCAAAAATTGATTTAAAATCATTTCCGTTAGCACAATAAAAATAATCAATATCTAGCGATTCACAATAATCCTTAACACTTTTTAGTTTTGGAGGTTTTGTACCAATTGATTCTTCGTTGTCGTTTAATAAAATGATGATTCTACTTTTTGATTTATTAATATTTAATAATGAACTATGAGTATGAGAAGTATAGAAAGCCGCATCACCAATAGCTACAAATATATTTTTCTTTAATTTTAAAATACCATATCCAATAGCATATGATAATGCAGTTGAAGAGTGACCATTACTTATCCAATCGTGTTCAGTTTCTTTAAATTCTTGAAAATTACTTAAACCATCATTTTTTTTAATTGTTTCGAATTTCTGTTTTCCATTTATAAGTAATTTGTAGATATGTGATTGATGTCCTGTATCGAATAATAACAAATTATTATCAAAATTAAAAAAAACGAAAAAAGACATAGTAATTTCCACAATTCCTAAGTTACTACCAATATGACCAAAATTCATATCATTAAAATCACTTAAATATTTTCTTATATTATTTGCAATTTTACTTAGATATATAAAGTCTTTATTTAAATACAATTTTTTATAATCAAAGTCTTCGTTCATAAAATTACCTATATTCTAAAAATTATTCAAAATCTACAATCTTATTGTCTTCCATCACTTTTTTAACTTCACCTTCTAAATTTTGTAATAATTCTTTAGCATCATTTATAAGTTTTGTTCCTTTTTTAAATAAATCAATAGCATCTTCCATTTTAGTGCTTGGATCATTTAATTTAGTTGATATATTTTTTATTTCATCTAGTAATTCATTAAAGTTGTTCATATTTTACTCCTTTTTTAGTTTTAATTTTTTATCTCCGTCAACCATTGTTACATTAATTATATCAATATTATTCAAATCTACTATACTTCTTATTATATTGTTATCTGTATTTCTAATTATTGCATAACCTTTTTTTAATATAAAGTCTGGATTATGTAACTTTATTAAATTATCTAATTCCTCTAATTTTGTTTTTTCTAGATTTAACTTACTAGTTAAACTAATTTTAAAATTATTAAGATTTTCATCTAAATTTTGTTTATATGATGCTAATCTATAAAATAAATTTGAATGAAAGTTTTTTGATATTTCAGATAATTTATTATTTTCATTATGCATTTTATTTCTAATTACATTTTTTATGTTGTGACTTGAATTATTTAAAAATAAATTTTGATTATAAATTTTAGAATTTAAATTTGCTTCAATATTTTTATGTAAACTACTTAAAAATAACCTATTGTTTGATATAAGTGATATCACTTTTTTACCAAATTCATTTAATTTATTATCTAGAAGTTTAATTAAGTTTCTAAAATCTGGTGTTGATCTTTCTCCTGCAGCTGTTGGGGTTGATGATCTTACATCTGCAACATAATCAGATAATGTTATATCTGGTTCATGACCAATACCACTTATTATAGGTATATTGCTATTATAGATTTCTGTAAGTACATCCATTTCATTGAAACTCCAAAGATCTTCATAACTTCCACCACCTCTTCCAATTATTAAGGTATCTAATTTAATTTTAAAATTATTTGCTTGTCTTATTTTTTTTGCAATATCTTTTGAACTAGATTCTCCCTGAACCATAGCAGGAAATACATATATATTTACAATTGGATATCTTCGTTTAATTGTGGTAATTAAATCTTTAATTGCGTCACCTGTAGCCGCTGTTACTATACCAATATTTTTTGGATAATTAGTTATAGGTTTTTTATTTTCTTTATTAAATCATCCCTTTGACTTAAGTTCGTTAAACCTTTTTTCATAAATTATTGCTAATTCTCCAACACCATCAATTTTAATGTCATAGACAATAAAAGTTATTTTTCCGGTTGGTTTATAAAATGAAATACTACCAGAAACAATTACTTCTGTTCCTTCTGTGACATTAAGATTAATTAACTTATAAGCATTAGTTTTTCAAATTGCACAATCAATTTTAGCTTCTAAATCTTTTATTGAAAAATATATGTGACCAGTTTTGTTGTGAGTTAAATTTGCGATTTCACCTTTTATATTAATTGATTTAAACTTGTTATCACTTTCAAGATTGTTTTTAACTAGATCATTAAATTCACTTACTTTTAAAACTTTTATATTCTCTATCATGTTTAAAAACCCCTTATATAAAATTTAATTTTTCAATACTTGATACAATTTTGTTATATAGCTCATAAATTTTTAATCCTTCAATATGTGACAATTTTTTAGAACTCATTTTAATATTGATTTTTTTAGAGTTGTTTTTTAAATAATTATACAATTCTGTTATAGACATATTTCTATAGAAATTTTTAATTTCATTTATTTTTTGATAATTTATACTTTCTTTTTCCACTTTTAAATTATCAACATTTTTTTTAAAATTTTTTATAAATGCTTCAAAAGTTTTTTTGATAACATCTGAATCATATTCAACTAAATTAAAATCTTCTTCAATTGTTATCTCACTTATTAATTGTTTGAATTCTTTATAATCAGAATTTCTCAAAATACTTTCTATAGGAAAACTGTCAATAATTTTTAAATCTTCTTCAACATTATTAATTTTTACATTTTTTATTTTATTAATAATCTTTTCGGTTTTAATCTCATTTTTTTGCTTAATATCTAATATTTCATTGTTATCCAAAACAATATCTAAATATCTATTTAAAATATCTGTATTTATATTTATATTTTTTGTAACAAATTCATTATCATTAATATTTCTTTTATTAGAATTAATATAAGTTATTAAACTTTTCAAGTCATTAAAATTTTTTTTAGAAATTAAATCTAAGTAACAAAAATAATTGTTATTAATTGTTATTATTGTTGAATTAGTATTGTAAAGTAATTTAAAAAAAATTAAATTATTTAAAAAATAATTTTGATAATTAAATATTTTAGAAATATTAAAATCTATTACTACTAGTGAATTTGGTTTTATTAAAGTTTTTATTTTATCGAAGTTAAAGTTATTATTAAATTGCTTTATATCAACATTTTTTTCATTAAAGTAATTTAATAATTCTTTAAAATAAACATTTCATAATTTATTTCTTTCATCTTGAAATTCTTTTAACTGAAAACTATTAACAATATTATAATAATCATTATCAAATTTATAATACTCATTCACAAAATCTTTTTTTAATTTTATAAATGAATTTTTATTATTTAAATATTCATTGTAAAAACTTTTATTTATGTTGTCTAAATTTCTAACAAAAATATTTTTATTTTTTATATTTAATTTATTTATGTTATTTTCATAACTTACTTTTTCTGTTTGATTAACTTTTGATAAAGTAAAAAAAATAATTTCTTCAAAATTATTTTTTTTGAAATTATTATTTACAATTTTATTAAATTTTTCATAAGCTTCTTTAGACTCTATAATTTGTTCTAATTTATTGTATTCCTTTTTTAAAAAATTATATAAACAATACTTATTGAATATTTTTATTAAATAATAATTTAATTTATTTTCTTTATTAAATTTTTCCTCTAGTAAATTTTTATGAAAGCCACTATATATACTATTTTTTAATTTTATATAAAAGTTTTTTAATGTATTGTAAAAATTATTTTTAATTATTAAAAAATCATTAGCAGTCATGTTTACCTCTACTGTATTTTGTCTAAAATTGCATTTATAAAACTTGTGTCCCAACTTGGTAAGAAACTTCTAGACAAGTTAATGCTTTCGTTAATTATTACTGATTTTGGGGTTATCTTATTATTAATTTCATAAACACCATTAACCAATATTGCTTTGATGATATTTGGAATTCTTTTTCATTTTCAATTATCACTTAAATTGTCTTCACATATTTTTATTAGGTTTTCCAATTGATCTATTAAATTAAAAGAATACTCTTCAATGTCTTGATCATTTTTTTCTAATTGAAAACCATCTACAATTTCTTGTTTTATATTATTTTTTTGTTCCATTAAAAAATGTCTATAAAGTATTTGAATTATAAGAACTCTTCTTTTTTTTAAACTTGTTATGCTTTTATCCATATAATACCCTAAACAAAATCTATATTTTCAGAACCAAAAATATTTTTTATATCAACTTTATTTGAAGAATTTAAATTTGCAATAGATTTTAATTTTTGAAATACTTCTTCTTTTTTTAAAACCAAATAATATAAATAAGATTTTGGAGTGAATAATTGTATTGATTCAACATATTCTCCTTTTGAATTTTTAATTAATTTGATATCTAAAAAGTTTTCAAAATAATCATCATTAAACGAGAATCTTTTATAAAATGAATTAAAAAATCCATTTACAACATCTAAGGCAATTGATCCGATTGTATTTTCAAAATCTTCACTATTACTTCAATTTTTAACTTTTGTAAATAGTGAAAAACTATCTTGATACACTTCATCAATTTTAATTATGTATTTTTTGTTTTTATCAATTAAACCTGATAGTTTTCTGAATTTTGTTTGTTTTTCTCAATCTATTTCTTTGCTTAAGTCGGTTGTTAAAGGACTATCTTTGAACTCATATGCGAAAATAGGCTTATTTGTGATTTTAAAATCTAGAAAATTATTATTAACATACTCATTATCACCAATTGTGTATTTAAAATATAATTTAACTTCTGATCTATTAGTTGTAACTCCATTATTACCATTTATAAATTCATCATCTAAAATTTTAGTTAAGTCATTTAAATTGTTTTTAGAGCTATTTTTTGTATCTATAATTAAAGAATCTTCACTATTTCTTAGATATATTTGAAAACTTATTTTTTCATTAAATAATTTAAAAACATCAGATTCTTGATTTTGCTTTAATTCATTACTATCAAAATTATTAAATCTAAATCCTATTAATTTTATTAGCTCTAAAACTAACAAATTTGTTCCAACTGATCCATCTTCTTTTTTTTCTGGTGCATTTTGGCTGTTTAACCCCAATTTGTCTATACTTATTGTTTTAAAAGACTTAAAATTTCATAATCTATCAATATCTGAGTATTTATTATATGAGTTATCAATTGGAGATTCACAACTAATAATTGAGCTTGAAGTAACAACAACTGAAGAAAAACTCATTAAACTAAGTAATAATTTTTTAATTGAATTCATTTAATCACCTTTTTCATATATATATTAACATAATATGCATTTATTGGTTTAACAATTCCTTAAAAGGGTCAGAAAAACAAGAATTTTTTAACATTTTTATTTCCTCTTTGTATGGACAATAATTACCAATTCAAGGAGTTTCTAAGATAATGGGAACATCTTTAAAAAGTGGATTGTGAACAATTTTGTTTAATACTTTAAAACCAATAGTTCCATACCCAATGTTATGATGTCTATCCTTGTGACTATTTATTGAATTTTTACTATCATTTAAATGAATTACGAATAATTTATTTAAACCAATAATTTCATTAAAATTACCAATTACCCCATCTAAATCATTTTTTATGTCATAACCTGCATCATTAATATGGCATGTATCAATGCAAACACCAACTTTATTTTGTTCTTCAACTCTATCTAAAACGTACCTTATTTGTTCGAAATTTGTACATATTTCAGTACCCTTTCCAGACATCGTTTCAATTGCTATTTTAACATTTGTTTTTTTAATATCTGTATCATTTAAAACTATATTTAAGCCCTTAATCAGACTATCCAACCCATTCTCCATAGTTGCTCCAACTGCTGCTCCTGGGGTGTAATACAAGGGTTTTAACCCCAATTTCATCAAGTCTTATTATCTCTTCTTTAAGTAGTCTTAAACCTAACTCAAAAGTCTCTTTTTTTACTGTATTTGCTAAGTTAATTGTATAAGGCCCATGACAAATAAGCATATCCTTATCTATGTTATTTTTAACTAATAATTCATTAAATTCTTTTATATTTAATTTACTAGTTTCAGTTCTCCTTGTATTTTGGGGTGCTCCTGTAAAAAACATAAACGTATTTGCCCCGTTTTTTATTGCTTCTTCGACACTACCTATTAAATATTTGTTAGCAGCATTCATACCAACATGACAACCTAAATAAAATTTTTCGCTCATAATTAACCTCTTATTCTAAAATTATAATTTTCTTGCAATTATCAACATCTTTTTTTAGTAATTCAATTAATTCCTCTAAAGAATTAACTTTTTTGTTTTCTCTAATTCATTTAATTGGAGTTATTGTAACTTTTCAGTCGTAGATTTCCTTATTAAAATCAAAAATGTTTACTTCAAACACTTCTTGATTAAGTTCATTCTTTCAATAACAACCAGCACCCGCAAATTCCTTTTTTAAGCTCTCTATATAAACTTTACAAGCAAATATTCCATGATTTAAAATTAGTTTTTTATTTTTAATAACAATATTAATTGTTGGGAAACCAATTTTTCGACCTAACTGTTTTCCTTTTTCTACAATTCCGTCAAATTTATAACTAAAATCATTTAATACCTTAAATTCTTCAAATTTATTATTTTCAATTAATTTTATACTACTATAATCTTCTTCTTTTAAATTAAAATCTTTATATATTAGTGTATTTTGTTTATCATTTTTTGTAAAAAAAACTGTATTAAAAACATCGATATTATAATTATTTGCAATAATAAATTTTGATGCATTAACTTGCGAAACTAAGTTATTATATAAATCACTAATTAAAAATTCTTTGTATTTAGAATTATATTCATAAAATATTACATTATTGATTTTATATTTTTTTGCCTTTTCAATTATATTATCTGAATTTAATAAACTTTCATTAAATAAAGAATTTTTAAAAACTAATATAGATTTTTCAACATTATTATTTTCTGCTATTTCATTTAAATATTTTACTTGATCATCTTCGAATTTACTTCAATTTGCAAAATCTCCGACTAGTATTATTGATTTATTTAAATTAAATTTAATTCTTGCTAAAAAATTAAAATAATAAATTTTTGTCATTTAAGCACCTTTATTATTCTTTTCGTTGAATAAAACCTTATTTTTTATATATTGCATTTCTAACTCTATAAGTACAAGTTTTTCTTTTATTTGCAAAATCTTTTGCATATTGTTATCAAGATTTCTGCGTCTAGATAATAAAACTGAATATATAAATAAACCAGCTACTGGTAATATTAATCATCAAATTAAACCTTTTTTTAATTTTTTATCGTTACTTTTTTCTAATTTAAGTAACTCTTTATATTCATCACTTAATTTATTATATTTTTTTTCCGCATCATCTTTTGAAATTTTACTATATTCTTCAAACATAAGTTACCCTAATTTAATTCTATTTTTCTTTTGATTGAATCAACCAAATCTATCATCGATTGAAAAACTATTTTTATTTCATTTGTATTTGATAAAAATTTTTGTTTTTCAACTTCAATTCCTATGCATTCTAAACTTGAATATATATTTTTTGTATTTTTTACAAACTTAATAAAATCTTTAATTTTATTAAGTTTTTGATCAAGTAATCTTTCGTTTATAATGCTTTTAAATATTTCTTGAATTGATTTGTATAAACTTTTATTTCAAATATTTAAACTAAATCCATTCAATATATCTAAATAATTATTTGAAAATAAATTTATTTGTTTTTCAAAAAAAATTGATATGTTTTCTCTTAAGTTGTTTCCGTTTTCTAAAAATAGTTTATTTTCAAAAAATTTATTTCACTCAAGTTCTGTTTGATAAAAATAATTATATCTTTGTGTAATTAATGTTAACATTAAACTTAATTCGTACTCATTTATTCATATATTTTTTTTAAAAAAATCATTAATTTTATCAAATAATTTTTTGCAATCATCACTCTTTGTTATTGATATTAAATCCTTTTTTTGACTAAAATTTAACTTAAATTGTTTATTAGAGAGTAAACCCTTTACATCCCTTTTATAAAAGTCAAATATAAGTTCCTCTATATTAAAATTCATAAAAAAAACCCCTATACAACTTTAATCACTTTATATTTTATATTAAAATGGACAAATTTTCTATAAATTATAGTATTATAAATATAGTCTTTATTGAGGTGGAAAATGTTTTTAGGAACTGTATTGGCTTGTATGGTAGGCTATTTAGTAGGTAGTTTTTCTTTTTCTATTATGGTTGTAAGATTAAAAACAAACAAAGATATTAGAGAATTGGGTAGTAAGAATGCTGGTGCCACTAACGCAAGTAGAGTTATAGGTATAAAATGAGGTATTTTTATTTTATTTTTGGATTCATTAAAAGTTTTATTTACAGTAATTATAGCAATGCTTATTAATATGATAAATTCAGATTTATTTAATAAAACAAGCTTTTATATACCAATATTATTTACTCTAATTGGTCATTGTTGGCCTATATACTATAAATTCAAAGGTGGTAAAGCAGTAAGTTGCTTTCTTGGACTTATATTAGTTACAAATTTTATATTATTTTTTGCTTTCATTATTTTTGGGTTAATAATATTTTTTACTTTTAAAAAAGTAAGTCTTGCATCAATGGTTGCTTCACTATTAATTTGTATTTTAATGTGAGTTCCACAAATATCTGGTGGAAGTTCATTTGAAATTAATGGTTTTATATTTTTTAGTGAAGTTTATAGTAATAATTTCTATTTTGTGTGATTTAATAAATTTCATGACTTAAATCACACAAATAATTTTTATGATAGTTTTTTAACTATAAATATAGTTTTAACAATATCAACATTATTTCTGATATATAGACATAGAGCAAATTTAATAAGATTGTTTAAAAAACAAGAACCAAATTTTATAAAAAGTAAAAAAGATAAATAAAAAAATACTTTGCTAAGTTATAAACTTTACAAAGTATTTTTTTAAAATTAAATCTTTATCAACAAATTCTTTTATTGTAAGTCCATTGTCTCCGTGACCTGGATATACTATATAATCTGATTCAAAATAATTAAAGAATCATTTCATAGTATTAATAACATCAGTTTTATCAATACCTTTTTCAAATGAACCGATAATTAATGGATCATTACCTTTTGTTATCAAATCACCAATAAATACTGATTTAATTTTATCAAGCTCAATTATAAGGGAACCTGATGTATGTGATTTTTTTATAAAAATTCTAAATTCATATCCATCTAAGAATATGCTCATATCATTTAAAACAACTTTTAAATTTTCAAGAGGCTTCACAGAGTAAGGCTCAACACCTTCAAAAAGCATACTTGTATTTTTGTGTGGTTCAAACAAATTTAATAAATCTGAATAACCTATATAAATATTTGGCAAATCATATTTTTCAGATAAATCATTTAAACCAAAAAAATGCCCAAAATGACCATGAGTTATTATAATATTTTTTATTATAATATTTTTTTTGTCTGCAAATTCTATTATTTTTTTGTATTCTCTGTAACCTGTATCAATTAAAACAGCATTGTTTTTTTCAGTGCATAACAAGTAGCCGTTAGTTTGTCTAAATTTTTTATCTTGAAATTTATATAATAGCATAAGTTATCGTTTTATTTTCCTCTTTTAACAGCGTTCATTGTTTTCTTAATGTCTGCTTCTGAAGGTTTTCTTCCCATGCTTCTATACATAGCTCTTATTTGATTTTCATTTATTGGAGGATTATCTTTTAATTGTTTTTGAATTACTTTTCTTGTAATTATAAAACCAATAATTCCACCAATTACAGCTGAAACAATAGCTATAATTAAACCGGCTCATCAAGGTATCATTTTATTTTCTCCTTATTCTTAAAATTAATATTAAAAAACTATATATTTAATATAACATAATTATTTATTATATGTATTTAATATTTTTTTTGCAATTTCTTCTTCGTTAAATTTTATATGTTGTAAAACATCGTTAAATGGAGCTGAATGACCAAAATCATCAATCCCAAATGCAATACCATCATCACCAATAAATCTATGTCAACCAAAAGTTGATGATAATTCAATTGTAAACCTTTTAGTTTTTTTATCTATTATTTTATTTTGATATGAAATATCTTGTTTTAAAAAGTTATTCATATTTACCATAGATATTATTCTTACATTTTTGTTATTTTTGTTCAATAAATTTTTAACTTTGATAGATAGTGAAATTTCACTACCTGAAGAAATTAAAGTAATTTCTGGGTTCGCATCTTCTTCGATGATATAACCCCCCCTATTAACATCTTCAAATACCCTACTGTCATCTTTTCTATTGATTTCCTCAAGGTTTTGTCTAGATGCCAATATTACGCTTGGATTTTTTTTGTTATTAATTATTGCATCATAATAACTAGCGATTGTTTCAGCCATATCACAAGGTCTGTATACTGATAAATTAGGAATAGATCTTAACATTGCTAATTGTTCAATTGGTTGATGAGTTGGTCCATCTTCACCTACTGCGATTGAGTCGTGAGTAAACACTGAAAGTTTTTGAATTTTCATTAGCGCTGCCAATCTTATTGCTGGTTTTAGATAATCTGAAAAAACAAAAAAACCACTTTCTATTGGTAATAATCCACCATGTAATGCAATACCATTATTAATCGCACTCATTGCGAATTCTCTTACACCATACATTATATTTCTTCCATCTTTATTATCAAAATCATAGTTACCATCAGGACCTTTAATTTTTGTTGATTCACTTAAATCTGCGCTACCCCCGATTAAAGATTTTATTTTGCTAGCTAAATAATTAAAAGTTTCCCCTGAACTTACTCGTGTTGCTTGATTTGCTTTTTTATTTATTTTTTTTATTTCATTAATATCAATAGTTCAATTTTTACTAATTGCATTCTCTAACTCTAAACCTAATTCTTTATAGTTAGACTTATATTCTTTAAATAAATCATCTCATTCTTTATTTAATTTTTTACCTTTTTCAACAACATTATTATTATAAAATTCATAAACATCATTTGGTATTTCAAACGGTTTGTATTTTCAATTAAAATATTTTTTTACAGTTTCAATATCACTTCCTAAAGGTGCACCATGAACTTTTGTTGTTCCTTGTTGTGAAGCACCAACTCCAATTACTGTTTTAACTTCAATATATGTTGGCTTATTTGATTTTTTAGCTTTTAAAATTGCTTTTTTTATTTCTTCAATATTTTCACCATCATTAACTCTTAAAGTATTTCAATTTACAGCTTGAAATTTCATAGATATATTTTCAACTTGTGCAGCGCTAACTTGTGCATCTAGTTGTATATCGTTCGAATCATGTAAAACTATTAATTTGTTTAATCTATATCTTCCAGCAAAAGATATTGCTTCATGTGAAATACCTTCCTGTAAATCACCGTCCCCACAAACAACATATGTGTAGTGATCAATTATTTTAAAATTATCCTTATTAAACCTTGAACCTAAATGTGATTCAGCAAGAGCCATACCTACACCCATAGCAAGACCTTGACCTAATGGTCCTGTTGTTGCTTCAACACCATCTGTTATTTCATATTCAGGATGACCTGGTGTTATTGAGTTTAATTGTCTAAAATTTTTAAGATCTTCAATTGAAACATTATATCCTGTTAAATGAAGTAATGAATATAATAGTGCACTACCATGCCCTGCACTTAGTATAAAACGATCTCTATTAAATCATTTAGAGTTTTTTGGATTTATATTCATAATATCTGTAAAAAGTGTGTAACACATTGGCGCAGCATCTAGAACAATACCTGGGTGTCCAGAATTTGCTTTATTTATCGCATCGATGCCAAGTATGCGAATAGCATTCAAATTATCTTTATTCATTTAATCTATCTCCAAAGATATTATATAAAAAAAATAATAAACATATCACATAGTTTATTATTTTATTTTTCTTCTTCGTCGATTATTTTTATATTTTTTAATTGATTTTCAAAATTAGATCTAAATATTTTTAAATATTCTTTTCGTAGTTTGTCTCTATCTTCTTTTTCAGTTTGTGTTAGTTCTCTTTCTTTTGCTATTTTTGCATAGTTGTTTATTTTTTTAATTAATTCTTCCATTTTAAAATCCTTTAAATTAATGGTTTAAGTTTTTTTACTATAACACCAAATTCTGTTTTTGGTACTGTAATTGATAATTTCATTCCAGGATAAGCTTTAAAATTGATTCAACCCAAACCCGAAATATTAATATCAACATTTTCATTTTTATCAAAATAGAATTCATTTTTTTTGAATCCTAATGATATATCTTTTAGTCTTGGTGTAAGTGATTGTCTATGTTTTTTAAAGTAGCTCATCGCATTTAAAGATTTTGTTCTGTGTAAAGGCATTCTTTTATTAACATAGAAGTGAAAACTAGTTTTAACAACTTTGTTTTTATCATTTAATATTTCACCTTCTTCAAAACTAAATCAAGCCAACCCTCCATAAAATATAGTTTGACCTTTTAATAATTGGAATGTAACTTGCTTTATTTCTTTTTGAAAGAAAAAATAATCTCAAAAACTTGGAGCTGTAGCTATTGCGATATGATTATGTTTAATTAGCCCAGGAGTATCATAAATATAATTATCTTTAGTAAAGTTTATTTTAATCTTATCTAAAGTTGTGTTTACATATTTTGAAGTTACTATAGAAGGTATTTGTTGATTTAAACGTAAACAAGAATTTATTAAACTAGATTTACCAGCATTTGATATACCTATAATATATTGATCATAATTAACACTTCTCAATTCAAGAATTAAGTTGAATACATATTCTTCTTTAATTGATGACATAAGCATAATTTTAGAGTTTTTAAGAACCGAATTACTAAAATAATCTTTTAAGTATTCTAAAACTTTTTTGTTTTTAATTGATTTTGGTAGTAAATCTACTTTGTTTGCAAGAATTATTACTTCTTTACTTGAGATTAATTTTTCTAATCATTCTAATCTGCTACCAGGTAAATCAAAAATATCTACAACATAGTAGTATCTAATTTTTTCTTTTTCTTTGTTTATATTATCTAAAATATCAATAAAGTCTTTATCGTTTATTTCTTGTTCTACAAGCCTATTATAATTTTTAATTTTAAAACATCTTAGGCAATAATCTTGTTTTTCGATATCAATAACATACCCAGGAGTTTTCTCATCAGTTGTTTGCATTTCTTTTCCACAACCTACGCATTTTTTTGGACCTTCTCCATAATAATTTGTAGTATTACCAATACCTGGTTCAACTTCTTTTAAAGATACTTTACTTACTTGTTTTACTTTACCTTTATTCATATCTTCTGTATTAATATGTGAAGAGTTTAGTATTTTATTTTCCAGTTCTTCAACTTTTTTTTCAATATCTAAAAAACCATCTTTTTTTTCTTCGTTATCATCATTAAAGAATTTCATAATTACCCCCAATGTCCCCCTCATCATAGAAACCTTCATGTAGAATGTTTTTTTGAGCTAACTTTTTAAACAATTTATCCTCTATATAGTGAACAAATTTGTTACTCTTAACATCTCTACTTATAGGTGAAATTAATATACTTTTAATATGAGATCTATTTGCCACTAATATATCTGTGACTAATTGGTCACCTATTAGTATCATTTCTTCTTCTTTATAATCAAATAATCTTTTAATTATTTTCATTTTACCAAGAAGTGGTTTTTTACAATCCCAAAAATAGTTTTCAATCCCAGCTTTTTTTGCAAAATTTTCAACTCTACTTCTAATATTGTTTGAAAAAAGAACAAATTCCATATTATGATAATAAACATTTTTTACAAAGTTTATAACCTCATTGTTTGGTATTCTTTGATTTCAACCTATCAAAGTATTATCCATATCACATAATATTAATTTAATACCACTATTTTTTAATGAATTAAGATTAATTTTTTTGTAACTTTCTAAATAAATTGACGGTTTAAAATAGTTTAATAATAAAGATTTACTTTTAAAATTCTGCATATTTCACCTTTTAGTATATTATATTACAAAATTAGTATATTAATTTTTTAAAATTGTAATCCTAATTAATTAATCTATTTATTTTCATTAGTTAATTTTTTCTCTTTTCTTTCAACATTAAATCACCAAACAAATATTCCTATGCTTGTAAAAATAACAAACCCTCCAAAAATAAATAAGAAATCTATTAATGCTTTAACTCAATTATCATTTCATGACCTAATACTTGGAATTACACCGAAAAAGAATGCGATTGATATTAATATTAAGGTTATTACAGAAATAATAATTGGGAATACTTTGTTTTTAAAAAATACCGTATCTCTTTCTTCATCTTCGTATTTTAGTCTTAATCTAATATATGCAACAAAGTAAAAACACATTTGAACAATCGCTAAACTTGTTGCAGATTGTATAATTCTAGTTAAAAATTCACTAGAACCAACACCAGGATTACCGGTTGTTGTTGTACCAACAATTAATAATATTATTGCAACGATTATAGCTTGAACCAATAGTGCGTTAACAGGTGTTCCATTTTTATCAGTTTTTGATAAATATTTACCCATTACATTTTCTGGCACTTCAGAGAAAAACACTTTGGCCGGGGCTGAAGTTCAAAAGAAAAGTGAACCAATACCATTTAATGCAGTTATTAAACCTACAATATGAATAATTGTTTTTCCTTCTATTGAATTTATATCAATTCCTAAAATTGAAGGAAAAACATAGTAATAAGAATTTGAAATACCTCACTCTTTAATTTGTGATTGGTTTATTGTAAAACTAAGCAAAATTGTTCCTAAAAACATAAAAATTACAACAATAATTATTCCTAAAAGTGTTGCATTTTTAAATGTCTTTGAACCACCTTTAGTATCTTTTATAAAAACACTCATAGTTTCTATTCCGTTATATGAAAATATTAATCATGGAAAAGCACCTATGAAAGATCATCAATCACCATCAAATCCGTTCTCGCTATCAGAAACTGAATCTAACGAATTTGAAGATAAACCATTTATAATACCTTTTGTTGGTAGAGTGTATAACAATGCTATAAGTATAAAAGATAATCCTAAAATAAGACTAGCAATACCTCCAATATTAGTAACTTTACCTAATCATTTCGGTCCTTTTTTTGATACATAAGTTCCGGTTCAAAATAAAAGAATTGAAAATAAAGTTAATGTTATTGCCCCAACTCTAGTTGAGTTGTCTTCTGATAGTTTATTATTATCGCTTAATATTTTTGCAATATCATCAAAACCGTTAGCTCCATAAAAGAAAAAACTTAAAGCTATAACAGTGAACGGAGCTATTGTTGCAAAAAAGAATAAATTGCCAAAATAACTTGATCAACTGGCCAAAAAACCCGCTTTTTTTCCTAGAGTAAATACACAAAAACTACCTAACCCTGATTCTTGTTCTTTAAGTTTTTTTATACTACCAAATTCTGCTGTAATCATAACCAAGGGTATAGCATATACTGCACCACCAACTAAAAATAAAATTGCAGCTAATATACCAAATTGATTTTGATTGTTAATTATATTTCTAAAACCAAAAATGGTTGAAAAACTCATTAAAAAAATTGAAACTTTTGTTAAAGTTTTAATCCTCGATGACATAATAAATGAACCTCTATTCTATTTTTTAAAATTATAATAAAAGCACCAAAAACACTTAATAATAAAAGTGTTTTTTAGTGCTTTATCTTTCGTTTTAAAAATAATATATGCATTAGGCTCCTTTAATTTGTAAATAATTATATCACATTATTTTTTTACTTTTTAATATATTTATTTTTATCATAAAAATTATATGTAAATTCAAAAATAAAATCAAAAAATATTAGTATTTTTAAAACATCATTATAACAATGATCAATAACTTTTTTTATTGTATTATTCATTCTTTTATAAGATTCAAAGCTAATTTTTTTATCAAGTGGATAAGAAAAAAATGTATAAGCTTCACAACACATTGAATATATGTCATGTTTTTCTGTTTTAAAAATATTATCAACAATTTGATCGAATCAACCAAAAAATTTTTTCATACTTGTTAATGAAATCATTTCATCATTTTGTTTTCCGGAAGGTAAGTTATTTTTATTTCAAAATTCTTCCCCATTGGATTTTGTATTTGAGAATGAAAAACAATTTTGTAATATGTCATATACATCAAAAAAATTTACATTAGTTTCATTTTTTTCTTTGTTTAAAAAAGTCATTTTCAAAGGTCTTTTTGAAAATAATTTTTTATAGTTATTAACTCATATATTAATAATTTTAATATCATTACTTGCTCCAGCGCAAACTATTGTTTTAATATCTTTATTTCTACACATATTAAGAAATGAAACAACCATTTTTTCATATTGACTATAAAAATTATATGATTTATCATTAAAGTTTCTTTTTATGCTAATTGATTTTATTGCTTTTTTGTTATCTCTTGAAGAAATTTCCTTTAAAGATTTTGCAAAAGAATATTGAACAACATAAACTAAATCTTTGTTTTTATCGTCATATAGTTTTTTATCATAATCACTATTATCGTGTGAGTTATTAAAAAATTCTGTATCTAAAATTATAATAGGAAATTCTAATTTCTCTATAAAGCTTTTAGCAATATTTTTATCAAATCTGAAATTTTGATGCTCGTTAACTAAAAAATAGCCTTCATCAATAACTTGAATTGAATTTAGTTTCATGCCTTTTACCTACTTTTAAATAATATCATATATTTTTTAATAAAATAATGTAATATAATGTAATATAAAAATATAGGTAAAACTTTAATGGAAAAAATAATTAATTTAAAAGAATTTGTAAATAATATATCTGTTCAATGGTTTGTTAATTTTTTTATGAAAAAAATTAATTTGATTAAGAATAATTTTTTAGATGAAAATAATGGTGAGACAATTGGTTTTAAACCAAACATAAATGTTGCTAATTTTTATTTAACCACAATAAAAGAAGAACTTGATAATATAAAAGATTATAATACTATGCAAAAATTTTTAAAAAAACATAATTTTTACAAACTTAAAAATGATGATTTAAAAATGTTTAGCGATCAAGCGTCAAGTGAAATAATGGAAACATTAGATAAAGACGGAAAAAATTTAGAAGAAAAATTAACTGAACTTATTATTAAAATGCAAATTAATAATATTTCAAAAAATTTAAGTAATTCAATATCAATATTTAAAATTTTACTAAAAAAATTAGGTGAAGAAACATTAATAAATGAAATAGACTTTGATGATGTCACTTATCTTATTAATAACAGCTACAATGAAAGTTTAGAAAGATTTAAAAATTGATCTTTACAAAATTCTAAACAAAGTATAAATTATCAAGAAGAATTAAAAATACTAGATTCAGATGTTGATTTTGATAAAAAAAGAGAAGCTAGCGAAATAATCGAACACTATTTTAATTCTATTATTTCAAATGATATTGATGATAATGAGATTAATGATTTTTCAAGTGTTACAGACATTAATAAATCTAAAATAGTTGTATTTAATAAAGGGATAATGTCATGCGAAGAACTTTGTTCAAAAATAAATTTGATAAGTTATTTATTTAAAAATGAAAATAATTTGTTTAAGAGATAATTTTATATAAAAATTCATCAAATTTCATATAACTACCAGTTTTATCTATAACATAAGTAAAATATTCTTTTTTTAAAACAAGATTATTGATTACTTTTTCTTTAGAAATAATTTCATCGATAAAACTATCGAAATTATCTTGTTTAATATTACCTTTGATAAAGAAATTGCAACTTTCATCTAGGTTTTCGGTATTTTCAAATATTTCTATACCAAAACTTGTAGAAGTCATTATTTTATTTATAAAATATGTTGTTTCTAATTTACTATATAATTCATCATTTTCTAATGTGAGTAAAATCTTACCTACAGTTTTCCAACCTTTTTTAAGAGTTATTGCGACATCACTGTTTACAGTTAATTCAAGATTTTCATTAACCATTATTTGATTTAAAAAAATATTCTCAATATAAAAAGTTAATCCTGTAAAATCATAAACATTACCATTATATTTAGGATTGTATATTTCAATTAAACTTGCAAAAAATTCTGATACTTTTTCTTCGTTGCTAAGTTCTATAATGCTTTTATCAATTTTATAAGTTGAAATATTATTATTAAAACCAATATGTTCTCATGAATTGTTTATTAATTCTATATACCTAACATCATAAGGCTTTATGTTATTTTCTATTTCAAAAAATTTTTGTAAAATAGAAGTTTTTGCATTTGCATGCTTTGAAGGAAAAGTTTCAATTTGATCACAAGAAATAACTGACAGTGATGTACTTGTAACTATATTTATTGATAATAAAAATATAAGTAATTTTTTCATACTATAAATTATTTTCCCCTTCATTTTCCTCTTTATGATGATTTTTTAATACATTTATTTTTATGTTATTAATTAATTTATTATCTAAATAAAATGGATCAAACATTTTGGTTGATCATATTTTTTTCCTTGTTCAGTTTCAAGAATTCGGATTTTCATTTTCTTTAATATAACTACTTTTAATTTGCTCTTGTTCTTTGCAGTTTTCTGAGCTACATTCTATATATAATTCATCTTTTTTATTGGTAAAATTTAAAATTTCAATTGCATTAAAAAATTGCCCTACTTTCTCTGAAATTTCTGTAATCATTTTATTTTGATCTAGTATTTTATCTTCATATTCAATAGAAATATTTAAATAATTTAGTTCATCAATTTCTTTTAAATCATTTTTTTCTTCTTCTCCTGATTCCTCATTTTTTAAAATTTCAAATTTATATTTTAATAATTCTTTTTCTTCTTCATCATCATTTTTATTGTTAATATTTTCATTTTTTGTTAAATAATATTTTGGTAATAATTTATCAATAATTTTTGTTTCTAAATTATTATTTTTAATACTATAAACAAATTTGTCTTCCAACACTTTTACTTCGTCACTTATTTTAATATAGTTTGTAATTTTTAAATCAATATATTTTTTTATATTTTCATTTCTTTCGTAAACTAAATTTGTATTAAAAAAATCCACTTTAAAATCTAAATTTTCAAAATCATAGAATAAATCATCATTCATTAAAGGGTTGATATTAAAAAAATACGCAATATAGTCAAATCCAATTTGCACTTCTTGTATTTTGTCTTGTTTAAATGATAATTTTGGTGAAGAATAAGCTTCATTAGAAATCGCTGTTCCTTTATAATCGTTGTTATTACAATTAAAATTATCACAATCTAAAACTATTCTGTTTTTATCAAGTTTATACTGTTCTTTATCTTTGTTATCTTTTTTATTTTCTTTTAAATTGGGAAGGATTGAAAAATACTCTTTGTCATTATTAATAAAAACATTTGAAAAAGCTACCATATTATTAGCCTTTTCAAAATCTGGGTTAATGTTTGTTGTTCCACATGAAATTGTTGATATTGGCAAAAAAGAGATTCAAAAAGAAAGTATTAATTTTAATGTTTTTTTCATATAAAATTACCTACTTATTTTTTTTCTAATTCGTCTTCTCAAAAGTTTATTGCTAAAACGTTTTTAACGTATCTAATTGAAATTTCTAACCCTTTTATAGGAACTTGAAAATAACCGTTAGTAAATTTTGCGGCAATATGAATTAAACACAAAGGAACCATTTCGGGTTCAGATTTTATAAATTTAATTGGATCCATATCTTTAAATTCATCGAAACCAAAATGTTCATACATATCTTTTTGGAATGATTTTATTCCATTATCCATTCAATTATTTATTAAATATTCAACTATAGAATTATGAAATGAAATTCTATCATTAATATGAGAATATGCAAAATCCATTGCTCAACTTGAGAATTTTTTTACAGCTTCTTCTGGTGTTCTTACAATTAAAACCCCTCTGAACCTTTTATTATCATCACCAATAGCGGATATTGATATAAATGATGTTCCTTCTAAAAATGAGATTTTCCCTAAATTAGATTTTTTAATATTATAAACTTTCTCGCTCATATCTTTCACCCCATACTATGAAAATATTATACACTTTTGAATTTATTAATTAAACCCCTTATAAGTCTATATTCTCTATATATTCTATTCCTTTTTTTGTAATACATCTTCCTTTTGGTGTTTTTGTAATTAAATTATTTTTATATAAAGTTGGTTCAATAATTGAAGTTATTAATTGTTGAGGCATTGAAAGTAATTGTGATATATTTTCAATGCCTAATACCCCATATTTTTTAAGTAATTTTAAATAATTTATTTCATTTACAGTAATACCATACTTGTAGATTTCTAATTTTTTTAAAATATCAAATATATCCTGATTTGATAAACTTAAATAATTTTTATACGTAATATAATCATATACCCTTTTTAATAAGTTTATTGCTATTCTAGGATTATTTTTACAATACTTTGATAATAAAATTATATTATCATTAGATAAATTTATATCTAGTTTTTTGCAATTTATTTTTAGTATTTCTTGTATTTCAGAGTAATTATAATCTTTGAAATTTAAATTAATGGGAAACCTGTTTATAAAAGGTATTGCTAATTTATTTATTTCTGTTGTTGCAACAATTAAAGTAAATTTTGCTATTTTAACATTTATTATTTTTGAGTTATATTCTTTACCAATTATTATATTTAATCTATTATCTTCAAGTACAGGATATAATACTTCAAATACTTCTTTTGAACATGCGTGGACTTCATCAATAAATAATAATTCACCATCTTTTAAAGATGTTAGTGGCGAAATTATATCGCTTGGTTTTTGCAAACTTGTCCCATTTAATATATATATTTTTTTATTTATTGTTTTTGCAATTATTAAAGCTAAACTTGTTTTGCCTAGCCCACTATTTCCATAAAAAATAATGTGATCTAGTTGAGAATTTCTTTTTTTAGCGGATTCTATAAATATTTTTAGGTTATCTATTATATTTCTTTGACCTATAAATTCTTTAAAATTTAATGGTCTAAAAAGATTATTATTTTCCATTTATATTTATTAAAGCCTTTCTAATAATTTCTTCTTCGCTAAGTTTAAAATCTATATTTTTAATAGCTTTATATATATCATTAAATTTATAGCCTAATTTATAGAGTGAATTAATTATTTCTAAATGTTTTTTTGTGTTGTTAATATCTATAACCTCTTTTCTTATTGAGTCAACTATAGATTTAACAATTTTTGTAGATATTTTTGTTTTTTGAGATATAAACTCAATTTCATAATCTATACTAGATTTAATGATTTCATCATAATCCATGTTTAAAATTATTTTCTCCAAAGTTTTAAAACCAACGTTATTTATACTTATTAAAGTTTTTGCTAAATTTCATATTTTATAAGAGTCTAAAAATAAAAATTTAATAAAATAATCATTTTTATAATATAAATATCAAAACTTTACTTCTTGGTTTGTTTTATATTTATTCACTGAAATTAATTTACCAACAAATCCAAATTTATTTGACTCAAGAATAACTTCATTATTTATAATTTTGATAATTTTGCCAATAAAATACATAAAAAAAACACCCCTATAAATATTCGGTGTTTTTTAAGATTATTTTATCAATTCGTATAAAACCAATGCTTTTCCAGTGTATCTATCGCCGGTTCCCTCTAAGTTTGCTGCCTCAGAAGTTCATTCGCTTTCTGTAATATTAATTTCATCTAGTGAAATGTCTATTTTTTTCTCTTCCCACTCTTGTTTGTGAAGTTCTAATAATTTATTGTATATTGTTTCTTTTGATGGCCTTTCAACATTTGTACTAGAAGGATCTTTTTCAAGTTTACCTAAATTAAACTCAGTAATTATGTCACCGATATTCTTTTTTACTTCTGGTTCTTTTTCTCCACAAGATATAATTGTTGAAGTTGGTACTACTATAATTGAAAGTGATGATAAGATAGTTAAAACTTTTTTCATATTACTCCTTTTATTTATATTTATTATATATAAAGTATTTGATTATAATAAATTAATTTCTAAAAATTTCAAATAAAAACATCTTTAATGAACATCTAAAATAAAATTTACAGTAAAAAAGTACTTTTATTGTTAAAATTTTATTGAAAGGTGTTCTTTTTATATGGCAAAACAATAAACAAAAAACAAAAAACTAAATATAATTAATGAATCAAAATAAATGGGAATTTTAAATGCGGCACTAAAGTTTGATATTAGTACTAGCACAATTAAAAGATGAAAATCAGAGGTAAAAGTTAAAGGTGAAGGCGCTCTTGAATGAGGTAGTGGAACACAGGCAAAAGGAAATATTAAAAAATTTAAATACCATGATTGAATTTTTAAAGAACCTGATGATATGAGCGTTGAAGAATTAAGAGAGGCTTTGAAACTGGAACAAGCTTTAAAAAAGCATTTGGCGAAGACGACTAAGGAAAAGTACTTCGCCATTTTTAATGTTAAAAGAATGTTTTCTTTGAAATTATTTTGTTTATATTTAAAAGTTTCAAGGTATGGATATTTAAAATAACTTAAAAACGGAAAACCAAAGTATAAAAATTATAATAGAATTTTAGCAATTAAGATAAGATGCCTTTTTTACTTGTTTAAAAAAAGATTTGGTTATAATATGATAACTTTATTTTTAAACAAATACTTTAAAGAAAGATTAAACCCTTGAGTTGTTTATAGATATATGAAAATAATGAGTTTAAAAGCAGTGAAGAAAAAGAAAGTTCCAAACTATGATAAATCAGGTCCATTAAGATTTGAAAATTTACTGAATAGAAACTTTAATTCTAAAAATATAAATGAAAAATGAGTAACAGATGTAACTTATATAAAAACTATTAATGGAAATGTTTATCTATCTGTTATAAAAGATTTGTTTAATTCTGAAATTGTTGATTGAAAGTTATCGGTTAGTCCTAATAATAAATTATGTCATACAAATTTAATAAGTGCTATTAAAAAAGAGGTGCTCCAAAAATAATTCATTCAGATCAGGAGGCACCATACACAAATTAAACTTGAGAAAGATTATGTAAAAATAATAATATAAATATTTCTATGTCAAGAAGAGGGAACTCCCCAGATAATGGTGCATGTGAGTCTTTTTTTGGAACTTTTAAAAATGAATGTATATATACATATAAAGTAAAAGAACTACATTACTCAAATATTTATAAAATTATCTCAGACTATATAGAGTTTTATAATTACGTTAGACCTTGTCTAAAGCATAAAAAAACTCCATACGAAATTCGTATGGAAAAAGTATCTTTTTAATGTCAATTTTAATTGACAATTTCATAAAAGGTGTTTTTATTAATTATTAAGATAAGAATGTTGGTATAGTATGTTTCATTAATTTAATAATGTGTCATATTTCAGATTCGTATTTTTTAGTACCATTAATAACTGAAAGTAATGGTTGTTCACCAATTTTTGCAGGTAATTGTAAAGTATCTGCAAAGTATTTATCAATACCTCTAATTAGTGCTCCACCCCCACAAATAGTGATACCATTTCTGAAGATATCTCCAGCTAATTCTGGTGGTGTATCTTCAAGAACTTGAACAGTTAAATCAATAATTCTTGAAACAGGTACTTTTAAAACTTCGCGAATTTCTTCTGGTGTTATTTCAATTTCTCTTGGTAAACCAGAGACAACATCACGTCCATAAACTTTCATTCTTCTTTCATCTGCATATCTACTTAATGATCCAATATTAATTTTAATTGATTCTGAAGTTTTAGCACCAATTTCTAATCCATATTGAGAACGAATAAATTTTTGACATTCTTCATTTAAATAATTTCCTGCTACTTTAAGTGATTTTGAAAGAACAATATCTCCTGATGCTAATACTGCAACATCAGTTGTTCCACCACCTGTGTCTATTATTAAGTTTCCTGTTGGAGCATATATATTAACTCCACCACCCAAAGCAGCCATTTTAACTTCTTCTTCAATGAAAACTTGATTAGCCCCTAAATTAATTGCAATTTTTTTTAATGCAGACTTTTCTAGTTCAGTGATAACTGATGGACATGCTAATAACATAACTGAATTTTTTAGTAATTTATTTATTCTTAATCTTGTGAAAATTCATTTTAATTGAGCTTCTGTTGCTCTAATATCGGTAATAACTCCATCAACCATTGGTTTGATAACTCTAATATTTTTGTTACCTTTTCCAATCATTTTATAAGCTTCTTTACCCACGGCAATTATTCTATTTTCTTTAATTTTATAAGCAACTATAGATGGTTCGTTGTAAACCACACCTTGCCCAGAAATATATACCAAAGTGTTTGCTGTTCCTAAATCCATAGAAATAAAATTTGGTTTATTTGATGTTGTTTTTAACATATTATTATTACTCCTTAAAAGTTGATTTTAAGCTATTAAATATTAGTTGTTTTGTTAATAAATAATAACCCACATATAATATAATATAAAAACAAAAAATAGTAAATTGAAACGTAATATTTTGAAATTAATTTTACAAAAAAAAATTAATTTTAATAATTTTTTCTAAATTATATATTAAAATTAATACCATCTTTTATTAAATTAAGTAATTTATGACCTACTGCCCCATCTCTTACATTTTTTATAATTTCTTTTGCAAGTTTTTTTAGTTCAGGAATTGCATTTTCTACTGCGTATGAGTTTTTAAAATCTTCAAACATGCATATGTCATTTACATTATCACCAAATACATATAAATTATCTTCGTCAACTTGCAAGTAATTTAATAAATTTCTTAAACCATAACTTTTGCAAACATTTTTTTTATACACTTCTATTTTTGCCCCGTCTGGGTAATTGAATTGAACACTTTGTAAGTCAAGTTTTTTAATTAATTCATTTGCAATTTTGATTTTTTTATCATTGTCACAATCTAAAACAATATTTACAAATTCATTATCGTTATTTATACTTTCTTCAATCATTTCTTTCAAACTATCATAAACATATATTACTTTATTATTTTCTTGATTCAAAAGAATTGATTCTGATTTATTCAAAACAAATTGACTATATCAAGCATCGTTTTTGACTATATGAGCTCTAAAATCATTATGAAGAACAAAACCAATTCCAGTTTCATAAAATCTTTTCATAATTTCATAAATTTCATCTTTTTCAAAGTGATTTTTTGAAATGTATTTTTTTGTTATTGGATCAATTACAGATGAACCATTAGAGCATACGATAGGAAGTTTTATATTTAATTTTTCAACTAAAAAGTCAACTATAAAATAGTTTCTTCCAGTAACTAATGTTAATGCATTATTACTTTTTTTTTGAAATTCTAAAATTGTTTTTTGATTTTCTTCCGATACTTCATCTCATTTGTAAAGAATTGTACCATCAATGTCGGTTGCAGCTATTATATTATTTTTAACCATGAATTTAATGCTCCTTATAAAATTTTATTTTTTTCAAAATAATATTCAAAAATTTCATAAATATTTTTTAAACTGTTTTTATCTAAAGAAGAGATTGAAATAAATTTATCAGCTGAGTCTAAAGTTAATGTTTCTTTAATTATTTTTTCATTTTTTTTGATGTCATTTTTTTTGCACTTATCTTTTTTTGTGGCAACAATTAAGACGTTTGTTTTATGATATTTAAAAAAGTTATACATTTCTACATCTTCATTTGTAGGTTTGTGTCTTAAATCCACGAGTTGACATACAAAAATAAGATTTTTTCTATCAGTTAAGTACTCTTCCATCATTTTTGCAAAACTTACTTTTATTTCATTGCTTACTCTTGCGAAACCATATCCCGGAGCATCAACAATTCTAAATTGACCATTATTAATATCAAAAAAATTTAAAAGTCTAGTTTTACCAGGTGTAGATGATGTTTTTGCTAATTTTTTGTTGTTTGTTAGTGAATTAATAAAAGTTGATTTTCCAACATTACTTCTACCTATAAAACAAACTTCATTAATATCATCATTAATTCATCCTTCTTTATTGGCAGCAGATTTAACAAATTTAGCATTTTTGATAATGTACTTATCCATATTAATATTTTAAAATCTTTTTATATGGTTTTACTGATTTTCTAAATTCTTTTCTAAGTTTTTTGAAGTCAAATTCTTCTTTTGGTGTAAGTAAAATTACATCATAATAATACCTATTAAGTTTCTCAACATGATTTTTTTGTTTTTCTATTTTCATTTCAAGAATTGGATTTTTCTTTGAAGTTGTATCAAAGTAATTCACTAATGATTCTAAAACCCTTTCTTCCATTTGAAGATAACTGAAAAAATCTTCTCTTTTGATTTTACTTAAGTTTAATTTAGAGAATGTTTTTTTCTCTTCTTTTGTTAAAAAATATTCAATCATTTTTAATCTCCTTATAATATATATTATATAAAATTTAGAATTTTTTTTAAACCCCTATAAACTATAAGTTAGTATTATTTCTTAATATAATAAAAAAATATTGGATATCCAATATTTTTTTTGTTTTAAAAGAACGTTACAGGTTTATGTTGATGAAGTTCTTTTAATTTAATTCATATTTCAGATTCATACTTCTTAGTACCGTTAATAACCGCTAATAATGGTTGTTCACCAATTTTTGCAGGTAATTGTAAAGTATCTGCAAAGTATTTATCAATACCTCTAATTAGTGCTCCACCCCCACAAATAGTAATACCATTTCTAAAGATATCTCCGGCTAATTCTGGTGGAGTTTCTTCAAGTACTTGAACAGTTAAATCGATAATTCTTGAAACTGGTACTTTTAATACTTCACGAACTTCTTCAGGAGTTATTTCAACTTCCCTTGGAAGTCCTGAAACAATATCACGTCCATAAACTTTCATTCTTCTTTCATCAACATATTTTGCTAATGATCCAATATTCATTTTTATAGATTCAGCAGTTTTAGAACCAATTTCTAGTCCATATTGTGAACGTAGAAATTTAAGACATTCATCATTTAAATAATTTCCTGCAACTCTAATTGATTTTGAAAGAACTATATCCCCTGATGCAATTGCAGCAATATCAGTAGTTCCCCCACCCATATCTATTATTAAGTTTCCTGTTGGAGCATATATATTAACTCCTCCACCTAAAGCAGCCATTTTAACTTCTTCTTCAACAAAAACCTCAATTGCTCCTACTGATTTTGCTATTCTAATCAAAGCTTGTTTTTCAAGTTCTGTTACTACTGATGGACATGCTAATAACATTATTGAGTTTTTTAAAAAATTTTCAAGTCTTAATCTCTTAAAAATATATTTTAATTGAGCTTCGGTAGCTCTAATATCTGTAATAACTCCATCAACCATTGGTTTGATAACTCTAATATTTTTGTTACCTTTTCCAATCATCTTGTAAGCTTCTTTTCCGATTGCTATTATTCTATTTTCTTTTATTTTATATGCAATAATAGAAGGTTCATTATAAACTACTCCTTGACCAGAAATATAAACTAATGTATTTGATGTTCCAAGATCAATTGATACAAAGTTTTGTTTTCGCGCTGTGCTTTTTACCACGATTTTTCTCCTTTATTTTTAATTATCAATTATGTTAATAAAATATAAAAAAAGGTTTAATTAAATTTTATTACCATAACTATTATAAATAAAAAAATGGTTTTATAACACTATATGTAGATTTTTTTAAAATATAAAAATCTTTTTACATAAAAAACCTAGCTTTGCTAGGTCTAAAACATTAGGAATTTTATTGATAAGAAATGCTAATATATTGAATATTAAAAATATTTATAGAAAAATGCATTTAAATTTACAACGTCCTTCCATTTACATTATAGTATTAAAGTTAATAATATAAATTTTATAATGCAAAATAAATTTCATTTTCACTAGTTTATGCATAATTTATCAAGAGAGACTTTATTTTTGTTTAATTCAAGTAATTTATAATATATAACTCTTAAATAATAAAGTTTTGAAAAATAACATTCATCAAGCGTTTTATTTACTGATTCATTCATTGGTAGTTTTAATACATGATCTTTATTTTTAATAATTGGATTAATTTCATCGTTTGTTATTGTTATTACATTAATGTTTTTTTCGTTTATTTTTTTTGCAATATTATTAATTTCTTTATTTTCAAATGAATAAGATATTAAAATTGCAATATCTTTATCTGAAATAATTTCAGTAAAAGAGTTTTGACAAGTTAAATCATTTGTATAAAATGTTTTTAAGTTTAATCTAATTACTCAATTAATAAATAAATGAATTAAAAATGAGTCATCCCCAACTCCAAAAATAAAAATATTTTTTGCATCATTAATTAATTTAACTATTTCCTCTATTTTATGTTTTGAAATACAAGCTGACCCACTAATTGAGTTAATGATGTTTTCAGTCATTAGACATTGCACTTCTTCATATGGAGCTTCATTTTGTAATTCCACCATTTTTTTATGTGTTTGTATTGTTCAATATAAACTTTTATAACCTGATAGACCTAGTTTTTTGCAAAATCTAGTGATTGTGGATGCACTAGTATTTGTAAGTTTTGATACATCAAAAATTGTGTAACTATCTAAATCTTCAAAGTTATTAACTATAAATTCTGCTATTATTTTAAAACTAATATTGTCTGAGTGTTTTGCTATTTGATTTATTTGATTTAAGATATTTTTTATCATTTTTTATTTCACTACTACTTTCCTTGTAAAATGAATTAACCAATAATATTAAATCTGAATCTATTTCAAGGTTTAATATTTTTCAAGAGTAGTAAGTCTTCTTTTGATATTTTCCCTATTTTATTAACTGTATCACCAAAATTTTTGTAGTTATCTTTTAAAACTATTAAAATCTCTTTCTGATAATGTTTATTATTTGAATTGATTATAAGAACATCTCCAAAATTGTATACATCATTTAAATTAGTAGGTTTTATATCATCTTTAAAAACTACTCTTGGTTGAGTGGAACGAATAAAAAACTCATTTGCATCTCCACGTCAAAAATGATTGTTAAAATTTATAATTTCTAATTCATAATTAGAAACGCTTTTTTCTAATATTAAGTCAAATTCAAAAACATTATCAAATTTAATTTCTTTAATGCTTTTGATTTCCTCGTCACTTAATGGTTGATTTCCAACATAAATTGATTCAAAAAGATTTGTAGATAAAGCCAATTTTATTTGGTTTTTAATTTTCAAATCTCTATAATTTTCACAACTCACCAATTTAGTGACGTCATATTTTTGAGGACCTTTTTTACCGAAGTCAGAACCAACAAAACAACTTACTTCAATATCGAGTTCTCTAAATTTTTTAGTAGATTTAATAAATAAATCTTCAGATAGACCGCTATGAAATAGCGGATAAAAATTGTGACAACCAAATAATCTATCTTTATTTGGCATAAAGTCACATATATTTGTAACAAAATGATCATTATTACTTGCGTTAATTTGAATATCCATACCTTGATAAGTAGTTTGAGCTACTTTACTTGCAACAAATGGTGCATCTAATCTAATGCAATCAATACCTTTGGTTTTAAAAAAAGCTAATTGATCATCAGTGATTTTATAGAGTTTTAATGCTAATTCATTAATGTCTACTACTGTATAATAACCTAGTTTTTTTGCATACATGATACTTTTTTCATAATATTCCAAAAGTTTCTTATCAGGGTTGTCTCCAAGTTGTAAAATTGAAAAAAATACTTTTCTAAATCCAGCTTCGTAGCATTTTTTTAGATAATTATTTGTTTCCTCTTCTGTAAAGTGTTCAGGATAAACAGAAATTCCTAAATGTCTTTTACGCATAAAAATAACCTTTCAAGTTGTAATTATTAAAATAAACCAACAAATTTATTGTAATATAAAAACAGCAAATTTTAACACTTATAATTAATTATTTTATTTATGTGAATCAATAAATTCTGTGAAAAAGTCTTTTAATTTTCAAGTGTACTTAAGTTTAATTATTACTTCTTCGTTATCATCTAAAAAAGATATTTGTAATTTTTTTCTTTTTACATCATTATCAACTTTTAATATATTATTTTTTGTTATTATATTATTTAAAGTAACAATATTGTTTTCATAGATTATTAAATACACAGATTCAGAATACATAAAAATTAAAATAATGTTATTTATTGCAATAATACTAAAAATTAAATACATAAATGTAAAAATTAGTGATAAATAATATATTTTATTAATATATATAATTGAAAGTGTAAAAAAAATTATTACTGAAATATATAAAACATCACTTAAATAATTAATAAATATATTAAAAATTAATGATAATTTTTTATTTTTGTAATATTTTTCTGATTTAAATAATTTTAGCTTTCTAATTTTTAAATAGTAATTAATTACAAAAAAATAGTGAATCGAAGAAGCTAATAAAAAAAACATAAAGCCAATTATAATATCTGTAGTATTAAAAAACTGATTATTCATTTTTATTTTTCTCCTTAATTACATTTTTCAACGTTAAATAAATTATATTTGTTTCATCTATTAAAGTATATTTAGTTTTTTGTATAATCATAGTAATTAACCTAAATCATTGTTTGTTAATGTATGCTTGATCTATAAAAAAATTATCTACATATTCTATATTGTATTTAAAGTAAATGTTTTCTAAAATAAATAACACTGTTTTATTTGTAATGTATAGTTTCGTTTTATATATATTTTTTGAAATTTCTTTTAATTTTTTATTGTTTGTTTTTAATAAACCTTGATTATTATTGAAATAGTAGCATGTCTCATCTTCTGGTAATTCAAATTCAATTGTAACAGGCACTAACTTAAAATTTTTAATAGTAGTTTCTAGGTTTTTTTTAGAATTTATTGAAAAAATTCTTAGTTTTTTATATTTATCTTTAAATTTTAAGTATAAAAAAAATGAAGTAATTAAAGACATTAATCAAAAACAAATTATTAAAATAATTGCTATATCTTGTGTTTTCATTTTTACCTCATATAAGTATAATTATATTTTATTTAATATATATTTTAAAAATAAATTAAAAGTTAAAAAAAACCTTTATATAATAAAGGTTAAATAAATTTAAGCATTAGCTTCAACTTTTTGAGTTGTTTTACCATTAACATTTGGAGTAATATATTTGATTTCTTGATAACTATTTTCGTTATTGCAAATTATCAATATTCCAGCAATTGCTCCTAAAAAGAATGTAAATAATATACAACATACACCTAGTAAAGGTGCGGGTTTGTAACTATTTACTAATCTTTTTGTTGCTAAAGTTATTGGTATAGTTCATGCCATCGTAATAATCATTCAACTTGTTAGAACTGTTGCTATTACCATTAAAACATATGCTGCATTAGCAGTTGGGCTATAAACATTTTTTGAACTTTCTGTCATTTTTTTTACACTTATAATATATTTTAAAATAAAAAATAAAATTCAACTATATTAAATAGTCAAATTTTATAATTAAGAAATTGATTTAATATGAATTTTATTATTTATTGTTTCTATTTCTATTTTAAATGTATTTTTTGCTTTATCTTTGTATTGAGTTGTATATTCAAATACTGTATTTGACTCCATTTTAATTGAAACATTTATATCTTTTTGTAAATTAATATAACTCTCGCTTATTTTATTAAGACTATTTTGCATTTCATCAACAAAGTCTTTTAATAAATTAATAACACCAGTAAGTAATTTAGCGTTTTCATTTAAAAAGCTTTTAAATATTTCCATTGGTGAACCAGATACTGTACTTCCGTCACTATTTAGACCAAGTCCTTTAAGTAGTTCTTTGTAGTTACTTGAAGCGTTTTTTAAATTATGATCAGATGAATAAAGTTTATTAAATAAACTAGATAATGTATCAAATTTAATAGGAGCTATATCTAAAGGAGATATATGTTTATCAATATCATACACAATTTCTTTTATTGTTTTGCTACCTAAATATGGTAATAGATATGATTTAGTGCTATCAAATGAGCCATTTGCTTTTACTTCGCTTATATTTGATATACTTATTGGAAAAATACTTCCTAATTTGCTTGGAATATCAGTTATTTTTGTATTTTGAATAATATCAAGTATGCTTACTCCAAGTTTTTTATTTGGATCATTCCATAAATAACCTATAAAATCTTTAGTAAATATTTTTCATTCATCATTATTTTTACCATTATCAGTAATTTTATTAACGAGACCTTTTATTAAATCAGGTAGATTATCTGCAAAATTTGGAAGTAATGGAATTGCAATTTCAAATATTGTACCACCACTAGAATATCCAAGACCTTTATTTATAAGACTTTTAAGTAGATTACTTACATATAATTTTATTTTACCAATTAATGGAGCGTTAAATTCAATTGTTTCATTGCCTAATAAGACTACTCCAAGATCACCAATTAATCTTCCATAGATTTCAGTATCTGATGAATATTCAACCTTTTCTTTAGTTTTTGGATTTTCTACTCCTTGTATATCAACTTCGTTGTTTGATTCTCCTTTATCAGTATCATGAGTTAAGAATAAAATATTTAATAAGTTTTTAAATATTATTAATCCTTCCCCATTTTTATCATCAACCATTTTTTTTAATAAACCAACTCATTTTTTTGAGTCAAATTCATTTTTACCAACACTTTTGGTTTTGTTTGCTAAAATATCTTTTTTATCAATAACACTTTTTGTAAGTTGATCTTCTGAATAACTATCAATATACAGTAATAAAACTCTAACAAATTTTATTATACCTGGTAAGTATTTAATTGAACTCATTTCAAATTTTAGTGATGTTTTACCATCGATTAAACCTTTTATTAAATTAGCAATAGATTTTGATGCATCATTAAATGTTGAAACACTTTCTTTACCAGCTAATCCGTTCATTGAATTTGCAAAATCAACCATACTATTTCTAACTGCGTCAACATATGTTTTTTCAGTATTTGCATCATATTTAAATGCGTTTTCAAAGTCTTTCAATACTTTATTATCATTTTCAGTTAATGAATTTATTGCGCCTTCTAGTGTATCTTTAAAGTCATATATTGCTCCTTGAAAACCATATAAAGTTGCAAGTAATCCATTTAATTGTTCTGGACTTGATAAACCATTAAGAATAATAGGTATATAAGTATTAATTGTTGATAATATTGAAGGAACTGATTCTTTTGAGTTTAAAACCTCATCCTTGTAGATGTTTTCACCAATCTCAGTTTTGCTATCAGCCAATGTATTTTCTGAACCGAATAATTTTGCAACTGCATCTTTAAAGTAATCACTACTATCTTTTTTGAAATCCTCAGAAATATCTTCGCTAAAGTTTAAATCTTTAATTTTTTTATTGTTTAATAAATTAAAGTAATCACTTGAACTATAGTGGTCTGTGGTATCACCTGCACCTAAATCTAATAGCGAATTCTGATTTACATATAGTGATTTTGCATATTGTGATAAAGCAACAGATTCTGATTTTGATAAATCTGGACTATTTGTATTTGGCGTGTTTTCACTTTCGCTCGCTTTATCTCCACATGCAACTGCATATGAAGAACTTGAAGCAATTATTGAAACTGCTCCCAAAAAACTTAATAATTTTTTCATTATAACTTTCTCTCCTCTTATAGTTATATTTATAAATTAAACTATAAAACTAAGCAAATTAAGTTATTGGATATAAAGTAATAATATACTAGTCATATAAATTATTTTTATATTAAAAATAATTTATATTTAAAAAAATGTTTTTAATTATTTTTATAAAAAAAAAAAAAAAAACAATTTGAAATTGTCAATTAAATTGTTTTTAGTTTATTGATTTAATGTGAATTTTATTATTTGATGTTTCTATTTCGATTTTAAAAGTATTTTTCACTTTATCTTTATATTGAGTTGTATATTCAAATACTGTATTTGATTCAACTTTAATTGAAACGTTTATATCTTTTTGTAAATTAACATAACTATCACTTATTTTGTTAAGACTATTTTGCATTTCATCAACAAAGTCTTTTAATAAATTAATAACACCAGTAAGTAATTTAGCGTTTTCATTTAAAAAGTTTTTAAATACTTCCATTGGTGAACCAGATACTGTACTTCCGTCACTATTTAAACCAAGTCCTTTAAGTAGTTCTTTGTAGTTACTTGAAGCGTTTTTTAAATTATGATCAGATGAATATAGTTTATTAAATAAACTAGATAATGTATCAAATTTAATAGGAGCTATATCTAAAGGAGATATATGTTTATCGATATCATAAACAATTTCTTTTATTGTTTTGCTGCCTAAATAAGGCATAATATATGACTTAGTATTATCAAATGAACCGTTTGACTTTATTTCACTTATATTTGATATACTCATTGGAAAAACACTTCCCAATTTATTTGGAATGTCATTAATTTTTACATTTTGAATAATATCAATTATGCTGAAACCTAATTTGTTATTTGGATCTTTTCATAAATAATCAATTCATGCATCGGCAAGTTTTGATCATTCATCATTATTTTTACCATTGTCTGTTATCTTGTTTACAAGTGTTTTAAGAAAATCAGGTAGTTCATTTATGAAGTTAGGAATTGCACCAAATATCATTGTTAAAGATCCACCACTTTCATAATCTAACCCTAGATTTATAAGTGATTTTAATAGATTGGAAATATAAATTTTTATTTCCATTCCAGAATAATTTATTGTTAATGTTTCTTCGCCTAACAAGACTACTCCAAGGTCACCAATTAATCTTCCATAAATTTCAGTATCTGATGAATATGATACATATTCTCCGCTCTCGTTTTCAGTTCCTACAATATCAACTTCGTCATCACCATCATAATTAGTGTTATCATGTGTTAAGAATAAAATATTTAATAAGTTTTTAAATATTGTTAATCCTTCCCCGTTTTTATCATCAACTAATTTTTTTAATAAACCAACTCATTTTTTTGAGTCGAATTCATTTTTACCAACACTTTTTGTTTTATTTGTTAAAATTACTTCTTTATCAATAACACTTTTTGTAAGTTGATCTTCTGAATAACTATCAATATATAGTAATAAAACTCTAACAAATTTAATTATACCTGGCAAGTATTTGATTGAAGTCATTTCAAACTTTAGTGATGTTTTACCATCGATTAAACCTTTTATTAAATTAGCAATAGATTTTGATGCATCATTAAATGTTGAAACACTTTCTTTACCAGCTAATCCGTTCATTGAATTTGCAAAATCAACCATACTATTTCTAACTGCGTCAACATATGTTTTTTCAGTATTTGCATCATATTTAAATGCGTTTTCAAAGTCTTTCAATACTTTATTATCATTTTCAGTTAATGAATTTATTGCGCCTTCTAGTGTATCTTTAAAGTCATATATTGCTCCTTGAAAACCATATAAAGTTGCAAGTAATCCATTTAATTGTTCTGGACTTGATAAACCATTAAGAATAATAGGTATATAAGTATTAATTGTTGATAATATTGAAGGAACTGATTCTTTTGAGTTTAAAACCTCATCCTTATAGATGTTTTCACCAATCTCGGTTTTGCTATCAGCCAATGTATTTTCTGAACCAAATAATTTTGCAACTGCGTCTTTAAAGTAATCACTACTATCCTTTTTAAATTCACCAGAAATATCTTCTTTGAAATTCAAGTCCTTAATTTTTTTATTACCTAATAAATTAAAATAATCACTTGAACTATAGTGGTCTGTGGTATCACCTGCACCCAAATCTAATAGTGAATTTTGATTTACATACAATGCTTTTGCATATTGTGATAAAGCAACTGCTTCTGCATTATTATTTGTATTGTTTTCGTTATTGTTTGATGATTCGTTTCCGCCACATGCAACTGCATATGAAGAACTTGAAGCAACTAAAGATATTGCTCCTAATACGCTTATTAATTTTTTCATTTAAATTTTCCTCTATCATTATTGTTTATAGAGTAAATTCTAATATAAAGCAAATTAAAGCGTCACCAAAAACTCTTTATTTAATAGTTTATATTAACAAATTAATTTATAAAATTATTTTTAATTTAATAAAAATGTTTTTATAAATTATCATATGGAAAATTTTTAATCAAAAAGTCTTTTCATCCAAGATTGGGACTATGTTTTGGATATATTTTTTTAAAGTTATTTATTGCATCTTCAAAACTTTTATTAGATAAGTATTTTTTTCAAACTAAATAAATAAATACTAAACTAGCGCTTCTATTAACACCTCATAAACAATGAATATATATCTTTTTAGAGCCTATGTTTTTATCTATTTCAAGCAAAACATCTTTAATTAACTTCTTATCTAAACTACCTGAATTTGGAAAATCTTCAAAATTATAGTAAAAACGTTCATCAATTTTTGATTTTAATTTGTTTTCGCTAATTTCAATTACATTTGATGAATTTATCATATCATCATAAATTTCTTGGGCACAAGATATTATTATTTCCGATTTCTTGTCAATGCTATGCATATCACCTAAAATTAAATTATTTATAATTTGTTTTGACATATTTCTCCTTAAATAAAATGTTTTATTATAATTAAAACGTTTTATATATAACACTTAGGTGTTTATTTTTTTATAATTTTATTTTACAATAGAATTATAAAAAGGAGGTAAAATTATGGAATATAAAAAACATTTAAAAAAGCTTAAAAAATATCATTATAATTGATTCAATATTACTTTTGTAATTTTACTCTTCCCTGTTGTTATATTTTTTAGTTGAATATGCTCTAAAATATTCAGATTTTATTTATTTAACTATAAAAGAAGTGGATTTATTAACAATAAAATCGAAATTAACACTTATGAAGAGTTGCTTTATGAATTAGATAAACACTCAGTTAAAGATTTTGATATTAGAAAAGATCAAATAAAAGAGTTTAACATTGGTTACACATCAAATCAAATTAGTGCGCTTATGGTTAGAAATAACAAAAGTAATAAATGAATTGTTGGACTTCATGGATTTAAACGTAATAAGTATTATGCATTACGAAATATCTTTCATTTTTATAGTCAAGGTTATAATATAATAACATTTGATGCTTATGCCCATGGTAAAACATATGGGACTAAATCTGATTTTGGATATACAAATGCAAAAGTATTAGATGAAGTTATTAAATGAACTAAATTATGCTTTGAAGTTGAAGAAATTGGTGTATTTGGTGTAAGTATGGGAGCAAGTACTTCTTTACTTTTTGCAAATAAATATTATAAAAATAACAAGGTTAATTGAATAATTGCAGACTGTGCATTTAGTGAAGTTATACCTCAAATTAGATATTTCTTGAAAAGAGCACTAAAATTACCTTGATGATTAATGTCATTTAATATTAATAAAAATTTTAAAAAATATACTGATGTTAATCTAAAGGATGTAAATCTTTTGGTCAAAAATGATGATATAAATGATTTAAAGATATTGTATATTCATGGTAAAGAAGATGATTTTGTTTTATATGATAACTCTATAGTCCTATATTATATAAAATCTTCAATCGAAAAAGAAAAAATAAGTAAAATTGAAATTTTTGATAAAGCAAAGCATTCTGGATCTTTATGAAAAGATATTAATAAATATCGAGAAGATACAACAAATTTTGTAAAATCAAATAAATAAAAAACTAAGTTTTATACTTAGTTTTTTATTTATAGTTTATAAACTATATATTCAATTATAATTTTCAAGCTAATAGAAGTACAAATAATAAAGATATAAATGTAACTATTATACAAATGAAATTTTATTTATAATTTTTTTAGTTTACTCTTTTTAATGAGATTTTTGCTTGTTTGTTTGATTCATCAACTGAAATAACGTATCCGTCAACAGTTTGACCAACTGAAACAAATTCATTTACGTCAGAAACATATTTATCTGCAATCTCAGAAATATGGATTAAACCTTTGTAAATTGTTCCATCAATGTCAGCGTCACAAAATGCACCGAAATTAACGGTTTTTGTAATAGTTACTTTTACAACTTTGTTCATTTAATAATTCTCCTTCCCTATAACTATACATTTTTTTTATTAAAAAATAAATAGAATTTAAAAATATTTTTTTTAAATATAAAATACTTTTAAACCAATTTTACTAACCTATATATTTTTTATAGTATTTGGTTTTAATAATGCAATTGTTTATAAAGTTATATAGATAAGTGAATCCTATCATAACACCAATAATTAAAATAAATGCAATGATAAATCAACCATATCCTGGTATACCCAATGGACCGTTTGCGTTATGTAAATTTAAGAAAAAATACGGATATCATGTGTTTTTTCCTGACGGTGTATTGTATAGTTGTGAATCAGATCTATATCTTAATTCCCCTTTTATTAGTGAAATAATACAATATGATATTAAAATTGTAAATTGTATTCAAAATTTTCTTGTAAAAAATCGGTTTAAATCAATTTCGCGCTTATTGTCCATCAAAAATAAAAAATATACCACAAATGCAATTGGAGTAATAATGTGATTTACAATAGTTGCAAAAGCATCATAAGAATGAGTTGGAAAACCAGTATCTATTGGAACAAGTATAAAGTTATAAACAATAAAAGTTATTGTAATCATAACCGAAAAAGTAAGTGCTGTAGTATGACTTAAAAATACAAACTTTTTACGACTTGTAAACTTAGAATTACCTTCCTTTTTTGGTGTTATAGCTGCTCATAGTAGCCAAATTTGGCAAAGTATGTTAGAAATAAGTGTAAATGTTGAAAAATAATCTAAAGTATATATTTCATAGTTATTATTATAAGTATCTAGACCATGTCCTGAAAATAGTTTATAAAAATAATATGTATATATAGAAATGCAAGATAATATTGCAAAAAAGTATTTATAAGTAATTTTAAAATTTTTTAAATTTATATATTTCATATATTTATTAATATCTCCTTTTAATGATAATTCTATATTAAAATCATTTAAAAACTTTTTATAAATTATAAATAAATATAATATTATTTAGATATAAACTTACTTGTTATTAATGAAAAAATTCAATATGTAAAAATAATTATAAAATTAATTAAATAAAGTTTATTTGTTTCTTCGTTATGAACAGATAAATAGTTTAAAACTGATGATTCAATAAAAATTATTATTGGTAATGCTATGTTTAGGATTATATTAAATACATTAAATGATTTGTATTCAAATACTTCAAGTATGCTAGTAAAAATATAACTTAGTAACATTGTTGATAAAACAATATACACAATATAACATAAAAAAGTTATTAATTCAGATTCGTATCAATCACTTGAACTCTTCATTATTGGAGATAATATTATATTTAAAAAGATATCTATAAAAATAAAACAAATGAACATTAAATAAACAAATAAATGTCCTCAAAATATTTTTATACTATGCTTTTTTCGATTATATATAAGATTAAAAATAAACAATAGACTAGAAATCAAGAAAACACAAAGAGAAAATGATCCATAAAAAAACTTATTAAGGTCAACCCCTATTCCATAAAGCATCCCCCCTACTGCACCATATAAAATTAAAGAAATAATAAAAGCTGGGTACAAAAAGTAAGAAAATCTTGAAATATATAAACTTGTAATTTTTCATTTGTTAACTTCATATTCATGTGAATGTACATCTTTATTATGTAATGATAAATAAAAACTTATTACAAATCAGCTATTTTTATTGTAATATTCATTCACTCTTTTTAAATCAAACATATTTTCTGTTTTTAGGTGCATCAACTTATCTTTTTCTTTTTTATAAGTTTCATTAATGTTTTCCATGACTAAGGAACAAGATTGATAAAGGTCACTAAAATCATGATTACTTAAAATTCTTGAAGCTAATTCGTCTATTAATAGGTTTAAATAAACCGGTCTATATTTAATCGAACTATAATCTTTTATGTTATGTTTAATTTTATCAATTTTTTGATCTTTTATATTTTCTTTCAAAACAGATAAATATTTAATTACATTATCGTATTCGAACAAAATATTATTTCTCAAATTTTTTTTATAATCTTTTAAGTTTTTAATATTAAAAAAAAGAATTGTTTTAATTGCACCATATACAATAGTAAAAATGGACCCTAAAATCAATAACTTAAATGGACTAAAGATTTGATACAAAGTAGTTTGAACTTTACTTTTATCATAAAGATAATCTATTCAAGAACTATAAATATAGTATAAAAAAGTCATTATTGTAATGAAAACAATTTCATATATTATTTTTTTCATATTTCTTCCTCTAAATAATTATATTATATATATCTAATAGAAAAATTTAATAACTATTTTAATTCATTTAAAAATATTTAAATGGTTGATAAATCATAATAATCATAATTAATTTTTAAATTATCGTCTGTTTTAAAAGTTAGTATTTCATTATCGTTTTCTTCTAAAAACTTTAGCATTGTAAAAGTTGATCCATCTGGGAACTTCATTTCTAAAGTTGTTTTGTCTAATAATATTTCTATGCTATTATTTTTAAAATTTTTCAAATCAGCGTAATACTCTCTAATATTTGAAAACCCTTCATTATTTTTTAAGTTTTTGTATGTAGAGCTTCTTTTTACTGATATTTTATTATTTGTAAAATCAAGTTTTATTTTTGCGTTATATGAATTAGCATTTAACTCAAAGTTTATATTACTATTAAAATTATTTAAATTATTCAAGTTTATTACCATTTTAAAAATTCCACCAATTTCAGTAAAACTATTTTTATTAATTAGCTCAACTTTTTTTGTTTTTAAAGTATTTTCAAAACCTAAAAAATCAGAATTTATTGTGTAATTTGGTTTGTTTTCTGTGCCTGTATTTTCTAATGAAACTTCTCTCGCAACTGACATTGAACCAATTCTGCCATCATCTGGTAGTTGATATATATAACTTCAACTTCCTAATCACGCTGTTGAAATCAATTTATCAACATTCAAATTTGATTGCTGGTTTAACATATATTTTGCAGCATAATAATCAGGTCCAAAATCAAATCTCTTTGTTTCTTGATTTTCATCTGGAATAAAAACATAGTTGTTATCAATTTCCCCAACCACATAGTAAGTACCAGTATATAAATTATCTGAATCTTGACCTCAACCGCCATTACCACCATAAAATAAAACAAACTTCTTTTTGTTTGAATTTTTTACATTCATTTGAAATATATTTGGACATTCTAACATTGGATGTTTAGCATAGTATTTTCCGGTTTTAAAGTATTCACCAGTTGGTTCATCAGCTACTCAAACACCAAAATTATCATTTTGTGCTAAATACATAACATATTTTCCATCCATTTTAAAGAAGAATGGATCTCTAAAGTCTCCTGGGTTATCATATTCTTGTTTCCTATTTATTATTGGAGTATCTTTAATTGGTATAAAATTATATCCTCCATCAATTGAATAATAACCCATTATATTTTGTTCATTTCTTGCGAAAGATGAAACCATTGCTATAATTGTTCCTTCACCATATTTAAAAAAATTATTTTTATCTTCAAAAACTGTGCCAGATGAAATGTCATTATAATATGTTAAATCTTTATCAGCTGCAATCCCGATATAATTTCAATGAATTCAATCTTTAGTAGTTACATGATACATGGTAGAACCCCATTTACCATGATTAGTCCCATCATCATCAAATACTGCTTCATTATTATATAAATAATATACGTGCCAATAACCATCTCTATAAAATCCGCCTAAAATATCATTCATCAATCCAGTTTCTTGCATTTGAACATGAAATTTATTGCTAAATCTTTCTTGGAAACTTTTTTGATAATTACTATACGAAGATAGAGTAGCAAAAAAATATGCCCCAGCAGATAGGTATATTAGTGCAAATGCAGTTATTATTCATCTAAATTTACTCATCGCTATTTCCTTTAAAAATTTATTTTTTTATTTGATAATAACTATATCTTAAATTACTTGCTTTTGTAGATAATTTTATATCTTCGAATGATTTTGAATCAACAAATTTTAGCATTGTAAATGTTGAATTATCCGTAAATTTGAACTCTACAATTGTTTTATCGATATATATTTCTAAATTTGAAGATTTTTTAAGAGCTTTTAAATTAGAATTATAAATTCTTTCCTTTGTAAATTCTTCTTTTCCATAGTTAAAATCAACTTTAATATCTCTTTTTACTTTTATTTTATTATTAGTATAATCTAAATTAACCTTAATTGAATATTGATTATCACCAATAATTAAATTAACTTCATTGTTGCCGATATTATTTCAAGAAAAATCAGCTTTATAATATTTACCTATTAAATTGTTTGATTTAATTAAATTAGAATCACTTAAATATTTTCCTTCACTTTCAGGTTTAAAGTTATTAAACCCTATATAATCAGATTTCATAATATATTCAAAACCAGTTGAATTAGTTTCTTTTGTTAATTTTATTTCTCTTGCCAAAGACATATTTCCAAGTCTTCCATCATTTGGTATAGAATAATTATAACTTCAATTACTTACTCAACCAGTTGTAATTAAACTATCAATATTTGTATTATAAGGACTTTTTGTCATAAATTTTGCAGCATAATAATCGGGTCCAAAATCTAATCTTTTGTAGCTTTTATCACTATCTGGTTTAAAGACATATGTTTTTTCATCTAAATCTCCAACTACATAATAAGTACCTGAAGAAAGATCATCTTTATTTTCACCTCAACCGCCATTACCACCATACAGTGCAACTCATTTTTTTTCAACTTTTTCTTCATATTCTACGTTCATTTGAAATATATTTGGACATTCTAACATTGGGTGTTGAGCTTTGAAAGATCCTGTTTTTTCATATCCGCTTATTGGGTTATTAGATACATATACTCCAAATTCATTTTCTTCTGCAATATACATAATAAATTTATTATCTTTTTTAAAAAAATATGGATCTCTAAAATTTTCGTTTGTTTCTTTATGTGGATTTCATAAAATTGGTTCTTCTTTTACTGGTAAAAAATTATATCCTCCATCAATTGAGTAAGACATCATTATATTTTGGCCTTCATCACTGTATGAGGTTGTAACTGCAATAATCGCTTCATTACCATAACCAAAATCATCATTAACATCTTCAAAAAAAAGTTCCTGATGCTTGATCACCATACTTTGTTGTAAATTTTGGTACAGCAGGTCCTTCGTAATTTCAGTTTATTCAATCTATTGTAGTGACATGATATCAAACAGAACCAAATTTACCATGATTAGCACCAGATGAATCAAAAATGCCATCTGCATTTTGTAAAAAGTAAACATGCCATTTTCCATCTCTATAAAATCCACCCTGAATATCATTCATCATCCCAGTGGTTGGGTTTTGTACGTGGAATTTATTTGTAAATTTTTCATTATTTATTTCTGGTAAAGAATAACTTGTATGTGGTTTTGAAAAACTTTGTTTAAAAGCCAAACTCATAGATGAAATAAAAATTGATAAAATTGAAAATAATAATCCCATAAATATTGTTTTTTTCATATATATCCCCTATTTAATATTGATAATAATCGTAATTAAAACTTATTTTTGTAGATGATTCTAATGTTAATTTTTCAACAGACTTACCATCTGGAAACTTTACTAAAGATATAGTAGAACCATCTGGCATTATAGCTTCGATTGAAGTTGTATCAACATATAATGAAATTTTTGCTTTATTAAGTTTGTTAATATTTGCACTGTATTTTCTTTTTTGAATAAATCCATTATTGTTTTTAATTGTTTCATCAAGTGAACTTCGATATGTTGATATTTGATTATCATTAAAATCTAATTTTAAAGTATTTTTATATGTTTCGTCATTAAAAACTAAGTTAATAATTCCTTTTGATTTATCAGTGTTTTTAAACTCTAAATCCAGTTTATAACTACCACCTTTTAAGGTTCTATCAACAAAAAAACTTTCATTTCCATATGATGATGATTCTAAATTTTCATTGTCAATAAATGATTGTTTCAAAGAATAAATTCCTTCATCATTTTTAACTAATAATATCTTTCTAGCCAAAGACATGTTTCCTCAGTATCCAGTATTAGGAACTATCCTGTTATAATCCCAACTACTCATTCAACCAGTACCAATTAAATACTTTCCTAAGTCATCATCATTCTCTTTGGTATCTTCAAAAAACTTTGCTGCATAAAAATCTGCACCAAAATCAAGTCTCTTAGGTCCTTGTTCTTCAACAAATACAAAATTTTCATTTAAGTGACCTATAGAATAATAAGTTCCAGTACCCAAATTATCAATAAATTCAGGTTGACCATTATCATTATTACCATTTCCTCCATAAATCATAATATATTTTTTTGAGTTTTTATCTCCATTGACATTTAATTCAAATAAATTTGCACATTCAACCATTGCGTGCTTTGCGTAATAATCACCTTTATGTTCATAACCTTTTAAAGGATTTTCAGAAACATATACACCAAATTTATCTAGTTGTGAAACATACATAATAAATTTGCCATCTTTTTTAAAAAAATGTGGATCTCGAAAATCTGGATATGTTCCTTCAGGTTGGTTATTTTTTAATATTGGCTCACTATCATTTAATGGATTAAAATTATATCCAAAATCATTACCTTCCCCATTTTCTCCAGGGTTAGAATAATATGCTAATATATTTTGCCCTTTTTCACCACCATAACCTGTAGAAATCGAAACTCTACCATTTTTAAGATTTTTAACATTAAAATCTCCATCTTTGTCAATGAATAATGTTCCACCAGCGGCATCGCCTCAACCTTTACTATTTCATTTTTTTACAGCTAACCCTTTATATTCATAATTTACAAAGTCCTTTGTTTGCATATGAAACCATTCAGTACCATTTTTACCTATTTGTTCTCCGTTTTCATTATAATTAGCTTCGCTATTGTATAAGAAGTACAAATGTCAGTAAGTACCATCAAATCATGCACCTTGCATATCGTTTAACATTCCTTTTTTATCTGGCGTATCAACATGAAATTTATTGTAATATCTTTCATTATAGTTTGGACTTGTTAACCTAGAACCATTAATTAAATTTATTTTTGTTAGATTTTCAACTTCCTTGTTTGCATCTTCTTTATTGCTTGTGTTATTATTTGTACAAGAAATTGAAGATAATAAAACATTACCACTAAGGCATATTAAAGATAATATACTTAATACTTTTTTCATTTTTAATCCCCTCTATAGTAAATTATAGATATATAAAATAATAAATAAATAGTATATTTAAAAAAAATTATTTTTACTTACATAATTTATATAAAGTAAAAATATATTATCTACATTTCTTATAATATTTATTAGGTCTTCATTTAAATAAAAAATAACCAGCGAAATAACTGGTAAACATATTCTGTCAAGTATAGAATATGTTTTTTTATTCTAAATTGAGTTTCAAACCTCTCACGGTGTGCCTCATTTTTAACCATCACTTTATTAAAATTATAATAATACAAATAATCTACAACAGTATTATAAACTGATTCAAAATTTTTATATTTACCAGTATATCACTCTGTTTTTATAGAAGAAAAGAATGTTTCACAAGCAGCATTATCAAGAGAACATCCAGGGTTACTTAGTGAAATTTGAATATTATTTTTTTACAAAATTCTTTACTATAATTTGATGTGTATTGAAAACCATTATCTGAATGTATTATAAGATTTTTGTTTTTGATGAAATAATTTTTAGCCATTTTTAAAGTGTTTATGTATATTTTATTATCATTTCTAATCGAAATGTCATAACCAACTATAAAACCTGTTTTTACATCTTTCATAATACTTAAATATGCAAACTTTTTATTAGCATAAGGTAAATAAGTAACATCCGTTACAAATAATTCGCCTTTATCATATTTTTTTTATTGTCTATTTACAATATTAGGTATTGATTTATTTTTAACTTTGATTTCTTTTGGTTTTTAATTTTCTTTTTAATCTTATTTTTGATTTAATACCCAATAGTTTCATATATTTGTATACTAATTTATTTGACGCTATACAGTTATAATTTCTTTTTAAATTTATTCTAATTCTTGGATATCCATAAGTTTCATTGTGCTATTTAAATATATCTTTGATTTTATTAGTTAAATTATTATCAAATTTGTAATTAAATTTAGGTTTCCTTTTTTTTACTCATCTATAATAACTTGCTTGAGTTGTTTGGAGCGCATAACATAAAAACTTAATTGATCAATATTTTTTATTATTTTCAATGTATAAATATTTTAACTCTTGTATTTTTCTAAATTATCCAGGGATTGATTGAACTTTTTTAGGATTTCATTCTCCATTTCTAAAAGTTTATTTTTTTTCTTTAGTTCCTGAAGTTCTTTTCTTAACAGATTACCTCTTAATTCATTATTTACTCTACTTATGCCACAACTTTACCCAACTCTCGTTGATATTTTCTTTAAGTAATCCTCACCATACTCTTCATAACCAAGCGCTCATTTTCTTGCAGCGGAATAAGATACATCATATTTTTTAGCTATTTTTTTCATGATGGTTGATTTTTAGATCAATCTTTTGCTATTTCTAATTTCTTTTCAAAAGACACTATATTTGATTTATTTCCTTTTAAATTTGCCATATAAAAAATCCTCTATGTATAGATTATATTAGATTTTTTTATTCTAACTCTATACATAAAGGATTATATTCAAGCGAAATAACTGGTTTTTTTTACTCCTTTTTTAAAAGAATTTTTCATTTACTTATAAATTATTGGACTTATATTAGAAACTTCAAATTCTTGATCACATGAAAATTCAATTCTATTAAAGTTTTTTACAAAAAATCTTGAAGTAAATACTGTTTTATAATCATCGGCAAATAGTTCGATTGAAGATGAATCAATAAATATTTCAACTATTTGAGGTTTATTTTTGATTTTTCTTTTTGCATATCTTGTTGTTTCAAAATCTCAGTCAACTTGTGAAGTTTGATTAGATCTATCCATAATTATTTCATCATCAGTAAATTTAACTTCTAAATATTCATTATTATCATTTAAAATTTTAAAATCTATATTTCCATTTAAAGTAAATTTTAAATGTTTATTTTTATTAATGTTTATATTGTTAGTTTTAACTATTTTTTTATCTTTTAACACATTATTTACAAATTCTAAATACGGTTTTTGTACTAGTTCATCATTTTCAATTGACATTTCTCTAGGAATTGTAAGCATTGAGTGTCATGAATATTCGTCTGTAGGATACTGAACATCACAAACTCCAAATCATCCGATATTTAATAATTTATTGTTTGCTCAATATGTTTGTGGAGCATAAAAGTCATAACCATAATCCATGTTTTTCATTGCAAATTTCTCATTTAATTGATTTCCATCAAAATCAATTTTATCGATTATTGTATATACTACATTTCTTGAACTATTTAACTCATATTTATCTTTTTCATTAAAATAACCTTCTGCTGAAATAAAGAATAAATATTTATCATTTATTTTATCTAAATTTGGACATTCTCACATATATCCATAAGTATTCCCTTTAATACTTGGTTTTAAGATTGTTTTGAAAGTAAAATCATCATAATCATTCATTTCATAAACTGCTAAACCACCTAAGTCATCTTCTTTTGTTCTTACACCAAATATCATATATTTTTTATTATTATGTTCAAAAATTTTAGGATCTCTAGCATGTGGAGTAAATTTGTCGCCATCTCAGTCAACAGCTACTCTTTTATTAATTATTTTTTCATTTTCAAAATCTGCAACCAACTGAATTTCTTCAGTCATATTACCTTTTCCATCTTCCATATTTCCAGTGTAATATATTTTAACGGTGTCACCAAAATCATATGCACTTCCTGAAAATGAACCGAATGCTTCTTTTTCGTGATCTGGAACTACTGAAACACCTTTATCCTCATAATTTACAAAGTCTTTTGTCTTAACATATCTTCAATGTTTAAAACCATGATATGGTTCAACTGGTGATCATTGATAATGAATATGATGTATTCCATCCTTAAATAACAACCCATTAGGGTCATTTACTAACCCATTTGGTGAAGCTATATGATATGTAGGTCTATAGAACACATCTTCTTTAACAAGTTTGTTTGCTTCTTCATAATATTTATTATCAATTTCATTATATTTTTTTCATTGTATATCTTTAATTCTTTTCATTTTATTCTCCTTTTTTAATGGTTTTGATATTTTCTTGTTTTTTTACTGAGTCGATAACTGGAATTGGAGCAAAATCTCTTTCTAAAATAGAGTTTGTCATTTTTTTAAAGTAACTTACTCTTGATAAAAGAATTGTTGCAATGAAAGTAGTACCAATTGTTACGACTAAGGCTATTGCCATTCATAAAAACCCTGTTCCAGCTCATGTTGACATATTAAACTCAGAAATTCTTGAAGCTTGCGGAATTATTGTTAAGAAAACAAGTAATGAACATGGTCCCATTGTTGTAAGAACCCCAGATGCAGTTGTTATAATTACTCCTGCTGTCGTACCAATACTTACAGCTATTACTGGGAATAAAAATCTTAGTGCTACACCAAATAATGCAGGTTCAGTTGATCCTCCCACAAAGGCTATTAGATATGAAGGAACTGCTGTTTTTTGTAGTTCTTTATTTTTTTTGTTTAATATTGAAAAAGCAAGTACGCTTGTAGCAACTGAAACATTTAATTGAGTGAACATTGGGTTTATTGAAGTTGCATTATAAGTCATGAATTGTTGTAAAGCTACTACAACAAATATTTGTATAAATCCCGTCACAACTAGTCAAGGTAGCATAATTGCAAATAATGGATTAAATATAAATTTCGCAATTTCATGTGTAGTTGCTCATAATACTGCTATATTCATTCCATAAGTAATCATCATACCAATTGGTGCAATAAGAAGTTGAGCTACAAAGAATGAAACTAGCACAACCATTGGAATACCAAAGATTTCTTTTACAACACCTCATTTAATTTTTCTAACCAATCTTTCTAGATAAACAGCTATAAAACCAATTAAAACTAATGGTAATATTTGTCCTTCGTATGAAATTTTTCATGGATATCCACTTAATAAGTTTGAATATGATCACTCACCAGCGCTACCAGAATGTCCTCATTCAAATAGTGGTTTTCCTGAACCCATAAAATCATTTGTTGAAGTCATATCTTTAGCACATAAAACTACACCAATAGATATCCCTATTGCCTCACTACCCTTCATTAGTTTAAAAATAGATCATGGGATTAATATACTAAAAGACAAAGCTAAGGATTTTTGAAGAGTTGCCATAATTTTTCCTAATGTTAAAGCAAACTCGCCAGTATCTTTTATTGCTTGACCATTAACTTCAATACCATTTATAATATTTTCAATTGTTGATACAATTGATAAAGTTATTAAATAAGGTATTATAGGCATTACTAAAATACCTATTCCGTCTGTTAATGATTTGAAAAAACCTTTTTTAGTAGTTAATTTAACATCATAAAAATTAGCTACTTTTTTTAAAGATACCCCTAAACATTTTAATAAATCTTTATTAAAATGTTCGATATTATTTCTTACAACGAATTGAACCAAGTCATCTTTTACAATGACACCAGTTATTAGAGAATTATTCTTTATTTTTTCAACTTCTACTTTATTTAAATCAATAACCTTTATTCTCATTCTAGTAGCACAATGACTAACATTCTTAATGTTTTCAACATTACCTAAAGCATCAGCAACTAAAATGATGTCATTATCAATATTTTTTTTACTAAAAATCTTCATTTATATATCCTTTCAGAGAATAGTACTATATGTGTGTTCTATTCATATATATTAAATCATATATATTTAGTTTTTTTTGGTTTTTTTTGGATAATATAAAAAAAATGGAAATTTTATTAAATCAAATTTAATAAAATTCTAAATATTTAGTTTAGCTTGCAAATCTATATTGATTATTTAAGTTTTCTTATAAATAAATAAAAAAAACATAAATTTATAATAATTTATGTTTTTGTTTGATATTATATTTTTTTTATGTTTGAAACAAAAAGATAATTTCCACTATAATTTAGTTTAATTTCAAATTTATTTTCTAAATTTGTTGTTTTATTTTTTACTAGATAAATATAATCATTAACTTTATTTTCCACTATACTTACTTCGGTATTGTCATAATACGCATTAACGATCTCTTTGGTTTTTGAAAGTTTTTTATTATAAGAACTAATCATTGTGCTTAAAGTATTAATAACTGAATTTAATCATGGTAAATTCTCATTTACTATAACTTGCAGTTGTTCAAGTGGAGAATCTTTTGCAATGGTGCTATCATCATTTAAACCTAAAATTTTCATAAAATTATCAACGTCTTCAGTTGCTTTAGTAAAAGTATTATTTGTATATAATCTTTTAAATAAAATTGCAAATGAATCAAATTTAATTTTAAAGTTTGTATCAGGTTTTTCTTTTTTTTGATTATCTATATCCGCTTTTATAGAATTAACAATAGATTGTAATGAATTAGAAGTCAAGAATCCTAATCCTAAATCTTTTTTATTATCAAATATTTTATTTTTTTCTGATGTGTTGCCTGAATTAAATAATTGTGAATTTAATAAGTTTTCTAATGGTTCAGATAATATTTTTTTAATTGAAAGATTTAGTTTTTCATTTTCATTATCATATAAATAATTAATTCATTTACCTGATTTTCCAAAAAATTCACTTCAATCTTTTGAATCGATATTAGAAACAATATTTTTTAATAAATCTGGCAATTTATCTTTAAAACTTGGTAGCAAAGCTATTAAAGTACTAAAACCTATTTGAATTCCACCAACTAATTGAGTTTTACCACCTGTATCATAGCCAACACCTCAATTTACAAAACTTCTTATAACCGAATCTATATATAGTGTTATAGTTTTTCCCATAGCATCTACAACTAATTTTTCTTCTCCCACAAGCTTTATAGCTAAACGTGATAAAATGTTAATTAATCCGTTTTTTCCACCTTCATATTTTTTATTAATATTAGTTGCATCAATAACATTTTCTTTATCTGTTGCTGGAGTTGCCAGTAATACGCCAAGTAAATTTTTTAAAGTTAGTCCACCTTTACTATCTGTATCATTTACCACATAACTTAAAACTTCGATTGCATTATCAAAATCAAAAACATTTTCTTCTTCTTTAATTTTTGCAGTTCTTTTAGTTTCTAACATTTCAATAAAATTATTTCCATCATATTCTGTAGTTAAGTCTTTAATACTAAATGAATTTAAGTAAACTAATAATGATCTTATAAAGAATATTAGCTCTGGAAAACTACTTATATCAAGAAGTATATCTAATTTAAGACTTTTTGTTCCATTTAAAATTTCGATTAAGTTTGTTGCTATTTTTTCTGAGGCAACATTAATGTTAGAATTAATTTCACTACTATTTTTATATGTTAATTTTTCTGTACTTTCGTCTTTATTTATAATTTTATCAACTGAGTTTGAAAGTGCAATAATACCTGCGTTTAAACCATCCTCATAACTTAAAAATACACCTTTATCATCTTTAAATGCTTCTACTGAAAATGCTTTTTCTAAATCTTTTAATACATTATTATCAATTAATTTACCTAAAGTTTTCAATAAAGCTGGTGATACTAAATCTTTTAGTTTTTTTGACAAAATACTCATAAGTGGTCCAAAAGCTGCAGGGTTTGATAATGACTTCAATATCATTGGAAGTGATTGAACTAATGATGTAATTGTACCAACCATACCTGTAACTTCTGGAGCAACTACTCCATCTTTGTATATTCCATCTTCAACATTAGTATTATCATTTACAATATCGGTGCTATTTTTAAAATATTTGCTTGCTATATCGCTGTATCTTGTAAAATCATTTGTTTCGACATTTTTAAAATCACCTAAATTTAAATTTCTAATATAATTATCTTTAACATAATCCTTCATTAAATATGATGAACTATAATGTATTTTATTTAATCCTTCGTTAGTTGTGTCTATTTCATTCTCATTTATATAAAGTGCTTTTGCATATTGTGACATTAATTTAGATATATTTTCTTGATCATCACTATTATCAAAAATTGTGTTTGCATTACCACATGCTGTCACCAAAGATATTGATGATGATGTAATTGAAATTATCCCTAAAATACTAATTAATTTTTTCATTATTAATACCCCTTTCTTATTCTTTTATTAAACCTGAACTTATTAACAATTTCCACACTATTTCAGAAACATATTTATGTCCAGATGAAGTTGGGTGAACTTTATCAATAAAGAAAAATTTATCTATAATTGTTTTATCTTTTTCATAAGCTTCTTTAAATTTTTCAGCAACTGTAGCATTTATTTCTAAATTACTTAAATCTAATTTTGCTAAATCAAATGCAGTAGATTTAGCAAAATTTGATTCGACATTAGCTCCCTCTCCAATTGTCTCTTTAAATCCAGCTAATATGTTTTTTAACTCTGTATATAAGTTATAAGTTTTAACTACGTCATTAAATTGTTCATTAACTTTATTTATAACCTTTGTAATATTAGAATCAAATTCTTTACATAATTTGTCAATTTTACTTAAATCTGCTTCTGAGAATTGTTCAAAATCATCATTATTTTTATTATTATACCCTGGTGTAAGATTTATATCTGGTGGTTTAATGAATAATATTTTTTTTGCACCGTTATTTAATAAAGTATATAAGCAATTACTTATATTTTCGATGGCATTTTTCATAATACTTGATTGTTGATTAAAATTGTTTCTTGCCCCAGCTAATGCAAATAAATCATTGCCCCCAATTTCAATTAGGAATAAGTCATCATCTTTGATTACTTGTTGTTTTACAAGAGCTTGTGCTTGTTTGTATATTCCTGTATTACCCATTAAAAGTTTAGCAGTTAAATCACTTGATTCATAAGCTGTTGCGCCACCAATTGAATAATTTCTTCCTCATACTTTATCATTATTTAAGTTTAAATCCGCATCATGTATTAAATTTGATGATTTAAATGTATCAACTTCATCTTTATCAAATCCAAGTTTTTTATTAATCAATTCAGCAACTCTTAAACCATTACTAAATCCATTATCATAAAGACCAGTTATTTTAACTTTTACTCCTAATTCATCATATGCAACAGCAGCTAACCCACCATTATCACTTAAACTATCTCCAAGAGTATAGAAATTAGAAACTCCATGATGTGTTTCTTTATCAACACTAGTGTCTTTAGCGTTTCTTTTATCAATACTTAATCCAGCAGTGTTATCTAAATTAATTGGTGCTTGTTGTGGTACACATGAAATTACAGATGTTGCAGATGTTGAAGAAATAGCAAATACTGAAATTAATGTAAGTAATTTTTTCATTATTTATTTCCTTTCTTTTTGTTTATTATCAACATTGTTATTGTAAATGTGTATCCTGGAATAACAACTATAAGTAATATAAAGAAAAATACTACTCCTGCTCTTAAAGTATCTAATGTATCAGTAAAATGAGGTAGATATAATTCATCTGCTGATACTTTAGTTTTAGGCATTTTTGATTCATTTAAAGTTTTATCTTTAAATATGTTGTGTCCAAAAACATTAAAACCGTATTTTATATTTTCTATTTGTTTGTTTAAATATCAAACTTTATTATTTATTAATAATGTTCCTGGTGAATCATAAACATTGATTCCATCAATTCCAGGATCTGAAGATTTAATTTTTGATTCATATAAATATTGATCAATAATTGTTTGATTTCTTAATAGATCTTCTTTTCTTTCTGAAGAAAAAATATCACTTAAACCACCTGGTTGGAACATTCATTGAATCCCTGCATGAACATAACCATAACTTAGAAATTCTGTTGAAACTGCTTTATCAAATTCAACTAAATCATTCCCTAAATCAAATAAGTCTATATCTTTTTGTTGTTCTCTATAACTTGATCATTTACTTTCAAATCAATCATTTGAAAATTTTTCATATTCATTTCTTCTTTGTTCGTAATTGACAGTTTCATATGAATTTAAAGTTGAAATAGCGTCAGCTGAATATGATTTTTTTACAACTGATTCTAACACCGTGTTAAAAGATGGATCCTTACCATCGATAACATACACACCTTTTGGCATAACTTGTGATATTTGATCGTGGATGCTATTTATAAATCTTAGTGACTCTAATCCAACACCTGGTGACACCATTAAAAAACTAAGTAAAAAGTAAAATGCAAAAACCGATGAAAATACAATAATTTTTAATTTTACTTTTGTTGAATAAAAATTTAAAAATTTCTTCATTAAAATAAACCTTTCTAAAAAAAATAAAATTAAACAAAAGATTGTTTAATTACTATATTATTTTATATGGATTTATTTTTAAATAAAAAATATTAAAATAATTAAAAATAATTTATATAAATAAAAACATTTTATTATAAATAAAAAAAAGATGATTTTAATTAACATCAACTTTAGTAAATTTATATATTGAAAGTATGTATAAACAAATTGCAACAACTAAAATTATTGAAATAAGAATAGCTGGATCCAAATATTCATCATAAGTATCTTTTTTTATGTTTTTATTATCTAAATTTAAATTAAATCTTACATATGGTAAAAATAAATTTTCCTGCTCTATTAAACTTATCGATGATGAAGTGTCTATATTGAATCAAATATCATCAAAATAAAATCCTGAATATTTAGTGTAGAAACTTCAAGTATCATAAAATGGATTAATAGAGTTTAATATGTTTATTGTAGACATATTATTTTGATATTTTTTAAATTCATCATTCTGTACTATTCTACTATAAACGGAATTATAATAATTAACAGTATAATGTATAAAATATTCTTCTACAACTCTTGCACTAAACATAATTGGAAAGCTAAAATATTCATCAAAATACTTTTCTAATTTATGATCATTATCTCAAAGTTGGAAGGAATCCTTGCTTGCTGAAATTTTTTTTACAGCTCATTGAAAAATATTATTTAAATCAATCTTTGTAAAAGGTAATGATTGATTTAAATTTTCATTTTTAATAAAGTTAATTTCTTTTTCTTCATCAACAACGCCTATTTTATTTTTAATTGTTTTTGGTTCATAAAAAAATATAAAATCACTAAATAAATCTGATTTTTCTTTTTTAAAATCTATAAAATAAGTTTTAAATTGATTTGTTAGATCAAGCAAATCTTGTAAAATAAGCTTTTTTTCAGAGTCTAATTCATTTGAATTAATCATATCTTTTATTTCGTTCTCATCTTTAAAGTAACTTTCCAATGTAAACTCTATTGAAACAGGATCATTTTCTTTTCAATTTTTTGCTTTTGCCGAAGAATTTAGAGATGATAAAATACCATTAAATTTATAATTTTTTTGTTTGTTATTTATTACATTTAAATAGTTATTTCAAAAGCTAGTGTATCTATATTTATTAGAATTTTTAAAAGTATCTAAATCAGTGAAATCTTCATTTTCTTGATAATTTGTAAAATAGTTGTTTATTGCTTTAGAAAGATTTTTATATTTAATGTTTTCATATTTTAATATATTTTGAAAATTAATTGAATCGTATACATCATTAGAAGATAGTGCAAATGGAGTATTATTTTTAGGATCATTAAAAGTAAAATTTATGTTGCTAGTTTTTGTTTCGATTAATTTTGCAGGTATATTAGCTATAAAAGACAAAGACATTAATATAGTAGAAATTATCAAAGTTGGCTGCGCACCAGCAAAAAAGATTAAAAATATAATAAAATTAATTAAACAAATAGTTAAAATTAATGTAAAACCAAGAAAAACTGAAGTTTTTCTAATTACAAAATTAGTAATTTCAAAATCATTTGAGATTAAATAAATTATATTAAACGATAAAAATGACAATACCACAGAAAATGAAATTATTATTAATATAGTTAGGTATTCACACAAAAAAAACTTCATTCTTGAAACAGTGTTTGATAATATTATAAAAATTGTTTTATCTTCAGATTTTCTTATAAAGAAAAAATTAATTACTCTTAAAATCAACAAAAACAAAAAAACATTTATAAAGATAATAACGTAAAAATCAAAAATTTGATTTTTAATTTTTCCAATTGAAGTATTTGCAAAAACAATTGCCACTAAAATACTAAATATATTTATTATTGTAAAAAATATTATATAAGTTTTTTCTGTAAAAAGTATTCTAAATGAAAACTTCAATATATCTCTAGTTTTTAAATTAATTTCTTTCATTATATCCTTTATCTTTAATTAAAACAATAATATAATTATACACATATTTTTAAATATGTGTATAATTAAATTTTAAAAAGTTAATTATAGCTGTAAATTAACTTATATTTGAAAAAAATAGTATGCAAAAAAGCCTATAATAGTGAACATCTAAAATAAAATTGACAGTAAAAAAGTACTTTTATTATTAAAATTTTATTGAAAGGTGTTCTTTTTATATGGCAAAACAATAAACAAAAAACGAAAAACTTAATATAATTAATGAATCAAAAAAAATTGGTATTTTAAATGCGGCATTAAAGTTTGATATTAGTACTAGCACAATTAAAAGATGAAAATCAGAGGTAAAAGTTAAAGGTGAAGGCGCTCTTGAATGAGGTAGCGGAACACAGGCAAAAGGAAATATTAAAAAATTTAAATCTCATGATTGAATTTTTAAAGAACCTGATGATATGAGCGTTGAAGAATTAAGAGAGGCTTTGAAACTGGAACGAGCTTTAAAAAAGCATTTGGCGAAGACGACTAAGGAAAAGTGCTTCGCCATTTTTAATGTTAAAAGAATGTTTTCTTTAAAATTATCTTGTTTATATTTAAAAGTTTCAAGGTATGGATATTTAAAATGACTTAAAAACGGAAAACCAAAGTATAAAAATTATAATAAAATTTTAGCAATTAAAATAAGATGCCTTTTTTACTTGTTTAAAAAAAGATATGGTTATAATATGATAACTTTATTTTTAAACAAATACTTTAAAGAAAGTTTAAAACCTTGAGTTGTTTATAGATATATGAAAATAATGAGTTTAAAATCTTCAAATAAAAAGAAAGTTCCAAACTATGATAAATCAGGTCCATTAAGATTTGAAAATCTACTAAATGGAAACTTTAAATCTAAAAATATAAATGAAAAATGAGTAACAGATGTAACTTACATAAAAACTATTAATGGAAACGTATATCTATCTGTTATAAAGGATTTGTTTAATTATGAAATTATTGATTGAAAGTTATCGGTTAGTCCTAATAATAAATTATGTTATAAAAATTTAATAAGTGCTATTAAAAAAAAGAGGTGCTCCAAAAATAATTCATTCAGATCAGGGAGCACCATACACAAATTAAACTTGAGAAAGATTATGTAAAAATAATAATATAAATATTTCTATGTCAAGAAGAGGGAACTCCCCAGATAATGGTGCGTGTGAGTCTTTTTTTGGAACTTTTAAAAATGAATGTATATATACATATAAAGTAAAAGAACTACATCATTCAAATATTTATAAAATTATCTCAGACTATATAGAGTTTTATAATTATGTTAGACCTTCTCTAAAGCATAAAAAAACTCCATACGAAATTCGTATGGAGAAAGTATCTTTTTAATCTCAATTTTAATTGACAACTTCATAGAGATTCAATTTAATTAGTTAGATTTATCAACAAAAGTTATAGAAATTATTTTTAAAATATTTTTTACTTATTTTTATACCCAAATAATATTTTTTTAATGGATTTATGTAAAAAGCGTTTTATTTACCTAAAATTTAATTATAAATATTTTTTTTATCTTTAACTTTTAATCGTCGAGTTATTTTTTTTTTTTTTTTTATTTGTTATTTGAAATTTAAAAAAAAAAAAAAAAACAACCTTTCTACAAAAAACAAAATTATTAATTTTAATATAATTTTTATAGTATCATAAGGCTGTTCTTTTATTTTTTACATTTAAAATTTAATTTTTTAATTCATAATATTATGAAAATATATATTTACCAAAACTATTCAACTATTTCAATCGCTGATTTATATCTATTTCCGCTACTTAATTTTCAAATTGTGTCAACTCTAAATTCAATATTCATAAAATCTAAATTAAATCTTATAGGAGCATTATCACTACCTGAACCATAAATTCCATCAATTATAAATCCTTTTGTATCACGATCTTTAGGAGCACCTTCATCTTCTAAACTTTTTATGAATCTAACTCTTACTCTATCTGAATAGCTTGTACCAAATTCTCAACTAAAATTTGTTTGATTACCTTCTTTTAATAATTTTTCTCTTACAGCTTTTTGCGTATCGCTACCTGTTCCGGAATTTTGTATTAATGAAAGATTGTCATTAAATTTTTTTGCTCCATCTTCATAAACCAAGTATATTAAATTTGGATTTTCATTATCTGTACTTAAATAATCAGAACTGAATGAGTCGGTTCAAAGATTTAGTTCTTTTCCACCAATATTAACACCTGTTTTTCCGCTAAATGAAGCAACTTTATTTTCGCTTGAAGTTGGCGCAATACCAAATGAATTTTTATAAGAGTTAATTCCTTTTAATGAGTTAGCAACAATTGATTTGTAAGTTAAAGAATTCTCATCAAATTTACTTGTTGATAAATTTTCTTCTTTATCAATTGAGTATCCAGCAGTTATAAAAATATCATCAATACTTGTTGTGAATCCACCTTGACCTGATCCACCATTAATATTTAATTCTAAACTATTTAGTTTTACAATTTTCAATTTGTTTGTAATGTTAATTTGATTAAGAATCGCTTCTTTATTAGTTGTTAAGTATTCATCGTTTTTTCCTTCGATGTTTTCTTTAACAAATTTATCTTTGTAATCTTTGAATCAATTGTCTAGGTTAGCTTTATTTAAATAATCTTTTTTTAATAAAGCTTCCCCGTCTGTATCGTTTTCTTTTGAAGCAGTTCTGAAAATATATTTGTATAGTTCTTCTCTACCTTCAATTTTGTCATCTTCTCATCCTGACTTTTCATTTTTTCATGAAAATACTGACTTGCTTGAATTTAATGAATTCATTTCATAATCTCATGAATTTTCATCTTTAGATAATTCATTTACAAGATTATTGTTTTTGGGTTTAATTTCAAATTTTACACCTTCAATTTCCCCTGTTTTTAAATCATCTGTTAATTTTGTTTTAAATTCTTCACTATTAAAAGTAGTTATATACTTACCAGTACTTTTATTATTTAACTGATCATATGATTCAAATTTATCAGCATTGCTTCCTGATTTTAATCCAGACTCAATTATTGAATCTCCATCTTTTAAGTATTTAAATTTTAATTCTTTAGCTTTTTTGTTAATGAAATCTACAACATTTCCATATGTAGTAATTTTATAAGTGAAGTTAAAAATATTATTTGTTGCAGGTGCTAATTGATTACCGTCTTTTGCTTTGAAATTAAATTTAAAGCTAATGTTAACATTTTCAAGTGATGCAAAAAAGTTTGATTTATTTGCTTCGCTTTCTTCTTTATTATAAAATTTTAAAGTAGCTTTAACATTTTCGGTGTTATTAGCATTAACAGTTGATTCGTCTACTTCAATTAATTTATCTTTTTCAACACCTTTTGTAATTAAACTACTGTATTCTTTTTTGTCTGCAATTGATTTTATTCCATCTTGAATTTTACTAAAATCAATTATAGATTTTACATTTGCAAAAAATTTAGTTTTTAATTCAGTTGCTTCTGTTTTTTTAAATAATTCTGATAAGTCTATAGAACTTTCTTCTCCGCTAGACTCTTCTTTTGTTTTTTTTGCTAATTCAGCTGCTTTTTTTAAGGCATTTGCATTAAAAAATTCTTTATCTTCATTAGAATATGAAGTAGCTTCAGTTCAATCTTGGTTTTGAACTTGAGTACTGATATTTTTGTTAACAAAATCATTAACTTCTTTTAAATATTGATCTCTTACTTTTTCATAAGATAGTCCTTCTTGGTTTGGGTCAGTTGTTTCCCCCCCACCTTGTTCACCGTCGGTATTACCATTATCATTATCACTACCACAAGAAATAATTGTTGCAGCTGGTGACACTGTCAATCCTATTGACATTAAAAATCCTAATAATTTTTTCACTTTCTTATTCTCCTATTTTTTTTTCATTACATATGTAATAAAAAAATTATACTAAATAAAATATAAATTGCAAATTATTTTATATAAACTTTTACAATATTTTTTTCCTAATTACATATATAAATGGAAAAAACTTATTTAAAAATAAGTTTTTTTATATATTAATTACACTTTTTTAGCAGGTCTTTTGACTTTTTCATCTCATTGGCCATTAAATACTTTTGCAAAATCATACTCACCTAGGTATCCGAGACCATGACTAGTTAATGATTTTGGTCTAGCAACCCCTGATAATTTTCCTCTATCATCATTCATTGATCACATTGATAAATATGATAAATCAGCAGATTGAGCTCAATTATAAAGTTCTTTTGCATCTTCAAGTGTAAACACACCTTCAACTGTATCATTTACACCAATCATTGGAGTAGCACCGATTAATCTATGTATATCTCTATTTGAAGGAGTAGAAATTCCATAATTTTTAATTACTGATTTAGCAATGTTTTCTTTAGTGTTTTCTATTGCTTCTTTTGCTAAATCAAAATTGGTTTTACCATTTGTTTTTCCATCTAAATATATTCCATTTCCATAGTCCATTAACATTAAATTAATCACTGGCATGTCTTTGTAACTTAATCCTTCATTTTTGAATGCTTTAGTGAATTTATCCATTACATTAAATCCAACATTTGTTAATCCAGAAGGAAGAACTGGAAGAGTTACTGAAAAGTTTCATGAAGAATCAGATTTTTTCATTTTTGCAAGTGTTTTTGCAAGTACATCATTTGAAATGTGATCTTCTTGAGCTTGTCCTTCAATATCAAAGTCTATATTTTTTGGCATATTTAATGTTTTACCACTTGATTTACTTGCAAAGTTTTTTAAATAATCATTGTAATTAAATAAAGCATCACTTAATAAATCACTTGCTTTATTAATATCATTATTTGCTAATTTATATGCAAGATTTCAAGGATTTTTTTCAATAAATCCACCTGTTGTCGCTCCACCATATGCAACTTTAATGTTTTCAAAGTTATTTGAATCAACTAGTGGTTTTAAATCTTTTTCATAAAGTTGTGATTTTTCTCATCATGCATAACCATCACCTTTATTTTCAATACCAGCTATTGATAAATCTAAGCTATTATTATGACTATTAACTTGTTGAACAAATGCAAGTGTTAAATGATCTAAACCTGTATTTTCTCTAATTTTTGCAATGTCATTTCCTTCGTATAAACCTGCATCTAAATATGGAGAAAAGTATGTACTGTTGTTACTTTCGTTTTTGTCAACAATATTATCTTTTCTATTAGGATTGGCATCTTCTCATTTAACATAAACATTTTTGTTAGAAGTTGATGGAGTTGAAGGATTTACAACATTTCCTTCACCTTCTGATGGTTGACCTTGATTTCATTCATTACCATTTCCACCAGCAACACCATCTCAACCTTCTTTTTGATATTCATCTAGTGAATGGTTATTTCTAATATCTCTATCATAGTTTAAATAACCATCAAGTTTAGAAATTGCTTCAGGTGTTTTAGCTTCTTCAGGTATGTCAGTTTTCATTGTTCCATTTAGTATTTTTGAATATGTAAATTTATCATATCCTGATGCACTTCTAATATTTTGATCAAGTGCATTTTTATCAGCAATTCCATCTGGACCCAAACCATTACTCATAAATTCTGATGGGTAATCTCTTGTTATATAAAACATTGAAATTTGACCAACTTTTTTATCTTCAGCAAATTTTCTAAATTCTAAAGCATCATTTGCATCAAAATCATAAATTGCTTTTTCAGCTCTTTTACCAATTCATGGAGTTAGAACCATTCTGTCATAAACATTACCACTGTCATTTAAAAATTTACTTGTATTTCCGTTTAATTTGTCATTTATAGTTCTTCATGTTTTTTCAGTATCTTCAGTAGCTGATTTAATAACCTTCATTTCTCAGTCTTTATCTCCACCAACTTCGTTATAAGCTGAGTAAGTTAAATATGGTAAAACTAAGTTTAATCTAAAGTTCATTCCTAGAAATTTAGTAAACATATATAATGGAAATTCTTCACTACCAATTAATGATATATCTCCATCTCAGTTCCCATTAGGTCTTGCAATAACACTTGATATACCATCTTTTGTTGAAACCACTAAAGATAGTCTTATATCAAATTCGTTATCTTTTTCTAATAATATTTTTAGTGCTCCTGCTAATAACCTTTGAGAATCAGCATAGCTACCTTTATTAGTTAAATATGGTGCTGCAAAATAAAAGTCAAATTTTTTGGTTCCATATTTAACAGAAATTTCTGCTAATTTATCCGCTAATTGTTCTTCAGTATAACCATTTTTATAAGCTTCGTGTCATAATGAGTTTGCAAATGGTCCAAATGAAATTGTAACTTTTGAACTATCTAATTTTTTATCTCCAGTTGTTCATTTATCTCATCTTTGTTGAAATCATTCAGCAGAATTATTGCTTGTTTTGTTTGGTGCTGCATCTCACATTGGAACTAATTCATTTTCATCACTTGCATTTTGCATAAAACCAAGAGTAATTCCATCATTTTCTTTATCTTTAAATAAATCTGAATTATTTCATAATTCACCTAAATTATTGTAGTGGTTATTTTCAGCAGTAGAATTGCCTTCAAATTTTGCGTGTTCTTTATATGAAGAACCAAGACCTTTGTTTTTTAATAAATATTCTTGACTGTCTTCAACAATACCAATATCTGAATAAGGATTGAAACCGATTTTTGATTTCAAATTATTTTTTAAAACATCTTTTTTTGCTAAAGTTGATTGAGTGTTTGTTGATTCAGCCCTGTTATCAACGTTACTTAGACTTCTGTATCTTGAACTATTTGAATAATCATTTGTTAATACACTAGCCCATTTCATGTCCCTTGCTTTCATAAGGTTAGTTTCAGTTTTTTCTGATGTACCTGTTTCTGCATAAGGGTTTTTAAAATCTATTGGTTCATCTTGCGATGGATCGAAACTTGAGTTTTTATCTTTGTCACTACCAATTGAACAAGAAGTTATAATTCCTGCTAATGGTGTAACAATCATAAAACTACTTAATAAACTAATTAATTTTTTCATTTTTATATGCTCCTTAAAATTAATATAGCAAAATATAAAAATTATGCAAGGAAATTAATTTTAATTATTAATCTATAAAAAAATTGTGCTGTAACCTTTTTCCGGACACATTTATTTTATAACTTTATTCTCCTTTCATTATAAAATTTTGAGTATAAATTAAAAATGTATATATATTCTTCAATCGATGTATATTTTTTGTTCTCTATTATAGCTTCTCTTTTTAATACACTTCAAAAACCCTCTATATAACCGTTATCAGTTGATTTACCAACTCTAGACATGCTTATATTTAAGTCAAAATTCATCAACATTAATTTATATGTATAGGATTTAAACTCTGAACCATTATCAGAGTGAATAACGCTATTTGGTTTAAAAACTCCAAACTCATCAACCATTTTTAAAAATGATTCAACAACAAGTGATATACCTTTTGATGTCTTTGTAATTAATCCATAAATTTTTTTCTGCTTAATATTATAAAAACCACAAGTGTAAAGTCTTGGTCTATTAATAACTTTTTCTGTTATGTCAACACTAAAAACATCGCCAAATTTTTTCAAATCTGCGCTTGTTTTTATTAATCTCTCATATTTACCAACTTTTTCTATGTGATTTGTTGTTTTCTTTGGGTTTTTGTAATTATTTACTTTAAAATTTTAAAAAATCATATATCTTCTTACTTTTTTATGAGAGCATATATTGTTTAAATCAATTGCTAATCTTCTTGAACCATATGTTTTCCCAGAATCGATAAAACTTTTCTCAATATTTGATAGTAATTCATAATCTATATGTCTAAACTTTGGTTTTTTATCTTTAATTCAATCATAATATGTTGATTTACCTAGTTTTATTATTTTGCAAAGTTTTCTTATTGTTATTTCATTATCCATAATTTTTTTATTGTGTACAACAATGTATTTGTATATGCAAAGCTGCCACTTATTTACTTTTTTTTATTTATTAACCTTCTTAAATCTGAATACATTTCATCTCTTAATTCTTGATCTTTAAGTTGTTTTTTTAGCTTTTTATTTTCTTTTTGTAAGCTTTTAAGTTTTTCTTCTAAATGTGTTTTTGAATTATCAAAAGCTCCGTCTCCGAATAAATTATAGTTTTTAACTCAATTTCTTAAACTAATCGATGATAGTTTATAGCATTTTGAAAAATCTTCGCATTTAGAATTGCTCTCTAAAAATAATTTACATATTTTTATTTTTTCTTCTTTAGTGTATCTTTTCATAAAAAACCTCTTTCCTTATAATTTTATAATCTTATTTAGATTAATTTTAAATTATGTCCGGAAAAAGGTTACACTACATTAATCTGTAAAATATTTTATTTAATAACAAAAAAATAGACATTTAAGTCTATTTCTATTATCTTTAAAGTACTAATTTCATAGTTTTGTGTTCAATGTTTGAAATAACTTTAATTTCTTCATCGATTATTTCAAAACCATTATTTTTGTAGAAATCAATTGAGTGTAATTGAGCTTCAATAATAACTTCGCTTGCACTTAATTCTTTTTTTGAATACTCTTTTAAAAATTCTATTAATTTATTTCCGACTTTTTTCTTGCGATATTTTTTTATAACTGCAACTCTACCCCAATAACATTTGTTTACATCGATATAAATCCTTGCACAACAAATTGGTTCTGCTAATAAATATCCAACGACATGATAAGCTTTATCATCATAATCATCGATTTCTTCAGTAATATCTACATTTTGTTCATCTACAAAAACATTTTTTCTAATCATTAATGCATCAAAAAATAACTTATTATCAACATTAAAAACTACTTTAAAATCTATTCCTTCCATATATAAGTCTCCATACAATTATTATAAACTTATTTTTCTAAATCTTCAATATGAAAATCCTATTGCAATAGAGGTTAATGTAAGGTATAAAAATAGGTATATTAATGGATTTATAAAATTTTCATAAGTATTTGGTAAAACTTTTCCATTTTCATCTGTTGTAAAACTATATTGCACATAAGGTAAAAATAGATTTTGTTGATCATATAATTCTATTTTTGAATCACTATAAAGACTAAATCAAATATCATCATATGCATATCCTGAATAATAAGTATAACTACTTCATAAACTATAATATGGTGAAAATATTGAAAATATTGAAAATGCAAGTCTTGAATTATAATATTTAATAAAATCTGTAAAGTTAAAATCAATTGGATTACTAATTATGGTTCTGTATGTAGTGGTATACGAAACAAAATAATTTTCTAATAGTCTTGTTGCTATCATTAATGGTGAATTTAGTGTTGTTTTTACTAATTTTTCAAGATCTTTATTTTCGTTATCGAAAAATAAAACTTGTTTACCATCAGAACCTTCATAAAAGAAAGAAATATAATTTGATCTTAAATATTCTTCTAAAAATGATGATTCACAATCTTTACCAGATGCACTACATTCATTTTGTTTAGCGTTAATCTTGCTATCTGCATTTAAAAATATAAAATCGTCAAATAAACTATAGTAATTTGCTTGTAAATCAGTAAAGTTAAATGCTAAATATTGATAAAAATTATAAAAGTCACTTAAAACTGCTTTTTTTGTAGAATCTTTTTCATTATCAATAAGATTTAATAATTCATCTTGCTTAATAAACCTTTTATCAATTCTATACTTTATATCATATTTTTTTTGTTCGTTTTGCTTGAATGAATCAACTCATGAAGTTGGCACACTATTTGAATATGATAGATTTTTAAATCTTAAATCTTTAATTTCGCTTCAATCATCACCCTTAATATCTACTAAAATGCCCAAATCTTTTCATAAATTTATTCTTAAAGTTTTTTTTTCTAAAGTAGATATGTTTGATTTTGTAATATTATTTTGTTCGTTTATTAAAAAATTATTTATAAATTTAGATAAATTTTTAAACCTAATATTACCTTTCCCTATATAGTCTTGAAGATCTAAAGCCTCATACATATTAGAAACGTTATAAATTTGATTGTTATTTAGCTTTATTCTTGTGCTCTCTTCACTAGTTTTTATAAATTTTAATGGTAAATTTGCAACAAATGTAAATGCAAGTAAAAGAGTCAAAAATGTCATTGTTACTTGATTGTTAACAAACATTAATAAAAATATAACAAAATTTAGTAAACAGATTAAAATTAATGGTGCAAATCATAAAAAAGTTGCAGTTTTTTGGAGTATTATTGTTGAGTTTTCAACATTATGAAATATTGAAAAACTAATATTAAATAAAACAAAACTTAAAAAAACCTGAAATATTATTACAATTATACTAATTAAGTATATTGAAATAAATAAACTTAATCTAGATACAATGTTTGAAACTATTAAAAATATTGTTTTATCTTCTGTTTTACGCACAAATAAATAAAAACAAATTCTTATTATAAGCATAAACATAACTACACCAACAAAAAATATTGCATAAAAATCAAATATTATTGCAACTTCCCCATCTTTATCAATAAATGCTGAGTAGAAAGAAAAAATTAATGAAAAGAATAGAGTAGCAACATTAAAATAAATAAACGTTTTATCAAACATAAGATTTTTAAACAAAAATTTTAATAAACTAAAATAAGATATGTTTTTTATTTTCATAGCAATTCCTTTATTGAATATTATACATAAAAATACCCCTTTTTACAACCCATACCATACACATAAATGTTTAGTAAATATCCATTAAAATTGCAATTTTCAACTTTTAAGTGTCCTATAAATATTTATATTTTCATATATAATATATTATATAAATTAATTTTGTATGAGGGTATTATGGGTATATATAGAATAATAAGAGGATCATTATTAATTTTAATAATTAGCTTAGCATTATTTGTTTGCCTTATAATTGCAAATTATGCAAATGATAAGGACAGAATGTATGAATCGGTTTTAGAACTTTACACAACTGATGAAATATACAATTCTAAACATTTTAATTTTAATGGTAAATTATTTTGATTAATAATGTCAATGTTTATAGCTGGTTTTATTTTTATTGTTACAAGTTTATTGTTTATTGTTGATTTATCAAAAAATGGTCATAGGATGATATTACCAAATATTTGTTATGTTGTTTTTTTTGCTACTGCAGGTGTATTAATAACACTATTTAATTATAAGGTTATGGACTTTTATGGGAGTGTTTTTGATAGTTTAAAATACGAGTCAAATATTAGTGCTAAATATAATCCTTCAAAAGTAATTAATATATTTAAATTTGCTTATTTTAGTATTTATGTAATCTCTTTTATTCTTTTAATTGTAAATATGTTAAATTTCAAATACCAATATAAATTTTTTAGAGTTCTAACTTTTAGATGGCATACTTCAAATGACTATAAAATAAACAATGAATTTAAGCTTGAAAAAGAAAAAAAAGCAATGAAGAACTTAAAAAAAACCAGAGGACTTCAACAATATAATTTTGAAAACTTTAAAAAAGTATCAACTAATTTTAATAGATTGGTTTGAATTGATGATTTTAATACTGATTTAGTTTTAGAAATGCATGAAATTGATGAAATAATTGATAGATATTCAAAGTATAGCGAATACAAAAGTCTGGTTAATTATACTTTTAGAAATAAATTTAATGTATTTATAGCAGATGAAAACTTTAAGCTATCTTTATTTCCTTCGTATGTTGAAAACATAGAAAATTCATTTTATTATATTAATTTATTTACAAAATATTGTAAAAATTTATTTTTAGCAGCTTACTACAAATACGCAAAACATATTGCAGCAACCCTTGAACATAGTTTAACAATTGTTTATAGAAGAATTACAATGCAAATTTTAAGCTATGAAAACCTAGATAAAAAGTTAATAAAAATAGCAAATGATAACTTAAATGATTTTATTGCTAAAATTTATGCAATATTACGTAATTATGAGAGTAAAAATATGTCAATCAATGTAACTACCAATGATATAATCGAATATGGTAAAGAATTCTATCATGATTTAACAGAACGATTTTCAAAAGAATTTGAATATTCATATAATGAAATAATAAGAATACAAGATGAAATGTATACTGGTGATTACAATGATGACGTTATGAAACATAAAAATGACAAAGTCAAAACAGCATTAGATTATTTTGGTTTAAATCCAAAATCAACATATGACGACTTCAAAAATAAATATAGAGAATTGATTAGAATCTATCATCCAGATGCAAACTCCAAAAATTCTGAAGATTCAATAAAAAAAATTACTTTAATTAATTTAAATAGAGAAATTCTTGAAGAATATTTTCAAAATTAAAATAATTAAAGTTTTTTTTATTTAAAATACTCTATGAAACTTCATTTAAAGTTTTTAAATTTATAATAACTTTCTCTATATTCTACTAAATCCTGACTAGTTGTAAATAACATCCCTTTATCTAATATAAATTGATTTTCATTTTCAAATAATTTATCATTTAATACATCAATGTCTTTTCTTTCCAAGGCTATAATTTGTTTTATCGAATAATTAATATTATGTTTTAAATAATTTTTAAAAAAATACATTAACCCTTTTTCACTTATTACTTCCATTTTAATATCTTTTTTTAATAGATAATCAGATATATAAGATATTTGATATATAAACAGTTCATTATTCAAATATCTTTTAACACACATTTTATGTACAAAATCTTCATATAAAAAATTTGTTATTTTCTTTAGTTCATCTGTTAATTTTATTTTACCTAAATAGACATATTCGCTTATTGCTGTTGGAAATAATTCACTAAAAGAAAATAATATATTATTTTTATCTTTTAGTGGGATATATCCCTTTCCTTGTGAACTAACAATTAATTTATCTTCTTTTAATTTTGAATACGCTTTTCTAATTGGCTGAACTGAGCAATTAAATTTTAACTTTAATTTATTTTCTGAAGGCAAACATTCATTGTCCCCTATTTTTTTATCATGTAATAAATTTAATAAATAATTATATATTTCATTTCACTTTTTCAATTTCTCACTCTTTCTTAATAAATAATATACACTATCATTAAAATAAAAAAACTAATCTATAATTAATTGTTATAGATTAGTTTTTTTATTTTAATAAATTACTCTGCTTTACCACAAAGAGTCAATATTCCACCAATTAAGAATAATACTAATGGTATAAAATAAGCAGCTCATGCAAATAGTATACCTACTAATGACAATACACCACAAGCAATTCTTGCTTTGTTAGATTTTTTTGCTAGAGCAATTGATCCAAAAACAATTACAAGTATTGGTACAATTAATAAAAATGCAGCAATACCCATAATAATTCCAGTGCCAAGAGCAGGAAATAAACCAGCTAATAAAGCTTAACTTGCAAATAAAATTATACCGAATATTGAACTTATTGAGGCACCAATAAGAGAGGTGATTATACCCCCTTTTGCCAATCCATTCATATAAAAATTTCCTTCCTACGTTACCAATAACATTATTTATTCTAATATATATATTTTTTTATAATACAATAATATTTTATATATAATAACTATTTAAGTTGTTAAAGTACACTAATACCTTTATATTTTTAATTTTTATGGTATAATATATGTGAAAGTTAAATTGTGGAGGTAGAGGGAGTTGAAAAAATATAAATTAACAAGAACTATTATCTTGTTGATTGTTTTTAGTTTAACTATTACGTCAATTATATTTTTAGATATTAAAAATTTAAATCAAACTAAATATGTTGAATCTGTTGACAAATTTTTAGACTATAATTCTGTTAGTAATAAAAAAACAATTAATTTTGATTCAGAGATTTTTTATTTATTGTCAAGCATTATTTTTTGTTCTATATTATATTTTTGATTAAGTTTTATGTTTATATTTGACTTTATTTTTAAAGCTGAATTCAATAAAAAAACTTACAAACTTATTAACTGAATTTATATAGTTTATTTTGTGTTGGCAAGTTTTGTTATAGCTTATTTTGTATATAATATGTATACAGTTTATTATGATTCATTTAAAACTAATTTTAATAATAATAACCAAATTGTAATAACTTATACATATAGTCTGGTAAAAAGTTCAAGTATATATTTAACAATATCTTATTTTGTATTATATTTCTTTACTTTTACCTTTTTAATTGTAAATACTTTAAATTGTGATGAACAACTTAATTTTTTTCAAACTATATTATTCATTAAACCATTTTTATCTTCTAAAAAATTGGCAAAAGATAATAATGAATTACCTTTTGAGGATATGAAATTTGAGTATGAAAAATATTATAATTCTGAAGTTTTTAAATATGTAAAATGAATTAATGAGGTTGAAGATAGTATGGTTTTTCAAAACCATGAGTTAGAAGAAAAAATAAAAATATATAAATATTGCAACTCTTTTAAAAACCTAATATCATATTCGAATGGAAAACTATTTTATATGATGATTGGAGACGAAAAATTCAGAGTTAAATTATTTCCAATATATTTAAGAAGGATTCGTGAATCATTTTATTATATAAGTTTGTCAAATTATAATAGATTAATATTTAAAACAGCTTATTTCAAATTAGCAAAATTTGTATCAGCTACTTTAGATAAAAATATAGAATATTTATTAAAAAGAATCTATACAAACCTATTAGATTATAAAGCTCTTTATAAAGGTATAATTAAAACTATTTCTGATCAGTTAAATGACTTTTTATGTGTTTTATATAACAAGTTAAGAAAACACGAATATGATCAATTTAAAGAATTTTATGAAATATCAAAATTAATAGATTTTGGTAAAGATTACTATTATGAAATAATTTCAAACATTATTTCTCAAATTAGAACAAGATATAGAGAAATAATGATGAAAGAAAGATATAAATATAATTCTAATTATAATGACCAAGTTAGTGAATCTAAAGATAATAAAGTTCTAGCTGCTTTCAAATACTTTAACCTAACAGATAATACAACTTACGAAAACTTTAAAAAAGTATATCGAAGTTATGTAAAAACATATCATCCTGATTTATCAAACTCAACAGAAGGTAAAAACGATGATAAAAACATTACTTTAATAAACACACACAAAGAAGTTTTAAATAAATATTTTAAATCCAAATAATAAAAATCGCTTAATAGTGAAATTGTCAATTAAAATTGACATTAAAAAGATACTTTCTCCATACGAATTTCGTATTGAGTTTTTTTATGTTTTAATGAAGGTCTAACATAATTATATAACTCTATATAGTCTGAGATAATTTTATAAATATTTGAATGATGTAGTTTTTTTACTTTATATGTATATATACATTCATTTTTAAAAGTTCCAAAAAAAGACTCACAGGCACCATTATCTGGTGAATTTCCTCTTCGTGACATAGAAATATTTATATTATTAGTTTTACATAATCTTTCTCAAGTTTCATTTGTATATGGTGATCCTTGATCTGAGTGGATTATCTTTGGTGCACCTCTTTTTTTAATGGCGCTTATTAAATTTGTATGACATAATTTATTATTAGGACTAACCGATAACTTTCAATCAATAATTTCTGAATTAAACAAATCCTTTATAACAGATAGATATACGTTTCCATTAATAGTTTTTATATAAGTTACATCTGTTACTCATTTTTCATTTATATTTTTAGATTTAAAGTCTCTATTTAGTAGATTTTCAAATCTTAATGGACCTGATTTATCATAGTTTGGAACTTTCTTTTTCTTTGCTGCTTTTAAACTCATTATTTTCATATATCTATAAACAACTCAGGGGTTTAATCTTTCTTTAAAGTATTTGTTTAAAAATAAAGTTATCATATTATAACCATATCTTTTTTTAAACAAGTAAAAAAGGCATCTTATCTTAATTGCTAAAATTCTATTATAATTTTTATACTTTGGTTTTCCGTTTTTAAGTCATTTTAAATATCCATACCTTGAAACTTTTAAATATAAACAAGATAATTTCAAAAAAAACATTCTTTTAACATTAAAAATGGCGAAGTACTTTTCCTTAGTCGTCTTCGCCAAATGCTTTTTTAAAGCTCGTTCCAGTTTCAAAGCCTCTCTTAATTCTTCAACGCTCATATCATCAGGTTCTTTAAAAATTCAATCATGAGATTTAAATTTTTTAATATTTCCTTTTGCTTATGTTCCGCTACCTCATTCAAGAGCGCTTTCACCTTTAACTTTCACCTCTGATTTTCATCTTTTAATTGTGCTAGTACTAATATCAAACTTTAATGCCGCATTTAAAATACCAATTTTTTTTGATTCATTAATTATATTAAGTTTTTCATTTTTTGTTCATTGTTTTGCCATATAAAAAGAACACCTTTCAATAAAATTTTAACAATAAAAGTACTTTTTTACTGTCAATTTTATTTTAGATGTTCAATAGCGATTTTTATTATTTTTTTATTATTTTTTTATTATTTCATGTCCACCAAAACTATTTCTCAATGCTGATATTACTTTTGCTGCAAAATTGTTTTGTTGTGTGCTATTTTGTCTCAACATTACCGATAGACCAATTATTGGTGCTGGCGTACCTTGTTTTAATGCTTCTTGAAGTGTTCACAAACCCTCTCCATTCATACTCATAACATCACTATAATTATTTAAATTAGGGTCTTTTTTAAAGACTTCTACCATTAATTCAACAAGTCAACTTCTTATTACACTTCCATTATTTCACAAAGTTGATAACTTGCTTAAATCAAAATTGTAATTTGAATTATTTATAATTTGATACCCTTCTGCAATCGCTTGCATCATTCCATATTCAATTCCATTGTGCACCATTTTTGCAAAATGACCACTACCTGGTTCACCAGTATATAAATAACCATTTGGTACACATATTTTGGTAAAAAAGTCATTGTAGTTTTTTATTATTTCTTCATTACCACCAGCCATTATACAACAACCATTTAGTGCTCCACTTGGTCCACCACTAACCCCTGCATCAATAAAGTTAATTCCTTTTTCTTTTGCTAAATTGTATTTAGATACAGAGTCTTTATAAAAAGAGTTACCCGCATCAATAATGCAATCTCCTTTTTCTAAAAAGCTTGATAATTCATTAAAAA